>DATERJ010000001.1:0-6903 GCA_035271645.1 Candidatus Dojkabacteria bacterium
TGGGAAGCGCGTCAGGATGAGTTACTCACGCATTGACGAAGTACTAGATTTACCTGATTTGACAGAGGTGCAAAAATCTTCTTATCAGTGGTTTATAGAAGAAGGTCTTCAAGAAGTTTTTGATGATATTTCTCCTATCCAAGACTATACGGGTAACCTTATTTTGGAGTTTATTGACTACCATATTGAGGAAGAAATAAAGTATAGTGAAGATGAAGCAAGGGAAAGAGATGCTAACTTTTCCGCACCATTAAAGGCAAAGATCAGACTCATAAACAAGGAAACTGGAGAAGTGAAAGAACAGGAAGTGTTTATGGGAGATTTACCTTTGATGACAGAAAAGGGTACTTTTATTATTAACGGTGCTGAGAGAGTTGTAGTAAGTCAGTTAGTAAGGTCTCCAGGTGTTTATTATGTGGAGGAAATTGACAAGACAGGTAAGAGGCTTTATTCCTCAACATTAATACCAAATAGAGGAGCTTGGCTAGAATTTGAATCGGATTCTAACGATGTAGTATATGTAAGAGTAGATAGGACAAGAAAGGTCCCTATTACTACATTATTACGTGCTTTAAAGGTTTCTACAGATAGTGAAATAATTGCAGTTTTAGGAGAAACGGAACAAGTTTTAAGTACTTTAGAAAAAGATCCTATTGGAAATGATTCTGAAGTAATTAAGATTAAGGCTCAACTTGATCAAGTTTTAAGTGAAGTCAGTAATAAAGGCGATACGAACGAAGAATCTGACGAAATTTTAAACAATATAGTAGAAAAGTTAAGAGCAGAGATTGAAGGAAAAGCATTAATTGAAATATATAAGAGACTTAGACCAGGAGAACCACCTACTGTAGATAGTGCTAGAACTCTTATAAACAACCTATTTTTCGATCCGAGACGTTATGATTTAGCTAAAGTGGGTAGATATAAATTCAATAAAAAATTAGCTTTATTTAACAGGATTTATGGAAAGGAATCAGTTAATGATATTCACAATTTAGAAACGGGAGAAATCTTAATTTCTAAAGGTGAAAAAATCACTAGGGATCAAGCTATAGTAATTGAAAACAGTGGTATAAACGCTGTAGACGTACTATTAAATGATGGTAAAATAGCAAGAGTTATAGGTAACCGTTTTGTTAGCCCTAAAGCTTTTAATCTACCATTTTCAGTAGAAGACCTAGGACTTAAAGAAAAGGTATATTACCCTTTAATGAAGGAATTAATAGATACCTATGATGATCCGGAAGAATTAAAAGAAGCTGTTAATGAAAAGATAAGAGAATTATCCCCTAAACATATTACGGTGGATGATATTGTAGCAAGTATAAACTATGAAATGAACTTATTTAATGGAATTGGAATTACTGATGATATTGATCATTTAGGAAATAGAAGATTAAGATCTGTAGGAGAGTTATTACAAAACCAGTTTAGAATAGGATTATCTCGTATGGAAAGAGTAGTTAGAGAAAGAATGACTATTCAAGATATAGATGTTGCAACACCACAAGATTTGATAAATATCAGACCTGTTGTTGCTTCAATTAAAGAATTCTTTGGAAGCAGTCAGTTATCTCAGTTCATGGATCAAACTAATCCACTAGCAGAACTTACTCATAAGAGAAGAATGTCTGCTTTAGGACCTGGTGGGCTTAGTCGTGATAGAGCAGGATTTGCTGTAAGGGACGTTCACCATTCTCATTATGGAAGAATGTGTCCAATAGAAACACCAGAGGGACCAAACATAGGCCTTATTACTTCCTTGACAACATATGCAAGGATTAATGAATACGGATTCCTAGAGGCTCCTTATAGAAAAGTTGAAACAGGAACCAGTAGAACAACTGGAGAAATAGATTATATTACTGCAGATGTAGAAGATGAATTTACAATAGCTCAATCAAATGAGAGATTAAATCCAGATGGTACATTTGTAAACAAAAGAATAGTTGCCAGAGGTAAGGGTGGAATAGTAGATATTTATCCAAGTGAGGAAGTTGATTACATGGACGTATCTCCTAAACAAATAGTATCAGTAGGTACTGCAATGATTCCCTTCTTGGAAAATGATGATGGTAACAGGGCTCTAATGGGTGCAAACATGCAGAGGCAAGCTGTACCTTTATTAAAAACTGAAGCACCAATAATTGGTACGGGAATTGAATATAAAGCAGCTAAGGATTCAGGAGTAGTTGTAATATCCAAAGCGGCAGGAACTGTAGAAAAAGTAAGTGCAAATGAAATCGTAATCAGAAGAGATGATAATAAAGTAGATAACTACAGATTACTGAAATTCCAAAGATCAAATCAAGGTACAACTATTAACCAAAGACCAATGGTCGTAAAAGGTGAAAGAGTTGAAGGTAATCAGGTAATAGCTGATGGACCAAGTACTGATCTAGGAGAAATTGCATTAGGAAAGAATATCTTAATAGCATTCATGACTTGGGAAGGATACAACTTTGAAGATGCTATTTTAATCAATGAAAATATAGTTAAAGAAGATACTTTAACATCAGTTCATATAGAGGAATACGAATCAGAAGCTAGAGATACTAAACTAGGACCAGAAGAAATTACTCGTGATATCCCAAATGTTGGAGACGACATGTTGAAGGAATTAGACGAGAGGGGTATTATCAGGATTGGTGCGGAAGTTAAATCTGGAGATATATTAGTTGGTAAGGTAACACCAAAAGGTGAGACTGAGTTAACTGCAGAAGAAAGACTACTAAGGGCTATATTTGGAGAGAAAGCTAGAGAAGTTAGAGATACTTCTTTAAGGGTTCCCCACGGTGAAGCTGGAATTATAGTAGATGTTAAGATTTTCTCTAGAGAGAATGGAGACGAATTACCTCCAGGAGTAAACCAAATGGTTAGGGTTTACATCGCAACTAAGAGAAAAATTAATGTTGGAGATAAGATGTGTGGACGTCATGGAAACAAGGGTGTAGTATCTATGATATTACCAGAAGAAGATATGCCTTATTTACCAGACGGAACACCTATACAAATAGTTTTAAATCCACTGGGAGTACCATCCAGGATGAACTTAGGTCAAGTACTGGAAGTTCATTTAGGTTTAGCTGCTAAAAAGTTAGGATGGCATGTTGCAACACCTGTATTTGATGGTGCCACAGACGATGATATTCTATCAGCATTAAAAGAAGCAGACTATCCTGAAAGTGGTAAACTTCTATTGAGAGATGGAAGGACGGGAGAATATTTCAATAACCCGGTAACTGTAGGCTATATGTACATGTTAAAACTTCATCATCTTGTTGATGATAAAATTCATGCTAGATCTACAGGACCATATTCCTTAGTTACACAACAACCACTAGGGGGTAAGGCACAATTTGGAGGACAAAGGTTTGGAGAGATGGAGGTTTGGGCTCTTGAAGCATATGGTGCTGCTCATACATTGCAGGAAATATTAACAGTTAAATCTGATGATATTGTAGGTAGAGTTAAAACTTACGAAGCAATTGTTAAGGGTGAAAACATTCCAGAACCAGGGATACCAGAGTCATTCAAGGTATTAATAAAAGAATTACAAAGTTTAGCTTTAGACATAAAGATATTAACTGAAGAAAAAATTGAAATAGAAATAGAAGAATCTTTAGATGATGAATTATCTGAACTAGAAGCAATTGGTGAAGAAAAAATTGAAGAAAAGATATTTGAAGATGATGAACGTGAAGAGAAAGAAGGCATTGTTAGGGTAGAAGGACACATACCTTCAGGATTTATCTTAGAAGAAGATGAATAAAAATAATTTGCTAGCGGCTCAAAATTTACTATAGAAAGGAGAGATCGCTCCTTGTTTGAATTTAATACATTTGACTCAATTAGAATTGGTTTAGCCTCACCAGAAAAGATTAGGCAATGGTCTAAGGGAGAAGTTAAGAAACCTGAAACCATTAATTACAGAACTTTAAAACCTGAAAAAGAAGGTTTATTCTGTGAGAAAATATTCGGGCCTACAAAGGACTGGGAGTGCCATTGTGGGAAATATAAAAGAATAAGATATAAAGGTGTAGTTTGTGATAGGTGCGGAGTTGAAGTTACAAAGTCCAAAGTAAGAAGAGAAAGATTAGGACATATTGAATTAGCAGCTCCTGTATCACATATATGGTATTTCAAAGGTATTCCAAGTAGAATGGGGCTTTTAATGGATATGTCTCCAAGATCATTGGAAAAAGTACTTTATTTTGCATCATATATAGTTATAGATTCAAATGATACTTCTCTATATGAAAAACAACTTTTATCCGAAGGTGAATATAGAGATGCCTATGAGAAGTACGGAAATAAGTTTAAAGCAAAAATGGGTGCTGAAGCTATAAGAGAATTATTAGCTAAAATTGACCTGGAAGCAGAATCAAAAGAGTTAAGACTTTTATTGAAGGAAGCAACAGGACAAAAGAAAATTAGAATTACTAGAAGACTGGAAGTTGTTGAAGCTTTCAGAAATTCTGGAAATAAGCCAGAATGGCTAATTCTTGATGCAATCCCAGTAATTCCACCAGACTTAAGACCTATGGTTCAACTTGACGGGGGAAGGTTTGCAACATCAGACTTAAATGACTTATATAGAAGAGTTATAAATAGAAATAATAGATTAAAAAGACTTTTAGATCTAGGTGCTCCTGATATAATAGTTAGAAACGAAAAAAGAATGCTTCAGGAAGCAGTAGATGCATTGATTGATAATGGTAGAAGAGGAAGACCAGTTACTGGTCCTGGAAACAGACCTTTAAAATCTTTATCAGACATGCTTAAGGGTAAGCAAGGTAGATTTAGACAGAACTTACTTGGAAAGAGAGTTGACTACTCTGGTCGTTCAGTAATTGTAGTTGGACCAGAATTGAAATTCTTCCAGTGTGGGATTCCTAAGAAAATGGCTCTTGAGCTATTTAAACCTTTTGTTATGAAGAAATTAGTAGAAGAGGGACATTCACATAATATAAAATCTGCTAAAAGAATGGTAGAGAGAGTGAATCCAGAAGTTTGGGATGTTTTAGATTCAGTAATTAAGGATCATCCTGTATTTTTAAACAGGGCACCTACACTTCATAGATTAGGTATACAAGCTTTTGAACCTGTATTAGTAGAAGGTAAAGCTATAAAACTTCATCCTTTAGTATGTACTGCTTATAACGCAGACTTTGATGGAGACCAAATGGCAGTCCACGTTCCATTGTCTACAGAAGCTCAAGCAGAAGCAAGACTTTTAATGTTATCTACAAATAATATTCTTGCTCCAAAAGATGGAAAACCAATAACAACTCCAACACAAGATATGGTTTTAGGTTCATATTATATGACCGTAGAAACCAAAGGTGAAGTTGGGGAAGGCATGATGTTTAAGGATTATGATGAAATGATGGTTGCATATTATAATAAAAGAGTAGGTTTGCATGCCAGGATAAAAGTTAGAGTTAAAAAACCTGGAGATACCCAAAGCAAACTTGTTGAATCAACAGTAGGTAGATTCATATTTAATGAAAATATTCCACAAGACTTAGGTTTTGTAGATAGATCTGTTGATACACATGGTTTAGAAATAGATCAACTAGTTAATAAAAAAGCATTAGGTAATATAATTGAAAAATGCTTTAGAACACATGGCAACTCACTAACAGCTACAGTATTAGACCATATCAAAGAAATAGGTTTCCACTATTCCACATTAGGTGCTATATCTATTTCCATGGGAGATATTTTTGTTCCTCATTCAAAGCCAGAGATATTGGCTAGGGGAGACATCGAGGTTGAAAAGTTTGAGAAGTCATATAGAAGAGGTCTTATATCAGATGATGAAAGATATGAAAATGTTATTCGAATCTGGAATGAGACTACAGATGAATTAACAAATATACTAATGGACGACCTTGATCCTATGAATAATATTTATATTATGTCATTATCAGGAGCTAGAGGTAGTGTTAACCAAATTAGACAGCTAGCAGGTATGAGGGGGCTTATGGCTTCTGCCTCTGGTAGAACTATAGAGGTACCTATTAAATCTAACTTTAGAGAGGGTCTTAGTGTACTAGAGTTCTTTATATCAACTCATGGTTCAAGAAAAGGACTTGCTGATACAGCTCTTAGAACAGCAGACTCAGGATATTTAACAAGAAGATTAGTAGACGTTAGCCAGGACGTAATTGTTAGAGAAGTAGATTGTGGAACAGATCAATATCTACTTGTTAAAGCATTTACAGATGGTAGAGAAGTTATTGAAGAATTAAAAGATAGAGTAGAAGGAAGATATGCTTTTGAAGATATCTTAAATCCAACTACAGGGGAAGTCATTGTAAAACAAAGAGATATGATTTCAGAACTTAATTCCCAAGAAATAGAAAGAGTTGGAATTAAAGAAGTTAAAGTTCGTTCTGTCCTAGGATGTAACGCAGAGTTTGGTGTTTGTGTTCATTGTTATGGTAGAAACTTAGCTACTGGTGATGAAGTTAATATAGGAGAAGCTGTTGGTATAATAGCTGCTCAATCTATAGGAGAGCCAGGAACTCAACTTACAATGAGGACATTCCATACAGGTGGAGTTGCTGGAGCAGATATTACCCAAGGTTTACCAAGAATCGAAGAGTTATTCGAGGCTAGAAAACCAAAAGGACTTGCTGTAATTACAGAAAACTCAGGAACAGTTACCATTGATAAGAGTAAGAAAAAGAAGGAAGTAATAGTAACATCTTCTGATGGGGAGTATAAGAATTATGCTATTGCATATGACTCAAGACTTAAAGTTGATACAGGAGATGTGGTTGAAGCAGGAGACAAATTAACTGAGGGATCTGTTAATCCCCATGATATTTTAAAAATCAAGGGAGTACAGGGAGTTCAAGATTATATTGTTAAGGAAGTGCAAAGAGTTTACAG
>DATERJ010000002.1:0-31049 GCA_035271645.1 Candidatus Dojkabacteria bacterium
AACAGATACCATCTCCACAGGTAACAGGGGCTTCTGCTTTCTGAAATATCGCCTTACCTGTTATATTTCCTTGTACATTTGTATCTTGTCTTGAAGATACTGTACTACCATTATCTTCCCATTTAACAAATTCATAACCTGTTTTAGGAGTTGCTACAACCTGTTCTCCATCCTTCCCCTTCTCAACTGTTTGTTCTGCTTTACCCCTTATCTCACCCCCTATTGTAGGTTCTGCTATATATCTAAGAGTAACTGTTTCAACTGGTAGTGCTTCGAAGGTTGCTGTATATGTTGCATCTGAGTTTACATTACTAATAGTTAAAGTTGGACTACTGGTATCACTTACATTACCACCTCCACTACCTTGCCATCCTGTAAACTTGTATCCACTACTTGGTGTCGCTGTAGAGGACACACTATTTCCAGGCTTGACACTTTGCTGACCCCCTGGAGATACAGTACCACCCTCCCCTTTGTTGAATGTTATATGATAGGCGGTAATGTTACAAATTTTTTCATATTCACAACAACCAGTCTTTGTATCCCCATATGGTCCATAGTAACAAATTCCTGCTTCATTTTCTTGACAATTATCACCTGCAGCAGTCCTTGGTCCGCATGTTGCATTTGCTTTACATCTTAATACACAATTTTCTTCATGCGCACTACTATCCGTAGGAGCAACAGTATCCTTCTGATTAACTCTCCATAATAGATAACCACCACCCCCACCTAATACCAATACTAAAACAATCAAACCAATTAACACCCCCTTCTTACTCATAGAAACCTTTACATTAGCCATAATATATATTTAATTAAATAAATTCTTAATACTATCTATATTAACAATATCTTTGATTAATATAAATAGTATCAGAAGAATGAGAAAAATGAAAGAAATATTAATAATAGCTGCTTCAACCTTCTCATTAAGATCCTTTCTAAAGATACCTTCTATTAGCAATATCAATACCCTACCACCATCAAGAGCTGGAATAGGGAAGACATTGATAATAGCTAAAGATAATGAAAGTTCTGCAACAACACCAAGAAGAGAGATAAAACCAAATTGTTTAAAGTAATCTATTACAAAATACATACCAACAGGACCAGATACAGAATTAGAAAGCTCAGTATAGTCACCTGTCTGCTTTGCTCTACCCAATATCCCTTTAAATGCTCTACCTACCAATGAAAGGTTGTTAATAATATGGGAACATCCTGCAAACAACTTGTTCTCAACATACGAAAGAGTTACAAAGTAGTTAGCTGGAAGAACCACACCTACCTTACCATCATCTGATACCTTTACAGTATAGTCCGAACAAACATCACCTTCCGTACAGATATTCATAACTACATAGTCCCCACCTTTATCTTTAACCAACTTACTAACATCTGTTGAATATACCAACTCCTGTCCATCAATCATCTTTATAACCCCTTCTTTTGGAATACCTGCTAAAGATGCACCACTATCTTCGACAACCTCTACATACTTAACATCACCATCCACCTCTCTTGAGATTGTTGCACCTACTGGTTTGAAATCCTCATAATTGCTATTCAGTATCATCTTCCACCCATTAGCTCCAAGGACAATGTAGTAGACAATGATTGCTAAAATAATATTCATTGTTACACCTGCAAGCATTACAATTATCTGTTGCCATTTAGGTTTCTTACTCAAATCCCTCTTCTCATCTCCTTTCTCTAACTTCTCTTCAACCGGATCACCATCTCCCAATATCTTTACATATCCTCCAAAAGGTAAAGCCCTTAAGCTATACATTGTCTCCCCCACCTTCTTAGAAAAAAGCTTTGGTCCAAAACCTAATGCAAACTCCAACACCCTTGCTCCAATTGCTTTCGCTGCTACAAAATGTCCCAACTCATGAATGAAGGTTAGTATCCCTATTATCAAGAGAAGTATTATTATATTCAAAACAACTGACAGTATTTCTTGCATAGTTAGGTTAGATAGTAAGTAATTCTTCTTCTTTCTGATTCTTTATATTTTCAATCTGTTCATTAGCATCTTTTACTACCTTCTCTGCCTCTTCCCTCTTCATATCTGCTTGATCTTCAGAGAGACCACCCTTCTGAGCTTCATCAATACCCTGCATATATTTCTGCCTTACCTGCCTAACTGCAACTCTGCCATCTTCTATTCTCTCTTTCATTATTTTCACATACTCCTGCCTTCTCTCTTCTGTAAGGTCAGGGATTTTTACAATCACCCTATCTCCTTCCATAATGGGAGAAAATCCTAAATTAGCATTACTAACCCCCTTATTTATCTCTTCTAATATACTTTTATCCCAAGGTTGAATGTTAATTGTCTTAGCATCAATTACACTAATACTTGCAAGATTCTTTACTGGAGATTGTGTACCGTATGCATTAACAAGCACCTCCTCAACCAACTCTGGTGTAGCCCTACCTGTCCTGATTTGAGAAAGGTCCTCCTTTACATGTTCGACACACTTGGAAATATCTGTTTTAAATGTATTTATATCCATACTAATATCCCAACAATATTATGTATGTTTATTGTATATCAATGAAAGAGCGATGTCCAGTAAGGTTACCTTCGCTGAATACCTTTACTGAGTAAGGACTATATGGAAATTTCTTGAAATATTTAACATACTACAAGACCCAAATTGGTATATAGTAGATTAAATATTTATGAAAAAACCGTTATAGTCCTTACTGGATAAGGAGAATCAGCGAAGGTAACCTTACTCCTCCTTACTCCCTATCTGACTCTTTCTCCTTCCCTATCAATGCTACCCTATACAAAGTCTCAGCAACACTCACTATCTCTCCATCTTCATTAGAAACAGACCACTCCATTTCAATACCATTTAACCTCAAGGTCTCTACAATATTAACTCCCTGCCCCTCTGGATTGTAAATAAAGGTATGTTCAGGATAATCATCTTGAATATTCTCCCACTCACGATTAAGACAAGCCCTTAGATGATTTTGCCAATGTCTTGGATTTATCAATGCTCTATTGGTCCAATCAGGATGAACTTCCTTTCTCTGTGCAAAATATTCACCAAAAGGAAATTCTAACAGAAGAATATGAATACTATCCATATCGTACTCTTCAGAAATATGCCTAAGATTTGGAGGACAACCTTCTTTTTTCCCAAAATTTGGACACCCTCTCTTGTGGTTATAGTATGGTTGTACACAAAGCCTATTAGCAGTACTTATATCATGCGTAACTATCTGGGCATTTTCAATCACGTAGAATTTTTTCTCAAGATCTGCTAACTCTACTTTTTCCCTAACTCCCATATGTGTATAAATATAAAATTAGTTCCCTACAACAAAACCAAAAGAACCCTCCTTTTCATCCCTATTTTTATATTCCTGAATAGTGTTGATTAAGTCCTCAGTACTTACAAGACTTGGATTACCCCCATAGAGCTCCTCCTTCACTTTCCTCTCCAATGTCTTCCTCACAACCTCTGCAATATCTGCACCACTAAAGCCATCAATCAACCCTGCAATACGCCCCCAATCAATATCCTCAAACAGCTCACCCTCAGCTCCATCTTCTGCCCTATTAATATGAATATTAAAAATTTCCAATCTCTCTTCCGCATTCGGCAACTCCAACTTAACTATATGGGTAAACCTACTCTCCCTTTTCAATACATCATCCAAACCATTTAAATTATCCGTTGCTCCAATCACAAAAACATTTGGAGAATCTAACAATTCATCCATCTCAAACAACAATGTCCCAACAACTCTCTCGGCATTTTCGTATGCATCCTTTACAGATGGCGCTAACACATCAATCTTATCGAAGAAAACAATTGTTCTCCCCTCTCCCTTCCTTGCATAATTAAAGACATCTTTCAATGCTCGCTCAGAATCCCCAAAGCAACCAGAAACTATATCTATAGATCTAACGTTAAAAAACCTCGAATCAGAAGATGATGCTAAGACCTTCGCCATTAATGTCTTCCCTGTCCCAGCTGGACCATGAAATAGTAACGCCCTAGGAGGTTCAATACCCCATTTTTTGTAGACCTCAGGTGAGTTAAAACCTAACAAACATAATTCTACTATCTCCTTCGCTTGCTCTTGCCCACCAACATCATCTAGAGCATAGTTTAATCTATCCTTCTTCACCTCTATCCTTTTCAAGAGACTCTTACGATCACCTGCCATTATTACATGTTCATTATGTTGCCTAACAGGAATTAATTTCGTTATCTCTAAAACAGGTGAATATCTACTAGTATCACTTCCTTTGTAGAATTCCTGAATCGCAATCCCTGTAACATCTAGGATTACAGTAAGATATGCTTGAAGATTCTCTTTTGTCAGCTTTGGCGAATCCTCCGCTTTTACCTCCTTACCAACATATTTGGCTATCCCACCCATCGAGATTGACAACACAGAACCCTCATCTTCTGCAGTAATGAGAAGCTCACCGTTACTCTTAGTAGATACAATATAGTAAATATCCTCCTCTTCTTCCCCATCCTCATCATCTATACCATCAGATAATTCCAAAACAATATCTCTCATTATTTCATTCATCCCTCTTTCTTCACCTACAAAATCTTCTCTATTAACAAGAATATGTGCTGACAAATCAAAACTTTCACCGCCATTTGAATGGGCTAAGATTGCAACCACCTGAAGGGGACTCTTCATTTGAAGACTCGCTATCTGCCCACTCTCACCATTGCGAAGAGATTGATAAATGGAATCAACAACATCCTTATCTGAAAGTACAAACTTCATCTCAAAGTCATTCCCTATCTCAGAATTAGAAACAGACTCTGCTTGCTCAATATCAAAATTTTCTTCCATGCTTTTCCATTATCTAGGGGCAGAAGAAATTAATTACTTTTTCCCTAATTCCCACACAAGAATTCTTCTAATTATCAATGGTTCTCCCATCTTCTGTGTTGTTTCATCTAGAAGATCCTTCATAGTCTTCGACTCATCCTTAAACCACTTCTGTTCCAAAAGACACTTCTCTCCAAAATGCTTATCCAACTTCCCTTCAACAATCTTCTCAATCATCTCCTTAGGTTTGTTCTCCGCTTCAAGCTCCTTCACAAACACCTCTCTAAGACTCTTAACCTCTTCCTCACCAATATCCTCCCTAGAAACAAACTCTGGCTTCATTGCAGCAACCTGAAGTGCAATCTCATGAACAAAAGCTCTAAAGTCCTCATTCTTAGCAACAAAGTCTGTCTTGCAAGACACTTCTGCTAATGCAACAAGCCTCTGATCCTTACCATGAACATATGCATCGATCACACCCTCATACTTCTCATCTGGATCTCCCTCAATTGGCTGATCCCAACCTCTCTCCTTAATTATCTCAACAGCCTTCTCAAAATCCTTCTCTGCATCAGCATATGCAATCTTACAAAGTCCAATCTTAGCACCTGTAAGGTCTCTCAATCTTCCAATCACATCACTTCTCTCATTAATATATTCAACTGCCTTCTGCATATCACCATCTGATTTCATTAAAGCCTCCTTACAAAGAGCCATTCCCGCAGAAGTCTTTGCTCTTAAATTCTTAATATCATCTACTGTTACTTTTGCCATATCTTTACTCTAAAAATTTAATTTACTTAATTGCCTTTTGAATATCCTTTACAGCCTTCTCACCAATTCCCTTCAGAGTCAAAAGCTCATCCTTAGACATCTTTTTTAACTCAACTACTGATTTAACACCATTACTTTCCAATGCTTTAATAATTCTTGCTGAAAGACCCAAATCCTCCATACTCTTCTTGTCCTCCTCCTTCTTAACCTCTTCTGCCTGCTTGATTTCTGCATCAATATCTTTCTCCTTCTTTACAACCCTTACAACCGAACCACTTCCCACACCTACCTTTCCTTCTCTCAATGCTTTCATTCTCTCTCGATCTTCAGCTTCCATCTTGGCCTTTCTCTCTTTTTCCTCTGCTGCCACTACCTCAAGTTTTGCAAGCATTGCACTATTCTCTGTTCTTAAAGTAACTAACGCCTGTGCTGCCTTTGTTCCCTTAACTGCTTTACCAAAAAGCTCAACAAAAAGACTTAAACTCTTTAATGAATCATCATTAGCTGGAATTGGGTAATCCAAAAGGTCTGGATCACAGTTTGTATCAATGAGACCAATGATTGGAATACCAACATTATTTGCCTCCCTAATTGCATTCTCCTCCACTTTACTGTCAATCACAATGATTGCCTCTGGAAGTTTCTCCATGAATTTGACACCCTCATACATCTTGTTTAACCTCTCTGCATCTCTCTTAAGCAAAAGAACTTCCTTCTTAACTAAACCCTGTGCACCTCTTGCAATCTGCTCTTCCATCTTAATTAATGAGTTTACACTCTTCTTAATTACATCGAAATTTGTAAAAAGACCACCTGGCCATCTTCTGTTAATGTAGAACATTCCATTCTTTTTAGCTACTTCTTCAACAATTGTAGCTGCTTGTCCTTTTGTTCCTACAATGAGGATATTACCACGATTTGCATAGCTTTGAAGTTTCTCAAGAGCAACCTTGAGGTTCTCCATTGTCTTTACTAAATCTATGATATGAATCCCATTTCTTTCTTCATAGATATATTCTTCCATTCGAGGATTCCATGCACTCTTTTTATGACCAAAGTGTGCTCCTGCTTTGAGAAGATCTAGAAGTTCGGGCATTGGAAGACTGATATTTTTAGTCTCTGTCTTCTGAGAGACCTCTTTTTTGGCTTCTGTCATATGCGTATTCCTTTCCTTTTAATTAATATTTCTGAAGGGTATTTCTACCCAGGATTGGTCAGAAATATATGAGATATATATTAAACGTTTGGATTATACAGTGATGTTTTATTTATTGCAAGAAAAAAGCCCAGGCAAGAAGAGAATGAAAATATTAAAAATATTTACATTACAAGACAATATATGTCTTCTTCTCACCCAGGCCAGATGTCTTTTTAGAAAGGTGTGAGGACCTATGTAAGGTCTCACTTAAGGCCCAAGGCCTCAAGGCTATATTCCCAATTGAATATAGCCTGTTAGCCTGTGCAGAGAGGGTGTGTTTACTCCACCTCCGTTGGTTCACCAACAATGGTGAATAATGGGATGGATGCAGTATGGTACATCACCGTTGCATCCATTACATAGGAAATTGCAACGACATCCCTCGGTGGGTTCTTTAGAGAGTCCTCTGTCAGGACCCGTTCATAAACAGGTCCAACCGCCCATGGCACAATGGTCGGAGAACCATCTCGACCATTCTCCCAAATCACCCGAAACTCGTTTTCCCTTACGGGAACTTTAAACAGTTTCATTTCCCTCTTCTCCTTTCTTAATATTTGCGTATACCACGCATTAAGTAAGTTTAAAATACAGATACTTAAACACACTTAAAGCGTGATATACTTCAGACATCTTTTTAATGAGCTAGGCTACTATTATTAGAAGCCTAGTATATTATACCACACTTACTATGGGGTTTGCAATAGTCAAGGAGAGTTGTCTATCTCTGTATATAATCTTCCAAATACACCCCCTATTATATCTCCACCCTCCTCCATTCATCTTTCGCTACCACAATATGATCAAGGAGTGTAAGACCCACAAGCTCTAAAGCACTATTCATTCTCCTTGTTAATTCAACATCCTCCATACTCGGAGAACTATCCCCAGATGGATGATTATGTGCCATTATCACACTACTTGCATTACACTCCAATGCTGGGATTATAATGTCCCTAGGTAATACATTCACTCCATCTAAACTACCTATACATATAACTTTCTTGGTGATTACTTCAAACCTAGAATTAAGAAAAAGTGCAACAACGTGCTCCTGTTTCCTCTTCCCAATATACTTCAAAACAAGATATGCATCTTCAGAATTATGAATAATTATCTTCTCCTTATTCCCTAAATCATACAATCTTCTTCCAAGTTCAATACCACACAGTATTTTCATCCCTGTAACCTCCCCTATCCCATCAACCTCACAGATACCTCCCAGGGTAATTGCCTCTCCCTTCTCAAGGACTTTCCTCATCTTTCCTAACACACTTCTGGATACAGATAAAAAATCCTTCCCCTTAATCCCTCTTCCTATTATTATAGCTAAAAGCTCCATATCGGATAGAGCATCTATACCTTTTTGTATATATTTTTCCCTAGGAAGCATATATACATTTTACATGACAAAGATGAACTGGAGATTAAATCTGTTCAGAACACCTTGACTAGAAAGAAAAGCAGGATATAATGGAGCTAATCACGATGAGAGGACTACCAAAGGTCAACATTGCTTACCGCGGGAATGCCTCTCTCCCTTAGGGGACATCTACTTCTTTTTTCCCTTCTTCCCCTTAAAAGCATTCTTAATATACTTACAATCAGGATAGTTACTACAACCAATGAACTTCCTTCCCCACTTACTCCTTCTTTCCACCAAATGATGACCACACTCTGGACACTTCTCCTTCAACAACAAAGATACCACTCCCTTACACTCTGGATACTTCTCACAAGCCCAGAATTGACCATATTTCCCAAATTTCAACACCAACCCACTTCCACATTTAGGACACTTCTCTGGCTTTGCATACTTATCAAAATCCAAAGACTCCATATTCCCTGCAAGATCCCTCATCCCCTTACACTCTGGAAACTTAGAACAACTAAGAAACTTACCATATCTACCTACCCTTATCACCATTTCCGCCCCACACTCCGGACATTTCTCTTCTGACTTCCCTAATATCACAACATCTTCTTTCTTAACCTCCTTCTCCGCCTTCTCAATACCTTCCACAAGCATCTTATACTCCTTATCTATCACCGGAACATACTCCTTCTTCCCTAAAGATATTGCATCTAAAGAATCCTCCACCTCTGCTGTATATGCATAATCCACCAACCTTGCAAAATTATTCCTCAAGAAATTCGTAACTAATCTCCCAACATCTGATGGAAGAAGTGCTTTCTCTTCTTTCAATACATACCCTCTCGCAAGAATTGTAGAGATGATAGTTGCATATGTAGATGGTCTTCCAACACCCAATTGCTCAAGCTTCTTAATCAATGAGGCCTCAGTATATCTAGCTGGAGGTTGTGTAAACTTCTGCTCATTAACAAACTTCTCCTTCTCCAACTCCTCACCCTTCTCCATTGCATACATCTCCTGCAAATCCTCCTGAGATGATTTAATATGCAACACCTTTCTAAACCCATCAAAAAGAACTCTCTCACCTCCCATTACAAACAAATATTCAGGACTCTTCAAATCCTTAGGAACAACAGAAACTGTCAACACCTCAACCTCTTTACTGCTCATCTGGGAAGAAACAGCCCTCTTCCATATTAATTCATACAATCTCTTAGCCGTATCACCCAATTCTTTTCCAACCCTCTCTGAATCCATGTAGAAATCTGTTGGTCGAATAGCTTCGTGGGCCTCCTGTGCATTCTTAGACTTTGTTTTGTAGTAATTGGGCTTCTCTGGAATATATCCCTTCCCATACCTCTCCTCTACTAACTTCCTAATCCCATCAATTGCTTTCTTACTCAATGTTGTAGAGTCTGTTCTCATGTAGGTAATGTATCCTGCCTGATACAAAATCTGAGCAACACTCATCGTTCTCTTGGAAGTAAATCCAAGCGTATTGTACGCAGACTGCTGAAGCGTTGAAGTAGTATATGGAGGATATGCATGTTTACTCACCTTCTTCTTAACAATATCCTTCACCACAAACTTACTATCCCCTATCTTCTTCTGGAACTCCTCTACCTCCTTCTCTGTCTTGGGAATATATTTCTTTCCATCTTTCTTCTGCAACTTTGCTTCCAGAATATGACCTTCACCATCCTTCAAAACAACCTTCACATCCCAATACTCCTCGGACTTGAAAGCCTCTCTCTCCTCCTCCTTCTCAACAATTAATCTCAAAGCAACAGATTGTACTCTACCAGCAGAGAGACCATACCAGATCTTTTTCCAAAGCAATTCTGAAAGTTTGTATCCCACCAACCTATCAAGCACCCTCCTAGCCTTCTGTGCATCCACCAAATTCATATCTATTTTATTCGGCTTTGAAATTGCTTCCTTAATTACGGAGTCTGTAATCTCATGGAATGTAACTCTCTTCGGATCTTTAAGGCCTAAGGAATTAGCAGTATGCCATGCAATCGCCTCTCCTTCTCTATCAGGGTCCATTGCTAGATACACATTTCCATTCTTAGGAATTGCTTTCTTAAGTTCCTTCACGACCTTTCCTTTACCATATATCTGCTCCCAAAGCAGTTCATAGTCATTCTCTACATCAACCCCCAACTTGCTCTTAGGTAGATCAATAATATGTCCAACAGTTGCCAACACCTTAAAATCCTTTCCCAAATATCTATTTATTGTCTTAGCCTTAGAAGGAGATTCAACAATCAAAAGGTTGTTGTAACCCTTTCCTTCTTCTTTCTTTTTAGTTGTCTTTTTAGTTTTTGCCATATCTTAGTATTATACCACACACATTTAGTATGTACATTTTTCCTCGCCAGCAAGGGATTATTTTCAGCTTTCCACCTTGCTGTAAACAATTATTTAATAATTAGGAGGGGAATATTAGAAAAAATGCCTCTGTTCCCCTACTATTCCAAATATTTCCTTCATGTCTTCTACACTTGTTAGAATATTTGCCCCTTGTTTAGCAAGAAGATTGCACCCCCTTGATACAGGACTCGTTATATCCCCAGGCACAACATATACCTCCCTGTTGTAATCTAACGCTAGCTTAGCAGTTGTAAGAGACCCACTATTCTCTCCTGCCTCAATTACAATTGTAGAAGGAGATACCCCAGCCAGTATCCTATTCCTTTGTATATACATATATTTCTTCAACTTAGTACCTTTAGGATATTCTGCTATAACCAAATTCTCTTTTACCATCTGCTTACAAATCCACCTGTTAGAAACAGGTATTGCTGTATCTATTCCACCTGGTACTACTGCAATGGTAGAAATACCTCTTTCCAAGCATTTTTTGTGTGTATATGCATCAACACCCCTCGCCAGACCACTAACTACAACAACACCCAAGTCTTTTAAGAAGATATCCAAAAACATATCCAATATCTTCATACCATACTTTGTTATACCTCTAGTTCCAACAATCGTTATCGATTTCTTTTCAAGCAAGGAAATATCGCCGTAACAGTAAAGTTGTTTGGGTGGATCTGGGATTTCCAGAAGTAACCCACTTGGTCTAACTATCTGCATATACTCCCATTATACAAGAGAGTTATGAACAAACGATTAAAACTGGTATCTAAA
Organism: Candidatus Dojkabacteria bacterium; assembly: GCA_035271645.1. Lineage (GTDB taxonomy): Bacteria > Patescibacteriota > Dojkabacteria > SC72 > SC72 > UBA5232. The sequence goes on from DATERJ010000002.1 coordinate 11,331, forward strand.
TCTTCTTCTCAAATCTATCTCTCCTATTAAACATTCTCCTCTTTGCACTCTTCTCTTTTGCAATTTTAACACCCTTGGATATCTCTGTAGATGTAACAAAGTACATCTGCTTGGTCTTCCTTATGAGTGGGAATACTAAAGTCCATGTCAAACCTAATATTACCAACCCTACCCCTAAAACAATTATTTTATTAACATCATCAAGGAGACCTGTTTTTGGCATAGTTCTACCAGTAGGAACAGTTGTTCCTCCCTTAACACTTGGATTCTTTACCATAATCATATTTCTAGTAGAACATCTTCTGTAACTATCCTTTATTGCCCAACTGTAACTTATTCTATGCCACCCATCTGCATGAGTAGCCGCTATCGGCATTTTCATAGTTATAACTCTCTCAGTATCTCCCGATGTTCCGGTTACTGTTAGTTCAGCTCTTGGATCCCAACCCTTATTTTCCTGACCATATTCAAATTCCCAACCATCAAAAAAGAAACTTATATCATCTGTTATACCTTGCCAATCAGTCACCTTAATCTTAGTTACTGCAACACTCCCTGGGGAATATGGAGTTTTGCCAGTTGTTTGGATCCACTCAGAACTCGAAGAACCATCACCACTAGTACAGGTGTCCGCTTGAGAGAAATAGAAGGCTGCTCCTAATGAACACGATTCTGATAATGTCCCACTAGAATCTGTCCAATCATAACGAATATTATTACCATAAGCGAAGCTCGCAGTTAGTGGTATCACCGTACGAGCTTTCCAAGCCGGTTTCCCACTTTCATCTGTAGTGGCTGTCAATGTTAGAGTACTTCCCCCCAACCCACCATCTCCTGGTGTTCCTAATTCGTAAGTACCTTCAGCAATAGCCTGTTCTTTTCTCCAACCATTAAAAAACAGGATAAACTTCCCAAAACCATCTGCCTCTGACACATTAGTTAGAACTGCTTCTGTCTCCAAAGTACTTTTTGGCTCATATGGCTCTGTTTTTGGGGGAACTGTCCAATTAGAGCCTGTCCCATCACAAACGGCAAACGTTTTCTCACCAAACAAAAAAACAAAACCCAATAGTAAGAAAATCGTAAAAAAGATTCTGAACAAACCGCCCCTTTTTGTAAACATCTGATATAAAAAGACAATTTATATAATTAATGTATACAGACTTCCCATTCCGATGTCAATTCTTTAAGGGTCTGTCCCAGATCTGTCCCTCTTTCCCGAGTTAATCGTCCGTTCATCTTCATATGATATGCTTGTAAATATGGCACGAACCAAGCGCAACTACAAAACATATACGTACTATCACATATACAACAGAGGAAACAACCGTGAGGCGGTCTTGAAATACGCTGAGGACAAACGTTTCTTCATATCCCTCTTGTATAAAAATATACGTGGTACAGATTTGAAGCTAGACTGTTTTTGCATTATGGACAACCATTTTCACATGATTATTAAAATAGGTAGAAATCCAAAGATTCTTTCCAAGTTTATGCAAAAGCTTACGGTTGCCTTTGCCATGCATATAAACAAAAAGTACAAAAGAGTTGGTCATCTGTTCCAAGGTCGCTATGAAGCCAAAATGTTAAGGTACAAAAAAGATCTCAAGCAAGCGCGTGAGTACATCAAGAAAAACCCCGTAGCGGAAGGGTTGGTAAAGCGACCACAGGACTATCCATGGAAGAAACTCTGGGACCAGACCAGGGACAGACCCTAAGATGCTATGGGAGTCTTCCGTGGTCCTTCATCCAGATAATCAGCTCCCTCGCGCTTTTCACTGCGTTGTAGCTCTGCCCTCCATCCTCGAGGAAGATGGTAAGCGCATATTTCGGATTCTCCGCAGGAAAGAAGGTTGTCACCCAAGCGTGCGTATGCTCGTATTGCCCCTTTTTGTTCAACTTGCCAAACTCCGCAGTACCTGTCTTTGCCGCGACAGAGACATCTGGAATCCCAGCAACACCGCGAATAGTTGCTCTAGGCCCATTAACTGCACTCCACATCCCCTCACGTACAGTCTTCAAAGCATCGGCTGACAAAATATTCTCACCTAAAGGTTTAAACTCAGGATAGCTCTTCTCCCCCTCCTCGTTTTCAAAAAAATCGGCAAGATGCGGAGTATTCAATTTCCCCCCATTAGCTATCGCAGCAGTCCAGTTCGCCATCTGTATCGGTGTCACCAATGTAATCCCCTGCCCAATCACCGAGTTGCAAGAATCCCCCTCCGGATACCACACAGGCTCCAACCACGGACTATACTTCGACAACTCCTTCTTGTTTGCAGGAGAAGGTAATCGCCCAGCGGCTTCCCCAGGAATATCAACACCCGTTAATTTCCCAATACCAAACTTCTCCAGATATGGCACCAGCGCATTCATATCCCAGTTTCGTATAATCTCACAGAAATATATATTAGAAGAAACAGAGATAGCATCAATCAAATTCAATGGTCCATATGCGTTGTTGTGATACTCTTGGAAAGGTGTGCCACCTGTAAAGGTATAGCCTCTCCTACTAACATACACCGTATTTTTTGTTATCGCACCAGCATCCAATGCAGCAGCGGCAACTAATGGTTTAAATGCAGACCCAGGTGGCATCTGTGCAGCAATCGCCCTGTCTAACAAGGAATTCCCAGGATTGTTAAGAATCACATCAAAGTCCTTCTGAGATATTCCACCTACAAAAAGATTGTTATCATACGATGGATAGGAGGTTAGAGTAAGCAACCCACCTGTTTTCACATCTTCAATTACAACAGCACCACCGACAGCACCGTAGTCAGCCACACTCTGTTTTAGCACCTCATACGCCTTTTTCTGCAACTCAGCATCTATAGTCAAATACAAGTTATCACCAGAAACAGACTTCTTAAGAACATATCCTTCATCCTCAACCATTCTACCCATTGAATCCACCTCCCAAGCAACCTGTCCATCTTCCCCTATCAACCTCTCATCATACTCTTTCTCCAACCCTGTCCTTCCAACAACATCTGTCGAATCAACATAATCTAGGTTCTTCAAATCCTCTGCTGTTACATTACCTGTATAGCCTAATATATGGGAAAAAGCCTCACCGCCAACATACTCCCTCTTACTACCACTATCTACATATACCCCAAGCAATTCGTTAGCCGCAGCCTTAATCTTAATTGCCATCTCATTATCTACATTTCTAGCAACAAGAACCTCAGTAAAATATGGGTCTTTGTCGTAAATAGAATATATCTTTTCGGAGATAGAGGAATACTGTTCGTTTTGATCAACCAAATTATCTTTCCAAAGGTCACCGATTATACCCCCTAGGGTATCCGAAGATTTCTCCAAAGCCTCTGTGTCAACATACCCCTTCTTGTCTAAATATTTCTCAACAGAAAGATATACATTCATCGATGGAACATTCTGTGCCAACAGTTTACCATGCCTATCCATAATTACCCCTCTAAATGCAGTATCCTTCCTCACCCTAATCTGGTTGCTCTTAGACTTCTCCAACATCTCTTCCCCCTGCACTATCTGCAAAGATGAAAGTTGATAAAAAAGAAAACCAAACATCAAGACAAAAGCAACAAAGAGCAACACATAGTTCCATACCGGATTAAACCCATCTTCCTTCCCTCGTTTAAAAGACTGTTTAATATCATTAAACAAAGTCTTGGGAGAAAAGCTAACCTTAAACCCCTGTTTCTTGTATTCTTTCTCAATATTTTTAGAAATCTTTAATCCCATATCACCCACTATTTCAATCTAATCTTAGATGCATCTCCCCTCTTCCTAATACCACCAATTATGTAATTAACCAACAAGAAGAGCAGGATAGAAACTAAAGAATTAATTAATGCATAGATTAAAAGCTTACCATTGATAACTCCTAAAGTTCCAGTAAGAAGCAGTGAAGGCAATATTAGGTTAAGAATATGATAGAGTAATATTGAAACAAAACGAACAATATATGAACCAATACCATCCTCCACAGATGAGAATGTCGAGAAAAGAGAAAACATTCCTAATGGAACAATGAGCATGAGAAGATTTGTCCCAAGTTTGTAATGCATTGTCACATCCATTACTAAAGAAAGCACAGATGCAACAACCAGAAGCTTCTTCCAATCAATTTTTTTGTATGCAAAAAGAAATAGCAGAAATATCAACCTAAAGGAGAAAAGGTTAACAAATATGGATTCCAAGAAAACCAAGAGGAAGAATCCTACCGCGATATATAATATTTCTAAAACTATTTTCATACTATTCTATCTCCACAAATATTGTCATTAAATCATCATAGTCCACTAAAGGTGCTACCTTTGCACTCTTTGATGTAGCTGCAGGATTATCAACTAAATTCGCAATCCGCCCTAAAACAAAATACCCCCCTATCCTCTCATCCATTGTAACCACAATATCCCCTTCTTCCACAGTAGAATTCATCGATATATTCTCAATGTTAATATCATCACCTCCACCTCTAACAACACCCTTACTCAACATTGGTACACCTTCAACAATCTTCCCATCCTTCACCCCAACATTCGTCACAAAAACCTTAAATGTACTACTCTTAGAATATGGTAGAACTACCAAAGCACCTTCACTATCAACACTCTGAACAAGTCCAACAAACATATTGCCTACAGAGACAACCGCACCCTTCTTCACCCCTTCCTTCTCCCCTTTATCTATCCGCATATTACTAATATTTTCAACTTCTAAAACTTTCCCTAAAAGATACTTCTTCTCCATATTACCCAAGGTAACCTGTTTTCTTAAGGAATCATTCTCCTCTAGCAAGACCTGATAGTGAGCATTGTTAATATCTTTTTCATAAGTTGCAACTTTCAATTCATTAAACTCTTTCCTAAACTCATCTATCTTGCCAACTGTTCCAAAATATCCTTTCACTTCATTCGCTACCTCTTTCCCATCAACATATATTGGATTAAAAAGAAAGGAGATACCATCTCGGAGGGGTTTAACAGCAGAGAGAGTGTCCAGTAGAAAAAATATTCCTGCAACTACTAACCCAACAAGAAGTAAAGCATTATCTCCCAATATGTTTTTGGTAGCTTTCTTTCTGTTTAACATATATTAAAGTCTAAACTAACTCTTCCCAAGATTTTTGTACCCTATCAAGCAAGTCAATATGATCAAGCATTAAGGATGTACCTCTAGCAGCAGCGGAGAGTGGGTCTTCAACTATCTTTACTGGTAATTCTAACTCCTCAGTCCAATATGTATCCAACCCTCTAATTAATGCACCACCACCTGCGATATATACACCAGAAGAAACCAAGTCTTTAAGAAGTTCTGGTGGTGTTTCTTCAATCGCATCTTTTATCACCTCTGTAATCAATGAAATCGTATTCATGATAGCCTCCCTCACTTCAATACTGCTCAACTCTATTGTCTTAGGAAGACCTGTCAACAAATCCCTACCCTGTACCGGATATTTCTTCTCTTTCTTAAGAGGAGTTGCTGAACCCATCATAATCTTCATATCCTCTGCCGTACGCTCACCGATTAGCATGTTGTACTTAGACCTGATGTAGTTGACAATATCCTGATCCATTTCATCTCCTGCTGTTTTCATTGTTTTACCAACAACAATGTCACCTAAGGAGAATACTGCAATGTCAGTAGTACCTCCACCAAGGTCAATTATCATACTTCCAGAAGCATCCTCTATGGGTAATCCTGCCCCAATGGCTGCTGCCATGGATTCTTCAACAATATATACCTGTCTAGCTTGGGCAGTCTTTACAGCATCAATGACTGCTTGTCTTTCTACCTCTGTAACTGATGATGGTACACCAACAATTACTCGTGGTCGTTGTAACTTCAAACCCTTGTTGTAATATTTATGTGCTTTTGTAATGAAATGATGAATCATTGCCTGTGTTGTATCAAAGTCTGAGATCACACCATCTCTAAGTGGTTTGACTGCAACAATATTACTTGGTGTTCTACCAATCATCTGTCTAGCTTCTTTACCCACAGCTAGCACAACTTTTGTTCTTTTATCTATTGCAACAACAGAAGGCTCAGATACTACCACTCCATGGTTTCTAAGATATACCATTGTATTAGCAGTACCTAAGTCTATACCTAAATCGTATGTTAGAAGTTCCCAGAAGGAATCAAATATACCCATGTACAAAAAATATACAATTAATTAATTGTGAATTGATTGTAACATTATTTATGGAAGAAAGGTATATGTTGTTGGAATAAAGAGATAGAGGTATAAAAAGCAAAAAAGGGCTCAATTCAGAGTCCTTTTAAGCCATTGTTTTCTTGACATTAAGTCGATAGCATTATACCAAAAAAAGTTGTTTAGGTCCAAATTGAAGAAAACATTACTCCTGCTCTTTTCTAAGCTTCTTGTAGCATTTCATACACACATCTATTGTAGATGGTGTACCTTCAATATCTACAGCAAGACTCCTTAAGTTAGGTTTAAACCCTCTTTTAGTCTTAGGTGCTTTATATCTCCACCCAACAGAGTGCTTATGCTGTATTCTGTTTCCAGACATCGTAGATTTTCCACAAAGTTCACACATTTTTGCCATAGCGTGCATTATATATCAATAACCTAATTGGTGCAAGCAAATAATTCAGATTTATTAAAAAGTTGTAATATTGAGCCATATTTTGTATCCTACAAGAGTTAGTTTCAAAAACGTAAAGTATATGGAAAATCCTGAAATTGAAGAAGAATTAGATGATTACTGTAATGAAAAAGCATAGGATATCAACCTCTTCTTAGATTTGGGTGCTCCTATCGACGAGGAGTACATTGAAACGCACAGAAAGAGTAACAGGAAGAAAAATGTTAATGAATTTGGATTAAAAGAAAAACTTAACTATTCCACAAACCTCATGGATGACCTAGAAGCAGACTATGCCCTTAAGTTAATCAAGGCTGGACTTGTTGTTTACAGAGAGCCCCACTTGAAAGAACAAGACGAAGAAGATATGAAACAGTGTCGTAGTATTCCAGATTTCTACATCTATCACCCGGAATTAAAAGATGGTGTACTTGTTGAGATAACTCGATACAGCAAGAAGTGCAACAGCAAGACGAAAAGAGAACAACATGAAAACCTGAGAAGATTTTGCGAAAAGCACCATATCCCTTTCATCCCACTCTTTGGAGAAGATTTAGAAAAAATGGGATTAAGTTTAACAATTAGGAAATTAACTTCCGAACTTCAGTAATATCATTCCAATCATATTCTACATTCCCAAAACACAGGGAACTCTCATGGGATTTACCAGTAATGATAATGACATCGTTCTCTTTTGCTAAATCAAAAGCTTTCAGTATGGCATCCCTTCTGACTTTTACATTAACAGTATCATCATCAAATCTAAATATCTGGACCCCTTTGTTACCACCATCTTTCCATCCCCTCTCTATCTCATCATTAATATCTTTCAGACTTTCAAATCTCGGATCTTCTGCTGTAAGAATTGTAATATCAGCATACTCATTAGATGCCTTACCCATCTTAGCCCTCTTCCCAGGATCTCTCTGCCCTGCACAACCAAAGACATGTATCAATTTAGAACCATCTTTTACAAGTTTCTTAGCTGATTTCAAAGCATTAACAGTAGAATTAGCTGTATGTGCAAAGTCTACAATTACAATGAATGGTTTCTGCTGAAGAACCTCCATTCTTCCAACAACTGGTTGCAAACTAGCTATACTTGATAGCAACTTTTCCAAAGGAATTCCTTCTTTAGTACAGATAGACAGAGCACAGAGGAAATTACTTACATTAAATAATCCAATTAGAGGTAGTGTACACTCTAAACCATTTACCTTAAGCAATATTCTATCTTCATGTTCTAAAATATCTGTTGCATAGAAATCTGCCTCTTTCTCTATACTGTATGAAGAATGTATTTTTGCAATTTTCTTTAATTTATCAAAAGAATCATCATCTTCATTCAAGGTAACACTACCATCCTCCTTTAGATGATCTGTTATCAACAAAGCCTTAGCCTGAAAATACCTCTCTCTAGTTTTGTGATAATCTAAATGCTCTGTAGTAATATTGGTATATCCGACATTATCAAACTTTATACCTGCCAACCTACCCTGTTCAAGTCCATGAGATGTTGATTCAATTATAATATGTGTACATTTATTCTTTTCAGCCTTTTTTATCAACTCAAACATATTCTGTGCTGTAGGAGTTGTAGTATGAAAACCTGTATCTATCTGTTCATCACCTATAAAAGCAGCTACTGTTGTAATTAATGCAGGTTTAAAACCATTCTCTTTTAACATGTGATAAACCATTGTTGAAGTTGTTGTTTTACCATCCGTACCTGTTACAGAGATATATCTCATTCTACAAAGATCAATGTTAAACAAAGGAGCTATATCAGACTTCAAAAAAGCATCTTTCTCCTTTTCATTAAGTAAATTATTCTCATACTCTTTAACTAATTTGTGATAGAACTCCCCTACTTCATATTTTTTTAATTTTGGATTAGCTTTAAAAACATTATCCATAACAGATGAGGGGATATTTGAGGAAAAAATGTAAAAATCTGTATCAAAAACATCCTCTTTAGGATTTCTGTAGTTTATCTTTGCACCCAAATCCTCTAATTCCTTTGTCCTTTCACTCTCTTTCATATTATAACCATTGACCTGGGCACCTAATAGGAGTAAGAATTTAGCCAAGTAGTAAGCACCTTCGCCACCAATTCCTAAGACAGTTACTTTCTTTGTTTCTGAATATTTCATTTTGAGAGGTCAATAAAATTAAGAATTGTCTTTAGATCTCCAACATCAGTTGACATACCCCTTGGGGTATCCCTAAACCTTTCCTTCCACCCACTTTATCTCTTTTAAGGCGAGTCTCAACCCCCACTATTATTATACTAAAGATGAAATTATTTTGTATAATGGAGAGATGAGCCCACAAATATCAGAAGCAATGCATTGGATTATACCCGCCATACCTTCAATACTGATTGCTTCTACCGTCCATGTATATGCTTTGGAGCAATATCTATGATAATTTTAAGATGATATAATTGAAACATGGAAATAACGGTAAAGACTATATTAATAATGTTACTAACCAATCTAATACTTGCCCCTGTATTAATCACTCTTCTTAGGAATTTGGGTTTTTACAAAAAAATGGAAACGGACAACAAAGAGGTAAAGAAACAAAGAAACAAAAGATACTACAAACATATGTTATCCAACATTGCCACACCGTCTTCTTTTGGGGTTCTACTAATAATCATTTTGGCTATATATATTTTCGCATTTTCAACTTCAACCGAGTCCCTAATCATATCTGCCTCTGCCATACTACTGGGTACTCTAGGATTTATTGATGATATCTTCGAATTCTTTCTTTACAAAAAGATGAACCGTTGGGGTATGAAAGCAAGATACAAACTCCCTATCGAAATCCTAGTTCTGTTTGTCGCACTCTTCCTACTCTCTGATTCAATCGTATTTGCTTCCATCTTGGCTATCCCACTAGCCTTCATATTAAACTCCTTTAATATTACTGATGGTATGGATGGACTAGCTGCTGGTATAGCAATCCCATCCTTTCTTTTTTTTGCATATCTTGAATATACCCAGTATGGACAAAGTAATATATTCTTACTAATCCTGCTAACTCTAACATTCTTAGTTACATTTCTTGCTTTCAACATTAAGCCTGCGAAGGTATTTCTGGGAGACAGTGGTTCATATGCTATTGGCACTATCCTTGCCTTCTTAACCTTCCGATACAATCTTCTTTTTACAATACCTGTAATTTCTCTTTTCCTAATTGAAGGTATCAGTAGCTTCATTCAAATATTTAGTGTCAAGATATTTAAAAAGAAGTTTTTCAAGATAGCGCCACTACACCTACACCTGCTCAATTCAGGATGGACTCAATGGAGAGTAATACTAACCGCTTGGATAGCTCAAATTGTAATTACTACCCTAACCTTTGTAATATATTCATATGTTGGATAACAGGCTCAAGAAGATAATTAAGGAGTACTATGATATTCCTGCTGCACCATTCTGTATAAATCAAAAGAGTGAATATATTAAGTCATACCTTTCTGATAATGGGTTAGAGTATGAGGAGACCCCCTACTACATATCGAGTATAGTAAGGGAAGGTACAAATGCGAGGAGAATAATGTTCTTTTCTCATCTTGATCACCCAGGCTTCATATTCAAAAACAGTAGAGAAGGTATAGCCATGGGAACACTGTATTTAGACAGGGTAAATGAATATGCACCGATATCTGTATACTCGCCCTCTGGTAAGTACTTGGGGGATGTAGAACTTAAAAAAGCTTTTGGATTAGGAAACAGAGATGTAGAAATTTCTTCTGGTTTTGATATTCCCAAAAACTCTCAAGGTCTTTGGAATACAGGAAAAACAGTATTTACAGATACAAAGATATTGGGAAGAAGTCATGATAATGATATTGTTACATGTTTGATATTAAATAGTATTGAAGATATTGTAGAGGGAGAATATGGTATACAGTTTGTTTTTACAAAACACGAGGAGGTATTACAACAAAGTTCTTTCAATATTTCGAAAAACAACTCATTAAATATCTCTGAAGATGATATTGTGATCAATTTAGAATCAATGAAGGTATATCCAATTACAAAAAAGAAAAAGTATTCTAATCTAAACTATGAGGATGGACCTATCTTAAACATTTCAGAGAAATCGTGTCTGTACAACAAGGAGACAAAGAATTTAGCTGAAAGTATGATAAACAACATATCTGACCAAGAGAATATCGATATACAGAGGGGGTTGGCAGGTGGTACTACTGATGCAAGACATATTGTAGAGTTTGGTTTAACAGGTAATATTGTTACTTTAAATGTTCCAAATAGGTATAAGCATAATACTGATGGGAGCATTATTCGCCCTGAGGAGGTGTTAATAAAGGATGTGTTATCTGTTTCAAAAATTTTAAAGAGCATTATGAGCAGTTCTGATTTGGATCTTTCAGAAAACAGTAAGGATATACAAGTTGATTCTATCAAAGAGGTCATTGAAGAGAGAAAGAGTCTTAACATATTGAACAGGAGGTTAGATATAGCTTCTCATGATATTGTTCGTAGAGGTTATTACTTTTCAGCAAATATTATAGATTCGATAAAGGATTTCTATTGGAAATCTCTCTCCTATCTCTACTATATCTTAAAAAATGGTATAGGTAGTATAAGGGTTTCTAAAGAATAGTAATAAACCCTCTACTTGAATACCTAATAGGAGTAAGAATTTTCTTTAGATCTCCAGCACCAGACAATATACCCCTTAGGGTATTGCCAAGCCCTTCACCACACCCATCCCACCCCTTTAAAGCGAGTCCCAACTCCTGCCATCATACTAAAGATGAAATATTTTTGTATAATAGAAACATGAACCCATTAATATCAGAGACCATGTACTGGATTATATTCGCCATTCCATCAATATTGATTGCTTCTACTGTCCATGAATATGCTCATGCAATTACAGCTGTAAAACTAGGAGACCCAACACCAAAAGCACATGGAAGACTCACACTAAATCCTTTGGCACATATAGACCCAATTGGAGCAATATCTATGATAATTTTAAGATTTGGGTGGAGTAAACCAGTACCTATTAATCCAAGAAATTTTGACAACGAAAGACTGGGTATTGCCCTAACATCTTTAGCAGGTCCTGTATCCAATATTCTTCTCCTACTACTAACCGCATTAGTAAACCATATTTTCAAACCATATATATCAGGCTTGTTCTTTACATTCCTACTTACCTTTGCAATGGTTAACCTTGTCTTAGCCATATTCAACCTCATCCCTATCCCCCCACTAGATGGCCACAAGATTGTTGGTTCTATCCTTCCTAAAAAACTTGCATATTACTGGGATAATCTGGAGAAATATTATATCCCCCTTATACTCATACTGGTACTTCCCATATTTAAATCCGGATCAATTGCATCGTTTCTAATTGGAACTTTAAGCTCAAAAATACTTTTGTTACTTGGATTCTTTTAATGGAGCAATCTTTACTCAACTATAAGCCCCAACCTATTGGATTTCCTTTTTTTCTCATGGGATAATGTAAAGCTCTAGAAGAACAAGGTGGTGTCATAGCTCCACAGCCAAGAGCTAGGGATTCCAAATCGTTCTACTCCTTGGGGTAGAATTGAGGAAACCCACTTTATTAAAAAGAGCTCTATGACTCTGCCTCCTTCTAGAGCATTTCCCATATACACAGACAATCCAAATCTCCGAGAGTGGCATTGACTAGCGTTTTAGGATATAATAGACTTCATAGTTAAGCCCGAGTAGCTCAGTTGGTCAGAGCAGCTGTTTTGTAAACAGCAGGTCGAGAGTTCGAATCTCTCCTCTGGCTCCATGCAGGAATGGCGGAGTGGTCAATCGCGGCAGACTGTAAATCTGCTCCCTACGGGGTTCATTGGTTCAAATCCAATTTCCTGCATATTTATATTATCTTCATTAAAACCTATGGAAGACTACATGGGAATAATATATTTTATCCTAATAACGTTATTCAGCCTACTCTCCACAGCAGGAGTCATATATCTAATTGTTTACTTAGCTAGAAACAAAAAACAAAAGATCAATCTAGGAGTCAACTCCCTGCTTCACATCTATCTCTATGTCATTAGTTTTGTAACCTTAGCAATTGCAGCTGTTGGTGCAGTCATATTTATCAATGCAGCAGCTTCATACAAAGTGGGAATACCCTTCTCATATCAACTCGAAGAACCATATGCAGAAGTAAAAGATGAAATCGTTTACATACCTGATACAGACACTCCTGCAGAACCCTCCTGCTATCAAGGGGAATTAATGAAAATAGAGGGAGAAGAAGTTTGTTTTGATATAACCAAGCAGAAAAAAGGTTTGGTAAATGGTGTAACCTTAACAATATCAATGATCATTCTCTTCGCAATTCATAGAATTACCCTACTCTTCCTTGAGAAGAAGAACACCATTCAATGGCTAAAGAAGATATATAATTTTGTATCATTAATTACATATAGTGTACTAAGTATTGTAAGTATTCCCTTCTCCATATACCTCTTAATCAACTACATCTACTTTAGACCAGAAGAAGTTGTTAGAATTGAAGCACCAGGTAGTATGGTAGCATTAGCAATAGTTTCAGTACCTCTTTGGATAGCATTCTTAATATCAACTCTCAAGTTAAGAAAAAAGGAAGAGCAATAGTGCTGAATTAGCTCAGTTGGTAGAGCACATTCTTGGTAAGAATGAGGTCCCGAGTTCGATCCTCGGATTCAGCTCCATGCCCCAATAATTTTAAAGAGTATCAATTGTACTATCATGACGGAAAGATATACTGGTGGGAATAAGGTTGAATTACAAGAAGATGAGAAGAGATTGATAGAGGACAAAATTGGCCATTTAGATACAATCGTAATCTCCATATTTGACAACCTAGATGAGCTTGATCGAGTTGAAAGACAAGTAGCTATATACAATGCCGATACTTGCACTCCTACAGGTATTCATTTGGGATACTCAATATATGGAGAACCGGAGATACAGACAGACCCTAAGCTTAATGAATTCGAACAGTTTTACAAATTAGTTTTTGGTGATGAATTTGTAAAAATATACCTCAATAGAGATTACAGTATACAACAGATACAAACAAATATTGCAACTGACAAACCATATGCTGTTGCTCGTTGGCTAGATAGAGCATACGAAACATTTGACTACATGCTCAATTCTTCTGAGAGTTTTTACTCAGAATGGGAACACTTTTCAGAAAAGCTACCTCCCTCTTTGTAGTAACCTAAAAGGGTATTTTAACCATATACTTTCAAATGTGAAAGACCTAACAAGAGTCTAAGTAAAAAAATTTGACCTTCTTCATGATTTGCAATATAATACCAGAGTATTTCCCATACTAAATATTCTAATTTTCATTTTCTGAGGGAATGGCAAAAATCAAAAGAGACATAATAGCCTTTAAGTGTACAAAGTGTGATAATAAGAATTACACAGTATACAAGACTAGAAATGTTAAAGATAAAATTGAGTTAAAGAAGTTCTGTAAGACTTGCAAAGGTCATACAGCTCACAAGGAGACTAAAGTAAAACAGTAGTTAATGCGGTGTTCTTACCAATACGGGCCCATAGTTTCAATTGGTAAAACAGCGGTCTCCAAAACCGTAGTTCACCGTTCGAGTCGGTGTGGGCCTGCCAAAATATAATGATATGAAAAACATATTTAAATCAATAACAACAGAATTAAAACAAGTTAAATGGCCTACATGGAAAGAAATCCTTGAAATGACCATCTATGTCCTCATTATTGGTATCATAATCGCACTAATGATGCTTGCCCTAGACCTAGGGTTTGCAAAAATTAGGGACTGGTTTCTTAATATTTAATTAGAAAACAATGGAAGAGAAGAAAACAAAAAAGAAAGCTACAGCTAAAAAAACAACAAAAAAGGTAGAGAAGAAAGTTGAAACACCTAAGAAGAAGGATAACCCTAATGCAAAGTGGTATGTCCTTAATATCAGAACTGGGTATGAAAACAGTATTCAGAAAGAATTAAAACAGAGAGCCGAAGCAACAGGTATGGAAGACAAGATTGTTGAGCTTTTAGTACCTGTACAGAAGAAAATCTTTGTTAAAAAAGGTAAGCAGGAAGTAAAAGAAGAGAAGATTCTCCCAGGATACATCCTTATCAAAATGGAATTAGACAATGGAACATGGGATTTGGTTCAAAACACAGAAGGTGTAAGAGGTTTTGTAAAGACAGATAAATATCCAAAGCCATTAGCAGAAGCAGAAGTACAAGCAATTACCAAGTTCATGGAAGTAGAACAACCATCCTTCCAAACCTCTTTCAGTATTGGTGAAGCTGTTAAAATTACAGAAGGTGCATTCGCTGACTTCATCGGAAGTGTTCAGGAAATCGATACAGCTAAGGGTAAGATAAAAGTCCTCATCTCATTCTTAGGTAGAGAAGCCCCAGTAGAACTGGAATTCTCACAAGTAACGAAGCTTTAGTTAAGTAATATACAAAAATATGGCAAAAGAAATCAAAAAAGTTATCAAAATTACAATCCCAGCAGGACAAGCTACAATGGCACCACCTATTGGCCCTACCCTAGCCCCTTACGGTATCAATGCTGGAGAGTTCTGCACACAATTCAATGAGCAGACAAGAGAAGCTAATGGAATACTAACTCCTGTTGTCCTAACTATCTATGAAGACAGAACATTCTCCTTCATCTTAAAGACTCCCCCTACTTCAGAACTCATTAGAAGAGAGTTAAATATTAAGAAAGGCTCAGGCAAACCAAACCTTGAGAAAGTTGGAAAACTATCCAAAGAGCAAATCATGAAAATTGTTGATATTAAGCTACCAGACCTAAACACATCTGATCCAGAGCAAGCAGCAAAGATTGTTGCAGGTACCGCAAAACAGATGGGCATTGAAACAGATATTTAATAATTGAACAAATAAATATATGAAAAGAGGAAAAAACTACAAAAAAATTGCTAAAGACTTAGATAGAACTGCTACATACACCCTAGAAGAGGGAGTAAAAAAAGTAAAGGAACTATCATATTCCAAATTTACTGGTTCATTAGAACTTCATGTAGATTTAAAACTCCCTAAAGACAAAGATCCAAAGTCTCTAAAGGGAGCTGTATCACTACCTCATACAACAGATACAAAACAAGTAAAGATTGCAGTATTCTGTACACCAGAGAAAGAAGACGAAGCTAAGAAAGCAGGAGCTGATATTGTCGGATTGGACAATTTAATTAAAGATATTAAAGCAGGAAAGATAGATTTTGATGTAGCAATTGCAACACCAGACATTATGCCAAAGATTGCTGTCTTAGGAAAAGAGTTAGGACCAAAAGGTCTGATGCCCAGCCCAAAGAATGGTACAGTAACTGATGATATTGTTGGTGCAGTATCCGAATACAAGAAAGGTAAACAGACATTTACATGTGACCCATCTGGAGTTGTACATATGAGTGTTGGCAAGTTAGATTTAGAAGATGAAAAGTTAATTGAAAACATTAATGTTGCACTAGTAGCAATCTCAGAGGTTGTTGAAAGAACACCAGAGTTAATGATCAACAAGATGCACTTAGCACCAACAATGGGGCCAAGTGTAAAAATTATGTATAGTTAATTAACTTAACTACGGTTACCTCTTAAGATTTACCTTATACAGCACAGTGTACTACAGGACAGAAGAACAGGCACAAAACCTAATACTCATAATGAGTCCACATTCTGTAGACAAAAACCTCCTTCTTCTTTCTATCAACAGAATACACTAACCTATGCTGTATATTTATTCTTCTAGAATAATATCCTTCTAACTCCCCTCTCAAACTCTCATAGCTAGGTGGACTCTGAAATGGATCTTTAACTAACACCTGCAACAAACCCCTAGCCTTCTTTTCCAAACCGGCCCCCTTAAGCAACCTCCTGTCTTTCAATGCTTTCTTTGAAAGAAAAACCTTGTACATTACCACTCCTCCTCTTCCTTGTACTCCTTCCATTCTCCTTTCTTACCACTCTTCATCTTCTTAACATCTTTTACAAAATTAGGTAAAGAAGTTAGAAACAGAGTCTCCTGAATATCTCTCCAATCTTGTTCTGATATTAAAACAGCACTTCCTCCCCTATTATTAACAATCGTTACTGGATTAAATCCACTATTCACCCCCTCTACTAATCCAAAGAGGTCTTTTCTAGCTTGTGTAATATTAATAGTTTTCATAATCTATCTTACCAATTTTATATGTACATTATAATGTACACCACCTTAAATGTCAAGAAAGATAGAAATTACAAATAACTTTCTTTCTCATTTGACTACATATAGAAACCATATATAATGGAAAACGTGGTAATAGTCACAGGTGGATCCGGACATATAGGAAATGTATTAGTAAGAGCCCTACTCTCTAAGGGTTACAAGGTCGGAGTTATAGACCTAGACCCAAAAGACAAAGCCTTAGAAGGTTTAGATATTGAATACTACCAAGGCGACATCAGAGACCTAGATTTCCTTACAAAAATATTCAAAAAAGCAAAATATGTATGCCACCTAGCAGGAATAATATCAATAGCACCCGGAAAAGAAAAACTAATGTATGATGTCAATGTAGAAGGTACAAAGACTGTCATAGAAGCATGTAAAAAAGCCAAGGTAAAAAGACTACTCTACACTAGCTCTATCCATGCACTCTACGAACCACCAAAGGGCATCCCTATCATTGAGAAATTAGCGAAAATAACAGGTGTAAAAGATGAGTATGGAAAGACAAAAATACTTGCAACACAAGAAGTCCTAAAAGCTTCCAAGCAAGACCTAGATACTGTAGTTGTTTACCCAACTGGCATAGTAGGACCATATGACTTCAGACACTCAGAATTCGGTAGCCTAATCAGAGATGCTAGAAAATACTCAAAAGTATTCTACATAGAAGGAGGATACAACTTTGTGGATGTAAGAGATGTTGCAAATGGTATTATCCTTGCATTAGAAAAAGGAAAATCTGGAGAAGGCTACCTACTTGCAGGACAAGGTATAACAATCTTGGAACTATTCCAAACATTAGCAGAACTTACAAATACACCAGGACCAAAAATTAAAGCTCCTACCTGTATAATTAAATTCCTTGCCCCTATTGCAGAATTCTTCTACAAACTATTAAAAAAGAAACCTGTATTTACAGAATATGCAATAGATGTACTACACTCTAACCACCTAACAGATAGTAGTAAAGCAGAGAAAGAACTAGGATTTAAAGCTAGAGATATCTACCAAACCATCAAAGACACATTAGCTTGGTATGAAGGAAAAGATGTTGGAGTCAAATAAGAAGAAAGAAAAAGTTGCAATATTCGGTGGTACTGGATTCATAGGTTCACACATCACTAAACTACTACTAGAAGAAGGGTATGATGTAACCTGTGTTTCTAATGACCAATATGTTAAAGAGAATAAATATATAGAAGGGGCATCATTTCGCTTTGCAGATCTAAACAAACTCAACCAAGAGGACTTAGAAAAATTACTATCAGGTTATGACTATTTCATCTTCGCAGCAGGAGTTGATGATAGATATGTACCAAAAGCCCCTGCTTTAGAGTTTTTTAGAAAAGCAAATGTAGAAACTACAGTTAAGGTTACAAAGGCTGCTAAGAAGGTGGGATTAAAAAAGGCAGTAATCATTAGCTCCTACTTTACATATTTTGCAAGAAAAGAACCTCAATTAGTAGAACACCACCCATATATCAAAGCAAGACTTGAGCAAGAAGATGAGGCTATGAAATTAGCAGACAACAATTTCTCTGTAGTAATACTTCAACTCCCCTATGTCATCGGTGCTGTTAAAGGGAAAGCCCCACTCTTCAAACCACTTGTGAAATATCTACATCTACCTGGGCCTACTCTCTTTATGAAAGGTGGAACAGCAATAGTTACTGTCAAACAGATTGCCAAAGCAACACGAGGAGCTTTGAGACAAAATATTAGTAGTAAGATCTACCCCGTAGCCAGTAAAAATATGAATTGGGATGAATTCATTAAAGCAATCAATCCTAAGAAAAAGAAAATTATACATATCCCTAAGTTTTTAATTCAAATATTTGGGTTTGTAGTAGATACTGTTCATAAATTAAAAGGAAAAGAAGGAGGACTAAAGTTAATAAAATATGTAGAGATGCAAACAAAGGAGTTGTTTTTAGATTTGGATGATTGCAAAGAACTATTTGATAGTGAAGATGGAGAGATTGAAGATGCTTTTGAGGATATGGTTGATGAATCTCTGTAATTTCGCTTGACCTCCCCTACTTCATAAGATATAATCCACCTAGTTATTTATCGAAGAAACAAGGTATACAAGTAAATCCTTGTTAGATAAATATAGATTCAAATTAATTAAATAAGTAAGTGTATGGCAAAAACTCGTTCTCAAAAAACAGAGTTGCTAGAAAAATACAAAGATATTTTGAAGAATAAATCTGGATATCTTTTGGTTAACTCTGACAAAATTGATACTGCTACAGTTACTAAGCTAAAGGTTGAGCTAAAAGACCTTGATGCTAACTATGCAGTTGTAAAGAATAGTATTTTTAAGGTAGCATTACAGGAAGAAAATCAACCTTTAGAGGCTCAGAATATAGATGGTCCTACTGCGATAATCTACTTTGAATCTGACCCTACTGGTCCAGCAAAGTTAGTTAAAGCAACACAGAAGGAAACAGAATTACTTGGTGCAAAGGGTGGTGTATTTGAAGGTCAATTCCTTTCAGAAGAGAGAGTTATGCAGTTGGCTGAGATTCCATCTAAGGAAATATTACTTGGAAAGTTGGTTGGAAGTATGTCTGCACCTCTATCTGGGTTTATGAATGCTGTAACAGGCAATATTAGAGGTTTAACTATGGTTCTTAAGGGCATTTCTGAAAAGAAAGCTTAATTAGAAACAATTATTTAATTTAAATATTTACAAACATGGCAGAGGAAACAAAAACATTACCAGAGCTATCTGCTGATGGTAAGAAAGTTCTCGAGATTGTTGAGAAGATGTCTGTTTTAGAACTTGCAGACCTCGTAAAGGTTATGGAAGACAAGTTCGGAGTTTCAGCAGCAGCACCAGTTGCAGTTGC
>DATERJ010000003.1:0-13897 GCA_035271645.1 Candidatus Dojkabacteria bacterium
CGGTATTTTGTTTGGTCAGACACCTTTTGGTCTTGCTAGTATGCTTGGTATTCCTGTTGATACAGCACAGAAGTATATTACAGATTACTTTCAGCATTATGTTGGAGTAGAGGAGTATATGAGGTCTTTGGAGAAGGAGGCATACAAGAGAGGATATGTTCAAACTATGTTTGGTACTACTAGGTGGATTAGGGGTATTAGGTCTAGGAATATGAGAATGGTTAGAGCAGCACAGAGAGAGGCTATTAATATGCCAATACAGGGGGGTGAAGCAGATGTTATGAAGTTAGCTATGATTAAGTTAGATGAGGAGATTGAGAAGAACTTTAAGGGTGATGCTTCTATCCTTCTTCAGATTCATGATGAATTGATATTTGAGGTTAAGGAAGAGAGAGTAGAGGAGTTTGAGAAGAAAGCAAAAGAGATTATGAAAAATGTTGTATCAATGGAAGTTCATCTTGATGTTTCAAGTAGTAGTGGTAGGAATATGGCAGAATTGATGGGGTAGGTGGCTAACCTGTAATTTGATATAATGTGGGTAGAAATATTTAATTTAAGCTTTTTGCTATATGGAAACAGAAGGTTTTTATAATGAGGATCCAAAAGGGAAACAAGACCCTTCCGATGAGCATTTAGATGAGGGTTTAGAACCTTTTGATACTCTCTACAAACGAGCTAAAGCTGAATATAGTTCTACAGAGCTAACTGAGGAAGAAAAGAAAGCAATCAGTAATATCAATCAACCTATTCAATACGAGTAAGTTATAAAAATATCTTATCTATACACTCAACCAATTCCTTTTCTGCATCATAAACATTCTTCATAACAGTAGTACCTGCTGCACCTGGATGTCCACCACCTCCTGTACCAACATTCTTAGCAATTATACTAACATCATACTTCTTCTCATCTCTTGTTCTTAAAGCTATCCTAGTAACACCATCCTCTATTTCAACAAGACTACCTACAATATCCCATCCTTTCACAGACCTTAAAATTTCAGGTACTAAACCTTCAGTAGCATCCTCTTTTGAAATATTTCTTTCTTTTATTACTTCATATGGAATAACTGTTAAAACAACCTTACCATTAAAATATTTCTTAATATTAGAAAGTGCTAATCCCATCATCTCAATCTCTATTTCTCTCTTGTTATTCTCTAAATGAAACACTGCTCTATGATAATTAGGACATATAGATACTAATTCTGTAGCTATTCTAAATGTTTCTGGAGAAGTTAAAGTATACTGAAAACCTCCAGTATCACCATATATACCAATAAATAGGTAGAGAGCTAAATCTTCATCTATATCAACATTCCATTCTTTGAATAGTTCATAAAGAACTTGTGTTGTGGATGCAGCATCTTTATCAACCAGATTAATGTCTCCAAAATAATTATTTGTTTTATGATGATCAATAACTATTGTCTTAAGATGTTCTGGGAAAACAACTTCTCCTTTTCTTGATATCTGAGTTGTTGAGGAACTATCTAGTATTATAAATAGGTCAAAATCCTCTAAATTAATATCAAAGAAACTTTTCTTCTCAATCTCTTTCTCAATTGGAAAACAATCAATCATATTAGTAGGATAATCATAATCACCTATAATTGCTGTCACATTCTTACCTATTGAAACAAGATATTTTTTCATTGCTAAAACAGAGCCTATACTATCTGGGTCAGGGGATGGGTGACAGTGTAAGAGAACATGTTGAGAGTTTTTAATAAAGTCCTGAATCTCTTTTGCTGTTTTACTAAAGTTTTTCATAATACACATATTTTATCATATGTTCTTGCAGGAGAATTAAAACAGAGACTCTCTAACTTCTTTTAATCCAGTACTACTTAGTCTATATACCTTATCACAAACCTCTTTTAGAAACTTTCTATCATGCGATACTGATATTATTGAGCCCTTAAAATCTCTAAGCATCTTTCTAATAACAGGATTTGATAAAGAGCTCATATTTCTAGTTGGTTCATCCAATACCAAAACATTATTTCCTTCTAACATCATCTTAAGAAGTATAACTTTAGCTTTCTGTCCAAGACTTAAATCTTTAACAAATCCACTCATCTCTTCCCATGTTAACTTAATACTACCAATATATGCTCTCATTAAATCTTCATCTAAATCTTCCAATTCTTTGGTTATATAATCAAAAACCTTCATATCATCATCTAGTACCTCATTGTAGTTCTGTGGCATATATCCAACTTTCAAACCTTCTTTCTTATCCAAAGCATGTAGAATTTCCTTAAGAAGGGTTGTTTTACCAGTACCATTTTGACCAATAATGGCAATCTTCTCAGGACCTTTTACAAAAAGCTTAATATCTTTTGCTAAAACCTTCTTTCCTATTTTTAATTCTTTTATATTTAGATTTAAAACAACTCTACCTTTCGGTACTACAGCTCTTTTATCAAACTCCATATATATTGGATCTTCAACCTGAACCCTCTCTGTCTTTCTCTTCTCTTCAGTTTTTCTCTCTCGAACCAAAATATTTCTCATCTGTTTGTTTAAAATTCTTCTTGTTGAGGAATCATCTATAGTTATCTGTTTTGTCCTTATTATGCTTTTCTGACGACTTAGAATTTGTTTATCTTTAAGATATTCTCGTTTTTCCATATTGTACATCTGTTCTTGTTTCTCTAAAGCTTTTTCCCTGTTAGTCACATATTCCTCATATCCAACATTTGCAATTGTGTGTCTTGAAGTATTAGAACCTTTAAGGTGTTCTAAATGTAGAATTCTGTTTGCTGTCTTTTCAAGGAGAGTCTCATCGTGTGATACAAAGATAATGGGAGTTTTTTGAGTTAATATGAAGTCTTCAAGCCATTCTAGAGTAGGGATATCTAAATCATTTGTTGGTTCGTCCAGTAGAAGTATATCTGGATCTTTAGTAAGTATTTTAGCAATTTGAATCTTTACTTTCTCGCCACCGCTTAGATCTTTAATTAGTTGTTCACTATCTAGGATAGAGGGGTCTATTCCTATTTTGGAAAGCTTCTTTAATATTCTGTTGATATCTTCAAATTTTGTGTAGTCAATATCACTATCAGGTTTTTCTTTTAGAAAATATGTACCTACTTTTTGGTTACTCCAATTGCTGTCTAGAGATTGTTCTAAGTAACCAATAGTTAAACCTTTTTTATGTATTTCTCCGTAAATTTTACAGTAATCCTCTACATCTTTTTTGTTGTATATTGTCTTTAAGAGAGTACTTTTACCATTTCCTTCTTCCCCTATAACTGCTAGTTTATCACCCTTGTTAAGATGAAGGTTGAGGTTTTCAACAATCTTCTTACCTACCTCTGTTTCTATTGTTAAATCCTTTATCCTTAACATATTGATTGTCCGCATTATATCATAAACAATGTGGCATTTGAGTTCTGGAGTTGTGTAAAACCTTGATATAACAAACAATCCCATATATAATTCAATTCAGAACATTAAAAACCTAGCAAAGGAGGAGGTATTTTTTGAAACCGTGGAAACGGGAAGTACACGAAAGATGTAACTACACTTGTCAGCATTGTGGTGTACAGGAAGATCCTAAGAGGACTACACTCCAAGTACATCATATAATCCCACGATCAAAAGGTGGAACCAATGACCCTTCTAATACCACTCTTCTCTGTAATGCATGTCATAAAAGAGAACATGGAAAAGAGGACAGGAGAAAGAAGTATTACGACAGAATACTCAAAATGAGTGAGGCTCATCGATTAGTGGGTAAAGGTCCAAAGAGGTATAGATACTCTAAAGGAGAGAATATTCATAGGAAAGAAAGGAGAGAGATAAAGAGAGAATTAAAAAAGCTATGCTAGGTAAAAAGGGAGATATTAATATATCTACAATACAATTGTTGTATAGATATCTCCCTTTTGAATATTTCACAAATATCAATACAAAAGATATAATAAAATATGGAAGAAAATGAAAAAGATACATCCATATGGTCTATTTTCTTTAGTATATTAGGTTTTCTTTTTGGAGTCTTCCTCATATACAAAGCCTTTACAGAGAAAAAAGAATCAAAGGGAATAAAGGAAGAAGAAGGAGAGATTACACTCAAAGCAGCTAGTGATGAAGTGAAGAAAGTTGAAAAAATAGAGAAGAAAATATATCCAATCAATGAAAGACAGTACAAGATATTGGCAAAGATAAAAGAGAAAGGGGAGATGATACCTTCCGAGATATATGCTCTTGAACCAAATGTATCAACTAGAACATTAAGGAGAGATATGGATGTATTAGTACAACAAGGTGTAGTAAACCAAGAAGGTAGTACGAAATCAACTAAATATACATATATTGGATAATATGGATTTCAATGAGGTTGCAAACATATTCGAACAAATAGAGAAAACAAACTCTAGGAATGAGGTTACACAGATACTTGCAGATTTCTACAAAAAACTAACGAAAGAAGAAGGACAGATAGTTTCCTACATGGTACTAGGTCGAGTAGCACCTTTCTTTCTTGACAGCGAATTCAACTATTCTGAAAAAAGTCTTCTTACATTACTAGAAAATTACAGTAAACTACATCTTCAAAACTTCGATATCAATGAGAAAAGAATTGAGTTAGGAGATATTGGTGATACAGTAAAAGAGTTCTCTGAGAACGCAGATTTTACATCAAAGAAACTAAGTATAAAGGAGATATATGATACCCTTTGGGGTATTGTAAATATACAAGGTACAGGCTCTGTTGAGAGAAAGAATAGTGTTGTTTTAGAAACAATACAGAAGCTTTCACCTCTAGAAGCTAAATATTTTGTAAGAATAATATGTGGGCAGTTAAGGTTTGGTATCAACTACAAAACATTGCTAGATGTGTTTTCTTTTGTAATATCTGGAAGCAAGAGTGTGAGAGAAGAATTAGATAGGGCATATGGTGTTAGTGCTGATATTGGATATATATACTCTGTAATTGCAAAGAAGAGTGAGGAGAAAGCCATTGAAAGTTTGAAAGATGTAAAACTACAACCTGGTATTCCAGTTCTTCCTAGATTAGTAGAAAGAGTAGGAAGTTTTGAGGAAACATTCGATAGGACAGGGACTCCTGCATTGATCCAACCTAAATTTGATGGTTTAAGATGTCAGATTCATAAGTATAGGGAGGAAGATTTTGAAAAGAGAGAATATATTTGGAGAAAATATATTCAAAAAGAATCTGTGGGTCTGTTTGATATGGAATCTGATGGTGTACAGGTAAAGCTTTTTACGAGGAATCTAGAGGATGTTACAAAGATGTTTCCTGAGATTGTTGAGTCAGCAAAACAAGTTAAAGATTCCTCTTTTATCCTCGATTCCGAAGCTTTAGGGTTTAAAGATGGTAAGTTTCTACCTTTTCAGGAAACTATGCAGAGAAGGAGAAAGTATGGGGTAGAGGATACATCTAAGGATATCCCTATTAAGGCAATGGTTTTTGATGTTTTGTATCTAAATGGGAAAGATCTAATAGATACAGATACACAGAAGAGGATTGAGATTCTTGAGAAGATTAAGATGGATGGTAGTTTAGAAATATGTAAGACTAAAAGGGTTGAAGATTTAGATAGTTTAATGAATGTCTTCAATGAAAATGTAGAAAAGGGATATGAAGGAGTAATCGCCAAGATGCAAACAGGTGGGTATTTACCAGGTGTTAGAAACTATGATTGGATCAAGCTGAAGAAGAGCATGCTGAGTTCTTTAGTTGACACTGTAGATCTAGTATGTGTTGGTTACTATCATGGTTCTGGAAGAAGGTCTGATTTAGGTGTAGGTGCAATATTAGGGGCTTTGTACAATGAGGAAACAGATGGTTATGAAGCTATCTGTAAGGTTGGGACAGGATTTAGTGATGAACAACTAAGGAATATTAAAGAACAGTTGGAAGCTAAAACAGAGGAAGGTCAGCCACAGAATGTCCTTTGTCCTGAGAGTCTAAAACCTGATGTATGGGTATATCCAGAGGTTGTTTTTACTGTTGAAGCAGATGAGATTACAAGAAGGTTAGGAGAGGAGGATATTGGTGGTGGTCTTTCACTTAGATTTCCTAGGTTAGTAGAGTGGGATAGGGATAAGAGTGGTAATGATGCTACTAGGGTGAGGGAGTTAGTTAGTATGTTTGAAATGAAAAGGTAGTAACCTTTTATTGTATCCTGTACGAGCTTATAGTATAATGGCCCCGAGTGATAGCTCTTTTAGAAAGGAAGTGTATGGATGAATATAGACTATATCTTAATTACTCCAGAGAATTTTGAGGCAGCATTACCTCCTGAGTTCTCTGAATCTATCAAGGCTGAAATTGTGAAAAAGTATCAGCCGATATTTAATGTCTGGTCTACCCCAGAGGATCTTGTGAATAAAATTATGTCTAGATTCCCTTTCCTAAATATCCCAGGAAGAAGATACTTCATCAGATTACTTGATTGTATTATTGATGAATTAGAATTTAACTATAAAACTAAACATATACCCGCTCCAGTACAGAAGTTTAGAAGGGGATTGATTCGTAGGAAGGAAATCTTTTGTAAATCGAATATCACTCAGTAAAAACACCATTGATGGTAAAACAATATCTATTTGTATATTACAAATGATCTTACCGGAGGTGTTTTTTCTTTTTAAAAAGATATCTTCTATGCTACAATTAGTTCTAGTATGACACTAGGTTTTGACAATGAAAAATATATAAAGATACAGAGTCAAAATATTCTCGAAAGAACTAAACTTTTTGACAAACTCTACATTGAAATAGGGGGGAAGTTGTTTGATGATACTCATGCATCTAGAGTGTTACCAGGGTTTGAGTCTGATGTGAAGATAAAGATGTTTCAGAAGCTTAAGAAAGATATTGAGATAATATTCTGTATTAGTGCTAATGATATTGAGAGGAACAAGGTGAGAGCTGAGTACGGGATTACATATGATATGGAGGTGATTAGGTTAATAGGTAATCTTCAAGAGATGGGCTTTGCTATTAACTCTGTTGTGATAACTCTGTATAAAAACCAACCTACTGTTGATAAGTTCATGGCTACCTTAAAGAGATACAAGATTAAGACATATATTCATAGATATACAAAAGGGTATCCTACAGATATAGATACTATTGTGAGTAAAGAAGGGTATGGTGCTAATCCATATATTGCAACTAAAAAGAAGATAATATTAGTTACTGCTCCCGGTCCTGCTTCTGGTAAGTTGGCGACTTGTCTTTCTCAGCTTTACCATGAACACAGGAAGGGGGTGAATGCTGGGTATGCAAAGTTTGAAACTATGCCAGTATGGAATCTTCCTCTTAAGCATCCTTTGAATATGGCATATGAAGCAGCTACTGCAGATTTGGGGGATGCGAATATGATTGATTACTTCCATTTAGAGGAATATGGAGTGAGAGCAATTAGTTACAACAGAGATCTTGAGGTATTTCCTGTTTTGAAGACAATTTTGCATAGGATATTGGGGAAGGATATATACAAATCCCCAACAGATATGGGTGTGAATATGATAGGGGAGTGTATTACGGATGATAAAGTTGTGAGGAAAGCATCTAAGAAAGAGATAGTAAGGAGATATTTTAATGAGATGTGTAATTACAAATTAGGTATAGCTGATTATGATGTTCCAGAGAGGGTGAAGAAGTTAATGAATGAACTTGGGATAGAAGAGGACTATCTTGATGTTGTAAAGCCTTCATTGGATAAGTCTAAGAGAGAGAAAAAGCATGTAATTTCTCTTAAGTTGCCAGATGGAAAGATAATAACGGGTAAGGAGACAGAGTTGCTAAGTCCTGCTAGTGGTTTGATTCTAAATGCTATTAAAGAACTGTCTAACATTCCTGATAATATCAATCTTCTATCTCCTACAATACTAAAACCTATGTTGGAACTTGTTCCAAGAATGGGGGATCGTGATCGTTGTTTGGGGCTAGAGGAAGTTTTAATAGCTTTAAGTATTTCCTCTGTTACAAATCCGTCTGTAGAGGAGGGGCTGAATAGTATAAAAGAGTTGGCTGGGTGTGATGCTCATGCTACATATATAGTGGGTAATGGTGACCTTAGAATGCTAAAAAGGTTGAGGATTAATCTTACCTGTCAACCAGTATTCTATTCCAACAAAATCTATTCTTCTTTGAAGTAATATTTTCTTTCCGATGAGTGTACAGAAAAGCTTGCATATTTGAAATCAGTATGATATACTACTATCCACGAGTTTGGGAAATGTGTTAAAACGTGTATGGAGAAACAGGAATCCTCTTAGAGAACTTCTCTAACGAATCCCCTGAGAAGATATTACTTAGTGTGATGTGCGCTGGATATGTGTAGCACCTTAAAAGTTAAAGAGTGACAGGAAGTCTAAAAATCATAATTGACGATTGACTTTCTGTGTGATTGAGTTCATACAATTCATTTAGTCATACGTTTACGAAATCCAACATTAATACTGGTTGGTTGTACTGCTTGCAGTATGTAAGTTAAGTATTTTTTTTCAATGAGAGTTTGATCATAGCTCAGGATGAACGTTGGCTGTGTGCCTAAGGTATGCAAGTCGAACGATCCCTTTTGATTTACTTGAAACTTCGGTTGATTGTATTTCTTTCTTGGGATAGTGGCAAACGGGTGAGTAACATGTGGATAATCTGCCTTGAAGTCAGGAATAGCTCATCGAAAGATGAGATAATACTTGATAGTCTTACATTCTTTTTAAGTTTGTAGGTAAAGCTCCGGCGCTTCAAGAGGAGTCCGCATCCTATCAGCTTGTTGGTGGAGTAATAGCCCACCAAGGCTAAGACGGGTAGCTGGCGTGAGAGCGCGGTCAGCCACCGTGGAACTGAGACACGGTTCACACTCCTACGGGAGGCAGCAATTAGGAATCTTGCGCAATGGGGGCAACCCTGACGCAGCGACACAGTGTGGGGGACGAAGGTCTTAGGATCGTAAACTCCTTTTATGAGGGAAGAATAGATGACGGTACCTCATGAATAAGCACCTGCTAACTACGTGCCAGAAGCATCGGTGATGCGTAGGGTGCGAACGTTATCCGGATTTATTGGGCGTATAGAGAAGCGTAGGTGTTTCTGTAAGTCTTTAGTTAAAGCCCACGGCTCAACCGTGGAGAAGCTTTGGAAACTACAGGAATTGAGACAGGAAGGGGCGAATGGAATTCCCAGTGGAGCGGTGAAATGCGTTGATATTGGGAGGAACATCAGTGGCGAAGGCGATTCGCTGGTCCTTGTCTGACACTAAGGCTCGAAAGCGTGGGTAGCAAAACGGATTAGATACCCGTGTAGTCCACGCCGTAAACTTTGGACGCTAGGTGTTCGGTACAACTACTTAACCCCTCGGGGTTAAATGGAAGTATTGAGTACTGCAGCTAACGCGTTAAGCGTCCCGCCTGGGAACTACGGCCGCAAGGCTAAAACTCAAATGAATTGGCGGGGACTCGCACAAGCAGAGGAGCGCGTGGTTTAATTCGACGGCAATCGAAGAACCTTACCAGGGTTTGAAATGTATCTGCATGCCTTATGAAAGTTTGGCAGCCTTCGAGGGTGATACACAGGTGCTGCATGGCCGTCGTCAGCTCGTGTCGTGAGATGTAGGGTTAAGTCCCGAAACGAGCGCAACCCCTATTCTATGTTACAAGTGTCTTAGAAAACCGCCTCGGTAAAACGAGGAGGAAGGTGGGGATGACGTCTGGTCCGCATAGCCCTTATGTCCTGGGCTACACACGCGCTACAATGGTCGATACAATGGGAAGCCAAGCCGTAAGGCGGAGCTGATCCTCAAAATCGATCTCAGTTCGGATTGTGGTCTGAAACTCGACCACATGAAGGTGGATTTGCTAGTAATCGTGAATCAGCCATGTCACGGTGAATACGTTCTCGAGTCTTGCACACACCGCCCGTCAAGCCATGGAAGTAGGTGATACCCGAAGTCGTTCTGTCTCTTGTAGATGGGATGTCGAAGGTAACGCTTATGACTGGGGTTAAGTCGTAACAAGGTAGCCGTAGGGGAATCTGCGGCTGAATTACCTCCTTTCTAAGGAGTAACCAGATCTTCCTGTCACTTTTTAGCTTTTAAGCTAAGTTCTTTAATTAAAAAATATATATGTACCGAAGAGGGGCGCATAGCTCAGCTGGCTAGAGCGCAGTCCTGATAAGACTGAGGTCCCAAGTTCGATTCTTGGTGCGCCCACCAGAATGGATTCTGGGCCTGTAGTTCAGTTGGCTAGAACGCTTCATTTGCAATGAAGAGGTCAGGAGTTCGACTCTCCTCAGGTCCATATTGTTATCAGAAAAAGAAGAGAAATCTTTAATTTCTGGGTCAGGATATCTGTATATATTTTTACTGTTGAGGTAGGTCGTAATGTTTTACAGTAAGGATTACAGAATCCGTAGTTGCACATTTAAAACTGAATAGAAAGTAATTTCAATTAAGCAAATTAAGGGCGTATGGCGGATGCCTTGGCACAAAAGATCGATGAAGGACGTAGTAGATTGCGATAAGCTTCGGGTAGCTGTCAAACGAGCTTTGATCCGAAGATTTCCGAATGGAGTAATCCAACTGGGATTATGCCCAGTTATCATACAGTGAATTCATAGCTGTATAGAAGAGCACGCAGGGAAGTGAAACCTCTCAGTACCTGCAGGAAAAGAGAACAAGAGTTTATTCCCCTAGTAGTGGCGAGCGAAAAGGGAACAGCCCAAACCTATACTGTGTAAGAGGAATATGAAGCCTGATTCGCGTTGCGATGAGGGTGGACTTGAACTCGCAGGTTGCTACTCGTGCAGTATGGGTGTTGTAAGAGTTAATGGAAGTGGTAGCAAACACTTCGAGGAGTTACAAAATTCCATTTTAGTAGAATATATCTGGAAAGATATGCCATAGAGAGTGATAGCCTCGTATACGAAAGTATGGAATCTCCTTTTTAACTTCTTAAGTACCACGGAACACGTGAGATTTTGTGGGAATCAGCCAAAACCACTTGGCAAGGCTAAATATCTTTTGTGACCGATAGTGAATTAGTATAGAGAGGGAAAGGTGAAAAGTACCCCTGTTAGGGGAGTGAAATAGTAACTGAAACCATATGCTTACAAACAGTCGTAGCTGGTATATCCAGTAGCGGCGTGCCTATTGAAGAATGACCCAGTGAGTTCGTTGTGTGTGGCAAGGTTAACCATGTTTATTGGGGAGCCGAAGCGAAAGCGAGTCCGAATAGGGCGAATTGAGTCACATGCACGAGACCCGAAACCAGGTGATCCAGCCATGAGCAGAGTGAAGTTCTGAGAAATCAGGATGGAGGCTCGAACTCGTTAATGTTACAAAATTATGAGATGACTTGTGGCTAGCGGTAACATGCCAAACGAACCTGGTAATAGCTGGTTCTCCCCGAAATAGCTTTAGGGCTAGCGTTGTGATTTAAAATGTGGGGGTAGAGCACTGATTGAATTTGGGGCCCGAAAGGGTACCCACTTCAGTTAAACTCCGAATACCATATTGAACATCACAGCAGTCAGAGCTAGGGATCTAAGTTCCTATGCTCAAGAGGGAAACAGCCCAGATCGTCAGATAAGGACCCTAAATTTTACCTTAGTGGGAAAGGAAGTGAAATTTCTCAGACAGTTAGGAGGTTGGCTTGGAGGCAGCCATCCTTTAAAAAATGCGTAAAAGCTTACTAATCAAGAGATTTTGCACTTAAAATTTAACGGGGCTGAAGGTAAATTCCGAAGCTGCGAATTTATACATACTTCGGTATGTATGGGTGGTAGGGGAGCGTTCTATACATGACCGATTTAGCAGTCGGTAATTAGCTGTGAAGGCGGCCCGTAAGGAGCTGCTGGAGCGTATAGAAGTGAGAATGCTGGGATGAGTAACGTAAAGCAGGTGAAAACCCTGCTCGCTGAATGTCTAAGGTTTCCATGGCTATGTCAGTCAACCATGGGTTAGTCGGTCCTAAGGAGAGGCTGAAAAGCGTATCCGATGGATAACAGGTTAATATTCCTGTACTACTAATATTTGAAATGGAGTGAGGAGATTGAAAATGCAGGCCCCTTATTGGTTTGGGGTGCAAGCAATAAGTTAGGCTCTCTAGGCAAATCCGGAGAGTTGTTTCCACTTCGGTGGATGAAAACGAGTTGTGATGCAAAGGTGACCTTCGGGAAGCCGATTTGTAGCACTTAATCTCCCAGGAAAAGCTTCTATCTTTAACTACTTCGGTAGTTGTTAAGGTATTAGTAACCGTACTGCAATCCGACACCGGTAGACTGGTGTAAAAGCACCAAGGCGTACGAGTTATGCGTTGTTAAGGAATTCGGCAAATTGACCCCGTAAGTTCGCAAGAAGGGGGACTTCCCATCATAAGTTTTTAATTTGTGGTGATGGAAGTGGCACAGAATAGGGAAGAACGACTAGTTACCAAAACTACAGGCGCTTGCAAACTCGCAAGAGGATGTATAAGTGCTGACACCTGCCCAATGCCAGAAGGTTAAGATAATTTGTTAGCTCTCTGCTGGGTGCACTTCGGTGCCCTAGTGGTTGCGAAGCAAAGAGTCGAAGCCCTGGTCAATGGCGGCTGTAACTATTAGACCTGGTGGGGTAGCAATACCCTGCCAGGAATTGTAGTTGTAAAATTTGGCTATATGCTGGAACGTCTGAGTATTTCTTGCTACTCATTAGATGATATTCAAACTGTAAGAAATTTGTAATCTCTAGTAGTTAAAATGTAAGAATGCAGATAATCAGCAGGAAAGATTTGTAATGTCAGATCCTATTTTTACAGAACAATTGAAATGGTTTCTCTCTGGATTTATCGATGGAGAGGGAAGCTTTTGTCTTAATATTAAGAGTAGAAAGGACTCTAGGTATGGTTTGAGAATAGAGCCAGCTTTTTATGTTTATCAACATGAAAAAAGTGTCCATATACTTGAATTGTTAAGAAAGATGTTTGGATGTGGAAGTATCCATAGAAAAACATCACCGTATAGCGTTTTTACGTATCAGTTTTCTGGTATAAAACCTTGCTATACCAAAGTTATTCCTTTCTTTGAGAAGTATCCGTTAATCGTAAAGTCTCAGACTTTTGAAATTTTCAAAAGAGCTGTTGATTTTATGTATAAAAAGCGACATCTAACTAAGGAAGGTTTTCTTTACTTAGTGGATTTAGCATATGAGATAAACCAACAAGGGAAAGGTAAAAAATGGGATAAAGAGACAATAATTACAAAAATCCTCAGAGACTATACGCCAAACTCCTGATAGGGAGATGAGATAGTCCGACCTGTATGGCGACATACAGATGTATATAGAAATATATACACGAATCTAACAAACGTTGTTAGAGGGTAACACAAGTGAACGGTGGTAGATATATATCTACTGAGATATTTGCTAATCTCGGTTTGCTATCTAAAGATATAGGGCCGTTTTAAAATCTAGCTATATGCTGGAACATCCTAAACGATACAAGTACCAAAGAGTAACAATCTTGTATTTATGGACAATCAGCAGGAAAGATCCAAGAAATTGGAAATCCTCAGAGGCTACATGCTAGACACAATATAATATTGTGAAGATATAGTCCGACCTCTACAGTGATGTAGAGAGATACACGAAGGTGTATCCGCCTAAAAATAGGTCTTCTAGTTTAATGAACACTAGATGGAAGTAACAGAAATGCCTAAGGTAGCGTAATACCTTGTCACTTAATTAGTGACTTGCATGAAAGGTGTAACGATTTTTCCTCTGTCTCGACAACGTGCTCGGTGAAATTGAAATGGCTGTGAAGATGCGGCCTACCTATACCAGGACAAAAAGACCCCGTGGAGCTTTACTTCAGCTTTGCATTGAGATAAGGTCTCGGATGTATAGAATATGTGGGAGACTATGAAGCA
>DATERJ010000004.1:0-13476 GCA_035271645.1 Candidatus Dojkabacteria bacterium
CTACTAAGCCGAGGTGGTGAAACTGGCAGACACGTATGCCTTAGGAGCATATGGGGTAAAACCCTTGGAGGTTCGAGTCCTCTCCTCGGCATTTTTAAAGGAATGGAATGGGAAAAAAGCCCTACTCAAACTAAAAAATAATAATACAGGAAATATCAAATAAAAATCTTTCGGATTTTAATCTAATTAAGATGTATTAATTAACTACCACTCTTAATTCTGAGAACCTGTAACAGTTACCCCTCCTCCTTTATTCTGCTCTGTATCAACAGTATCACCAACCTTTTTCTCATTGGTGATTAGAAATAGATAAGCACATAATACAAGTAAGAGAAGTATTGAAAGTACAAGTATGGTCTTCTGCCTTTTAGTCAAAGGAGACTTTTTGGTATTAGGACTTACTTCTTCCACAAATGTTCTTATAAAAAGTTATATATAACTCTTGTTATTTACAATATATCAATTTTTAGAAATATGAACAATATTAATAATTAATATAGTAAAAAGAACTAATAGAAAAGAAAAAAGCCCTACTCAAACTAAAAAATAACAATATACGAAATATCGTATAAAGATTTTTTAGCTCTTTCGGGTTGGGTACTACTTACACATTAAGTAGTACAACGATCTATCAAAACTCTCCCTCCATTCTCCTTCAATCAAATAGTTTTCCTTTTCTTCAAGGTTCTCCTGCTTAGTATACAGAAGAATTTTTTGATTACCTTGAAAAAGGTGAAAAAAGAAAACTGGAACATCTTTCCCTTTGTCAAGAACTAAGGCCTTTTTGACAAGTTCGAATCTATCACCCAAGACAGCAACCTTTTTATCTTTGTAGGAAACTGGATTTTGATTCAAATTTGCCACTTCTACAATTATATTACCTTCTCCTTTAGACATTTCTCCTCCTTTTTTAAAAGATCGATTTGTAGGACTAAGTTGTCCATACATCTTATATTATACCACAAACACTATGAGTCTTCAATCATCTCTTTGTGTAAAATGATATAATCAACTAATGAAAACAAACTTCAAAACACTCAAAGACTTACACGAATACTATGCTGTACATAATAATTGTAGATTAAAAGAGATAGCTACTCAACCAGTATATGAAATAACTCCTCCATCATCTGGAATACTCTTCATAGGTGAAGCACCCGGTAGACATGAAGATTTACAAGGTAGACCATTTGTAGGTTCTGCTGGTAAATTCTTAGATGAATTGTTACAAAGCATTGGATATACAAGAGAAGAGGTATATGTTAGTAATATTGTTAAATACAGACCTCCATCTAACAGAGACCCACAAGATGATGAAAAGGATGCATGTAGGGTATGGCTTAATGCAGAGCTGATATTTGTAAAACCAAAGGTAATTGTAACACTAGGAAGACATGCATTAACTAGGTTTGTACCAGGTGCAAATATTACAGCTTCTCATGGACAATCATTTAAACATCCAACGGGTATTCCAATATTTGCTATGTATCATCCTGCAGCTGCACTCTACAATCCCAACCTTAAAGAAGACATGAAGAAGGATTTTAAAGCATTGAAGAAATTCCTATCTACTCTACCTAAGAAAACAATAAATATATTTAAGAAGAAAGAAGCTATTGATGAGATATTAAAATTATAACAATAAATATATGAAAGAAGCTATATACAAAAGAGATTGGGTTGATGGTGAAGAGATACTAGAAGAACATAAAGAATATGATGTTAGACAAGTAACATGCTTTGTTTTCTCAAGTGATAATAAGTTGCTTTTAGTGGCAAAAGAAGCTGATGATTGGACTATTACAGCAGGACATTATGAAGAAGAGAAAGATAAAACTTTTAAAGATGGTGTTATCAGAGAGGTATTAGAAGAATCAGGATTAGATATTTCTAAATACAAAGAAGATATTGATATATTTGGATATGCTCTTGTAACAAAAATTGATAAAGAAAGTGAAAAGGTTTTAGATAGATTTATTCAAATGAGAATGTTTCTTAAACTAGAAGATTTAAAAGCAGAGGATATTGAATTGAAACCTATGGAAGAATTTGAAATTAAGTATGCTCAATTCTGTACAATAGAGGAAGCCTTTGAAAAGGTAAAATGGTTAGAACAATCTGATGAGTGGAAAGCTATTAAGTCTACTTACTTCCCCTTACTCCACTCTGCATCATAGAAGATCTTCTCTACACCAGTCTCGTAGTTGTTACATATTTCACTCTCCTTAAACCATATCTTCAATTCTCTCTCTGCATTCTCTACAGAATCAGAAGCATGTAACATGGTCATAGTAGACCTATCCAAAAAGTCTGCAAGAGCATATGTATCCAGTGAGTAGTCATCTCTAATAGTACCAATATCACCATCTGCTGGGCTAGCACTACCTAAAATCTTCCTAACCTGAGATATTACTCCAAAACCTTCAAATACAATAGCTACAATTGGACCACATGTAAGATAGTTAATATTCCTCTGCCTAATCTTCTTACCCTGCTCTAATGAATTCCAGTTACTAACATCTTCACCTCTTGCAATAGCTCCTTTCTTTGCCTTCTCACCTGTTTCAATTAAATATGCTTCATCATCAATATAGTGTTCACCAACCTGCTCCTTAGTTGCATTAAGCATCTTAATTGCAGTCATCTTAATACCCTTTCTCTCAAATCTAGTAAGTATCTCACCTACTAACTGTCTTTGTAAAACATCGGGTTTAAGTAACACCAATGTTCTCTCTTGTGCCATTTTTGGTTTTTTCATCTGGAAAGAATGTTTAAAATATTAGATAATATAGGATAACAAAAATATGAAGAAAAATACAGACAAAACAAAAGAGCTTTTCTTAGAGATTGCTTCTCAGAAAGAGTGGGATGAGCATAAATCCTTAAACAAGATTCTTAGGAATTACAAAAAGAATAATGGAACAATATATCGCATTGATGAACTGGTAAAGATGTTTGAGCAAGTAAAGAAAGATTTTTTAAAAACAGATATATCTCTAATTGAAAAAAGAATGAGATTAAGACCTACTAGAACTAATTCAGGTGTAGCTGTTGTTACAGTCATGACTATGCCTTACTACTGTCCGGGTAATTGTATATTCTGTCCTAACGACAGAAGCATGCCCAAAAGCTATATTGCTTCAGAACCCGGTGCACAGAGAGCATTAAAGTTGAAGTTTGATCCATATGCACAGGTGTATAACAGGTTGGTTGCATTAAAGAATGTTGGTCATAATATTGAGAAGGTTGAGTTAATTATCCTAGGTGGTACATTCTCTGCATATGATGGTAATTACAAGATATGGTTTGTAAAGGAGTGTTTTAGAGCATTAAATAGTGTTAAGAAGAGTACAAAGAAATATATACAACCAAGAGAGTTTGCAATGGAGCAGACTGATTGGGAAGATTTAGAGAAAGAGCAAGTTAAAAATGAGACTGCATATTGTAGGAATGTAGGATTAGTTCTTGAAACAAGACCTGACTTTATCACAGCTGGAGAGTTAATGTACTTAAGAAGACTTGGTGCTACAAAGATACAGATTGGTATTCAATCTCTGTCAGATAAGGTATTGAGAGAGAATGAGACTGGGAGAGATAATGAGGATACAAGGAGAGCTTTTGAATTGTTAAGAATGTTTGGTTTTAAGATACATGGTCATTGGATGCCTAATCTCTATCTTTCTACACCTAAGTTAGATATTACTGGATACAAAGAATTATTTACAGAACCATATCACCCTGATGAGATGAAGATCTACCCCACTTCTGTGATTGAGGGTACTGAGTTGTATGATTTATACAAAGAGGGTAAACACAAACCATATGATGAGAAAACATTGATAAGGGTTGTTGGTGAGTGCATTGCTTCTACTCCTAGATATTGTAGATTATCTAGGGTAATTAGGGATATTCCATCTACAGAGATTGCAGCAGGTAACAAAAAAACTAATCTTAGAGAGGTTGTTGAAGAGTATTTAAGAAAGAAAGGGATTGAGTCAGAAGATATTAGAAACAGAGAGATTAAGGGAGAGAAGATTTCTAAAGATGATATTAAGTTAGAGAAGATTACATACAAGAGTACTGTAGGTACAGATGTTTTCATTTCATACAAAACAAAGAAGAGTGACAAGATATGTGGATTCTTAAGATTGTTTTTACCTAAGAAAGTATTAAGTAGAAAACATAGATTAGAGGAGTTACAAAATACCTCCATAATCAGAGAAGTACATGTTTATGGTAAGGTTGTAGGGATAGATAGAGAGAGTAAACAGGGAGAATCTCAACACTTAGGATTAGGTAAGGAGTTGATAAAGATAGCGGAAGATATTTCTAAAAAGAAAGGTTTTGAGAAAATTTCTGTTATATCTGCTATTGGTACTAGAGAGTATTACAAGAAGTTAGGATACAAGAGAGGTGAGTTATATATGAGTAAGAAGATTTAATATTGGGTTGTACATACTTTCAAAAGCATTGTGAAATAGATTTTAATGTCCAAAGATATTAAAGAATACTCACATTTGTACAACCCAATATATACGCACTAAGGCTAAGCTAAATAATCGTTCTCATCTCGTCTAACGAGAAAAGGTGCTAATAAGATCAATGCTGGTAAAATAACGTGCGTGATTATTGTAAAGAACATCTTATCCTCCTTTCATCTAATCTCTTAATCTCTTCTAAGTACAAATAGTCTTAGCGCACTTGTATTTTACCACAAAAACTCTAGGCTTACAACTAAATATATATGAATACAACTTGGAAAAATGGGTGCACAGAAACTCGAACCCTGAAACAAACGATTAAGAGTCGTTTGCTCTACCGATTGGGTTATGCACACACAAACAGAAATCTAATTACAATTTTTATTTACCCTCCCCTCCAATGCATTAATATCTCTTTCTAAAACATCTCCCCTATTCTCTTTCATAATCCTTAGATATTCTTTTTGAAATTCTAAATCATAATCTGAATGTTGAACTATCAACCATGCACAATGACTAGCAACTAATCCAAACTTTGATATGGTAATACAACCTTGTTTAGAAACAATCTGCTTTAATATTTTAGTATTATCTTTCATTATCTTCTCTATCTTTATAAATTCTTTCCTGTTTTTATCTGTCTTAACCATGTTCTTATCAACCTCTTCCACGATTCTCTTCCATTCTATTTGATCTATATTACGAATATGAAATATTTTCCAAGATGTTGGTCTTAGTAGTTTCAACCATTCTGAAATATAACTAGTGCGCTTATCTATAATAGTTTTTCTTGTTGATATCATCTTATGAGCTGTATATAGCTCTTTTATGAATAGAGATGCATTATTTGAAAGAATATTTGTCATTCTTAATAATATCAAAATTCTATATTAAAAAATTTAAATGATTAAATGTCAGAATTTTGTAATAACTGTAGCATATAATATGTTATGTACGATGAATGTTTAGAACTTTTTATAGATGAGCTGGGTGTCCCCACTATCGACCCATTATATGTTGTAACCTCCGCATCTATAAAAGAAACAGACAAAACAAAAGTAAGAATATTAGCAGATCAAATTAAATTTAAATATTGGGGAAGAACTGATATAGTCTTTCATTCTAGAGAGATTGGGCATTGTCTAAACGATTTTAGAATGTTTAAAAATGACGAGGATTTGAAGAAGGCTTTCCACAAGGATCTATATTTATTACTAGGTACTGCCCCTATAATGTTAATGAGTGTCGTTATTGACAGAGAAAAAGCTCAAAAGAAAGGTTGGATTCAGAGAAATAAGTATATTACGGAATCTGCACAATTGATTTTCAGAAATTTTGCCATGATACTCTATTGTAAATCTAAAACTAGAGGTAAAATCATAATAGAAGTTGATAGTGCTAAAGAAAAATCTTATCTGGAATCTTTTAGCAAGCTTTTGGGACAAGGTGTACCAAGAACAAAGATAAAGAGCAAGGATATAAGAGATATTATTACCTCTATATCATTTGTTACAAAAAAGAACTACGATATTGAAACACAATTAATGGATCTTTTCTCTTATGCTATTAGATGTAAGTATTTAGAAGACTCGGGAAAGGAAAACTATAGTACAGAAACATATGAAAGAAATATAATAGATATTCTAGAAAAGAAACTTTACAGAGTCCCACCAAATGCCTCTGTACAAAAAAAGAGAGTTCTTAATAAAGTGAAATCATTCGCAATATTACCATAAAAAACAAAAAACGAGATTGAGCCATACGGTCTCGCACTCGTTTTTCAGTATGAGATTATATCCTTTTTAGATAAACAATGTCAATCAAAATACAAATAAATATATTAACCATGCAAGATTTAATGTATAAAGACCTTATCAAGCACACAGTAGTTATAAAAGGGGTTAGGTATATCTATTACTAACTAAAGGTAAAAGAACACTTAATCGCTAAGTTAGAAATTTAGGAGGGATGGATATGAGGTTATACATACTTTCAAAAGTATTGTGAAGGATATGCACGTTGTATATAACCTCATATGTTTATTTGCACTTGTCGTTTATTTATTGTTTAATTTTTGATTAAGGTCTACGACCATCATTATTGTTATAGAAAGAAGAATAGCAAGGACAGCTAAAAGACAGGAGACCTTGTAAATATCGCTTGCCACCCTCTTCACCTGAAATGGAGATGTTGATTCCAGGACAAAGTATACATCTTCTGTTGCATGTAGTACTTTTATCTCCTTACCAAGGTAACTAGGAAATACCAATCTATATACTCCATTGTCCAATTCTGCTATATAGGCTTCATTCAAATCAGAGTCAAGCAAAACGAACCCTTTCTCTGATTTGACCTCCAATTTAACAGGGGCCGATCTTTCAAATCTGAGATACTCCCCACTATGTAATTTTGTGGAATTAACACTTTTTTCCACACTACATGCAGAGAGTGCTAACATGGTTAGCAAAAACATTACAACAAAAACAACATTTCTTACTTTTTTCATGACTCCTCCATTTCGTCATTGATTTTTTTGATAACAAAAGTGCAAATTGTTAATGTACATCTATATTATACCATCTTTTCGCCAAGAATACTACAGGATAACACCTCTCCAAAACATATACACATCCTGAGAGTTAATATATTTCTTTGATATTTAATCTTGCGTTCATCTTTGTAGTGTAAAGTTTAAGTATGAAGCAAATACTTAAAACACTAACTACAATACTAACCATTCTTCTAATACCTCTCTTTGCACAAGAGAATCCATATGCAGACCCACCAGGTATTAGAGAAGACCTCATATTAAGGAATCAAGATATTGAACTTCTAACACCTCAGTATGGACAGAGATTTGAATTAGGGGAAGACATACTTCTCACATGGAAAAACAAAAATCCTAATAGAAGATATTACTATGCTCCCTACTTCTACTATGTTGTCGGTGACTTTCAAATGGGGACATCATCTAAGATGACAGAGGATTTGCAATATACTATCCAACCATTTCAAAAAAGTGTAATTGTTCTCCAACTCTACTACTACGATATTGATAAATATTACACATCAGAGAGGGAGGAACACACCTATGTTAGTGATATTTTAGTTTTAAGTATAGGGATGGATATTCCAGAATATTGGTTAAGAAGATTTGAAAAGAAACACAATGAGAATCCTAATCCTGAACAACCAGTTGTGATTATTCCTGCCCTCACACCAACCACAAAACCAACTACCAAACCTAAACCAATCCAAAAGCCCTCTTCAAAATCTAAAAAAGATGTACTAGGAGAGAACAAAAAACCATTCATATTTCCATTCTCAAAACCAGTAGGTGTATCCCAATGGCATGGATATACTGACTACCAAAAACCACACACTGGTATTGACTTTAGTGTAGCAAGAGAAGAAACACGTGCCGTTGGAGATGGTTTGGTAGTAGGAAAAGGATATGATACATACTACGGTAAGTGTCAATCAGGAGGTAATTTCCTTACAATCCAACAAGACAATGGAATGTTTACTGTATATTTCCACCTTGACCAATCATATGTAGATGTAGGGAAAAAAGTAAAGAAGGGAGAGGTAATTGCAAAGACAGGAAATAGTGGAAGTTGGAACTGCCAACCTCTTGCCTATCACCTCCATTTTGAAACAAGAAAGAAAAGAAGTCAGAGTACACATGTAGACCCTGTGAAATATATTGAGCAAGATTGGAATCTAATTCCAACTGCTAATTACAAAAAATATCCAGGAAGATTGAGTGGTGATAATCCACACCCTGGGAGATAATTTTAGTTAAGAAAGATATGCTAAAAGCTTTGTTAATAGCACTCATCCTTTATACCCTCTTCCCTTGTACTATTATCAAACAAGGAGATTTTGAACTGATAGAAGGTATCTCCTCTCCTCATCAAGTTAGTTGGATATCTAATCAGGAGGTTTTGATTGTACAAGAGAAAGACATCTTTAAATATAATATTCTCTCCAAAGATTTAGAGAAGTTAGGTGAGAGAGAACCTAATTCTTTTGTAAGTGTAAATAGCAAGGGAGAGTTAATGTTTTGTGAATTTGAACATTTCATAATCCACTCACCTGAGGAGTTTTCAACAATCTTTAGAATTAAGGATAAGGAAGGGAATTTGATTAAGGAGATAAAGGTGTTTGAAACAATTAGACCGATATATATGGATGAGGAAGAGATTATTGCTGTTACTGCTATGGATTTTTTAGAAGAGCATTTTTTCAAAATCAATATTGAAAGTGAAAAGAAAGAGGAGATAGATTCTCCTTACAGAAAATATTCTCTTGATATTCCTAAATATATCGATGTTAGAAGAGTGTTTGTAAGAAGTGAGGATCTCTACATTATTGAAGATA
This sequence comes from Candidatus Dojkabacteria bacterium, assembly GCA_035271645.1. Lineage (GTDB taxonomy): Bacteria > Patescibacteriota > Dojkabacteria > SC72 > SC72 > UBA5232. The sequence goes on from DATERJ010000004.1 coordinate 8,865, forward strand.
TGAATGGGAATCTAATTCTTTACAACAACTTGATGAGTACAAAGACAATGATTCCTATATTTACAGCAATCTTTAATCCTGTTCCTATCAAAAACCCTAAAAATGATGCAAAACCTAACTTAATACTCTTCTTTAAGTCTTGCTTAGCAAAGATATATTCAAAGAGTGCTGCTCCTAAGAATGCTCCTATGAATACCCCCAAGATATTACCTACAATACCTCCCACTATTGAACCAACTACTGAACCTATTGTTCCATATTTAGATCCTCCTGCTTTTTTAGTACCCAGTACTGCTGCTAATTCATCTGCAAAGGTTGAGAGGATAGATACAATTAGGAGGATTACTAGTGTTAGTGGTGTAATGACTTGAAAGCCCCCTATTGCAGCTACTATCACTGTAGCTATATATACCAACCAGACACCCGGTAGGGAGAAGATTGTAGTTATTACACCTGCAACAGCTAGAACACCTGCTAAGATGTAAAGCATGATTGTTCCAACACTCATACTAATTTCTGAAAAACCTTAAATGTTTTCTCTGCACATTTATCCCAAGTAAACTCTAATGATTTTGTATATCCTTTTTCAACCATATGTTTGTATTTTTCTGGATGCATATATACATCATAGATTGCTTTACCACTCTCTACCTCATTAAGACCATCTACCAGTATTGAGGTATCAGAGAATATCTCTTCATATACAGGACTCTTGTGTAATATTGTTGGTACTTTTGCTCTAAGAGCTTCACCGGTTGAAATACCAAAACCTTCATAGAGTGCAAGGTGTATATATGCAAATGAGTTATGAAGAAGAGGATATGCATATTGGTCTTCGTAGAAACCTGTGAATATGACATGTTTCTGTAAATTATTTTCATTGATATATTGGATTAACTCTTGAACCTCTGGTTTAGTTTCATCTGTAAATTTTCCTCCTGCGATAACTAGGTATGGGGCCAGAGTAGTATCTGCACCATCTTTCTTTCTCAAATCTAGAAACTCTTTGTATGCTTTAATTACCCCTATTGAGTTCTTACTCTTGTTAATACCACCACCTAGATATATTAAATATTGCCTCTCTTTGTAATCTTTAGGAAGGTATTTGTCTAAAGCTATATCTCTTTCTTCTATCGTTATACCAAGATATGTTGTTGCCACTTGCTCTGAGGGATAATTAGGAAAGAACTTGAGGTAATCATTTTTGGTAGTGTTAGAGTTACATATTATATATTTACAATCCTTAGATTTATTCAATGTCATCCAATACTGTATCTTTCTAATGAAGTTGTGTATCGGTGATTGTTGAGAATACATATTAAAGAGAGGAAGGTTCATATCATGAACAAAGAGAATTGTGGGCATAATATTAGAGGGGAAGTTTCTCCAGAAGTATGGACAGAAGTATATACTATCCTCTCTCCTTATCTTCTTTATCACAGGTAATACTTTGGTGTAATACCATATGTCATTTTTGTAATCATTGACTTTGTATTCACCGATATCTACTAGATAAGCATTTTTGTATTTTGATATATCCTTATCTAACGTAGAGATTTTACTTTTGAATCTTAATATACTAAACGGCATATTTGCATTGTTTCTAAGGAGTGCAAGAATTATATTCTTCGTATACTGTCCTACACCTGCATATGCAAATTGGTCTTGGGTTGTAGTTGCATCAATTATGATATGCATATGGATATATTACCTATTTTTTTCAGAATAGTCATCCTTCTCTGGTCTAATCTCTTCTACGTATTCAACTAACATCTCGTGTGTTGTTGGTTGTTCCTCAAACTTAGTATTAATTAGTTGGTTAGAAGCTGAGATGACAGGTCTAGGTGGTAGGTCTTTCTTTTCTATTGGGATAACTGCTTTCTCGATTCCTTGGGCTTTTAGTATCTCTAATGCAAATTCATATCTAGAAAGCATATCTGAACTACATGCATGATATATACCAGGCTCCATCTTAGATTCAACAGCTTCTTCCATTCTCCTTGTTAGATATCCTACATATGTTGGACATCCTCTTTCATCTGTAACAATTGTTAAAGGCTTCTCTTCAGTTGCTTCTGTTTCAGTTACAAATTTAATGAAGTTTCTTGCACCAGGTCCAAATAGCCATGAGGTTCTGAATATGTAGTTTGCACCATCAATATTTTCGATATATTCTTCACCTCTTCTTTTGCTTTTTGCATATTCATTGAGAGGGTTAAACTCTCTACTGTATTCATCATATACTCCATCGCCAAATACTTCGTTTGTGGAGACATGGAGGAATGGTATCTTAAGATCTTTAGCAACCTCTGCCATATATTTAGGAGCTGTTGCATTTACAGCATTGGCTATTTCTGGTTCTGATTCTGCTTGATTAACATTGGTATATGCTGCACAGTTGATGATATAGTCAGGGTTTTGTTCATGGACAAAACCTTTCAATTCTTTTTCATTAGTTATATCTTTACCATGAATACCCTTTTCCTCATCATCAAACATATCACTTTTAATTACCTCATATCCCTTCTTTTCAAAGTAGTTGGATAGGTATGAACCTAACATACCATTTGCACCAAATACTAATATTTTTTTATTCATTTAGCATTTCACTAAGTTTAAATATATCTTCATTACTTAAGTCTTTAAGTAATGGGGCCTCAGCATCCTTGTCAGAGAGAATTGGAGTATCTGTACCCCATGGGATATTTACATCTGGGTCATCCCATCTGAATGATCTTTCACTCTCTTTGTCATATTTACCACTTACTTTGTATTCAAAATCTACATTATCTGTTAATGCTAAAAATCCATGAGCAAAACCTTTAGGTATGAAGAATCCTGTATGATTATCTTCTGTTAATTCAACCATATGATACTGTCCAAATGTAGGAGATCCTTTTCGAATATCTACAGCTACATCAATTGCTTTACCTCTAATAACTCTTACGAATTTATCCTGTGCATTTGGTCCTATCTGCCAATGCATACCTCTTAAGACACCTTTCTTAGAGTTTGAATGATTATCTTTTACCCAATTAGTAGGAAGACCTGCTTCTCTAAATTTATCTTCATCATATGTTTCTTCAAAGAATCCTCTGTCATCATGAAAAGCTTTAAGGGATACTACTACCAAGTCTGGTAGATGTTCTACTTTTTTAAATTCCATATATTTAATATTTAAATATTATTTAGCCAACACCACCTTAGAATCATCTCCGATAAGCAGAGTATCTGCCTTAGGAAGAGATTCTTTTGTAGTTACCTCTGCATTCCAACCAATCAAAGAACTGTCTAATCTCTCATGAAGGTTGTGTACATTACAATTCCCCATTAATATACTATTCTCTATCTCTGCATCCTTAACTACACTACCTTCTCCAATAGATGTAAATGGTCCAATGTATGCATTCTCAACTGTAACATTCTCTGCAATAGATATTGGTCCTCTTAAGACTGAGTTTTTAACAACAGAACCCTTCCCTATCTCAACATTTCCTTCTACCTGACTATCCTTCACCTTACCTTTACACTCATCTAAACACTCTCTTTCAAGAATTAATCTGTTTGCTAAGATGAGATCCTCTGGTGCTCCTGTATCCTTCCACCAACCTGTTACTTCTGATGCTGTGAAGGTATATCCATTTTCAATCAACCAGTTGTTAATTACTGGAGGATAGTATTCTGGTTTACCTGTACCCTTTGGATCTATTGGTTTTGCATAATCAAAAGCTTTAAATACAGCAGGTGTAAAGAAGTATATAGCTGAGAGAACTAAATCACTTACAAACTCTTTTGGTTTCTCTACTGTATTTACAATCTTGTCCCCTTTCATTACTGCAACACCAAAGTTTTGATAGTCTGGTCTTCTAACCACTAATACATGTGCATCTGATTTTTTCTTTTTAAAATCAGCATAATGTTTCTTAAGACCACCTGTTAAGATATTATCACCTGCAGAGAAGAGAAATTCATCATCCCCTATTAACTTCTCAGCTAATTTAATTGGATACATCATTCCGTTTGGTTCTGGTTGCTCTATGTAATACAGCTTGATGTCTTTGCCAAATCTTTTACCATCTCCTAACAGAGTTGGTAGTTCCTTATCTCCCTTGTTTACATTTATAATTATCTCTTTTATGCCTAAATCTATAGCATCTTTGATTATTCTTTCTATCATTGGTCTATTGCCAATTGGAAGCATTTGTTTATTCTTGGTATGTGTAAGAGGTCTTAGTCTTGTACCTCTACCTCCTGCTAATATGAGTGCTTTCATATATATAGTACTAAATTAATCTAATCTTTTCTCTAAATATCTTTCTGCTTGTTTGTCTGCTACTGGTTTGAGTGGCTCCCACCAATCCTTGTTATCTACATACCACTGTACTGTATCCTTTAACCACTCTTCTACACTCTTCTCTGGTTTGTAACCTAATTCTTTCTCTGATTTGGAGTTATCAATTGCATACCTTACATCATGACCTTTTCTGTCTCCTACATGAACTATGAGGGATTCTGGTTTGTTTAGATATTCCAATACTGTTTTTACAATCCATATATTCTCTCTTTCACCATCACCACCAAAGAGATATGTTTCTCCTAACTTTCCATCCTT
>DATERJ010000005.1:0-15443 GCA_035271645.1 Candidatus Dojkabacteria bacterium
GTACTAGCACAAATTAAGTGTCCTGCAAGTATGGATCCCAATTCATTGGAGTGCTACTATTACCTACAAAATGAGTTAACAAAAATCACAACACAGAAAAACCGTGTACAAAAAGAATTACAAGGAGTTGAATATCAAAAACTATCTTTAGAGGAAAAGATCCTGTATACCAACACCTTGATAGAACAGACTGAAAATGAAATAAAAAAGTTACAATTGGAAATATCTGCTACCGATATCGAGATTAATATCTTAGAGAAAGAGATTAAAGAGAAGGAAGATGCAATTTCAGTTTTAAAATTAGAAGTTGGAGTTTTAAGTAATACTGTAAATGAGAGAATAACAGAAATGTATAAGTACTCATTTGTTAACCAATTTGAGTATTTACTTGATTTTAAGAACATTTCAGACATACTTAGGCGAGTAAAATACTTAAGGACGACAAGAACACAAGACAGAGCAATCTTAGGTAAACACACAGCAAAAACAATAGCTTTAACTCAAGAAGAAAATATCTTAAATGATAAAAAAGAAGAAGTTGAAACCAAGAGAGAAAAGGTTGAAGAAGAAAGAGTTGAATTAGGAGAACAAAAGTTATCCTTAAAAGCCCAACAGAAAGAAAGAGAATCGCTGCTCTCGCAAGTAAAAATACGTGAAGTAAGATTAGCAGCAGAACTTAAAGTTCTTATCGACCGAGAAAGTGCAGCAACAAACCTACTATCAGCATTGGCTATGGAAAATTTCCAATCAGGTATTATACCTGCTAATACTCCTGTGAAAGCTGGAAAGTCAGTATTAGGATATCAAGGACATACAGGATACAGTTATGGATCACACCTACACTTTGAACTTTGGAAAAATGGAAAAAGAGTAGACCCTATTGGTCTGGGATATTTCCGTGGGGGTACAATTTATGGAAAACTGTACAATGGTAGTGCAAGAGTTCCTTTAGGTGAAGGAGCTATTCTTACACAGAATTACAATAGTGCAAACTCTCATTATGCAATAGATATGGTAGGGAGTTTAAGTGGTGGAGAATACACTCTTAAGAAAGCAGTTGTTTGTTATAACTTTCCACCTATACCAGCAGGATATGTAGGAAAACTCAATGGAGAAGGTACACCTATAACCCCTATAAAAGATGGGAAGGTAACAAAAGTTCAAACAGATGCTTGTGGAGGAAAATATGTAATAGTCGATCATGGTAATGGAGAAGCCTCTTTATACTTACATTTAAGATAAAACTCCTCCCCTACACTTTGCTAACTCCCCATAATTTTGATAAACTATTAGACATAATATAATTTATTTAACATATATATAAATGGCTAGAACGAAAAAAAGTACTACAACAAAAACAAAAAGCATGCCCAAAAAGAGTACTGCTAAGTCTCCAACAAAGACTGTAAAAAAGGCAACTACAAAGCCTAAGACTACAGTTAAAAAGGTAGAAAAGGTTGTCAAGAAAAAGGTGGAGATAAAGAAGATTGCTGACAATCCAATCTTAAAACTGGTTACAAAGGTTGTTGTCTTTGTAATAGTAATAATAGGTATTCTTGCTCTTGCAGACCTAGGAGTACAGTACCTAAATAATAGTTACAGTGTAGCAGTTGTTAATGGTAAGAGAATATCAAAACATAAATGGCATGACCTTCTTGAGAAATACTATGGCTCTTCTATTGCTCAAACATTGATTAATGATGAAATCATTAAACAGGAAAGCAAGAAAGCAAAGGTTACTGTATCTAAGGAGGATATACAGAAAGAATTAGATAGTATTATCCAGAGAATTGGTGGACAAGAAGCATACGAAGCTGCTCTTACAGCAAGTAATATTACAGAAGAGGAAATTAAGGATCAAATTGAAGTACAAGCTCTCTATGACAAAGTTATCGGTCCTAGCATTACCTATACCGAAGAAGAACTAAAAGCATTCTTTGACCAGTATGGCACTATGCTATTCCCAACAGAGGCAGCAGCACTTAAAGAAGGTGAAAAATTGGATTATGAGAAATACAAAGATGAAACTAAGGCTAGGTTTATTACAACAAAAGTACAAGAAAAACAGGCAGAATGGTTAAGTGGAAAGAAAGAGGAGTATGTTGTCCAAGATAATAGTATTGAACAACCAAAGTACGGTTTCTTAACAATCATTAGAAATCTACTAACAAAAAAGAAGTAATAAGGTTTAGTAAATACGATTAAGAATATCAGGGAAGTAAAATTCCCTGATATTTTTTAACAATTAAGCAGGTTCTACAATACCGTAAGAACCATCCTTTCTTTTGTATACCAGAGATATCTTATCTGTCTTGTTACTTCTAAAAAGATATGAGTCATAACCTAACATCTCCATCCTTTCAATTGCCTCACCCTCCTCTAGTGGAGACATATCTTCTATCTTTTTTCTTTTTGCAATCTTTGGTACATAATCAGAATAATCATCTATATGCTCCTCCTCTGGTTCTGTAGCATCTAACACCTCCCATGATTTACCACCACTCCAATGCTCCTTCCTATCTGAATACCTTGTTAATCTTCTTACTAATGTATCTACTGCAAAATCAATATTAGCATACATATCCTCACCTCTCTCTGTTACTCTAATTGGTGTTTCTGGTAAATCTACTGATATATCAACTCTAAAATCTTCCTTAGTCCCCCTATTAGTCACTTGTTCTTTAAAAGCTACCTCTAAAGAAATTGCGTTCTCTAAAAGGTCTTCTCTTTTAGAAAGTTTCTCTAAAGCATAGTTCTTCATTGCTTCACTAGAATCCATACCTAGGAATGTAAACCTTACATCTTCTAACTTCATAGAATATTTTATCTAATATTATATATATCCATTTTATACTAAAACATCTTCTCTGTATACTCACTATTGCAGAAAATTAAAGTGAGGGATATAATGGGTACTGTTAATCCGCGATAGCTCAATGGTAGAGCAAACGGCTGTTAACCGTTCGGTTCCAGGTTCGAGTCCTGGTCGTGGAGTTTTTCCACACAAAATGCTATTATAATCCAACTATGAAGCTATTCATAAAGAAGAAACATAGACCTCTTGCATTCCCCATTGCAATTGCTTTAGCAGGAGTTACCATTATGACCTTTGTTGGTAATGTTAAGCTCTCTAAAATACTCTATGAAAAACCTACTGAGATAGTAGTAGCAAATACATCTACTACATCTACAAATATATATTGGAAGAACAATGAAGGGGTATATAGTAAGATTTCATACAGGGAAAAGGATTCTAACTTACCCTACTCCACAGTTATTGGAACATCCATATACAAGAATATGAAGGATAATAACTATGTATACGAAGCAAAGGTAGAAGGTCTAAAACCTAATACAGAATATATTTTCCAAATATCATCAACAAAAAAGGTATGGAGAGATGAAGAGTTAACATTCAAAACAAAGAGCGTAGGTGAAGAAATCATACTACCAGAGATTAGAGCTGGTTCAAGTAATGAGGGAGCATTCCTTCTGTTTGAACAAGACAAAGGGAACACAATGATATATACCGAAAACCATGGTACATGGGCACTAGACTATACAGGCGATGAGTTAGTAGTATCTGAATATGCACAATATATTCCATCTGGCATTCTAACAGAGAGACTTAAAACAGGTCTTAGAAAATTTAGCTCCCCTATCTACGCTGCTGATGGTGCAAACTGTAAAACAAATATTACCAAAAAAGACAATCAATACTACCCAAAGATAGATGGTGTACTAGATGTATTAGATAGACTAATCGGTGGTTGTAAAGGTCACTATGGTAACGAGTGTTACAACGATGTGTATTGTAGGTCTATAGAACAGGGGGTAAACCCTGCTTTACCCATTACTCTTTGGGTTCATGAATCAGCAGGTAGTATGTATGCTAAATATTCTGATGTAGAAGATTTTGGAATACATGGTGGTGGTATACCAAACAGAAATTTTTCAGCACAACTAAACCATCTTCTTAATGTACAGATGAGTCCTGACTACATCTCTGGATACTGTACAGACCAAGGTCTTACAAATGAAGAGAGATGGGCTACTAAATATGCCAGAGGTTACTGTAATCCAACCAATATTGTAGCTGGGAAAGCATATATTACTGAGATAAGAAACTATTACAGTTGGCTCAAAGGCCAAAACTTCCCTTCATGGCCATGGAGTGTAACTGCTAATGCTAATGCATGTGATAGATCCAAAGAAGTTACAAACCAAGTTTACAGAGATTGTGAGGGTAATCCAAGTGGAACTAACCCAGATCCTGACCCAGATGCAGGTAAAACTGTGTTGATAATTACGGATGAAGATAAAAAATGTGAGGATACAAAGGGATGTGTATGTTACTGGGATAATAAAAAAGTAAGGAAAGAAGCGAAGAATACACAGGTTTGTAAGGTAGATAAAACCGTTGTTGATGATGAAGACTTAGGCAAGACTATTATCGAAGTTACCGACCAAGATGAATACTGTCAAGATACAAAAGGATGCGTATGTTATTGGGACAACAAAAAGATTAGAAAAGAAGCTAAGAATCACCAAACATGCACCAAGGAGCAAGGAGTTATAGATACAGTAGAAGTGTGTTGTATACAAAATGATGTCCTTAGAGTTGTACAACCATATAGCTGCGATGGCTCTATCATTGATGATATACCTTTAGAATCTTGTGATATTAGTCCATTTACATATCAATTCACAAAAGGCATAAACTTTGTAAAAGCGTATAGAGTATTTGATAGTGAACTTGAAGTAATGAATACAGCACATGGATTGATTGAAGCATCAGATAGAAGGATAATTACTATCGCTTCCTTTAATCAAGGGGCTTGGGAACAGATAGTAGACTATCGCAATGACAAGATATTTGGCGTAGACTTCCTCCTAGAACCTGGTGTGATATATCTCATGATTACAACAGAAGCTTTCAAAATAGACTCCTCTGGATATACCATTAACCCTCAAGAGATAGATTTAGAAAAGCTCTCTGGTTGGAATCTAATACCCACATCAATATTCGAAAACAAAGTAGGTAATGCGTATGAAATGTTTGAAGATGAGGAGTTTGAGTTGATAAGGCAGATTGCTTTGTGGAATAAGAGTGTAAGTATGTTTGAGTATACGATTAAGGGAAGAGATAACAGCGTGCATGGGAATGATGTTACACTAACCAAACAGGATAGTATATTTATCAAAATAGGAAACAATCTCTAGATTCTATCTAGCATTTTTTAGAAGCTTAAGTAGTAAATCTCCCTGCTCCTTTGTAGCTAACCTAACCTTAAAGTCTTTCTCTTGATATATAGGAGTTAGCTTTGTTTGAATATGCTTTCCATCATAAAGATAGTGAGTTAGTACAAGACCCTGTCTAGTACCAATCCATATAATTTGGTCAAAGTAGAGATTACCCAAACCATAGAAAATTGCTCCATCTTTGTATATTTCATATGTCTGAGGTTGATGTGCCTGTGTTCCAACAACAATATTTGCCCCTAAATCAATCGCTTTTCTAAATGTCCCCTTCTGATCTGGAACAGAGAGAGGCTTGTAGCAGATGGGATAAATAACATCACCGTTAGGATAGCAGTAACACTCTTGGAATTGGAATGTAACTATCACAATATCAGCATTCTTCTTCGCTTCTTTAATATCCCTCTCTAGCTTAGCCTCCGAATATGCATTAGCCCCAGATTTATTCTCCTGTGCCAATGGTCCCCAGTTACTTAGCATTGCATCGTAATAGTTGTAACCAACAAAAGCTATCTTGTTACCATTAACCTCCTTGTACAAAATCTTCTCTGCATCCTTTGTATTAAGACCACCACCAAAATAATCCCACCCTAACTCCTTATACATCCCTATCGTACTAGCACTATGCTTTGCACCATAATCATTATTATGATTCCCCGTTAACTCAACAATATCTACACCACTCTTCTTTAAGGTTTCAATATATTTAGGATTAGAACAAAATGCCATACTTCTTGTAGGCTGACAACCAGGTACAAATGAAGCTTCATTAGACACATGGGTTAAATCTGCATCTGCTAGAAAAGGACCAACAAACTCAGCAGCATATGCATTATCTCTTGCACTCTCCATCTTAAAGGCTAAGTTCCTTGCAATTGCAACAACACCTGACATATTTAACTTTGCCAGTTTATCCCTATCAAAAGAAACAACACCTGATTTGTTCATATTATGCTGGATAACAGAGAGGATAAATCTATCTTCTTCATTAACGGAAGAATAGAGACTCATCTTTAAACTACCCTCACTATCATCAAGATAATACTTCCCATTTAATGGAACAATCTTCATTCTGTAATCAAGATCATTAAAGCTAACTAGTCCAACATTATTATCATTTTTCTCCATCTCCCCAACCAACTTATCCTTACTCTCAATCAAAGTTGCTTCAATACCATACTCCTCCTTAATGTAATCCTTGATATCTGCATCTAATATATACACATTTTTTTGCTTCAAAGTTTCGAGATTGAGTTCAGTAAGAAGCGAATACATATGACCTACAGGAATTAAATCTTTACTAAATATTGCCTCTTTACCATCTCCCTTTTGAGTAGAAACAACAAAATCTGCCCTCCTATCCTTAAACTCAAATCTATGCTTTTTATCTAGCATAATATTACCTAAATTCTCTTTCATTAAATTTTTAAAGGAATCAGAAACTGTATCATCGAAAGAGATAGTGTATGTATCATAGATAACAACTTTCTTACCAATACTGCGGATATAGTCCAATGCACCCATGTAACGTTCTTTGTTTTCAATAAGTAGAACAATATTAGTAAGGAAGAATGAAAGTATAATTAACAAAAAAATCCTCTTACCCCAAGGACTTTTTGATTGTTCTTTCTTAACTTCTCTTGACTTATATTGTTGAGGTTTTACTCTCCCCATCTCAAATTTCTTTGAGCTAGGAGCACTCATATCTATATTTATCATATCCAAAGATATTAACATATATTTACACAAATTCTTAGACTTGTTGATACTATGGGGTGTCTTGTGGTATAATATAGATGTGGCAGTTAATTAAATTAAATATTACTATTCATGAATTACCTGCTATTACAAAATAAAAAGATACTAGCCATTATTAGTGGCGTTATGGTTGCTGGTTTACTATTACATACCGTATCCCAAAGTAATCCAGTAGCACAAATAGAGGCAAGCCTCTCTGAAGGAGCTGTTACCACACCAACAGTAGCACAAGCAGAGAATATTGTTGAAGAGATTAACCCTGCTACATACAACCCACATGCCCAACATTACATTCCTAATACAGAGAAGGTAAACAAGATTAAAAAGTATTTAACAAAAAGAAACTCTCCTCTAGCTGAATATGCAGAAGAATTTGTTAAAGCTGCAGATGAGTTCGGTATAGATTACAGGATTGTTGCAGCTATCTCTATCATCGAATCTGGTGGAGGTAAGAAAAACTTTAGACCTTACAATGCATGGGGTTGGGGTAAAAGTGGTTTTGGAAGTTGGACAGAGGGTATATGGGCTGTATCAAAAGGTATAGGGAAGTACTACTCTCAAGGTGCAACTACTCCTAAATATATTAGTAAATCATACTGTCCTCCAAATGCTGATAACTGGGCTAGGAAAGTTCAAGGTGTAATGTATGAGATTGGGAATATTCATTAAGTAGAAGTAACTTTAGTTCTTGTAGTAAGAAAGGAAGCTTCTAATTAGATTTCCTACTCTTGACCTATCCGAAGTAAAAATCTTGTAAAGCTCTCTTGTTAACTTCTCACTATCATGTCTAATCAAACTTCTTTCTAATGTATCACCTTTATCTTTTTTGATTGGTGTCGTTGCTACAAAATCTGCCCTAATTGCTTTGCATCTAACATCACTATCAACAATATCATCATCAATTATATACTGACCTTTCTCTATATACCTTGCGTATGTTTTCTCTGGAAGCTTCCCGTTATTTATTAATATATAGTCAACTTTTCTATCTATATATTTCTCAATGATATTAAGACAATCTTGTTGGGTTCTACCCGTAGTTTGCCCTTTTTTACTCGTAAGATTAGTAATATATATTACCTTACCTTTTGCTTTCTTAAGTGCATTTTTCATACCCCCTACAACTACATTGGGTAGAGTTGTTGTAAAGATATCTCCCGGACCAAGGATAATGTAATCAGCTTTTTCAATAGCTTGGAGTGCCGCTGGAGTTGCCTTAGCTTTGGGCCTAAGATATATATCTGTAATTAATTTTTCATCTTCCGGTTCATCTATTAAATGCTCTCCCTCAACTTCCGTGCCATCATCATATTTGGCCACCAACTTCGCCTTATCTAGTGTAACTGGTATTACATCTCCGTTAATTCCAAACATTGTTTTAAACATAGCAATAGCTTCAACTTCTCCTCCCAAAATGTCTGTCATAGCGACCATGAGGAGATTACCTAATGTATGACCTTTAATACCCTCTCCAGTTGCGAATCTGTAGAGAAAAAGCTTTCTTAAAACCTCATTGTTCCCACTATCATACAATGCAAGAAGTGTCTTCCTAATATCACTCAATGGAAGAAGACCAAACTCATCTCTAACAACAGCATTGCTACCTCCATCATCCATCATTCCAACAATCACACTAAGGTCTAGATCCCGATGCTTCTTTAGACCTTCTAGTACAACTGTACTACCTGTACCACCTCCAATTAGTAATATGTTCATGAACAAAGTATACCATTTTTATGGTATAATGAACTATTAACATTACTCAGCACTATTATGAACTTAAAGGTTGGATCAAAAGTCTTCTATCCATTACATGGAGCTGGTTGGATTAGGAATGAGAAAGAGATTGAGTTTGCAGGTGAGAAGAAAAAATATTATGAATTTGAACTAATTACAAGTCTTTTAAGCATTTCCACACCTGTTGAGAATATTGAGAGTTTAGGAATTAGACCTGTTCTCCCTGTCAAAGAGATCAAGGAGAAGCTTTCAGTATTAAGCAAAAAGCCTACTGCAGATCCTAAGGTCAAGGATTTTAATGTTATGTTAAATACATTTAAGGAGTTAGAGGAGAGTGCAAAGATAGAGGATTCTGTAAAGATTATTCAATATTGTAATTTTGTAAAAAAGAAAAGAGAAAAAGAAGGTAGATTGATCCCTGTAAGTATTGAGAAACAACTTGAAAGCGCTATTAAAAACGTTGTTGGAGAATTAGCAGTAGCAAGTAATATCTCTTTAGAGAAAGCAACAGAGGAGTTTACAAAGATTACAGATATTGTAGCAGAGGTTAGTAAGGATTAGGTTTAATACGGATACTCCCCCAATTCTTCGAGAATATCATTTAGTCTATCCACTTTTTCATCAAATGTAGATTCATCATCATCCACCCCTTCATCACCCAGTCCATCCAAAACCCTATTTAAAAGCTCTGCATCACTTAACTTCTCATGATATACATCCAACCTCTTTGCCATCTCCTTTATCTTTGCTGAATAATCAGTATCATTATCATGAATCAATGTTGCCCCAAGTAATTGCTCTCTCTTAGCTTTTGTTACTGAATATCCTCCAGGAGTAACTTCTCGTTGATAGTATGAAGGTCTAGGTCCCCAATCAACCTCTATATTCTTAATCTCAGACATATATAGTAATGTTAAAAATTAATTAATCACTACTCCAATATTAACTCCCATTAATTCAATATTACTCTCACTTTCCAAATTATCATCAAACACAACTTCCTTTGCATTAAATTCTCTTAGGTCTTTTTTAACAAAACTTTCTAAAACCTTCTTCATATCCTCATCTTCAACTTTTAGATAAAGGGTAACCATATCACCAACCTTTAAACCTTTCTTCTTTCTTAAATCCTTGTATCTTCTCATAAATTCATTAATTAATGCTTCATTCTTTAATTCATCTGTTAAATTACAATCAATTGTAATGAAGTCACCACCCTCTCCTTCTGTATTCATACCCTCTCCACTCTCAGGTTTCTCTGAGAAAAATATCTCCTTAACATTAATTTCTTCCTTAACAATCTCTCTTAACTCCTCATCTTTAATATTCACAAAAGCCTTAAAAAGAGGTTGTCTTAGATTCAATCTAACATTCTCTCTAACCTTTAAACCATATGATGCAATATCTCTAACTCTTTGCATATCTTCAAGTATCTTAGAATCAATTTCATCCTCACTAACTATTGGATAATCCTCTAAATGTACAGACTCTACACTCTTCAAACCCATATTCACAACAAGATTCTGATACATCTCCTCCGCTATGAAAGGTGTAAATGGAGCTAAAAGTTTAGAAAGATTAACTAAAGTGTAATGAAGTGTACCTATAGCATCACTATCTCCACCCTTAAATCTGTTCCTTGACCTTCTGATATACCATTGTGAGAGATCTTTACAATATTCCTCAATATCCCTTGATGCAGTAGCCATATTGTATTCATCTAAGCATTTGTTAACCTTGAATACTAAATCATTTGTTTTTGCCACCATCCATTTATCCATCAAATGTGTTAGTTTCTTTACATCATACTTCTTCCAATCCCAATCATGTAATTTCGCATATGTAACAAAGTAGTTGTATGAATTCCAAAGCTGAATGTAGAATCTCCTCCTTACATCCTCAAGAGTTCCCCATCCAAACCTCATATTCGAACCAATAGATGCTGTTGCATAGTTCCATCTGAGAATATCGGACCCCATCTTGTCTGCAGCATCATCAAACTTTACATAGTTAGGTTTAGTCTTACTCATCTTCTCATTCTTTTCATCTCTAACCTCAGCAAAGCACATTACTTCTTTGTATGGTGCTTTCTTTTCAAAAACAACACCAAATACAAGCATTGAGTAGAACCACAACCTAATCTGCTCTATCATCTCAATTACTAATTCTGCTGGGAACCACTTCTCCCAATATTTCTTGTCATCAAGATATGCAAGTGTAGAGAAAGGTACTACTCCTGCATCAAGCCAACAATCTCCTACATCTGTTACTCTCTGTACACTCTCACCACACTTAGGACATTTAATCTCAATTTCATCAATCCACGGTCTATGAACATCATGAAGTTTCTCTACTAACTCTGGCTTTACTGCTAACTCCTTCAATTCCTCCAAACTACCAGCTACATGAAGATGACCACACTTTTCACATTCGTAGAAAGGAAGGGCTAAACCGTAGAATCTCTTTCTACTAATCATCCAATTTCCCATACTATCCAACCAACCTTGCATTCTCTTACCTGCATAGTCTGGTAACCACTTAACATCTTTTGCTGCTTCTTTAAGTTCATCTTTAATCTTTAGTACATCAATGAACCAGTTATCTTCTAACTTAAACAAACACTTTGTATTACATCTCCAACAGTGAGGATAGCTATGAGTAAAATCTTCTGTTTTGTACAAAAGTCCTTGCTTCTTTAGATCCTCAATGACTTCATCTGCTACATCATGTGCATATTTACCATCTAAGAATCCAAAACCTTCTGTAAAATGACCTGTGGAATCAAGAGGTGAGATAATGTCTGCACCTAACTCTTGACCGAGTTCAAAGTCTTCCTGACCACAACCTGGTGCAATATGTACAACACCTGATCCTGTCTTTGAATCAACTAAATCCCACTCAACAATGCTATGTTTAATATCTTTCTGTGCAGGAATATCTAAGAGAGATTCATACTCTTTACCTACTAATTCCTTAATATCTATCTCTTTAACATCATTCAAACCTAATCGTTTAGCACTATCAACACCTAAATATACTGTCTTTCCATCTATCTCTGTCTTTACATATCCTAATTCTGGATTTACAGCTAAAAGTACATTAGATGAAAGAGTCCACGGTGTTGTTGTCCATGCTAGAACATATTCTTCTTTGTCTTTCAATTTGAAAAATACATACACTGATTTATCTGCTATCTCCTTATACCCATCTGCTTGTTCATGTTGAGAGAGTCCTGTCTCACATCTTGGGCACCATGTTGTTGCTGACCTATCTTTGTACAAAAGACCTTTCTCATGACAGAGTTGAAGGAATTTCCAAATATACAGATTATTTGTCTTAGACATTGTATAGTAGCTGTTCTCCCAATCCATGAACATACCCAATCTCTTAGATTGCTCTGCCTGAACACCAGCATATTTATTCACCCTAGCCATACATTGGTTTGTGAAATTGTCTAGACCGTAGTCCTGAATATCTTTCTTGCTGTTAAAACCTAACTCCCTCTCCACACCTACCTCCACCCAGAGTCCTTGGCAATCAAAACCATTCTGAAATCTTTGTTCAAATCCTTGCATATTCTTAAATCTCTGTACAATATCTTTGTATGTTCTTCCCCATGCATGATGTACTCCCATTGGATTGTTTGCAGTAATTGGTCCATCTATGAAAGAGAAGTGTTTCTCTACATCTTTGTTTCTTTCAACATATTTCTTTTCAATATCATTATCTTCCCAGAACTTCATAATGTCTTTTTCCATCTGTACAAAGTCTTGGTTTGGTTTTACTGGTTTAAGGTTTTTACTCATACAATCTTTTATTTAATTTATTTCTAAAATATATATTAACAAAAAACCCCTTGTATTTATTAAAAGAGTTATACAATATGTTTTAGAGTTGTATATCTTTTAATATCTACAAGGGGCGAATGTATCGCGGTACCACCCTATTTTAGAATACTATTTCTAATATTCTCTTAGAACCTAGTATTAGGTTTAGGATTCTACTAAATATATTTGTTAATATATCTTTCTTTCCTCACTCACCAGTGATAGCTGGGTCAATGTGTTGTGTGATTATATCATAGAAAGTTTAATATGGAGAGTCCACTCTTCTTCCTTTCTTTATCAAATCATATGATTCTGCTAACAAATCACTATTTGGTTTTATTGTTCTTACAAACTCTCTTACATTATTATGCAACTTAGATGGCATCTTAAAATGTAGTCTAGGAATAATTTTATAGTCCTTAATTGGCAGATGTGTATTGGGATCGGTTTGTACCAATCCTGTTACCTTATCTTTTTTAAATGGAATATGTCTAGAACCATGGAGAGTAAGAACATCAACTTCTTCATCTTGTGCTAGGTCTCTATCTTGAATCTCCATTTTCATTACAGTAACATAATTATTAGGAGCACCACTTACTCTTTGAGCAACTACATATCTAGTTATGTAAAATGTATTCCCCAATTTATTGTTTTCTAGATTAACTTCTTGATGTAACATTAACAAACCAACTCCTCCACCAACATATGTTGCTCCTACGGGAATATATCTAACTCTTTCCTGTTCATTACCATCAGCAAATATTTTTTCACACAACTGTACTTCTTTTATTTGATCATTAAATCTCTCCCCCTTAATATTCATTCTTAATACAGAATCAAAACCTCTTCCTTCAGCAACTTGATATATGAAAGGAATAGCCTCTTTATCTAAATCCCAAGATTGTATTAAATCCACAGTTCTAGATACTTTCTCTTCTGCTTCTTTAGAAGTTTCTGAACGATAGCCCTTAATTCCAGGGGTTAGTTCTTCTTGATATGGTCCATCGTATGGTGGATGATATTTTTCGTTTGTTGGAGGTTGATAGTTAGGATCTCTAAATGATTCATATACTATTCCATCATCTTCGGTTTTCTTAGTATTATCATCAAAAAAACCTGGTAATGGTGGTTGTGATGGTTTTTCTGTATCTCCCATCATATTTATTTAATTAAGTAATATATTGCCGGACCTAGATTCGAACTAGGATTAACGGTTCCAGAGACCGTCGTCCTACCATTAGACGATCCGGCATTATCTATACTTAATTATACCATTTCTAAAGCATACTTCTCCAATCTCTGAACCACTTTCTCTTTACCTAGTACATTCATAACCTGATAGAGATCAGGACTCTGTGTCTTCTTAGTAATAGCTACTCTAAGAACCATAGCTATATCCCCTACTGTACCCTTGTACTTCTCTCTGTTAGCTTCATACTCCTTCCTATCTGAACAAAAACCTAATTCTTCACCTAACCTCTTAACATTATCAAACCAAACAGTACTATTATCATCAGGATTGTATATATCAATATATTTTTTGACTATCTCATTCTGAACATCTTTCTCTACCCTACCTGATATATCCTCATAGCTATCCTCATCAAAGAATGTATCAAAAAATATTCTTAACTGTTCCTTACTATCCTTAAACTTAACCATATCCTTTCTAATCTTCTGACCACTTCTTTCAATATTAAAGATATTTATACAATACTCCTTGTTCTCCTCTAAAAGCTTAGCTACTTCCTCATCATACTCCCTTGCCCAATGAAGAGACCTGTCATATATCTCCTCTGCAGAGAGCGTTGCAATGTAGTCTTTACAAATATCTTCAAGCTTAACAATATCAAACAGTGCTCCTGCTTTGTTAAACTTCTCTAATTTCAATTGGAATTCACTAACATCTACATTTGGATTCTGTATCCTCCAATCATAGAAGTTTGAATTAGCTAGTGTAAGGAAATATTCAATAATGGCTTCATTAGGATATCCATTCTCTATGTAATACTGTACATCTGCTTCAGGATCTTTCCTCTTACTAAGTTTTCTCTTACTCTTCCCCTCATTATCTAACTTCATCAAAGGTGCTGGATGTGCATACTCTATCTGCCTAAATCCTAACTTTTGGAAAAGTTCATAATGAATTGGAACAGATGCAAACCACTCCTCTGTTCTGATAACTAAGGTTATACCCATCAAAGTATCATCAATTGGATGAGCAAAATGGTATGTAGGAAAACCATCAGATTTGAGTAAAACAATATCCATATCATTCTCTCTAAGTGTAAACCTACCCTTAATCCTATCTGTCATCTCAAATGACTTATCTATATCACCAGTTGAATACAACCTAATTACAAAAGGTTTACCTTCATTTAGTTCTTTCTCAATATCCTCAACAGTTGCATTTCTCCACTTAGCCCAGTCACCGTAGTAGCCGGTTCTAACTCCTAATTCTTCTTGCTTTTCTCTAATCTCTGCTAATTCCTCATCTGTAATGAAACAGGGGTAAGCTGTACCTTTCTCCACCATATCTTTTGCAAAGACTTTGTAGATATCTAATCTTTGACTTTGGATATATGGACCATATTCACCAACCTGTTCTGTTTCATTAATTGGACCTTCATCAAATTCAATACCAAAACCCTTTAGTCCATTAACAATCAAAGAAATACCACCTTCTACCTCCCTCTTTTTATCTGTGTCCTCTATTCTTAAAATTGCAATTCCATTACTCTGTCTTGCTAACTTCACTCCAACCATACTTGTATATACCGACCCTGTGTGTAAGAAACCTGTTGGACTAGGAGCAAATCTTAGAACCATTGCTCCTTCTTCTAGATTCCTTTTTGGATACTT
>DATERJ010000006.1:0-15302 GCA_035271645.1 Candidatus Dojkabacteria bacterium
ACAACGTGCTCGGTGAAATTGAAATGGCTGTGAAGATGCGGCCTACCTATACCAGGACAAAAAGACCCCGTGGAGCTTTACTTCAGCTTTGCATTGAGATAAGGTCTCGGATGTATAGAATATGTGGGAGACTATGAAGCAGTTTCGTCAGGAATTGCGGAGTCGACAGTGTAATACCACTCTTTTGATATTTTATTTCTAACAGTATCCATTATCTGGATTCTAGACAGTGCATGGTGGGAAGTTTGACTGGGGCGGTTGCTTGCTAAAGAGTACCGCAAGCGCACTAAGGTCTCCTCAACCCGGATGGAAATCGGGTGAAGAGTGCATAAGCATAAGGAGGCTTTACTGTGAGAGGGACACCTCGATCAGTTACGAAAGTAGGTTTAAGTGACCCTTTGGTTGCGCGTGGAAGCGCCATTGTTTAACGGAGATAAGCTACCCCGGGGATAACAGGCTAGTCTTGCCCGATAGTTCATATTGACGGCAAGGTTCGGCACCTCGATGTCGGCTCGTCGCATCCTGGGATTGGATAAGATCCCAAGGGTTGGACTGTTCGTCCATTAAAGCGGCACGCGAGCTGGGTTCAGACCGGCGTAAGCCAGGTCGGTCTCTATCCGGTATAGGCGTTGTATATTTGAGAGAATCGTCCCCTAGTACGAAAGGATCGGGGAGTGGTAACCTCTGGTCTACCAGCTGTTCTACCAAGAGCATGGCTGGGTAGCTAAGTTATTATCGGATAAGCACTGAAAGCATATAAGTGCGAAGCCAATCTCAAGATTAAATATACTTGTGTAGCTTGACTACATGGGAGGTCTGTGGAAGACTACCACATTGATAGGCTCTAAGTGTGAGTATAGTGATATACTTAGCTGAGGAGTACTAATTGACCAAAAGCTTCTTTGATTATCCATTACTTTCTGTTCGGTTTTGAGTGTACAATGTACACCAATCGCTCTTTAGAATTAAGTCCTGAACTTTTCGTAAGAAGAGGTCAGGCAAGAGGTATTTAAATATAGATTCCTTTTGCCTGGCGATTGTAGTGGAGTGGAACTACCTGACTCCATCCCGAACTCAGAAGTAAAACACTCTAACGCCGAAAATACTTAAACCGCGAGGTTTTGGAAAGATAGGTTATTGCCAGGACTTTTTGAATATGCAAACCCACTAGAAATAGTGGGTTTTTGTTTAAAGAAAAAACCATTCAGGTTTGACAGCTGTAGCTAATGTGATGAGTGGTAATTCACCTCCTTTCTTTGTTGGGACTGTAATTAGTTCATTTGCGACTAACAGGTCTCCTAAAACTCTGGACTCTCTTCCAAGTAGGGCATTTTCTTGTGTAGCAATATTACGATACCAACCACGTCCAAGAGTGAAGAAAATTTTGTCAGGAAATCCTCTAGAGATTGCCTTACACAATATCTCTGTTTCTGCTTTTGTTTTGTTTGGTCTATATCCCAATCTCTTTATCTGTGAAATGAGCTGTGAATAATTTTGTCTTATCTCTCTTAATGCATTGTATGATACATAATTTTCTCTACACCATCTGTAGTTAAAATTATTCTTCTCGGCTGCTTCATACACACTTAATAGGTTTAATAAGTCTGATGAGTTTGATTGTCCTAAGCTTTTGTGAGCAGCATCTGCTATTTCTACTTCATCCTTTGGTTTGTACAAGAGAGGTCTGCTTGTTCTGATTGCCGCAATAATAGCCATTTCTGTACTACACCCCATTTCACAACCAGCTAGAATCATTGTCCCTTCTCTTGGGTCACAAGAAAGTTCTGCTAATTGTTGTCCAAACTCCGAAAGTCTTCTTTCATCATTATGATCTAGAGCACCTAGTAAGCGTAATTGATTCTTAGCAGCTTTCCAATTCCCTTTCTCTGGGGAATCGATGAGTCGTATAGGATCTTCTTCTCTTGAATAACCCATTGCCTTAATCTGTAAGACAACCTCTCTTAAGGATGTTCTGAGAATCTCAGGTTTAGTTGAATTGGGACGGTTATCATAATCATCTTTTGTAATTAGGTAATAACATTCTCCCGGCTGTGTTCTTCCTGCACGCCCTTTTCTTTGACGTAAAGAATCTTTAGCTGTATGTGTTGTCGCTAATTTCGTTGTGTCAGCATTGGGGTCATACTCGATAGATTTTGCTAAACCAGAGTCAATAACATATTTAACACCATCTATTGTCAGTCCTCTTTCTGCCACATTTGTTGATACAATAATCTTTCTGCTGTTGGGTGATTTCTGAAAAACCTTTTGTCGTTCTTCAGACTGTAACTGGCTGTGTAAGGGGAGTATTGTTGCCCCTAAAATCCCCTGTTTTTGCATCTCCTCAATAGTTTGCCTAATTTCATTCTTACCTGGCATGAAAATCAGTATGTCTCCCTCAGGTGTATTTTGATGAATAGAAGAAGCTACTTTTGCAGCTTCCCTTGGCATTTGGCTTTGTGGTATGCGCACATCGGAGAAATGTTCTTGCACAGGATAGGGACGTCCTTTTGCTTCTATAATTGGTGCACCACCAAAGTGTTCTGAAAACTTTTGTGCATTAAGAGTTGCAGACATTAAAAGGAATTTGACTTTAGAATCTTGCTCTTGGGCTTTTTCCACAAGTGCCAATCCGATATCTGAAAGTAGATATCTTTCATCAAATTCGTCAAATATGACAACAGATGTGTCTTGAAGTTTAGGGTCAGATCTAATAATGTTTTTAAATACACCACTTGTCATAAAGACAATTTCCGAGTCTAGGGAAGATTTCTTTTCTGGACCTGTGATATATCCGACAGTTGTTCCTACCTCTGTTCCCATTTCTTGGGCTACTCTTTTTGCTGTTTCGACCGTTACTGCCACACGGTTCTCTACTACATAAATCTTCTTATTGTCTTGGGTAAAACCTGCTTGCCATAAGGCTTGTGGTACTTGTGTGGTTTTACCACTTCCTGTTTCAGAAACCAAAATTAGTTTATTATCATTCTTTAGAGTTTCCACAATTTCTGGCATTCTCTCCCATATTGGAAGAGAATGGTTTCCAATAGGTTCTGTGTCTTGTGGTAAAATTTCTATATCATTTTGTGACACATCTTCTGACACACTTGGCATATCAGGGGATGATGTTGTAATTTCGTTTGTTGGTATGTCTTCTGGCATTTTTTATATTAGCAGTTTTATATATAATTACATTGTACTTTATCTTTTTTACTTTTTCTACCTTTAGGGTAGATACACCATTGCATATTGTCCTATAGTATGATATAATATAAGTAGATATCTAATATCTTAGTATGTTAGATATTACTGCTCATTAACAACAAAGGATTATATATCTCCATATATATCTGTTTTACATTTCAATATGCTGTATTTTGTTCTAAATATTGTATTTAGAATAGTATTCAGCATATGCTGGGATTAAAACAAATAAATAATAATTCCCTAGTAGGGGAGAAGGAGATTAAAAATGGCTGACACCAATAACTTAAATGACTTCCTTAATTATAAGGAAGTGAAAAGCGCAAATGGATTGCAGGAGATGCTGGCAATCCACTCTGACCTCTGGGAGCTCAGAGATCAATTTCGTTCTGCTCAAGGAGTAGAACGAGTAAAATGTGCTGTGAAAATAGCACATAAGCTGCACCAAGGAGAGTACACCTATAAAGTGTACAAAGATGTATTTCCCTACACGAGTGTAGGACTCAATACTTATTACTCAATTTGTCAATTCAGCTCTTTGGAGCTAATTGTTACTGCAATTGAAGAAGGTATTCAGTACTTGGTAATTTATGCCAAGAGAGAAAGCTTCTTTGAAGAAGCTGAGTACGAGGAGTATATAAAACTATCCCGTGTATATTGGGATACTGCAAGTCCGTATTATGTCGAACCCTCTTCTTGCATAACTCCTCTTTCAGAGGAAGAAATGGAGGAATTGCTCCTCTCTATCGAATAATAATCCTTTAGTTGTAAAGGGACCCCTGTATTGATATACAGTATAAAGGGTCCCTCTTTCTTTTTAAAAGAGAATCTTTTGACTTTCTTAATACAAAAATATACACTAAAAGTAGTAAATTAAGAAATAATTGTATGGATGATGATTCTATAACATATCCAAATCTTACTGATAATTCCACAATAGATGATTCTGTTCAATCATCACAAGAGGAAATGTCTACAAAGGTTGAGAAAAAGGAAATAGGGAATAGTCTCAAAGTTATTATTGCAGGTCCACCTCATTCGGGTAAATCAATAGCAGAGAACTATTTAAGAGGTCTTTTACCAGTAGAAGACACCATGAGGATAGCCGCACAACCTGATGGTGAAGGAGATTGGACACAAAAGCTTTATGAACAAAATCCTGAATTAGCAAGAGAGCTTCGAGCGAAAGGTTCTTTTACAAGAGAGAATGTTGATAAATGGAAATCTCAAATTCGAAATACAGACAGTAGATTTGCATTAATAGATGTTGGAGGGGTTGTAAGCCCTGAAAATGAAGAAATATGTAATGAAGCGAATGCAATGATAATAGTTTCCTCTGATGAAACTAAAAATGCTGAATGGGTAGATTTAGCAAATAGGACAGGTTTAAATATTCTTGCTGTATTACACTCAACCTTGGAACCAAGACAAGAGTGGTTTGTTAAAACACCAAATAAAGAGTGGGAAAATGAGGGGCTAGTTGTAGGTTTGGATAGGGGGAAGTTTAAAGAATCACAAACATTACGAAGTCTTGCATCATATATGTTGGAAAAGGTTCCTGAGAGAGTGGAACAAGAGAGTATGGAATATGAGAGGATAGGTGTTGAAGATATTGCGGAAATGATAGGGAAGAAGGAAGAAGAAATTATTCTACCAGGTAGAGAACCTATTAAAGGTTTGAACTGGAAACCAGAAGAATTAAAGGAAGTATATATCAGATTACAAGGTTTGTCAGAAAAAGGAGGAAGTTTCTTGGTAGATGGGAGAGCACCACAGTGGTTAGTAGTAAATATTGTACATGCTATGCATCCCAACAGGGTTGCTTTAGCGGATAGTAAGGTTGAAGGTGGGGCTGTTGGAATTTCAGGCTTGAATACCCCAGATGGCGAAGGTAGTGGTCCTCTACCGTTTCAGAAAACAGAAGGTTTTCATGGTGGTACATTGGTTCAGTATGCCAAAGGTGAGTTTATAATTGTTGATAACCAAAGGATGAATGAAGTGATTCCTCCTGCTGTAGCTGAAGGGAAACCTGTCTTCTTGAGTGGTAAAACTGCAAACTGGGCTGTGGCCGAGATAGCAATGTCCTATGCTCATATTGTTCCAGCAGTTTATCTATATCAACCAGGAGTAGGTTTTGTTTGTGCAATTACACATAGTACAGAGCATGAATTAGGATCTGTTATAAAAGAGAATCCTGTGTAAACCTACCAAGGTCTGGCTTAGGTCAGACCTGCTACTAGTGATTGGCTTTTGCCTTTCTATTGCGGTTTCCTAGCCCTCGGCATGTTGCAAAAGCAGCGAATTGGATTATGGTAAAAACTGTGTTTGTGGGGTCGAACATATGGGTTTGATCGCTAGGATGAGGAAAAAACATGAGGAACAAGGTTAGACCTAGGTCAGACCTTATGCATAAGCTCTAGCGTTTCCTCTGGGTTTTTGACAATGTTAATATGTATATCCTTAAGAGATAGGAGTGGGTAATCATTGCCGTATACTTCAAACTCATCTCCTGTGAAGACCACATCCTTTAGAGGGACATCTAACATCTTTGCTAGTCTGACCGTATTATCTGCCTTGTTACCTCCCTTGGCTATAACATCAACGGAGGCTCTTCCTGCTACAAATGTTTCAAACCTTCCCTGTAACATCTCATCAAGTCTTTTCTTTATCGCTAACCTTTTAGTCCCCTTAGGGTCCCACACCTCTTTTTCTTCATCTGAAACATCATCTCCTAAGCAATCTATTACAATATACCCTTCTTTTTCCTTAACCTCTCCTCTTCCTGTTCCCTCAAGAGCTCTTAGAGCTTCGCAAACGATCTGCTTGTCTCCCTGTGTCATTACTTCTGCTTCATAGACCAAATTGAGCCTTTCAGCACTCCAATTGTAAATCTTGTTTCCATATGAAGGACAGATGAAGAGGTTCTTGAGATTGTCTCTGTTTAAGATAGAAATTTTATCAACGAAAAGTCTCTTTAGTGGCTCAAAGGTCCTCCCACTCATTACTGCGACATAATTCTTTTCAAGGAGTCTTGTGATTTCATAGAGGACTTCGTCTGATGGAACAGATACAGGTTTGGCTAGGGTGTTGTCGTAGTCAAAGATTAATAATTTTTTCATAATCAAGTATATCAAAGAAAGAAGTGTAATGGGTAAAACCTAGAGAAAAAGTTCTAGGGTTTAAGATTGGGGTGTGGTAGTAGAGTGAATAATTTGTTTGATGTTTTTCAGGTGTTACAAAACATTCCTTTGTCTGGTTGTGTAAAAGGTGGGTTGTTTTCTAAAATGTAACATTAGGTGTTTAGGTTGTTGAAAATGAGTGTTCTGTGATGTGGGAATATTTTTGGATGTCCATCAAGTGACAGGGATTGGAGTGAGTAGGGTGTTTGCAGAGTACTTTAGTTCTGGTGTAAAATATTTGAACAAAAATAGGGGTGGGTGGGAGTGTGGTATAATAAAAATACATAAATTTACATTTTTCTCTTAAAAATGGAAATTGAAAGCTATGGGTCGGTATGCGTTGAGGGTGGGGATCAGCTAGGAAAGGGTGATGCGACTTCTAGGATTGTTAGTGAGCTTGAAGCAGATGGTGTGAATCTTACCTTCTCATCTTTTCCAATATATGCTACTCCAATAGGTTCTGTCATTCGTTCTCTCCTGAAGAATGGTATCTCGGATGCGGACTTAAATGGAGTAGATAGCTTAGAAACGAGAATGGCGCTTTTTGCATTGAACAGGTTAGAGTTTTTGGATGTATATATGAGTGATAGGAAGTATAGGGATACAATGTTGATTTGTGATAGGAGTCCGTTTAGTAATGCAGTAACGATAGGGTATGGGCTTTCTTTACAGGGGGATTGGGATGGGCAACAAGTAAGGAAATATGTTGATAGGGCAATGGATTTTGACTCTCTGATGATATCGAAGTTGGGGTTAGGTAGGTGTGTTGTTCAATTGATATCAGAAGAGGATGAATGGAGGGATATTAGAACAGTAGAGACAGATCAGTATGAGAAGAGGGATGTGCAGGAGAATTGTGCCAAGGTGTACGAAGTGTACAAAGATATTGTAGGTCCTGGGTGGCATCAGGTTGTTACTAAGAGTGATGATGGGTGGAGAAGTAGAGATGATATTTGGTTGGATGTTGAGGAAATTCTTCATCTGTCGTATGGAGATATGGGGGATATCAGGCAAGGGTTGAGATATGATATTGGTTTTAAGGAGATTGTTGAGAATATGTATCCTAAAGCTAGATATGACAAGAAGCTGTGTCATATGTATGATAGTGCAATTAGAGAGAATGTTAAGGATATTATGTATACAAGTGGTTTAAAGTTAGGGCAACAGGTGGCAGATAGTTGTATGAATATTAGGTTTTCCAATGAAGGGGTGAGGAAAGAGTTTGGAAGGATATTGGTTGAAACTCCAGGTACTATGAAAGTATTTGAACATTTCTTGGGTATGGGATTCGTAAACAAATTAAAGAGAGCTTTGAGTTAATGAAAAAGAAAGAATTAGCAGTCCAATTACTATCTGAAGTGGAAAAACTCTTCCCAGAGGCGACTACAGAGCTTGTAAATTGGAGAGATGATTTTCAATTTTTAGTTGCAGTTATTCTCTCGGCACAGACAACAGACATTCAGGTGAACAAGATTACCCCAGAACTTTTTAGAAAATATCCAGATGCTGTTAAGTTAGCAAAAGCAAATATGGAGGATTTGGAACATACCCTAGGGGGTATCAACTATTTTAGAACTAAATCTAAAAATATTAAAAGCATGGCTAAGATTTTAGTAGAGCAGTATAGAGGAGAGCCCCCTAAATCGCTCAGGAAGCTCATTGAACTACCGGGTGTAGGTTACAAGACTGCAAATGTTTTTCTAAATGAGAGGTATAGGGCTAATGAGGGTATTGCTGTAGATACACATGTTTTGAGGGTTGCTAGGGCATATGGTCTTACTAAGAATACAGATCCAACGAAGGTAGCACATGATTTAGAGAAACTCTATCCTAAGAAAGATTGGTACAAGGTGAATTCTGCATTTGTTCTGTATGGTAGATATATCTTAAAAGCAAGGAAACCAGATATGGATAAAGTTGTACTAAAGGAATATTTAGTTTGATAGCGATTTAATCTTCAGTTCATTTTTGATGGGTATAATATATTATAATTTCTATTTGACATCTATGTCGCATATATGAGACAATGTGAATATTATGAAAAAAGAAAGAATAATGACTCTAGATGAATTCGAAAAGAGGAATTTTACAAAGGAAGAACTAAAGAGGATACATAAGAGGGCTCAGAAGAGGATTGCATTAAGGAAGTTAAGAGAGGCTAGGGAGAGTATGGGAATATCTCAGTACGAACTTTCTGTTAAGTCTGGTATCCCAAGGAGTGCTATTAGTGAGATAGAGAGAGGTAGGAGGAATGTGTCTGTTGCGAAGTTGAATAAGTTGGCAGATGCATTGAATACGGATTTGAAGATTGATTTTGTAAAGAGGAAATAACGAAGATTATTTCTTTTCTACCTGTTTTCTCTTGTATATGTTATATCCTAAGAGTATTGTTAATAGGACAATTAGGGCAATCAACCAGTAAACGTATGTTGGTATTATTACTTTTTCTACTTTGACATTTATCTCCATCTCTTCTTCTCCATCGCTGATTAGATTAATTTTCTTTTCAGCCCTATACCCATTATATGCAATAATCATTGTATGTAAACCTGTTTCTAGATTTTCAAAATATACTTCTCCATTTTCATCAGTAATTCCTGTTCTAACATCCGAGTGTATTTCAACAGTAACACCTACAAGAGGTTCTCCAGACTCATTGTATACCTTTATTTTTAGACTCTTAGATTGAGTAGGAGGAGTAGGTTCTTTAGTTATATCAACAGTTTCTTCTTCAGCTTTAGTGTCTTCTTCCTGTTCAGTTTCGATAATGGGATTGATGTATTTAGTAAAAGGATTCTTTGGTTTAACAATAGGTTTTGGATCTAGAGGAGTAGGGATAATTGGTTTTGGAGGTTCTTCTTCCTCTTCCTCAGGTTGTTCTGGTTCTTCTTCCTCTTCTACAATATATGTCACAGAGTTATCAGTAGAGGTAGATGCTACGTTTGTATTTCCAGCTAAATCAGTTAATACATCAGCAGGAATAGTTGCTGTTACTGTTTCACCGTTTGTTAGGTTCTCAATCTCAACTTCATACTCTGTTTCACTAATTTTTGTTATACTTTTGACTTGAGCAGTAGTACTTCCTGAGATTAGTATGTCTTCATTAGTAAAAGTATCTTCTTTGATTGGTTTTGAGAAGATAACCGTGTATTTAATGGAGTTAATATCTGTTGGGTCTGTTTGAGTAGAGGATTGATTAATAGTTACAGAGGGTGGAGTATTATCATATGTAATAGAGTTGTCAATACTGGTTGATGCAATATTTTTGTTTCCAGCAAGGTCTTCCACAGTATCAACAGGTAGGATGAGTGAAACTGTTTCTCCTGATACCATACCATTTACATATGCTGTGTATGTTG
Organism: Candidatus Dojkabacteria bacterium; assembly: GCA_035271645.1. Taxonomy (GTDB): domain Bacteria; phylum Patescibacteriota; class Dojkabacteria; order SC72; family SC72; genus UBA5232. The sequence goes on from DATERJ010000006.1 coordinate 9,740, forward strand.
TGTTATTGACATTTGTTAATAGTAATACTTTAGCTGTACTACTACCCAATATTTCTAAATCATCTCTTGTAAATGTATCTTCATTTATTGGTTCAGAGAAGATTATTGTAAATTTAATTATATCTTCATTTGTAGGATCAGCTTGATCATCAGCTTGGTTTACTGTAACTGTTGGAGAAGTAGCATCATATGTTACTGAATTGTCAGTAGAAGTTGAGGCAGTATTGGTGTTTCCAGCAGAATCTTCAACTCTGTTAGCCGGTAGGAAGAGTGATACAGTTTCCCCAGATACCATACCCGTTACAACTGCAGTATATGTAGTGCTATTTACTGTTTGTAATTGTGATATTGTCGCTGTACTACTACCTGATATGAGTAGGTCTTCTTTTACAAAAGTATCTCCATTTATTGGTTTGGAGAAGACAACTGTATATTTAATGGAGTTTATATTGGTAGGGTCTACTTGGTCATCAGCTTGATTTACTGTAACAGTTGGTTTCTCTTTATCGAATGTAACAGTACTGGATTCTATCTCAGCAGTATTCCAGTTACCAAGAACATCTTGGTATGTATGAGCAGGGGAGAATACTGTTATACTTGCCTTTTGGTTCACTATGCCTGACACAGAGAGAGCATATTTCTTATTATTTATACTTGTTACTTCTGTAACCTTTGCTGTAGTAACAACACCGTCTTCCTTAATCTTAAAACTATTTGCATCTAAGGTATCATCTTTCAGAGGTTCAGAGAAAGTTACATGGAAGATAATAGGTTGTTGATTAGTTGGATTTGGTTGTCCAGTAGCTGGTACAATTGAAGTAATGTATGGAGGTGTAATATCAATTATTAGTTGACCCGTGATTTCACTACTGTTTTGAGCAGTATCCGTAGCAGTTATTGTTAAATTGTATGTTTTTGTTGTTAGGTTTGTAATGTCTCCAGCAGATACAGTCCAAGTACCATTTTGATTGTTTGTTGCATTGATTATCTGTCCAGTTTCTACAATCACTACTTGTACAGTAGCATTTTTATCATTAACAGTACCTGTAAGTTCAGGGGAGGGGTTATTTGTACTTAAATCTTCATATCCTACTACTGGAGCGATGGTGTCTTTCAATAGCTCTTTGGTGTCTTCTCCTTTGTTTCCAACATCGTCCGTCTGTGATGCATAGACAACGACAGTACCATCGGGTTGTGCTGATAGGTCTAGTTCTGTGCTCCAAGTGTCATCACTTTGACATTCTGCTACATATGGTTGTTCTGCTATAACTGTAATGATATTGTTGTCTCCAAAAGTACATGTACCCCCTAGGGTGTAGTGGGTTCTGTTTGCTCTGTTAATTGGTGCTGTGCTGGTTATGGAAATTGCTGGTGGGATTCTGTCTATGATATATCCTTCTTTGGTTTCAGTAATACTGTTTCCTGCTTGGTCCTTGGCTGTTATAGCAAGGTTCCCTGATTCTATGATTGTTATTGTACAATTAATAATATTTTTATCTCCAGTATCAGCAGTACATTCCAAATTCTCAGCCATTCCTGTTGAACTTGCAGCTATCTCAATATCTGCAGGATATATTTCAACAGCATCTGTTACAGTAATTGTAGTATCTGTAATATTATCCTTTTTCTTCTTGGTAGGAGCATTGATAGTAATAACAGGGTCAACAGTATCAATCGTATACATGTGTGAGTTGTATCCAGTTGCTCCATTATTAATATCTTCTGCTTGTATTATAATTGTTCCACTTTTATTAATATTTCTAATATTACAAGTTACGTATGTAGTATATGGAGCATTATGTTCTCCATCTGCATCTGCACAATTTTCAAGAGTAACACCTTCAGATGCTGTCCCAGAGATTGTAATATTATCAATCTCATGTCCTGCGATAGGGGCAGTAATGGTTACCGTTGAATCGCTAATTGGTTGGTTACTAAGAATAGTAGGGGCATTGAATACGACTTCTGGAGGGAAAATAGTTTGCTTTTCAGTAGTATTACCCACTAAGTCGTAGGCAATAACTGTGATGGTGTGTTGATTTTCCCCTGCATAAAGTTCAAGAGTTCTTGTTATTACACCAGGTTCTATGTATTGTATTTCATCCACTTTGTCTAATCCATCACTTCCAACATATTTAATCTCATACTTTAACATTCCTACAGCATCAGTAGCTTCAAATTCAATAATTGGTTTGTCTATACCATATGTTAAAGTATCAATACTTGATGTAATAAAGGTTGGGGGAACTTGGTCAACGACATATCCATCTTTGAAGGCAGTAGAGCTTAGCCCTGCATTATCAGTAGCTTTTAATACTAATCTACCAGAGGTTTTTACACGAATAGTACAATTCATCTCTATATGATTCTCTGGGTCAGGTGGATTAGCTTCATATGGGAAGGGTGGAGTACATACAATATTATCCGCAGTAGCTATACTAGATTCATCTACTTCTACAGAAGCGATAGAGAAACGATCGCTTACTTTAAATGTAGTATCAGTGATAGGGGCATTGGACATAGTGGTTACTTGATTGATGGTAATTTCTGGAGGTAAATCATCAACATCTAATACGGTTATGATGAAAACTTTTTCACTGTATAAGTCAGTAGCATCAGTTGCCCTTACTCTAATTGTATATTTATTTTTATCATCAGGGTCAGCTGTTCCTGTTGGATTTTCATAGTCTGGAGCTTCTAAGAATGCTAGTAGTCCAGTAGTAGGATTAAGAGCAAACTTAGAGTTATCTCCACTTCCTTCGCCAGATACAAGAGAGTAGATAATGGTCGTTTCATCAGTTGCAGAGATTGTGCCGACTTCTGTAGTGTTTTCTTCGATTTCACCTGGAAATAGTTTTAAGTTTTGTGGCGGACAGTTTTGACCAGCATCATTAATTCGCCAATTTTTAGGCGCGCTAGTTAAAACGTTTCTGGCATTCCCAGCATGACAATAATAAACCCCGACGGCATCCATATATAGATTTGGTTTAACAGTTTGGGCACTCCAGTCAGTTAAAAGTGCATCATAGTTATATGGATGCATAGCGGTATTATTTAGAAAATAGCTAATTCTCTCTACCTTACTAATATTCCAATTACTAATGTCTTGATCAAAGGAAGTAGCATTATTAAACATAGACATCATATTAGTGACATTTGCCGTATTCCAATTGCCTATTGGTTGATTAAAAGCGATGGCATAGTGAAACATGTATGACATACTGGCTGCACTGCCAGTTTGCCAGCCACTAATATTTTGGTTAAATGAAGTAGCGTGGACAAACATACCCCCCATATTTATAACACTACCAGTTTGCCATTCACCAATTGGAGAATTAAAACTAGTAGCATACCTAAATGTTCTGTACATATATTTAACTTTTGAGGTGTCCCAATTGTTTAGAGAATTACTACTGTCACCTGGCTCGTCGCCATTATTAAAATTAGTGGCTTCATTAAACATATTTGACATATCCGTAACATTTCCAGTTTGCCAATTGCTAAGATTTTGATTAAACACACTAGCACCCTGGAACATGCAAGCCATGTTTCCAACATTTGCTGTATTCCAATTGCCAATATCTTGGTTAAATACTTCAGCACCCTGAAACATATTTTGCATATTTTCAACATTTGCTGTATTCCAATTGCCAATATCTTGATTAAAACTCTTGGCGTCTCTAAACGCATACCCCATATTTTTAACACTTGCCGCATTCCAATTATCACCAAACGGTTGGTTAAAAGCTTCAGCCCCATAAAACATATATATCATATATTGAAGTTTTGCACTACTCCAATTCATAGTGTTTTGACTTTCGCCTGGCGCTTCACCGTTATTAAAAGCAGCAGCATTAAAAAACATACCACTCATATATCCAACATTTCCTGTATTCCAATCACCAATCTTTTGATTAAACGCACTAGCCCCTTGAAACATATATGTCATGTCACCAACATTTTTAGTATCCCAATTCATAGTGTTATGGCTTTCACCTGGTGCTTCGCCATTATTAAAATTAGTAGCTCCGTTAAACATGTAAGACATATTGGTAACCGCACCAGTATTCCACCCACCAATGTATTGATTAAAGCTTCTAGCATCTCGGAACATAGAAGCCATATTTTTAACTTGGCTAGTATTCCACCCACCAATTGGAGAGTTAAAATTAGTAGCATCCTTAAACATGCTATTCATATTGGTTACATTGCTAGTAACCCAATTATCCATATATGAATTACCAGTAAGATTTGTAGCACCCTCAAAAGCAGAGCTCATATCAGTTACTGCTGATAAATTAGGAATATCACTAGCAGTTAATTGCATATTTACCATACCCTTAAAAGCAGATTCAAAACTTGACCATGGGATATGTCCCCACTGTTTTATCTCTTGTAATTTAGCTTTTTCATCATCAGCTAAATCAGGGGAATAGAAACGGAGTGGGGCAGTAGATCTAACACAAACATCGTATGTACCTGGTGTCGGATAATTATGTGTAGCTAAGCTAGTGTAAAACAGTTCATAATCATCATCACAATTCCAAGATACTTCATAAGTATCTGTAGCTACTTTCAAAAATCTTAAGGTAACTTTATTTGGTTCAGTTGCTCCAGTTACATCAGTTTGCCATGTGGTTACAAATAGATCGGAAGAGTAGGCATGGGTTTTAAAACCTTTGTTTTTAACTAAAAAGATTGTAAAACCAATAACCAACAAAAGAGTACTAATGAAAAAGAATATTCTCTTTACATGTGGATATTGGACAGAATTTTTAATCATAACCTCAAATTTGTAGCATACTTACTTTATCTATCAGTTTTTATCTTCTTTATTCTTCTTGTATATGATATATCCAAAGATTATTACTAATAGCACAATCAATACTATCCACCAATAGTTTGGTTTACTTACTTCTTCTAACTGTACATTAATCTCTATCTCTGCTTCCTCTTCATTGTCATTGGTTAGGTCAATCGTTCTTTCATCCTTCTGTCCTTTGTATGAAACAATCATGGTATGTTGACCAATATCTACATTCTCAAAGTATGCTTCTCCATTCTTGTCTGTAATCTCTCTTCTAACTTTAGAATGTATTTCAACAGTTGCACCTTTGATAGGTTTCTTTGATTTGTCATATACCTTTACTCTTAGATTCTTGTATAGAGCAGGGTAGGTAGTCTTCTCTATTGTCTTAGAGGTTTCCTCTTCTGTTTGTTCTTCTGTGGTAGTCTCCTCTTCCTCTTCAGTGATTGGATTGAGATATTTAGCAAATGGTCTTTTTGGTTTTACAACAGGTTTTGGATCTAATGGTGTAGGTGGAGTAAGTGGCTTTGGTTCTTCCTCCCCTTCTTCTTCTTCTACTTCTTCTACAAAATACTTAACACTATTATCAGTAGATGAACTAGCTTCATTACGGTTCCCAGCAAGGTCTTCAACCATATTAGCGGGTAGGGTGAGTGTTACTGTTTCTCCCGATACCATACCGGTTACAAGTACTGTATATGTTGTATCATTAACCTTTGTTATTTTAGATACAATAGCTGTACTACTTCCTGATAT
>DATERJ010000007.1:0-7711 GCA_035271645.1 Candidatus Dojkabacteria bacterium
AATATTAACTGGTTTGAAAGCTAATGATGTACTTTTCATTGATGAAATACATAGATTATCGAAGGTGGTAGAGGAGATTTTGTATCCTGCTATGGAAGACAGAATGTTGGATATTGTCATGGGTAAAGGTCCAACAGCTAAAACGATAAGGCTTAATTTAGAGCCATTTACACTAATTGGTGCTACTACACAGATAGGTAAGATTAGCTCCCCTATGAGAGACAGGTTTGGGTTAATACAGAGATTAGATTTCTTTTCAGAAAGTGATCTTGTAGAGATACTTGAAAGAGCATGTAGACTGTGGGACTTAGAGATAGAGAAGGATGCTGTAAAAGCTCTTTCTGAAGCTTCAAGAGGTACTGCTAGAGTAGGGTTGAGGCTTTTGCGAAGGTGTAGAGACTATGCACAAAGTCATGGTGATGACAAGATTACAAAAGATGTTGTAAAGAAGACATTAAAGCTTTTGGGGACTGATAAACAAGGGCTTGAGAGGATAGACAGAATAATATTAAAGACAATGCTGGAGCATTTTGCAGGAGGTCCTGTTGGTCTTTCTACCCTTGCAGCATCAATCTCAGAAGATGAGAATACAGTTGCAGATGTATATGAACCTTACCTTATGAAATGTGGCTTTATCAAACGTACAAGTAGAGGAAGAGTTCTTACACAGAAAGGATTAAAATATATAGAAGCATTAGATGAAGAGAAGAGATGATAGCAATGTAGACAATGAGAAGAGGGGTAAATTGTTGTTGATAGCTGCTTTTATAGCACTTACAATCTTTGTCTTTAAGGTATCACAGACTAAGACACAGGTGATTATGTGGCAGGTATTTGTGCGTGCTGGTATCTATGCAGTAGTGACCTTTGTAGCCTTGTTATGGGCATTTAATTTTCAAATTAAGAAGAAATCATTCCTGTATCTCTTCCAAGCATCTCTTTTTGTATTTGCAGAGGTTCTTTTTGTAGAGTTATTCTTCTTTCAGAAGTTTAGTCGTATTTATGAAGCTATAATTCTGTTAGGTTTGATAATTATTGTTTTCTTCGCTAACTATTTTGTTTTTCTGATGGCAAATGTATTTAATGTAAATCTGTTTGGGAGTATTCCTCTTGTACAGGTTGGTAGAACGGTGTCGTATTTAGCATCTATTTTTATGATCTTCTTCGCTACTTTTAGTTTGTTGGCTAGTGGTTTTGCTCCATATATTACATTTCCTTTGATAGTTTTAGCATATATTATAATTGTACTGTTACATTATATTAACATCGATGTAGTAGGGGGAGAGCTTGCAAGAAAGGTTGCTGTAACAGTACTAATCATGGTTTTGTTGCTGTTTTCTGTCCTGTTTTCAGGTAATACTCATGAAATAATTGCTTTTGCACCTGTGGTGGGGTACTTTCTCTCTGTGAATGTGGTAACTCATGAAAGGATATCAAATGGTTATGTTAAGAATATGCCTTTATACATGGTTATTCTTTCTTTAGCTATGCTTTTGATTTTTATACTTAATAGGTAGTGGCATAGGGGAGTAGGGGTTGCCAGACAGTGAAACCCATAGTATACAACATCCTGTAGTAATTTGTGTGGATAACAATTTATGTATATTCCTATCTTTTTATTTAATATCTGTTTTCAAGTGAAGTAATCAATTTAGAAGTAATTTGATTTGGTGTATCTGTCTAGGTGGAGGGAGGGGCTTCTACTCTGACCAGAGATATGTTACAATTCTGGAATGCGCGACCGAGTATAATCGCCATTATGTGCGGTTGTATATATTTAAAATCAAGAAAGTACTTACAATGCTTAATTATTTAAACATTCAACATATCATGTTCTTCATCCTTATCTGTTCTTTCTTGTTCCTCTTTCCTTCCATTTTCTTCCTTTTTACTCTTTTCCCAGAAATTCAAAAAAATAGCCCCCTACTCCAATTTTGTTATTTTAGTTTTTGTAGTAAGATAAAGTATGGAGATACCAAAACTAAATGATCAGGATGACTTCTTGATTGACTTACAGAACAATAATTACAGCCCCCAGACTATTGTTAACTATGCTCGAGACCTTTCTATCTTTGCTGTGTTTTTACACTTCAGAGGTGTTGATTTTATGAAAGTTACTAAAAAGGACATTAGTGCATACAAAGGGTATCTAGTTGCTGGTGAACATATTAAAGATTTGGATAAAATAAGGGATGGATATGTAAAAGATGTTGATATAACAACATTAAACAAGGGTGAGGCTCTGGGAGGCTCTCAGAGGCCTTCGAAAGATTTGGGTGGTATGAACACACCTGGTTTTGAGAGTGGATTTCTCTCTGATATCTACAAGAAGGTCTACGGGAGTCTTGGAAGCTCAGTTCGCTCATCTAAGAGTTCTGATGGTTTGGATCCGAATAGTATAAATAGAATGTTGTCTGCTTTGAGGTCGTTTTTGAAATTTAGAATTGAATGGGATTTGGAGATACCGTTGCCACCTGATGCGATTGGTATGATGAAGGCTGAGAAGCGTATGAAAAAGATTCCTCCCATGGAAGAGATGATTAGATTGATTGAGTCTCCCATGGAGTTTGAGAAAGATGAGAAAGTTGCATTGAGGAATAGATGTATGTTGGAGATGCTTTTTGCTACTGGTATGAGGATTTCTGAATTAATTGGTCTTGATTTGGATCAGATAAATACTGAGGGTCATATGTATATTTTAGGAAAAGGAAGAAAAGAAAGGTCTGTGTATATGACACCAAGGAGTCTTAGGTGGTTGAATAATTACCTTAAGGTAAGGCTTAATTATGCTTTTGCTGATGAGGAGCAACAGAAAGAGATAAAAGGTTTCACTTCTGAGCGTGAAACATCTAGTAGTGGAGATGAAGAGGAGTCCTCTATGTTAAACCTTGAGATGTTTGATGATGATTTGAAATATATTCAGATTGTTGAGAAGTACAGGGAGACTGGTTATTTGAAAAAATTTGACTCCCCTGCTCTCTTCATTCCTTTCTCTGGTGGAAGGTATGGTAAGAAAGGTTCTAGGATTTCTACAAACTATTTTCAGGAAAAGATTGCGGAATACAGGAGGAAGTTGGGTATTCAGATGAAAACTTCTGCTCATAGCTTAAGGCATGGTTTTGCTACGTATATGGCTGAGAAAGGTGCTAGCCCAGCGGCTTTACAGATACTTTTAGGTCACTCTAGCTTAAATACGACTACAAAATATGTTCATGCGAGTGAAAAATTCGCTGAGGATACAGTAAAACAGTATCATCCGTTGAAATAGTTTAGGACAAAAATATCACTTTTTACATTGTAGTTGGTTGTGGGAATGGCTCGGGAGTTGGTGTTGTACTTTGTGTTTCTCCACCTATGTTTGTTATGTTATTGTTACCTTGTTGTTGCTGTTGAAAGGCTACCTGACTCTCTCTCCAACCTTCTTCTACAACTTCTTCAGCTATTTTGTCTATCTCTTTTATTGCTAGTTCTTGCTCTAGGCGCTCTGCTGCTGCAATAGCTTCTGGAGTGTTTTTGTTTGCTTCAATACTTGCAATTGCTGTTGGATCTCCAGCTTGGTATCTTTGTACTAGGTCTTTGGTTGTTCTTGTTTGTTGTAGTGTATCATTGAGGAATTCTAATAGCATTTTTTGCTTTGTTTCCTCTGCTTGATCTCCGTATGCAGCTGAGAAAATCAAATCTATATTTTTAGAAGCTTCTTCTATGGTAGAAGGTTCTTCTATTAGATTCTTTTCTAGTTCTTCTAGTGTTGCCAAGTCTTTGTCTTGTAGGTCGGCAAGAGCACTGTTCATAATCTCTTCAACAGCTAGACTGAGAAGTTCTTCATATTTTTCTTCAGTAAAACCTAATGAGAATAGTTGTTGTCTTATATTCTCAATTTCTTGTGTATAATCCATTTTATTATCTTAATTAATTTATATTTTTTTATTAATTATTTTTAGCAAGAAATTCGGTAGCTAATGTCTCTATTAATGAGTCAGTAGTTGTTACTCTACCTTCACCAATAGCTCGCATTACTTGATTTAATTTTCCTAGATTCTTGGATGATAATTTTTCTGTCTCTACACCTTTACTTCGTATTCCATTTAGAAGTGTAAGTTGTTGTTGTGATGTTGTCCTCTGTGCTTCTCGAGTTGCTGTTCTTCCTGTTGGTTGTGTTGTTGTTGCTGGTCTTTGTTGAACCACTCTCTGTGTTGTTTGATCTGTCCTCTGTGCTTCTCGAGTTGCTGTTCTTCCTGTTGGTTGTGTTGTTGCTGTAGTATCTTTGCCTTTGAAGAGGAAATGGCTTGCTAAAATACCAGGGGCACTAAAGACACCTCCCATGAAGAATCCTCCGAAAAATCTTGCAGTTCTATCGGCATGTTTCCTTATATTAGCTAACTTCTGTATCTTCCTTTCTAATTCTTCTGTTCCTGCTTCTTCCGTAGTAGTGTTTAACTCTTCTGTGAGTTTTCTCATTTTCCTTTCAGAGAATTTACTAACCCCAAAAGAAACCCCAGCAACTGTAGCACTACCAACTATTAAGCATAGTGCAGCTATTCCTCCTGCTGGGCCTCCTCCCATTGCAAACTTTACTCCCAATGCAGAAATTGATCCTGCACCTACAGCGCTACTAATTGTGGCTATATATCTTGTATACCATGGTTCTTTCTTAATAACTTCAGGTCTTGTTGGTGCTCTTTGATCTGTTTGTGCTTGTTGAGTGTTTTGATTTGTTTCTTCTTCTTGAGTACTTTGTGTTTGATCTGTTTGTGTTTGTTGAGTATTTTGATTTGTTTCTTCTTCTTGAGCATTTTGTGTTTGATCTGTTTGTGCTTGTTGAGTATTTTGGTTTGTTTCTTCTTCTTGAGTATTTTGTGTTTGATCTGTTGTCTCAGGTATTGTTGGAGGTTCTACAAATTGTGGTTTCCAATTAGAATAGACCCTCTCTTCAAGAATTTTACCGGTAAGGTTCTTCCTTAAAATGTCATCAATAACTTCTCCTGTGTTAGGGTTTATATATTTTTTGAATCTTTCTGGATTACTTAGGATGATATCTGTTGTATGTTGTTTTACATCCAAAGTAACTCTTCGTTTAAGATGTGCTTGTATTCTTTCTCTTAACATCGCACTATCTCTTTGTAAAAGAATGTCAAGTTGTGCTTCAGTAAGGTTAGGGTTGCCTGCTAATAATTGATTTTTTCTTCTGTTCTTTGCTTTTTGAAAGTACTCCTCTTCTTTTATTGCATATTCAAATGCTGTTCTTATACTTTTTTCTTTATTTTCTTCATTTTTGAATCTATACTCCTTATCAAATATCTCATTCATAATTATTTTCATTGGTTTTGGGATTGGAATGCGACCTTCCTTTTCATCCTTCTTGTCTTGCTGTTCATCAAGCTTTTCTTCTAACTCAAGCTTTCTCTTAAATGCATTAATTCGATCTTCATCTGACAGATTAGGGTTGTCAATTCTTCTTTCTGTCTCTACGATTTCTTGTTGGGTTTGTTCCATTTGTTCATCTAAGGATATTTCATTTTCTGCTTCTGTTGGTTCTATCTGCTCTTCTCCGGAAGTAACAGATATTGAATTGTCTGTGCTTGAACTAATATCATCACCTATATTTGCAAAAAATTCTGCACTACTCATACAAACATTTTTAAAGTTAATTCAAACCCGCATAGAATACCCTAGGCAGATTCTTAAATACAGATTAATATTTTTAGAGCACCATGTCAACTTTTTATTTCATCAAACTTTAGAAGATATCATTAATTTGGTATATTTGAGTAATGCAAAACATGTTTAAAAGACTTGGGTATATAGTAAGGCAAAGATATGGACAGATACTATTAGTTATCCTTCTGTTGATAATATCCTTCTTCTCTATTAGATGGGGACAACACCTCCTATCCAATGACAACTATTCACCAGAACTAAATCCATGGATGTCAGTACAGAGATATTTAGAATCTCCAGCATGGAGAAGTTACAGAGTACTAGGTTTTGCATCAGATAGTGAACAAGCAGATATGTTTAGATCAATATTCTTTGGGATTTTAGATTCATTTTTACCAAATGCATTGTTAGCTCAGCTCTTTTCTCTCTTTTGTCTTTTTGTTGGTACACTATCAATGGCTACTCTAGTATCTCAATTTGTAAGAGACAAGATAAATACAAAAAGTTCGGGGTATATATTTTTCTTTGCAGGTTTAATATATCTCTCATCTCTATGGACAGCTTGGGTTTTTAATTTCAACATGATGCCATATATTACACAGTATGGTTTCCTCCCATTAGTACTTCTAGCAGGTTATTGGTATATGAAAGACCCATCTCATGGTAAAGCTTTTCTCCTCTTTATAGCCTCTATATTTTTTGTATCAACTGCGGTAATAGGGACATTGTTTTTTGTAAATATTGTTTTAATAATGGCATTCCTAATATATTTTGGTATAAACCATCGAGTAAAGTTAAGAGGTGTTCTAAAAGGTCTTGGTATCTTCTTAATAGTACAACTCTTCTGGTTACTTCCTTTCGGACAATATGCAATGTCAACTAGTGATAACATTATTGACTCTTACACAAACAGAAGTATTACAGCCAATACTATTGATTTAGAGAAAGAGATGATGACACTACCTAATTCTGCCAGACTGTATACAAGACTACTTGGAACTGTAGATAACCCTGATACCGATACATATGTTTTCCCACCATCTTCCGACTACATGGAGTATGATTTTTACAAAGTTGTAGGTCTTCTTCCTCTCTTTCTTTCCATAGTTGGATTGGTCTTTGTCATCGCTCAAAAAAAATTCGGCTTACTTCCTCTCTATATCCTTCTTTTTGGTTTACTATTCTTACTAACAAATCAAAATCCTCCGTTGGGTGAGGTGTATATTTGGCTTCAGGAAAACTTTGGTATATTCAAACAAGTCTTTAGATGGATATCATCTAAACTAGGTCAACAATACTTAGTTGTTCTTACATTTACTTCTACAATTGGCTTTGCTCTTCTTTTAAACTTCCTGGCGTCCTTTTTCAAGAAAGTATCAAGATACATCTTTATACTCTTCTCACTAGCCCTTGTCGTTGTTCCTCTCTTTTTCTACTCGGAGTATCTTTTTAGAGGACATCTTTTTACACAGAGAGCTACTGTTCATCTACCAGAACAATACTTTGAGTTGAAAGAAGCTATTAAAACAGATCCATATACAAGAATATATTATGCACCACCATCAAACAATGGATATTTTAGAGAATATGATTGGGGTTTTGTTGGTTCTCAATTTATCTCCTACATAATTCCTAATCCAGTAATGGATATGTCTTTGGCAATAGGGTCGGATGTTGGAGAGGATGCAATGTGGGAGATAAGGAATGTGTTTGATGCAGGTGATAGAGAGTTGTTTTTGGAGAAGATGCAGAAACATGATGTTGGATATATTCTGGTAGATAGAAGTGTTGTAAAAGGTAGATACGGACATGCTCTTAATTGGGACAACATGGAGAACATTGCTAAAGGTTTAGAACTTGTCTGGGAGAAAGATTTCCTTGCATTGTACAAGATGAATAAAAAAGATGTCCGATATGTAGAATATCTAGGAACATCAGATTCTTTGCCTGTTGGATCTTTCACTCGTGATGTACAACAGGAACCAAGGATTGTTCCGATGAACTTACCAATATCTTCTCCGTCTCTAACAAATGGATATCTATCTCAATCGGT
>DATERJ010000008.1:0-69894 GCA_035271645.1 Candidatus Dojkabacteria bacterium
TAATCCATGGAGATATGGTAGAATGTAGTGGGATTGCATTGCAACTCCCTGTGCAACAGCCATATTTGGTTAGGTGTTATTAATTTAGTTAGGTACTTAAATTGTAACACCTTTGTTGCATATGTTCCTGAACTTATTCATATCATCATAGAATCTAAGATCAAAAGCCTCTTTCAATTCTTCAAAACTCTTTCTGTTAGTACAAGGATAGTAGGTATAGAGCAATGTATTACCTTCTCCAATCTCAATCTCCTGATGAAAAGGTATATCTTCATTCTCATAGGTGTGTACTTTTAAGGAATTCTTAATATCATTGATAATACCCTCTGTTAATTCTACATCATACACCGATGGTTTCTCCTCATCACCTCTTGTCTGTATACTTCCTAACAATCCTTCTACTAAAAGAAGCCTAGCTGTGGGTGAAATATGTTCATGTCTTCTAAACTTCTCAACAGTAATATATCTGTTCCCAACCCTTTCTCTTTCAAAAAATCTTTCATAACCACTCATTAGATTCTCTGTATGATTAACCCCTTCTTCAAATATATCATCATGTAGTTCAGTCATATTCATATCCCTAATTTAATATATGAGGTGTACAGATTAAAGAGTATAATATACAATATAGCATATATAACTTAAGAGAAGTAAAGAATGAAAAAAGAAGATATACGATATACATTTCTAGGAATGGATTCTAGTGATGCTCTTAAAGAATATGCTTGGGAGAAGATAAGTAAGAGAGAAGATTTACTTAAACATGCTACATCCTTAGAGGTTGCTTTTAAACAGAGTAAATCAAAAAAAGGTGTAGAACATGATTTTAGAGTAGATATATCAGTAGATTTACCAGAAACACCAGTTAGAGTAGAGCAGAGAGGTGAGGATATGTATGCTAATATTGATTTTGCAGTAGATACTCTTGTTAGAAGATTACAGAGATATGTTGATACCAAGGCAAGGTGGAGTGGTGAGAAGGCATGGGAAGTACAAGAAGGTGAACCAACACTTGAAGATTTTGATATTGATGACTACTCAGACTATGTTCCAAAGATTGTAAGGAGGAAAAAGATAGAAGATACTTCACCTTTAGAAGAGGGTGAGGCAATAGAGAGGATGGAGATGTTAGGATATGATTTTTTCCTCTTTAGAAACAAGAGAACAGATAGAGTATCAGCCGTATACAAAAGAAAAGATGGCTCATACGGAATTGTAGAGCCATCTTAAAATCTCTGCTTAATCTATCTACTTAGCAGGCCTGTTAAACAGGTTTCTGGTAATCTGATTGATTGTTCCAAAGAATTTGTAGACAGGTTTCTCTCTAGAGTTATCTTGAATTGCATACTCCTCTGTCTTGTTTAACAACCAATTCTGCTTCTCCTGTCCTACCATTTGAGCTATGTAATACTCAGTTGTCTTCTCTTTGAAAGTCTCATAATCAAGTTTCTCACCTTCCTTTAGAGCATCAGTTTCTTTTGCAAACAATACATTACTGTACTGCTCAAAGAATGCCTTTACATCATCATCGCTATAGTTGATTGAAGGACCAATTAGCTTGGTATAGTACATATCAATTCTAATATTATCCTCAAGGTCCTTTAATTCATAGTTAGCAGCCTTCATTGCAGTATTAAATGCATCTTCTCCTCCGATATCTTCCTTAATCTGTTCAACCCTCTCATCAATCTCCTCCTTTGTGACTTTAACATCAGCTTTCTTAGCTTCTAACATTACAATACTGTCGTTGATAAGGGATTCTGCAACTGCTTGTCCACTTACCTTTTCTAGTACTCTGTGCCATTCTGCTTTACTAATTCTTTTCCCATTAACAACAGCAACACTTCTTTCATTCCTTACATACTGTACTGCATAGTCTGCAAGTACTACGACTAGGAATATACCGATTACAATGGTAACAATTTTTAGAATGGAACCTACAAGAGGATTACTGTTAAGCTTTTTAAGAATGGAATCCTTAAAGGATAATACCTTCTTCTTTGTAGTAGTTTTTTTAGTGACTGTTTTTTTCTTTGGAGTAGTCTTTTTCTCCACTTTTGGGGCGGTTTTCTTTTTGGAAACAATTTTCTTTGTTCTTGCCATTAGAATTGATTAAATAAATTATATGTTAAGTAGTTTAACAAAATATTAGAGAATAGGGAAGGGGGTGGGGTTAAATTGACTTAACACCCTATAGTGAGGTATAATGTAAGTAGGTATCTAGTAATAGATATACTGCTCGTTAAAAATTAAGGTCTATACATTTTCTCCAACTTTTTTTAATATGTTTTAATACCAACATTTAGGTACTTAGTTATATATACATACTAGGTGTTTGGATGTTGGTATTAACAACGAAAAAATTCAAAAAGATTAATTGCCTAATTAGGCAGAAAAGGAGATTGAAATGGAAGGGAAACAATCTTTTTCCGAACGTATTTTGAACATACCATTTTTTGAATGGTTCTTTGAAAAAGGCTTAGGCATGATTCTGTTTACTCTTGCCTGGATAGGTATGACTGTTTACTTTTTGCTAAGTCTTTTTGTTCTTACTGGATGGTTTCAGTGTTTATGGTAAGTAAATTGCCTTGTTAGGCAGAAAAGGAGATTAAGAATGCACGGATTTGACTTTAAAGACTGGTACAATCCCTTAGAAAGCTATCCCATGGGTGAGACACCTAAAATTAACACCTTTGGAGAAACCAGAGAAACTGCTGAGATAAATTATCTAATAGCCAGGGAAACATATAATGTTTTTGCTCGGTACCTGAGAGCTTATGAAACAAAGGATCCATCTATTTTTGTAAAACAGAATTGGGATGGTCTTGGAGAAAGTATGGTACTTGGTGATGGTGATTATGTTCCAATTACCACTCTGAGAAAAATTGTTGATGATACCTTAGAAAATGTTTTTGAAACAGGTGGTCGTTTGGCACAATTTCAGTGTTACGCCAATACTCGTTTTACAAGAGAACACGCAGCAACAATGGATCCTCACGATTTGTTGGACTACTTCATAACAACGTCCTTTTACATCGAACCATCGTTGAAGATGATCGATGATTATATAAATTTCATTAAACCCAGGGATGAAAAATATTATTCAGATGACTATGTCAATAGATATGTTAGATTATTTGACAATTGTCTGAAATATATGCAGAATAAAAACACTCCCATACCCAATGAATTTGTCAATGGAGTTCTGAATTGTTTAAACGAGGGATGTCGTATCCCGAAATACAAACCTGAAGATTACCAGAACTGCAGTAGCTCTTCAGAGTCCTTTTGTAGATTAACTATAGCACTTGAGAACAAGATCAAGAATGCTATCTATATGAAATTTTCTGATATAGAGTACAAGAAGGACTTGTACAAGGAATATTATGGTAAAACCGATGGTTTTATCTATGATGACAACTACTTGGAAGAAATTGGTTTTAATGCTTGGACTAAAAGTAAATCACGTAAGTCAAGAAACTTTGACAACGCTCTAAACTATCACCGCGCCTTGATTCACGAAGAGGAAACTCGAGTTGATTAACATATATAGACCTTAATCCAAAAGGATACCGTGGAACATATATATGTTCGCATTTAAATATGCAATACGGTATCCTTCCTAACCTTTTCACAAACATATTACAAAGAAAGTACTTACTTCTGTAAGTGAAGATAACAACTTGTCCAACCATTTGGATGTCTGATGTACGCATACTCTCCACCATATCCATCAACAGCTTTGTAAAGAGTACCTTCCATAACTGCATAGATAGGTGCTCCAAAGTTTACACTCCTATCAAACTTGTATGAGATTAGGTCAATAGCATAACCTTGATGATAGTTCTGTGACATGATAACTGTTGGTCCTGCAATTGGCAATCTCCAAGAACCAGGGTGCATGTATGGCCATCTCCAACCATCCCATCCAGTAATCCACGAAGGACCTCCTTGAGTAAGGTATCCACTTAAAACAGGAATAGTTCCATAACAAGGATTACCTGAATGACTGCCTCTCATTGAGAAGTGTAAGTGAGCACCACTAGACCATCCAGTATTACCCATTCTTCCAATCCATGTTCCTGCCTTCACATACCCTTTATTTGCTGCCTGATCTCCATACTTACCAATATATGCAATGATAGCTTGATCTAACTCTTGAGCTTTCTTAAGATTCTGTTGATAAGTAGCCATCAATTGTGCCCCCTTTATCTCTGCTTGGGCTAATAGCGATTCTCTCTCCTTCTTCTGTGCATCTAATGCTAATTTCTCTTCACCTAACTTTACTCTTTCTGCTTCTACTTCATCTCTTTTTTCTTTAAGCTCTTCATTCTTCTCACTTAACTTACTCTCTTCTACTAACAAACTAGCTGTTTTACCTGCATATTCCTCTAAAGACTTTCTATCTTGTACTCTTGTCATCTCTAAATATTTAATTTTTCTCAAAATATTAGAGATATTCTTAAAATCCAGTAGTAATTCAAATTGATTGATAAAAGAGTATTTGTATGATTCTGTAATCCTCTCATTTACCATACTACTTAGAACCTCTATCTCTTGCTTAAGAATGGAAATATCATCTTCCTTCTCTTTAATCTCTTTCTCTAACATACTAATCTCAATATCTGTTGCTGCGATTTCAATTTGTAATTCTTTCACAGCCCTCTCTGTCTGAGCAATGAGGTTGTTTGTATATACAATCTTCTCTTCTAGTGACAATTTCTTGTATTCAATATCTTTTAATTGCTTTTGAATACTACCTTGTTTTTTTTGAATAATAGCCAATTGGTCTCTTAGATAGTCCAGACACTCTACCGAGCTAGGGTTCATGTATGAAGGACACTTAGCTTGTGCTACAACAGGTTCATGTTTGTATGCTAGCAATATGAAAAAAGAGAATAGTCCAACTAAGAATATTGATAGTATTGTATATATGTTTTTTCTTCTGTTCATTCTTAATCTAAATATTTCTTAACTGCACTTAAACTACTAATCAATCCAATTAAAGCTCCTACACCTATATGTATTAACATATACAGAACAAAGAATGGAATATCAACAGGTTTAACAAAGAGTAATCCCAAATCTCTTAATGTCTGATTAAGCCAATATGAAAAGCCAGCATCTTTCATTAAAGAAGAAAGAATTATGTAGAAGGGGATAATGAGGAGAGAAGAAGCAATCAATCCACCTAATGCACCATATATACTGCCTTCTAGAATATATGGTTTTGTGATGTACTGCTTAGGGCTTCCAACTAAGTTCATAACTTTAATTTCTTCCTTGTGAGCATTAATGTTAAACCCAATGGTAATCCTAATCAATGAAAAAGCAATTACCCCCAAAGCTGATATTAAAACAACAGATGAGATTCTAATAATGTTGGAAATAGCCTTAAGAGTATTTACAACCCCCTTGAAGTATATGACATCATCTATGGAAGCGTTTGTTTCTCTCTCTTTGTTAATGCGTTCAATCATTGTCATTAAAGCATCTACCGATTTAGCTTTCAGTTCTAAACTTGGAGGAAGAGAATCTGCAGTAACTGTTGCTAAAAGGTCTGGATTATCTGCAAAATCTTCTTTGTATATACTCAAAGCTTCCTCCTGAGAGATATATGTAATACTTTCAACAAGCTTCTCATCATTGAGTCGCTCCTTCACAGCTAAAATATCACTCTCTTTTGTATCTCTCTTGAAGAAAACAATTACCTGTGCTCTCTTTTCATAGTAATCCACTCCCTTTTGAGCTACTATTCCCAACGATATGAAAAAAGAGGAGATTAACAATACAATGGATGTTACCATCACAGTAGAAACAGAGAGGACTTTATTCCTCTGCATATTCTTTTTAGTTACATCAAAGATTTTCTTAGATTTCATTTTACTTCTTTTTATTATTTAAATACTCTTTTAGGAATTTTTCCAAATCTTTTTTCTCTTTCTTAGTTATCTTGAGATTATCCAAATCATCTTCTGTAAGGTTGAGGATTAAATCCATACTTGTAATTTTAGCCTTAAGGAACTTGGCTTTAGTTCCTTTATCTAAACCATCCATTACTTTGTCATATACAACATTTTCACTCTCTGTTCTCTCCTCTAAATCATCATCTATCTTAATCCCAACTTCTTCTTCCTCTTTAGGTTTTTCTTCTGTCTTAATTTTTGTTTCTTTGACAGGTGGTTTCTTTATCGTGTCATAGTCTCCTTTGTTGTCAGATATTATCTTTCCACCCTCCATCCTTATGACCCTTGTCTTCATCTTGTTTACAAGCTCTCTATCATGTGAGATTACCATAACTGTTGTTCCTCCTCTGTTTATACTATTAAGAATATCTAATATTTGGAAAGAACTATCTGGGTCTAAGTTACCAGTAGGTTCATCAGCAACAAGAAACTCTGGATTATTAGCCAAAGCTCTTGCGATAGCACCTCTCTGTTGCTCACCACCTGAAAGTTGAGCTGGGAATAGGTCTCTTCTGTCTTGAAGTTTTACTAACTCTAGAAGGTAGTCAGTTGTTTCTTTAATCTCTTTCTCATCTTTTCCAATTATTTCAAGAGCAAACCTAATATTCTCCTCAAGTGTTTTTGACTCAAGAAGCTTAATATCTTGAAATACAACCCCTAATTTCTGTCTGTATGTAGGAAGAAGCTTAGTAGGTAATTTTGTAACCTCAATATTCTCAAAGATAATATCACCTGAAGTGGGGAGTTCTTCTCTGATTAGTAACCTCAAGAGAGTGGTTTTTCCTGCACCTGATGGACCAACTAAGAATGTGAATTCTCCCTTGTTAATACTAAACGAAATATCCTCCAAAGCAGTTATGGAGTCAGTATATTTCTTTGTAACCTTGTCAAAAAGTAACATGGCAGTTTCATTCATATTAATATTTTACCACATATATATATTACCCCATTCTAATCTCTGCTTCAATGAACTCATCAAGATTCCCATCTAATACACTTTCTGGGTTACTAGACTCCACATTTGTTCTTAAATCTTTTACCATTTTGTATGGATGAAGCACATAGTTTCTAATTTGATTCCCCCAACCTGCAATTTTGTAGTCTCCTTTAATCTCAGATATCTCTTTCAATTGTTCATCCTCTTTGATTCTCCACAACTTAGCCTTGAGAATGTTCATAGCGCTCTCTCTGTTTTGTGCCTGACTTCTCTCTGAGGAAGAACTTACAGTTATACCAGTAGGAATATGTGTAATCTGAACAGCAGAGGATGTTTTGTTAACCTTCTGTCCACCCGGACCACTTGCTCTTACTGCCTTGAAATCAATATCTTTCTCTGGAATCTCAATATCTGTTTTCTCTTTTGCAAAAAGAGGTAATACTTCAACCCCTGCAAATGTTGTTTGTCTAAGTCCTTGAGCATTGTATGGAGAGATTCTAACTAATCTATGAACGCCTTGCTCTTTCTTTAACATTCCAAAGGAGAGAGGTTGGGTGATCTCAATTGTAACGGTTGCAATTCCTACCTCACTGCCTTTTAGCATCTCTGTAATGGTATAGCTCCAGCCTTGTTTGTCAAAATACATGGTGTACATTCTAAAAAGCATCTCTGTCCAATCATTAGCTTCTGTACCACCTTGTCCAGCATATATTGTCATCATGGTAGGATATTGGTCATATTCTCCAGAAAGAAACTGTCTTAAGGAAAACTTTTCTAACTCGCCTTTTAGTCTTAGATACTCATCAATTAGTTTATTCTGTTCAGTTTCTTTTTCTATCGACAGGAAAAGCTCAACAAGAGAGTCAATATCTTTTTTCAGTCTCTGTACAGTATCAATCTCTTCTTGAAGATATGCAATTTTAGACATAACTAATTTTGCATTCTCTTGATCTTCCCAGAAATTACTCTCAAGACTTTCTTTTTCTAATTCCTCTAGTTGAATCTTTTTACTACTTAAATCAAGAGCTTGTACTGTTTGTACAATATCTTTCTCTAAATCTTCTACATCTCTTTTACTTAATTCATTCATTCCTGTATATTATATTCAACTTAATTTAATATATCCAGAAGTACATGTTTGGTTTTGGAGATGAGAAACAGACAGCAAGTAATGGTTTTAACGGTGTTTTGGATATTAGGAAGTTTGTAACTTTGATAATTCTTGATGGTTTCGGTGTATATCCTGATGCAGAAGGGAATGCTGTTTGGGCTGCTAAGACACCTTTCTTGGATACAGTATGGACACAGGGGAGGTCAACTCTTGTGCATGCTGCAGGTACACATGTAGGTTTACCAGGTGAAGAACCGGGTAACTCAGAGGTTGGACATCTTAATCTTGGAGCTGGTCAGGTGGTCTATCAAACATTACCGAGGATAAATGATGCAATTGCTTCTCATGAGCTAGATAACAGTCCCGTTATCAAAGAGATGTTTGCTTTCATTAGGAAGAATAACAGTAAGTTGCACTTAACTGGAGTGTTAAGTCCTGCTGGAGTTCATGGACATATTAAACATCTTTTTTCTTTTCTTGAACTTTGTGCTCAGAACAATATTGATCCATATATCCATGTAATGTTAGATGGAAGAGATACTCCTCCAAAGGATGGGCATATCTATGTTGAAAAATTGATGGCGAAGATAGATGAGTTGGGGGTAGGCAAAATTGCTTCTATCATGGGTAGATTCTACGGAATGGATAGGGATAGTAGATGGGAGAGAACAAAATTGGCATATGATGCAATGGTAGGACTTTCTGAGGAAACATTTACAGACCCTATGGAAGTTGTACAAAGAGGGTACAACAAGGGAGAAGATGACCAATTCTTTGTTCCAAGGGTATGTGTAGATGAAAATGGTGAACCTGTTGGTCCAGTTAGGACAGGTGATGCAGTTCTCTTTTGGAACTTTAGGGAGGATAGGGCAAGGCAGTTGACAAAGGTTTTTGTTCTTAAGGATTTTCAAAGCTTTGTAAGAAGAAACTTCCCTGAACATATATATTTCGCTACTATGACAGGTTACGAAGAGAATCTTCCTGCAAATGTAGTCTTCCCACCTTTGAAGATTAAAAAGTCTCTCTCTGCAACTCTTGCAGAGGCAGGTAAAAAACAACTTCATGTTTCAGAAACAGAGAAATATATGCATGTGACATATTTCTTCAATGGTGGTATTGAAGAACCGCATGATGGAGAAATCTTTTTTAATGTTCCATCACCCAAGGTAGACAACTATGCAACTGTTCCAGAGATGAGTGCTTTAATTATTCGAGATGAAACAGTAAACAAGATTAGAAATATTGAAAAAAATCCCCTCGATTTTATCATCCTTAACTTTGCAAACCCAGATATGTTAGGACATACAGGGAACTTTAGGGCGACGATAAGGGGGAATGAGATTGTGGACCAATGTTGTGCTGACATTACTAAAGCAACATTAGAGATGGGAGGCTCTGTTGTCATTACTGCAGACCATGGAAACTGTGAGACAATGATAAACAGGGTGACTAAGGAGATAGATATTGCACATACAAATAATCCTGTACCACTGATATTGGTAAATGATATGAAGGAGATTATCCCCAAAGCAGGAATACCAATGATTAAGGTGGGAACAGGTGATAATGCAAGGCCTACCGGTCTTCTTGCAGATATTGCACCAACAGTACTAGGTCTACTTGGTATGGAGATACCATCAAATATGACAGGAGTAGATTTAAGGTCTGTTCTTTAGTAGAAGATAATCAACAACAAGATTCCTAAGATAATTCTGTAGATGCCAAATACTGTTAACCAGTTTCTTTTCTTCACTTTCTTCAAGAGTAGTAGAGTTAGTAATCCAACGATTAAGGTAGAAAGAAATATGATTCCAAATCCTAAAAGAGGTGAAGAAATACCAGTAGCTAAGATTGTTTCTTTGATAGGGTATTCTCTTAAGAGTAAAAGGAAAGCCCCTAACAGTACAGGAATACTTAAAACAAAAGAGAATTTTAATGCAACATATTTTTCTAACCCACTTAATATTCCTGCAATCGTTGTAATACCAGATCTGGAAGTACCAGGGATAAGGGCAATGGCTTGAGAGAAACCAATGATAACAGCTTGTTTCCATGTAATCTTCTCTATATCAGAAACCTCTTGCTTGTCACTCTTTTCTCCCTTCTTTCTATTTTCTAAAACAATCATTACAATCCCCCATACAATGAGTGAGAGTGCAATAATCCAGATACTTCTTAATTTCTCAGAGATGAAATCATCCAAAAAGAAACCTGTTAAAGCTGCAGGGATAGTGGCAACGAAAACTTTGAGATAGAAAGTCCATTTCTCTTTCTTGAGGAAGTTTTTAAATAGCTTTTTTCCATAGAACAGTAAAATTGCAACGGTAGTTCCAAGATGAAAAAGAACAAGTAGAGATGATGAGATTGTCCCCATGTTTAAGACTTTACCTAACATCAAAATGTGACCGGTACTAGATATTGGTAGTAGTTCTGTAATACCTTGAACTATTCCAATTATCAGCAATTTCAAACTCTCCATATATTTGTACTATGATAAACTAACACATTATGATAATATTAGCATAGTATGAAGGTAAAAAATATTCTAGTCATTTTTCTTCTTGCTTCCATAGCTTTTCTTTTTTCAGCAAGTAAACTATATGCTTCCAACCCTTCCTTCTCTCTCTATCCTGCAAGTGGAATGGTGGTAGATGCAAGCAAAGGGTTCTCTGTGGATATTAGGATAGATACAGATGGAGAAAAGTCTAACTCAGCAAGATTTACTCTTCTTTTTGATCCTGAATATCTTCAATTAACAAAAGCAGAGAGGAATAGTAAGTTGTATGATAAGTGGCCGGAAGATGAAACATCGATAGATAACGATAATGGTTTAGTTATGCTTACAGGTTTTACACAGAGTGGAGAAGAAGGAAAAACATATATTACCAATGGAGAATATGATGTAATTGCCAGACTAACATTCAAAGTGAAAAAGGAGGGGACAACGACAATTGATTGGGAATATGATACTAACAATGGTGTCTTTGATACATATATCATGAGAGATGGTAGTCCCCCAACAAATATGTTAATGAGTAAGCCGAAAAGTGGGACATATCAGATAGGGAAGGGTGATGGGAAAACAGTTCTTGATCCATCTACCGTAAGAACTGCGGTTGAGTTTGACTGGAGGTATGTTGTTGTAACAGGGATAGTTATGCTTCTCTTTGGTGCCTTTATGATTTTCACAAGACCAGAGGTATACAGGAGGAGAAAAGGAACAGTTATAGTAATTGGTGAAGATGAAAAGAAATAGTCCTAAGGTTGCGATTGTAACAGATTCTCTTTTGAAGATGGCTGGGGGGAGTAGGGTGCTTGAGTGTTTTGCACAGATGTTTCCAGATGCAGATATATATACTCTTTTTGCCCCACCAATTAAGAAAAGGGAAAAACTACTCTCTAAGGATATTCTTTCTCACAGAATATATACCTCTAAATTAAACAAAATTCCTTTTGTTCATAAAGCAAATCTATATAGATACACTCTTCATAAATGGCCTACACATATAGAAAAGTTTGATTTCTCTGACTATGATATTGTAATTTCTTCTTCGTGGGCTGTATCACATGGGGTGATAACTCCACTTGGTACTAAACATATTGCATATATCCATACACCAATGAGATATATTTGGGATATGTATAGTTTGTATTTTAAAGGGAAGTTTCCACAATTGGTATACAGAGTATGTACAAACTTTTTGAGAATATGGGATATATCTGCTAGTGTTAGGCCAGATATTCTCATCTCTAACTCAAACTTTGTATCACGAAGAATGGAGAAGTATTGGAAGAAGAAAGCAGAGTATGTAATATATCCTCCAGTAGAGAGGTATGAGGGAGAGATTAAAAAGAAAAGAGAAGAATATTTTGTTTCTGGAGCACCTTTTGAACCAAACAAGGGTGGAGAATTTCTTTTAGAGTGTGCAAAGGAGATAGGGTTTGAATTGAAGGTGATAGGTAGTGGTGGTAATGAGAAGAAGTTAAGAAGAAGGTATGGGAAATATCCTAATATACACTTTTTAGGTTGGGTGAGTGAAGAAGAGAAGTGGGATATCTTTTCTAAAGCAAATGGATATATTATGAGTGGTACAGAGGAATTTGGAATATTTCCAGTTGAAGCTATGAGTTGTGGTACTCCAGTATTAGCACATGGTAGTGGTGGTGTATTAGAAACAGTAAAGGATGGAGTAAGTGGTATGTTTTTCAAAGGAGAGGATGTTGAGAGTTTTAGGAAGGTATTTAATGAGTTTAAGAAAAAGAAATGGAACTATACTAAAGTTAGAGATAGTATTAAGGATATTAATGATGTAGAAGGGTTTAAGAAACAGATAGAGGGAGTGTTTGTTGATAATGGTATTTTAATTAATTAATTTTATCTTTAAACATCTATGGGAGAAAAAGATCAAAAAAAGAAGAGTAAGAGACCAATATCAGCTACAATTAGTGTTTTTCTAATACTGGGTATTACATTTTCTTTACTATCCATATCTCCTCAAGGGAGAACATATTTACCAATAGGGTTGGCTTTTTTAGCGATTGGTATAGCAGATCTTTTTGATTTTAGGAGAAAGCAGAAAGAATAATTATTGATAATAATATTGATATTTGATATTATTTTATACCATATGCCGAGATAGCTCAGTTGGTAGAGCACCTGTCTGAAGAACAGGGTGTCCCCAGTTCAAGTCTGGGTCTCGGCACCATGCGGGAGTAGTTCAGTTGGCTAGAACGACACATTGCCAATGTGTAGGTCGCGGGTTCGACCCCCGTCTCCCGCTTTGGTTTCATTTACGAAAGAGAACATATCCTTTTTCTTACTCCTTCTCCTTCCCTTTAATAATACCTACGATAAACTCTTTCACTTTCTTTCTGTTTAAGTAAATAATAATACCAACAACAAGTAGAGTTAATATTACCAACCAGTTATTTACTGTATTAATAGCATCAGTAATCTTTGCTAAATCAAATCCAATCTTTGATCCTAAATATGCAAAACCAAAAGCATAGACAAAGGTTCCGATAAATACGCCCAGTGATGCTAAAAAGAAGTTATACTCAAGATAACCAGCAACAAGTAGAACAACAATTCTTAACCAGGGGGTAAAACGTGTTAGTATGATATATAAAAAACCCTTAGCTTTAAATTTTTTATGCGTCTTCATAAAAGAATCTCCATCAACCTTCAACCACTTACCTTTGCCATTAAGATAGCCAATGATATCCTTGTTTCTAAAATAGTAACCAACTAGATATGTAAAAGCTGCACCTACTACTTCTCCTAATGCTCCTGCAACTCCAATCTTAACAAGTGAGATAAACTCTGGTCTAACAGCACCTACGATGGTCATAACAATCTCTGCTGGAAATATACCAACAGCAGCAACAAAAACACCTAGGTAACCCCAAGTACTAAGCCAATCCGATATTGTACTAACTAATTCTGCTATCACAGATAACATAATATCATTAAATAATAGTATTTCCTAATCTATTTCCATTTTCCTCTCTACAATGCTAATATCTACAATATGCCAGTAAAAATAAAAGACTCTAAAAGTTGGTTTAAGGAAAGGGTCTCTAGATTTAAACCGGTTATCTTTCTAAAAAAGAACCTTCCTTTTTTTATCTTCCTTTTCCTTTTTGCTCTCTCCCTGATACTGGGACTATGGAACATGAAGAGATACGAGGTCTTTGATATCAATGGTGATGAGGTAGAGGAGAAAATTGAGATTCTTGTTAATGAATATCTAAGTAAGAATGTTACAGGAAAAAACTTCTTCTCGATATATTCTAACAATGTAGAAGATGCTCTTGAGTCAAACATCTCGTATGTTAAATCTGCTAGAGTTTCAAAGATTGTACCAAACAAATTAGAGGTTTTCTTAGAAGTATATGAACCTAAATTAGTAGTTTTAGATGTGGGTAATCATTGTAAACTTCTCTCCGCAACTGGAATAGTACTTGATGAGCTATGCCAGGAAACAGAAGATGTTCCACTTTGTTGTGTTGGTCATACCTCTGATGGTAAATATTACATTTTTAAATCAGATGAAGTAGAGATATCAAAGATAACTGGTGGTAAGGAACAATTACTTGTAATGAACAGTATTTCGGACATTGTAAAAGTTGTTGAGTCTTTTGGTTTTGAGGTAAAAGAGATTGTTCTTAAAGAAAAGGTCCTTCATATTAAGGATATGGATAAGAGGGTTCACATCTTTACACTTTCTGACAATCTTGATGTCCAATTGGCCAGATATTTTCTAGTAATGGGAAAGGTAAAGGGCGATAGTATGCAGTTTAGTAGCATAGATGTAAGGTTTGAAAGACCTGTTGTAAAGGATTAGAATATATAATTTAAATATAGTACTTGCTAAACTATACAGATTTGATATATTTAATATACAGATGTTGTTTAATTGCATCTTTTGTATAATAATTTATGTAAAATAACTGTCACTAACAATATATGGCACGAAAAATAATTACAGCAATAGATGTTGGGAGTTCTAAGATTACAACATTAATAACCTCTGTTGAGGATGGAAAAAGTCCCACAGTTATTGGTGTATGTGCTTACCCTAGTAAAGGTATTAAGAAGGGTGTGGTTGTTAATATCGATGATGCTACGGCTTCCATTTTGGAAAGTGTTACTGCAGCTGAGAGAATGGCAGGAGTTACTGTATCTGATGTGTATGTTTCAATAAATGGTGAACAGGTTACAAGCTTAAACAACAAGGGTGTGGTAGCAGTTGCTGGAAGTGAGATTACGATTGATGATACATATAGAGCAATTGAAAATGCTAGGATTTTAACTCTTCCAGATAATCTCAATCCAATACACATTATCCCAAGAGAATTTGTAGTTGACAGTCAAGGTGGAATTAAATACCCAATAGGAATGAGTGGTGGGAAATTAGAAGTAGACACTCACATTATTACAGCTCCCAATTCATATTGGCAGAATATTAAGAAATGTATAGAACAGGTAGGTGCAAATGTCTATGATGTTATCTTTACAGCATGGGCATCTTCATTAGCTGTTTTGACTGACACGGAGAAGGAGTTGGGTGTAACAATGTTAGATATTGGTGCAGGTACAACAGGTATTACAATCTTCCAAGAGGGTTCAATAATATACAGTAGCTGTGTGCCATTGGGAGGTAGTAGCATTACAAGCGATATTGCAATCGGACTTCAAGTATCTCTAGAGGAGGCAGAGAAGATTAAGGTTGAGATGGCAAAATTGTTTGATACAAAATATGAAGCAGCAAAGGCAAAAGATATTGACTCTATTCCTACATTACTGAGAAAGAAAGAACCAGAGAAGCCAAAGAAGAAGAAAGGGGAAGAGATAGATCTTAATGTGATAGGGATAGATAAGTTTGTATCAAAGGAATTGTTAGAAAAGATAGTAAGTGCAAGATGTGAAGAAATTTTTGGAATGGTAAAGGAGAATATTTCTAAAGCAGGATATGAAATGGCTATGCCAGCAGGTATTGTTTTAACAGGAGGAAGTAGTCTTTTAAGAGATATTACAAAATCGGTACAATCAACCTTAGGTGTTGCAGCTAGAGTAGGATATCCGTCAGGATTGAGTGGTATGACAGATGAAATATCAGATCCTTCATATGCATGTGTACAAGGTCTTATCAAACATGCACTTGATGATGATGTAGAGGTTAGTGGAGGAGAAAAAGGTAAGGTTGATGTAAAAGGAGTTTTTGGTAAAATAGGTGATTGGTTTAAATCATTACTGCCATAAATAATTTTAGTTTACTATATGGAATATGGGGTTAGTTACAACAAATGTAGATCCAGTTGCTAAAATAAAAGTAGTTGGAGTTGGTGGTGGTGGTTGCAATGCAGTCAACACAATGATTACAGATTATGATATTACAGGAGTTGATTTCATGGCCTTCAACACAGATGCACAGGCACTTAAGATGTCTCAGGCACCTACAACACTTCAACTTGGAGAGGAATTAACCAAAGGACTAGGTGTTGGTGGTAATGCGGAACTTGGTGCACAGGCTGCTGAAGAGAGTTTGGATCAAGTACAGGAACTTCTTGAAGGTGCAAATATGGTTTTCATTACAGCTGGAATGGGTGGAGGCACAGGCACAGGTGCTGCTCCAATTATTGCAGGTGTAGCAAGAAATATGGGTGCATTGACAGTAGCGGTTGTTACAAAGCCATTTGATTTTGAAGGTAACAAGAGAAGGGAGATTGCAGAGGAAGGGATTGCTAACTTGAGAGACAAGGTTGATACATTGATAGTTGTTCCAAACCAGAGACTACTTGAAGTTGTAAGTGATAGTGAGAATATCTCCTTTATCGATGCTATGAAAAAGGTTGACTCTGTTTTAGCAGAAGGTGTTAATAGTATCTCTAATCTCATTAGTAAAACAGGATATATCAATGCAGACTTTAATGATGCAAAGTCAGTCATGCAAAATGCAGGTACTGCACTTATGGGTATTGGTAGAGCAAGTGGTGAGAACAGAGCAGAGGAAGCAGCAAGAGCAGCTACAACAAGCCCACTTTTAGATATGTCCATAGAAGGAGCAACAGGAGTTCTTTACAATGTTGTTGGTGCTAATCTTACATTGCAGGAAATTAGTAGAGTTTCAGATCTAATTAAAGAAGCAGTAGACCCATCAGCTAATATCAAGTTCGCTGCACAGGTAGATCCAGAAGCGGGAGATGAATTGATAATTACAATTGTAGCAACAGGATTTGATGAGAACAAACAGATATATACTAGCAAAGCAAGAAATGAAGGAGATTTACCACCGATAAGGGATTTTGGTTTTACTACACAACCATCTACTCCGACTCCAACTGTGGAAGATACACTAGACTCATTTGATGACAAGAGTACAGAGGAAGCAGATGAAATTGTTGAAGATGATACCTTTGATGCAATTAAACCGGAAGATATAGATGCAGAAGACCCATTGGATGTCCCTGCTTTTATGAGAAAAAAGTAATCTCTCTTGATATAATGGGAATATGAATATACTTTCACCTTCAAAGGGGAGGAAGTGGATTAACCTTCCTTTGATACTCCCTTTAGTTTTGATAATTGTAATAGGACTTGTTACTCTTTACTCAACTTTAATTCTTCCTACAGGGGGACTAGGTGATACTTCGATATTAGTAAAACAGATTCTTTTCTTAGTTATCGGCATAATCCTTTTTATTGCAATTAGCTATATTGACCTCTCTTACCTTAAATATTGGCAAGTACAGTTGATAATTTACTTAATAACCATAGCACTTTTAATTGTTGTCCTTCTCTTTGGTCCTGTAATTAAAGGTGTAAAAAGGTGGCTGGTTATAGGGGGTGTACAGATACAACCATCTGAGATTGCAAAACTTACAGTTATTATCCTAACAGCATTCATTTTTTCACTAAAAGATAAATACAACAAATGGACACTCTTTCTTCTATCTTTCTTCCTCATGCTTCCCATCTTCTTCCTAATCTACAAAGAACCCAGTGGTAGTATGGCATTCCTTACACTGGCAATATGGTTCATTGTTGCATTCTTAGGGCTTAACCATCCGTTAAGAAATACGGTTTTGTTATCAATAATTGGTTGTACCGTAGGAGCATTTCTCATCTCATCTGTTACAGGGAATAATCTTTGGTATCTTCTCCTTATCCCTGCAGCGATAATTGCAATTTTTGGCTTCTATACTAAAAACAATTGGAAAGTCTTTGTCATAATTGCCTCTGTACTAGCCCTCTTTGTTGGGGCTCTAACAACAATTACTTGGCATAAAGTGTTAAAACCATATCAGAAAGATAGGATAGTAGCCTTCATAAATCCAGAAGAAACAACTGGAGATATTGGATTTAATGTAAATCAGTCTAAAATAGCGATAGGTTCTGGAAGAATATTTGGAAAAGGTTTTGGTAATGGAACGCAGAGTAAGAGAAACTTCCTTCCAGAGTTTAGAACAGACTTCATCTTTGCATCCTTTGCTGAAGAGTTTGGTTTGATAGGGAGTGTTTTTCTCATCTCTCTTTATGCTGTAATCATTGTAATTTGTTTTTTGGCTGCGATAAATAGTAGTGGTGATGTATTACAATCTCTTCTTTGTGTGGGTATAGGGGTAAAGCTTCTTTTAGAGGTTTTCATTAACATTGGTACAAACACAGGAGGTATTCCAGCAACAGGTATTCCTCTTCCCCTTATGAGTGCAGGAGGAACTATTACCATCATGACCTTAATACAATTGGGTATTGTTCATAATATAATTCTTAAGAATAGTCAGAAAATACAAGCTAAGAATGCTGATATTATTGATATTTACGAAGATTAAACAGAAAGATTAGGAGTTTTCATTGACTTTTTCACATATTTAACATAGAATTCAACTCGATATGGCAAATACAAAAGAAACAAAACCAAAAACAAAGACAGTAAAGAAGGAAGAAAAGCCTGTTGCTAAAGCAACACCTAAGAAAACCTCTGATGCTTTTGCAGTCATTGAAATTGCAGGAGTACAGCTTAAGGTCTACAAAGGTAAAGAATATGAAGTAAACAAATTAGAGGGTAAGAAAGGTGACAAGATTGAAGTTAAAGAAGTTCTCTTAGTTTCTGATGGTAAAGACACAAAGATTGGTAAACCATATGTAGATGGTGCAGTTGTTAAACTTGAAATTACATCTCAGAAAAAAGGTGAGAAGATTGAAGGTTTTAAGTATGCAGCTAAAGCAAGACAGAGAACAAGGTATGGATACAGACCAAGTATTACTAAGGTAATAGTTAAGAGTATTTAATTAAATGCCCAAACAATATTTCTTTGAAGCTGGAACATTCCCAGACCTTTCATATACAGAATTAGTTACTGTTCTGACCTCTTTTGGCTATGGTAAAGAAGATATTACTAGATATGGAGATAGTATATTTCTTGTTCAGAACGAAAAGCTTACAGATTTAGCAATTAGAAATATTTTCAAACGATTGGGAGGAGCTATTAGAGTAGGTGAGATAGTTGAGGATATTGATAGCTTCTATGCTGAATCTAAAAAAGAAGGTAAGTTTACTTTTGGTGTTAGTGTTTTAGGTAATACAAAAAGAGAAGACCAATCTTTTCTTAAGAAATTAGGT
Organism: Candidatus Dojkabacteria bacterium; assembly: GCA_035271645.1. Lineage (GTDB taxonomy): Bacteria > Patescibacteriota > Dojkabacteria > SC72 > SC72 > UBA5232. The sequence goes on from DATERJ010000008.1 coordinate 19,141, forward strand.
AATGGAATTAAAAGAGAACTTAAGGAAAGTGGTATATCATCAAGGTTTGTTTTACCAATTAGAAAGGATTACTCTCTTAATGCTGCACAGGTGATAAAGAATGAGATATTAGAGAAGGGTTTTGAATTGGTAATTATCAGAAACAAAGGTCAGGAGATATATGCTAGAACTATGGAAATTCAAGATTTAGAAGGTTTTGTAAGTAGGGATACTCAAAGGCCAGGTAGTAATCTTGAGATGGGAGTACTTCCACCCAAACTTGCAAGAATGATGGTTAACTTCACAGCTTTTTCTAGTGGCACAATCTGGGATCCATTCTGTGGTTCTGGTACTATTCCAATGGAAGCAGCAGTTCTAGGTTTTAATTTTCTAGCCTCAGATATTGACCCAAGAGCAGTTGAAGATACAGATAACAATGTTAAATGGTTGTACAAAGAGGGATATATATCTGAAACTCTCTACCAGACCTTTCGTTTTGATATTAAGAAACCAGATGGAGAAGTTGTTAAGAAACTAAAACATACAGATATTGATGCAATTGTTTGTGAACCATTTATGGGCCCACCTCAAACAAGAATCCTTTCAGAAAGTAAGGCTAAGGAGCTCTTAGATGATGTAAAAGCATTGTATAGAAAGCTTTTTGAGTTGATAGATAACAGACTGGAGAAGAGGGGGATAAGGGTGGTAATGATAATTCCTTCATACAAAACAGATAAGGGTTGGGTGACATTTGGAATTAGGGAATTAGTTGGGAAGAGATGGATTGTAAAGAATAATGAGTATTCTTTAGGTAGGGACTTGAAGTGGAGACGAAAAAATAGTATCATTACCCGGAACATTTACATACTAGAGAGATCTTAGTATGTGTATATAAGTTGAAATAAAGACTAGATGGCAAAGGTTGCAGCAGGAAGTACAACATCAAACTACGGTAAAGTAGCTGGTAAAAGGCTTGGTGTAAAGAAGTTTGCAGGAGAAAGAGTTAAAGCTGGGAATATAATTGTAAGACAGAAGGGTTCTGTCTATCATCCTGGTAAAAATACATACATGAGTAAGACACATAACATCCATGCAAAGACAGATGGAGTTGTTGAGTTTAGAAGAATGAGTGGTATTAAGAGAAGCCAATACTTCATTGATGTGATAGAATAGTCATACGACTATGGCAAAATCCAAATTTATACAAATTGAAAGCAAGAATGCTCTTTTAGAGTTGTTAAAAGAGGGTAGGGACTTTGAGAGAATATATGCTGTTAGTAGTGGTTTTAAGGATGAGAAGAGTAAGGAGATTTTTCAATTAGCAGGTCAGAAGAGAATCCCTGTTATTAAAGTTTCTAGGAAGGCACTTCAGAGAAGGCTTAGATCTTCTGCTGCGGAGAGTGTTGTTGGATTGATGTATTCGGAGAATGATTGGAGTCTTAAAGAGCTTTTGGATACAATTTACAAGGAAGGTAAACAACCATTTTTCTTGATTCTCGATGACATTAAGTATACACAGAATGTCGCTGCTATTATGAGAACAGCTTTTGCAGTTGGAGTTAATGGCATTATCATCAATCCACAAAAGAAGAGCATCATATCTGATGAAACTATACGTATCTCTATGGGTGCTGCAGAGAGAGTACCTCTTGTAGAGATGAAGCTTTTTGAGGCACTTAAGGTTCTTAGAGAGAATGATATTAAGACATATGCAGTACATATGGATGGAAAGCATTACTACGAAGAGAATCTCAAGGGTCCTGTTGCATTTGTATTAGGTGCTGAAGATGTAGGTATTTCTACTGGAATACTTGAGAGAGTTGATGGTTCTCTATCTATTCCAATGAGAGAGGGTATTGGGTCATTAAATGTTAGTGCAACTGCAGCAGTATTGGTATATGAGAAGCTAAGGCAGGAAGTTAGGGGGTAGTATTAAAAAGTAATGAAATATCAACCTTTTCGATTTGACATGGTGTCCATTTCTGTTATATAATTAAGTATTAAATCCTCTATATCACTTAGGTGATAAAGAGCCAACGGGGGCTTCGGCCCCTTGTTCTCACAATAATTTTCTTACAACAACTTCCCCATTAAATCTTCCAATTCATCTACAGTATTATATCTAATGATAAGCTTACCACCCTTAGTCATCTTCTGAATATGTGCTGTATATCCTAGTTTCTTACTTAATTGTTCTGCATACTTTGAAGTCTTTGCATCAGTTGTCTTCCAAATTCTTGTTGTAGAACCTTTACCGTATGTAATCTTTCTTACCAAAGCTTCTGTCTCTCTTACACTTAGTCCTCTTTTCATAACAATATCAGCAGCTGCAATTAATGATGTGTTATCCTTAATACCCATCAAAGCTCTAGCATGACCTTCACTAATTTTTCCATTCAAAACATCCTCTTTGACAGGGTCTGGAAGATTTAGGAGCCTCAATTTGTTTGTAATTGTAGTTCTATCAAACCCCATCTTCTTAGCAATCTCATGATGTGCAAGACCAAACTCATCTTGCATCTGTTTGTATGCATATGCCTCCTCAAGAGGATTTAAGTCCTTTCTTTGAACATTCTCAACAATTGCAATCTCTAACATCTGCTGAGGTGAACTATCTTTAATTACAACTGGAACTCCCTTCAGACCTGCTAATTGTGCAGCCCTCAATCTTCTTTCTCCCGCAATTAGATAGTAGGAGTCAGTTCCTTTCTTTCTAGTAATGATGAGGGGTTGGATAATGCCATGTTCTCTGATGGAATCAGCTATCTCTATCAACTCTTCAGGCTCCATATGCATTCTAGGTTGATATGGATTTGGCTCTATCTTATCAATATCAAAATGCTCAACAAATGAACTATTGGTATTCTCAATCTCATTTGTGCTAATTAATGCAGCTAAACCTTTTCCTAATCTTGCTTTTTCACTCATGTTTTTAAATTAAAATATTAACTAAATCTTTTAATAAATTCGGTGGCAAGTTTTTTGTATGCCATTGCACCAGTAGACTTATCATCATATTGAAATATTGTTTGTCCATGAGAAGGAGATTCTGACAGTCTTACATTTCTAGGTACAACATTCTTAAATGCAACATCCTTAAAGAAATCTTTAACATCCTTTACAACACTTTCTGATAGTTTAGTTCTACTATCAAACATGGTTAAAATGACACCTCCAATTTTTAGCGATGGATTAACACCCTTAATCAATTTTGTAGTCTCAATGAGTTGTCCTAGGCCCTCTAAAGCGAAATATTCACACTGTATTGGAATTAACAACTTATCTGCAGCACAAAGAGCATTGATTGTCAGTAATCCTAAAGATGGAGGACAGTCAATTATCACATAATCAAACTTCTCATTCATTGCCCCAAGAGCTTTCTTTAGTAATGTTTCCCTTGCTATTACATTGACCATTTCAATCTCTGCTCCTGCGAGAGAGAGATGAGAAGGTACGAGAAAAAGATTTTTAGTAGATGTACTGACAAATACCGAAGAGAGAGGTTCTTTATCTATCAGAACATCATATACACTCTTGTACGGTGCTTCATCTGTTGAATTCCAACTGTCTTTATCAAACTGCTGGGTAAATCCAAGACCAGATGAAAGATTAGCTTGTGGATCTAGGTCAATGAGTAGGACTTTTTTACCCTTCATGGCAAGTGCAGCACCTAAGTTCATAACTGTTGTAGTCTTTCCGACACCACCTTTTTGATTTGCAACAACAAAAGTCTTCATATATTTAGCTTAACATGTTTCACACAACTTTGCTATATCGCATATTCCTCATGTTTGACCAATCTAAACACATTGAAAGGATAGTAAACAATCCAAGCTTTACCTTTAATATCCTTAACATCAATTGGTCCAAAAGCTCTAGAATCGGAGCTATGAGGTCTGTTATCCCCACATACAAAATATCTCCCCTGAGGTACATTTACAGTTTCTCCCTCCTTTAAAAACTCACCTCCATTTGTATATACACTATCACTTAGATAGTTTGATTCGTCTAAAAATTGACCATTAACATACAACTTTCCATCCTTTAGCATAACGGTATCTCCGGGTAGTCCAATGATTCTTTTGATAAAGTCTTGAGTATCAGAATACTTAAAGATGATAACATCTCCTCGCTTCGGTTCAGCGAATTTGTACAAAATCTTGTTTGCCATTAGATATTCCCCATTCTTGTATGTTGGGTGCATAGAGTTACCAACAACTTCGTGTGGAGTCATTATGAAAAGGTAGAGAACAACAGAGATTACTAATGCTACGATAATAGTTTCTAAGAAAGAGAGTATGAATTTACCAATTGAACCAAATACTGATGAAATTTTCTCTCCCGTTGTTAATATTTCTTCTTCTTGTTCGTACATTGTAATGGCAGTTAAAATATTATCGAATTAATCTAATTAAAAGTCTATTCCAATGTTGTATCCTTGTCAATTTTTTCTATATTGTACACATCATCAGCACTTTGTTCTAAGGAAATTTTCTCTCCCAGAAATGTTGGTTCTGGTTTTAACTGTGTAGAGAAGAAATCCTTGGTTTGGGCTAGAAACTCCCTACTTACACGAGCTGTATGTCCACTTAAGATATTCTTTGTTGCATTAACTCCTACAACATCGATATCCATAGAGTTAGCGATGTATATGGCACGATAGAGGTGGTATTCTTGGGTGACAATAATCATCTTAGATATACCGAAGATATATTCTGCTCTGTATATACTTTCGTATGTAGAAAAACCTGCATAGTCCATGAAGATATCTTCTGAAGGAACTCCTTGCTCAAAGGCATATTTTCTCATAGCGCTAACTTCATCGTAATGAATACTTCCATTATCACCACTCATTAGTATCTTTGGAGCAACACCTTCATTGTACAAATATATTCCTGTATCTAATCTTTCTTTAAGAATTGGAGTAGGGTATCCTTTAATTATACCTCCACCAAGTATTAGTATTGCTTGATATCCATCATTACCACTTTCTGCAAGTTGTTCTTGGGTATATATTTGTGGTTTAGTACTCTTTTCGACATGAAGGTGAATGGAGAAAAGAGATGTTAAAGAAAAAAAGAATACAGCGATGATTCCGATTAAGAAAAACCTTAATTTTGGTTTAGTTTGAGAATGTTCCATATTTACGTTGTCTTCAATTTGTTTCTCTCAATTGCTTGGATTATTTCTTTTAGTTTTTCTTCCAACAATTCTTTATCTATCAATCTTAATTTGTATTCTGATACCATTGTTGGTGACAATGTTCTACTGATAGTATATTCTACAACTTTTGCGTTTTTACTGGAACATAGTATAACACCAACACTAGGGTTTTCATTGTTACTCCGACCCAATTGTCGTACCAGTGGTGCGACTTTTCTAGATTCCTCATTCTCATTGCTTTTTGAATTCAATATGTCACCTTTTACTTACCAATGAAAAACAAGCTAATAATACAATCCTGTTTAGAATTTTTGAGTGGTACCGCTACGGGGAATCGAACCCCGGTTTACAGGATGAAAACCTGTTGTCCTAGACCACTAGACGATAGCGGCATATCGGAGTAATTCTACTATAATTATGATATTTTGTGAAGGCTACCAAGACTTACCCTTCGCAATGTTATTTATTAACTGTTGTTCCTCTGCAAATGTTGCTCTTTTGAATCCAGCTAATTCCTTCTCATATACATATCTTCTCTTACATTTACACTCAACCATTATTCTGTTTTCAGAAAGATTTCCTAACTTCTTTGCTTTTGTTAATGGGTATGTACATCCTACACAGAGTTTACGCTCTAGGAGTACATCTTGAAATGGCCTTATTATTTTCTTAAACATACTTAGGTATTCTATCATATATTAAAAAAAATTGGTTAACTTATAGTGTAGCTTTTTCTTTTGTATGTTGGTATAATGCGGATGTATATTCACATTTGTGGATTACGATCTTTAAAAACTTACGAAAAAGGAGAAAATAGAATGATGACTATTTCAAAAGATCAAGCTTTTGAACTTAAGGTGTGGGATTGTATTCCTAATCACATAACCAAGTCCTGTGTCTGTGAAGATATTACAGATAAAAGAGCATGCTTAAGGGATATAAGATGGTTGATTTATATTGCCAATATACTTCAACAACCACAACCAACTTTTTATCGAATAGGTAATCAATGGGGGGTTGAGATTCCAGCAGGGTTGAATGATGAAGATGCTGAAGGTGTGTACAAGTTTATCTTAGGCATTGACAAGGAGGATGAAGGAGAATGAAAATGAAAATGAAAAAACAGGCTAAGTACAGGGTAAAGTATTTTACAGATGATTTAGAGGATATTCTTCAACTTTTGGTTGAAGAAACTATCATTGATCAACATGCAAAGTATACTGATTATGATGGTATCTTGATTGTTGCCAAACCAGGTGATACTGTGAAATCTTTGCGAATGCAATACTTCACAAAATGTAATGAAAAGATTCTTCGTTATTACCAAAGTGCTAGGGATGAGAGTATCCAATATCGGAATATGAAAGCGTTAAAGGCATTAGAAGAAGATGATGATATTGAATATCTTCTTGTACAAGCTTCTGCTAAGAAAAGACGTAGAGAACAACAGAAATATCGTTTACGTACATATCCAAGGGATTGTATATATGATGTTGTGAAGGAATTTGCTCGACACCTTCAGACAGTTCAGCATCCTATGTATTTCTTTCTGAATGATGTTCTTGTTGTAGGCTATCCAGGAGATTCTGAGAAGTCACTTTATCTACAATATAAGCAGAAGAGAAAAGAAGTTTTCCAAAAATATATAGAAAGTGCAACACATATGAGATATCTGTATCTTTATAATTTGGAAAGGAGCAAACGAACCAAAGAACGTCAATTTATTCGAGGATTAATTCGTGATGAAGAATTCCAAATTAAGACAGGTAAGGAGACAGAGTATGAGGAGCGCATGAATGGACACACTACTCTAGTACTTAAATATGCTGACAGACTTGCACGGGCTTTACAGGTCCGAATCCGAGAAGGATTGGAACTGGGAGAGGCTCTTGGTGAACTTCTGCTGGTATGTGATTGGGATTTAATTTTGACCGAAGATATGGTGCATCGTGTCTTTGCGATTCTTAAAGATTATTGGAAGTATGGAGATGTACTTGCTAATTGGTTGGAAACTCCTTTAGAAACGTAAGTTTTAACCACAAAGCACCAAAAGAGGTGGGATATGTATACTTAATGTATATTTTAATATCTCTACTACCTCAATTGGTGCTTTTTTCTTTAAGTATTTAAAAGAAAAACTGTAATTTTAGAGAACAAAAAGATATAGCTTGAAAATTAAGAGGAAATTTTTGCGTAAATGTTTCAGCTTGTAGTAAGAATGTATATAAAGTATAATTTACAATATCTAACCTTTTAAAATTGTTACTATGGCACCTACAATAGAACAGTTTCTAGATAATTATTTAAAAGCAGATGAACAGTTATTTGAATATGTTTGTGGTACTCTTGTGTCTAAGGCAGATAATGAGTATAAGAGGTTTAAAGAGCTAATTCCCGAGGACGAAATAGATGTTTTGCACGAGATGCCTTTGGCTTTGGCACTAGAAAAGTTAAAGACTAAAGGTATTATGTATGAAATACCTTGGAGTGGTGAGACTATGGCTTGGGGTTGTGAGCATATAGTATTATTAAAAAACAGGGAAAAAGGTGACCTTGTACATTTAGGTGTTACCTTAGATGCCGAAACTTTTGAAGAAGTTTTTCCTAGGCTTTTTAACCAAGTTGATTTTACTGTCTCAGAAAAATCTTTTGATGAAGATTGGAATCCAGATAATGGTTTTGTGCAATATGATGGTACAAAGTATATCGTTGATTTAGATATAACCAATACATCACTTGGGTATGATTTAAGGATTACAGAAGTTGGTAAAACAATGGCATTAGCTGCTCAAGCTTGTGGAGAACAGAGTTCATTAGATGATGAAAATGGAGATTAGAGGAATTCTTTAGTATAAATAATATGCCAAGATTCGATATAATAACAATATTTCCTAAAACAATAGAGGAATATATAAATACAGGAATAGTAAGAATAGCAAGAGAAAAAGGTCTTGTTGAAATTAATGTTCATGATCTAAGAAAATGGACTACTGACAAACATAAAACAGTAGATGACACACCATATGGAGGAGGCCCTGGAATGATAATGAAGATAGAACCAATATACAAAGCTATTCAAGAATTAAAAAAAGAAAACACTCTTGTTGCAATTACAACACCCAAAGGAGAACAACTTAAACAAAAGAAATTACTAAAATTCTCTCAAGAGAAAAACTTACATATGATAATACTCTGTGGAAGATATGAGGGTTTTGATCAAAGAATACATGACCATTTAGTAGATTATGAATTCTCAATAGGGGAGTATGTACTTTCTGGAGGAGAACTTCCTGCCCTTGTATTGGTAGATGGTATTACAAGACTAATACCAGGAGTTTTAGGTAATGAATTGTCTTTAGATGAAGAAACATTTAATGATAATTCATTGGAATATCCTCAATATACCAAGCCTGATGAGTTTAATGGTTGGAGAGTACCTGATGTCCTTTTGTCTGGTAATCATAAGGAAATAGAGGATTACCGCAAAAAGAGCAAGAAAATGGTATAATCTACAAATTCATTTCAAATATTTAGTGCTATGGAAGATATTACAAGCGATTTAATTGGACAAAGAAATGTCAGGATTGAGAAAGTAAAGAAACTCAGAGAGTTGGGGATTGACCCATATCCTGCAAAAACGCATAGAGAGGAAAAGATAGGTGATGTGGTTGAGAATTTTGAGAAATATGAAGGCAAAGAGACATGTTTGGTAGGCCGAGTTATGGCATGGAGAGAGCATGGGAAGTTAGTTTTTGGTGATATCAGAGATCAGTCTGGAAATATTCAGATAATGATCAAGCAAGATAATTTGGCTGAGGATTTGAAGAAGGGATATTTAGGTTGGGAGCATCTTTCACTTTTGGATTTAGCTGATTTTGTTGAAGTATATGGAACAATCGGTAAATCCAAAACGGGACAGATTACTATCATGGTAGAGTATATTCGATTACTTTCTAAAGCCATTAGACCAATTCCTAGAGAACTTAAGAGTAAGGAACAGAAATTTAGAAGAAGATATTTAGACTTAGTCATTCACCCAGACAAGATGAGGCTATTTGAAAGGAAAGCTAAATTTTGGCAAGTACAGAGGGATTTCTTAAGAAAAGAAGGATTTATGGAAGTGGAAGTTCCAATTATGGAACCGGTAACAGGTGGAGCAGATGCACGACCATTTATTACACATCATAATGCACTTGATCAGGAGTTCTATCTTAGAATCTCAACTGAATTGTATCAAAAGAGGTTAATAGGTGCCGGTTTTGAAAAGATATATACCTTTGGTCCACATTTTAGAAATGAAGGTATGGATGATGAACATCTTCAAGAATTCTATGATATCGAATGGTATTGGGCATATGCTGATTACAAAGATAACATGAAGTTGGTAAGAGAACTATTCTTAGAGATTGCAAAGAAAGTGTATGGAAAGACAGAATTTGAAACAAGAGGACATAAGTTTGATTTAGCAGATGAATGGAAGGAGATAGACTATGCAACGACAATTAAAGATCACTTTGGAATTGATATTTTTAAGGATAGTGATGAGAAGATTCTTGAAGTGATTGAGAAGAATAATATTGAGATGGGTGGGGAGGTGAATAGGAATAGAATGATTGATACTCTTTGGAAGGATATTAGGACTAAGATATCAGGACCAGCATTTCTTGTTAATCAACCAAAGTTTATTTCACCATTGGCTAAATCACATGAGGATAATGAAGAACTAACACAGAGATTCCAAGTGATAATAGCAGGTAGTGAGTTAGGTAACGGATATACAGAGATTAATGACCCTCAAGACCAATTAGAAAGATTCTTAGAGCAACAGGCATTAAGAGAAAGTGGAGATGAGGAAGCACATATGTTGGATATAGATTTTGTAGAGATGTTAGAGTACGGTATGCCTCCTGTTAGTGGGTATGGTCATAGTGAAAGGATATTCTGGTTTATGGAAGATGTTACTGCAAGAGAGGGAACTTTCTTCCCACAGATGAGAATAGAGGTTGAGAATCTCACTAAGGAAATTTACAAAGACAAAGTGAAGTTTGAGGATACAAAGAAGAAAAAGAAGTAGTTTCTAAAAAAGCTATGTCAAAAGTTTTTAAACTTCAATTTCAAAAATCTAATAGTAAGAAGATAGATTCTTTCTACAAGAAAGCAATGGAAGAGTTAAGTGAGTTCTACCAGCTTAATTGGAATAGGAATACTCCTTTTATTTATCTTGTTGATAGTAGGGAAGATTATGATAAGTTGAATGGTTTTAAGACAGAACCTTGGGTTGTAGCATCTGCTTTTGAAAATGGTGTTCTTATGTTATCTCCAGAGAGTTATGAGAAAGAGAGTACACATAAATATTCAGATGATGAGTATTTCTCTCTTGTAAAACATGAATTCAGTCATCTTTTCTACAATATATTTGCTAAAAATAATTACCCTGTATGGTTAAGTGAGGGTTTTGCAATATATTCATCTGGTCAGTTAGCTACTAAGAAGAGACCAAAGAAGTTAAGTAAATTTCTTAATTATTATTCACAAGGAGGAGCAGATGTGTATGAAGAGTCTGGGTTTGTAGTAGAGGGTTTGATTAAGAAGTTTGGGAGAGAGAAAGTTATGAAGTTTATCAAACTATTACCTAATGTTAGAGGAGAAAGAGTGTTTAAAGAAGCTTTTGAGAAGTTTTTTGATTTAGAATTAAGTTATGAGAGTATTCAGGAGTTGTTATAAAACCTCCAATATCTCTTCAAATTTAGTATATCCACTTTCTGTATTGAGATGTCCACCATTTTTAATAACATACTGCTTATTTGAAACTCTATCTGCAAATGATTTCTCAACTTCAAATTTAACATATGGATCATTATCAGAATAGAAGCATATAATATCATCACAGTATTTTTTAACATCTTCTAAATTGTTTATAAACATAGATTCGTTAACTGCATCAAAATCAGAATCTATACCTAAATAATTATTAAAACCACATACAAAAACAAGTTTTTTAACTTTTATCTTATTCTTAATTAAATATTTACAAACAAATACAGGAGCAATACTATGAGCGATAATTGTTGTATTTTCTCCCACCCCCATTTTATTCAACTCCTTCTCCCAATTATCATAGTTTTGATTACCGACTCCAACAGGCATTTGAGGTAATTCAACAATATGTTTTTTGTTTTCTAACTTTTCTTTAAGCCATGGAAACCAATTACCATCTTTACTACCAAAACTACCATGTAATATTATGTAATTATTCATACCTTTAATTCTACACAAAAACTTGGTTTCAAGAAAGGTGAGTCAATGATATACTTCAATTATGGATTCAGTAAAAGACATACTATCTCAATTAAAGAAACAAACACCTGTTAAAAAGAAAAGAGATTCTCAACAAGAACTCTTTGATTTAGATACATTAGAAACTAACCCTAAGAGAATTTTTGGTGAAAAAGGGAAATATATATCTACTGAATATCAAAACTATGGTCTTAGATTAGCAGGTAAGTTAGATGATAAAAAAAGGTTAACTATGTATATCAAATGGGCAAAAACAAAACCAAGAGCTATACTAGAAACAGCCTTGAGTTTTGTATCTGACTATCCAAATGCAGAGAGTAAATCTAGGCTATTTATGTGGAAAGTAAAACAACTAGAAGATGAAATTAAATCGAAAAAAGAACAAAAACGGAAAGATACTAAGTAGAGAGATACAGATGTATTTCTCTAGAGAGTTTCAATACAGAGGGCAAATGGTTGCTTGGATTCTTGCAGATATTCTTAAGATACTAGGTCTCTGTTTTATCTGGCTAACTTCTGCAAAAGTTAATGGCAATGTTGAGCAGGGTTATGTTGTGACATATTACATTTTAATTATGCTTGTTAGTAAATTTACTTCAGACTACACGGTAGAGCATGGGGTTAGAAATATATTAGATGGTAGGTTTTCTAACTTCCTTATTAAACCATTCAATTATCTTCTAGAATATCTAGGTATTAATATTGGAGGTAATGTTTTAAGAGTGATACTTTTCCTTCCTGCATTTCTGTTAGGAATATTGATTGCATGGAAGAGTAATCTTTGGATTATGGATTTTAATCTTCCTTCTATTCTTCTTGGATTAGTTGCAATTGTTATTGGCTTTTCTATTAGTTTCTTAATGGGGAATATCATTGCATTAGCTGCTATTAAGATAAAAGAGATGGATAGTATTAGAATATTTTTTTACAATGTGGCATCACTTCTCTCTGGGGAATTTATACCTCTAGCTTTCGTTTCAGGTGTAGCAAGAAAAATTTTCATTCTTCTGCCTTTTAGATATACACTATCATTCCCTGTAGAGGTGTTTATTGGTGATATTGAAGTCAAAGATATGTTGTTTGGTTTTTTTATAGGGACAACATGGCTCACAGTATTATATTTTTCTTACAAATTAATTTACAAAAAAGCTATTAAGAGATATGAAGCAGAAGGAATATAGTAGGGGGATAAAGTATTACTGGAATGTATGGAGACATGTTTTTAAGGGTGGTCTTAAACGAAGTTATCTTTATAAAACAGATATATTTGTAAGAATTCTTAGAACTCTTCTTGTTGTTGGAATACAGATTGGTTTGTTGAATATACTGTTTGGCAAGAGTGAAGTGTATGCTGGGTGGAATAAATCAGAAACATATCTAGTTATTGGTATTTGGAATGTTCTTAACTATCTTGGTTGGTCTGTTTTTTCTACGAATCTTTTGTATTTAGAATCTAAGGTTGTCGAGGGGAAATTTGATTACATTCTTCTTAAACCTCTCTCTTCATCTTGGTATGCTTCATTTTCAGATTTCTTCATTACAAACTTCATTACTGCATTATCAGGAGTTATATTAATTTTGTATTACATAATTGTAGAATGGGGGAATATACAATTGTTGGATGTTCTTGTTGGTATATTGGCAATCTGTGTGGCATTACTTATTTGGTATGCTATATATCTTTTCTTTGCTAGCTTTACTATTTCAAATCCAAGGAATGGGATTCTTTCAATAGCTAAGGAACTTCTTGGATTAACTAAGTATCCTATGGATGTTTTTGGTAGTTCATTGGGTTTTGTTTTTTATACTGTTATACCAATTGCGTTTCTAACTACTGTTCCTGCCAATATTATTAGAGGAGAGTTTAGTTATGGTTTTGTATTGATAGGGTTAGGTATATCAGTACTATTAATAGTTATTGCAAACCTATTTTGGAAGTGGAATGTAAAGAGATATTCTAGTGCGAGTAGTTAGTTGTCTGTTTCTTCTTCTCCCTTTTTCTCATCCTCTTCTTTATTGTCTTCGGTTGGTTGATATTCTATATCATTCCCTGTTTCTGTTCCTTTACCTTTTTCTGTTCCTTGACCTCCTTCTACATCTAATCTTTTTGCTATTTCTATCAATTCATCTCTTCTAGGATTCGGATATCTTGAACCTTCTGTGTCAAAACCCTCTGGTAAACCTTCCATAAATGTAAAAGATTAATTTATATGTTTATATTATATCATTAATCTAACACTTTTAGTTCTTAGAACCTCTAGCATATTAAAAACCCACGAAAAAACCTTAATAGTCCTTGTTGTAGAAAGTAAAACAGATGAGGTAACCTTCTTATTTTTCCAAATGCTCTCTACACACCTTCAAGATTTTCTCTAGCATCTCATCTAACGAATTAGCTTCCATTCGCACACCAGCAGCATATATATGTCCACCTCCACCTAATTCCTCCGTAATTAGCTTTACATCCTGATATCCTTTTGTACTTCTAAATGAAGCAGTCCATATATTATCAGTATTCATGTCTGGCTTTATGATAAAGCCCCAATGTACACCTTGTATAAATCGAAGATACTTATCCTTCAAAAAAATTCGTGCCATGCTTGCTCCTTTATTTAACTCTTCATTGTTTTCTAAATCCTCTCTGCTTATATACATATATGCCATATCTTTCTCAATTGTTAATGACTCTAAGTATTTAATAACAGCAGTAGTTGCTTCTCTTGGAAATTTGGAGTTTCTGTATGCAAAGTCTTCAAGGTCTATAGCTGTGATTTCTTTGGCATCTGCAAATACTCTATGTGTATTTGGTGTGGTGATATCATAGAGAAATCTACCAGTATCAGACACAATTCCATATTGTACTAATTCCGCCTTATCTTCATCCAGTTTAAATCTTTTCCCATATACATTTCTAAGAAGTTCATGAACCTGTTCTGCTGCGGAACTCATATTGTTGTTTATCAAAACCTCGCCTTGTACATAGTTAAAAAAAGTATCATGATGATCAATATATATCTTTTGAATGTCATTGGAGATATTGTCTGCATCACTAGCACACAAACTCATATCGCCTGCATCTGTCACAATGATTAAATTAAAACCAGTCGAATCTAACCTGTCAACAATCTCTACATCTTTCATTCTAGGTAATTTAATTGTAGGGCCTTGTTTTGCTTGTAGGGCAAACTTCTTCTTTGGATATATCTCCTCTAGACTAATCTTTAGTAGTAATGCACTAGAGAAAGCATCGATATCTGGTCCTCTATGTGTGAGGATTAAGATGTTTGTTGCTCTTTCTACAAGCTTTTTAAACAACCTTTCTTCTTTTTTCATATGTAGATGATAGCAGATAGGGAAGTTCAATAGAAGGTCTGACCTAGGTCTGGCCTTCATTTACAGCTTTTTAACAAGCCTTAATCTGTACTTTCCACATGCCCTTGTTGAGGTGCACGTTCCTGTATCTGAACCTGTAGCACGTACATACTACCAAGGCCAAGGGTCAGGAAACCTTGCGTGAAGTGTAAATCCTTGAGATTGAGATTTTCCTAATAGAGGTCTGACCTAGGCCAGACCTGTTGTGTCGTTGATATAACCAGATTATGGTAATATAATAGGTATATCTTTCTAAATTAATAAACAGAAATATGTTAGATATCAAAAGAATTGTAGAAAACAAAGAGGAAGTTCAAAAAGGTCTTCTCAAAAGAATGAACTCAGAGGATTTTGATCTAGATGAAATAATATCCCTCTACGAGGACAAAAAGAAACTACAAACAGAGTTTGACACAAAAAGGGCAGAGCAGAATAGTTTTAATGAAAGGATGGCGAAAGAAGAAAAAGGAAGTGATGCTTTCAAGAATTTAATAAAGGAGCTAAAAGAGTTGTCAGAGGAGGTAAAAGAAATTGAGGCTAAATTAAGAGAAGCAGATGAGAAGCTAAAATCAGATTTAGAAGTTTTACCAAATATTCCTGATGAAGATGTTGTGTCTGGTGGGAAGGAGAACAACGAAGTTGTAAAAGAAGTTGGAAGGGAACCAGAATTTTCATTTGCAATTAGAGACCATGTAGAGTTGGGTGTGGATTTGGGAATCTTTGATTTTGAAACAGCATCAAAAATTTCTGGTAACAACTTTTCAATGTACAGAGGTTTAGGTGCACAGATGGAGTGGGCATTAATTAACTATTTCATTTCAACACATTTAGGAAATGGTTATGAAATGATAATCCCACCAAATCTTGTTACAAGAAATTCTGCATATACAGCAGGACAGCTTCCAAAATTTGAAGAAGATGTATATTGGGTTCAGGATGGACTCTGTCTCATTCCAACTGCAGAGACAGTTCTTACCAATATATATAGAGGAGATATTCTAAATGAGAGTGATTTACCTAAGAAGTTCTTTGCATATACTCCTTGCTATCGAAGAGAGGCAGGAAGTTACAGAGCTAATGAGAAAGGTTTAATCAGAGTTCATCAGTTTAACAAGGTTGAGATGTTCCAATATACCTCTGCTGAGAAATCAAAGGAGGGTTTTGAGGAGTTACTAAACAATGCAGAGGAGTTAGTTGCAGGTTTAGGTTTGCATTACAGAGTTGTGAAGTTAGCGGCAGGTGATTGTTCTGCAGGTATGGCTAGGACATATGATGTTGAGGTGTATATCCCATCTATGGACAAATACTATGAAGTTAGTTCCGTTTCTAATGCCAGAGATTATCAGGCAAGGAGAGGGAATATGAGGTACAAGAAAGCAGATGGTAAGGTAGAGTTCTTGCATACTTTGAACGGTTCTGGTTTAGCAACAAGTAGATTGATGGTTAGTTTAATTGAAACATATCAGAATGAGGATGGAAGCATTACAGTACCAGAAGTACTTAGACCTTTTATGGGTGGTGTAGCTAAGATTACAAAGTAAGTATTATGAACTTGTTTCTAGGCTTCTTTCCGGATGATGAGAGTAGGAAGAAGATATCAGATGTTGCAACAAGTGTGAAGGAAGTTTTTGACGGTTTTGATATCAAGGTAAGATGGAGCAATCCTAAGACATATCATATGACCGTTCTCTTTCTAGATTCTAAGGTGTCTTTTCCTCAGGTTTTTTTCTACAAACAGAAATTAAAGAAGTTTGCATTTAGGAAATTTAAAGTTAGATTCAATTCTGTAAAATTAGGAATTTCTAGGAAGTATAGGGAGCTTTTGTATCTTGATCTTGTAGAAGGTGGTGATGAGATGAGAGAGTTGTACTTGCAACTAAGAGAGATAACTGGGGCAAAAGAGGATATTAACTTCATTCCTCACATGACTTTAGGGAGAGTGAATAAGGATTTAACAACTCAAGAGTATATGAATATAGTGAAAGACCTTAATGTTGTAACAAAGCAATTGAAAGTAAACAAGATAGAGTTTGAGGTTAAGAGTATAGATTTGGTTAAATCAGAAGATGGGCTATATACTGTTGAGGTAAGCATTAGTGGAGTCTAGGATTGTTTTGAAATCTTTGGCATAGATTACATTTTTGTTTCTCCTAAACCATGTGCGTTGTCTTTTAGCATATTGGTTCGTATGAGTAATGATTTCTTCTTTGACTTGATCAAGTGGTTTTTCTTTTTCAAAATATCCATCGAATTCTTGATAGCCGATTGTATCTAGAGCAGGGTATCTATTTAATCCCTTCTTTCTAATCATTTCATTTTCTTCTATTAACCCATTTTTAATCATTTCCTCTACTCTTAATCGTATATTTTTCTTTACTACTTCTGGGTTTAGATCAAGGAAGAAGTATATATGATTTAATGAATTCCCTTTGGCAATACTAGGTAGTCCATGTTTAAGTATATGGACTAATCTGCGTGGATTTTGTCTATCACTTTCATTAAGTTTTTCTAACTTTTCTTTTCCAATTAATTTTTGTAATTCTTTGATATTTAATGAGTCAAAATCTGTTTCAATATCTTCTTTCTTCTCTTTTAGTTTGTAATTGTAAACAACAGAGTCTATGTAGAGTCCTGTTCCTCCAACTAATATAGGTACTACATCTTTAGGAAGTTTTTCTAAGAGTGCAAATACATCTTTTTGATATCGATAGAGATTG
The DNA here is from genome assembly GCA_035271645.1 of Candidatus Dojkabacteria bacterium. Lineage (GTDB taxonomy): Bacteria > Patescibacteriota > Dojkabacteria > SC72 > SC72 > UBA5232. Next base: position 36,669 of record DATERJ010000008.1, read on the forward strand.
TATTTTTCTTTTACTGATACATATGAGTAGAGGTAATGTTTAATTCCATCAATTATGAACACACCATTATCAATTCTATCTGGGGTAGGCTTTGCTGTGCCAATGGAGATTTCTTTGTATATCTGTCTTGAATCAGCATTAATAATTACACCGTTAATCTTTTTTGCTAACTTAATTGCAATGTTAGATTTACCTGATGCGGTAGTTCCAGCAATTACAATGATAGGTCTCTTAGTCATTCTTAAAGATGAGTGATACTAAAAGGTAGTTTATCCAAATAGTGGCAATGGAAAGAATAGCCGTAGTTAAAACAAAAGTGAAATATATTCCAGAGAGTGAGAGGATGAATGCCATGATAAGGAGGATGATGAAGATGGAGAGTTGTAATGAATCTTTTAGAACTTCTTTTTTGAGTGTATGTGGCTTCATTACCTTCTGCATCTTTTGTGAAGTGAAGAAACCTAAAATCATTCCTAAGCTAATAATCTCAACAACAAGAATGAGAACAGGGGTTAAAAGAAAGATATATCTAATACTTTCATTAAATACAACATTTAAGGTAATGAATGAGAGAACTGTTAATACACTTGCAGAGAGTAAGGATAATGATGAAAGTTTAACAAACTCCTTCTTCTTTCCACTTAAGAACCATGTTGTAAAAACAATGAAGAGGAAGACAAACAAGAACATTCCTGTTAGAGCTAGCAACTGATAGATACTCCAGTTATTTAATATTGATTTAAATATCTCCATACATTACAAATGTCTAACATTATCTAAATACCATTCTGCTACTAGTAAAGACACTTTTGAAATTGCAATTAGTGCAATCATCTCAATTGCAAGTACTCTCATGAATCCTGTCCCAAGTATGCTGATTGTTATTAGTATAGCGACAGCACCAATGATAATATATATTTCAGAATCTCTATTACTAACAAGGGCTCTAATCAGAATACTTGTTAATATTGCAGATATTGTCAGAAGAAACGTATCAACAGGAACTTGAGTTAGTTTTAGGTATGCAAGATATGCAGTCAAAGCGATAATTGTTCCTAATAGTGATTTTATCAAATTCTCTTTAGTATCATATTTAAATATGAAAAGGAAAAGATAGGCGGCGATTAGTGAAATTGCAAAACCAATAGTTACTTTAATGTAATCAACCTTTACATTCTGTGCCTCAAGAGAATTTTGAGACTCAAGAGTGTATGTAGCTGGGATATGACCAGAGTTATACAACAATCTAATGACCTTAACGCTCTCTTCGTCATCTGCATTGACACCAACGGTAATCGACTCTGGTTTGTTTGAACCTTCCTGAAAGATGGGGACTTGGTATGGTGTTACAAACTCATCTATATCAACACCAATGGTCTCGCCTTGTTTTGCTTTAAGGAATTCATATAATTTGGCATTTTTGCTTGGTTTCTGTTTGAATATTGCAAAGTATCTGTAACTTCCATCACTTGCTCTTAATTTCTGTTTTGGGATGTATACTTCTCTGAATGCAGACTGATCCCATTCGGTTGTATCATAGTTCTCTCCCATAATGACCACAAGAGGATTCTCTTCATCATCAAAATCAACATCAGCTTTTCTTGTAACAATTTTGTAATCAAATCTGTTTGCAATTAGCTGGGCTACGCTTTCTTCATTTTTAGTTGTATTTACCACTATTCGTAGTTTTGTACTCTCATTATCTCCGCCCTCAACAAAAATGGTGGAGTTTTCTACACCAAATCCTCTTAATCTTCTGTAAAAAACCTCTTTGATTTTTTTTATCTCTTTTTCATCTTTACTTTCAACCTTTACAAAATATTCCTTAGACCAGTATTGAGAATCTTTTGTATTTAGGTTAAATGTTAACTTCTCTGAGATTTTTTCTGTTAAAGGAAGAGCTACGAGGGTTGTTGAGATTAGTAGGGCGGTAAGAAGAACGAGAGAAATGTATTGGAAAGTTTTCTTTAAATTGACATTGAAGTTGAGTTTGATTTTCATAGTTATAGTAAATCAGATATCTGTCCAAAGAGTACAATTTTATCGTGTTCTAGTATATTCATCAAGAAAGGTTCTTTTTTCTTTCTTGCAAAATCAAAATCTTCTTTAGTAATAGCACTAAATCTAATCTCTTTCTCCATGTCTTTCTCGAGAGCTCCCATGGCATTTGTTAAATCTTTGATTCTCATAGTACCAATGAAAAGAAAATCTACATCTGTATCATGCTCATATTTCTTTTTAATGAAGCTGTCTGTTAGGACTACGACTTCCACACCCTCTACATTGTTTGCAACTTCTAAAATTTTCTTTCCCTTGATGGACTGTTTGTAGAACATAGCTCTTAGGTCGTAGATAATGGGGCACTCCTTATTAATTCTGTATACAACTCTGTTTCCTTCCTTTCTAGATTTGAGTATCCCAGCTTTCTCTAAGTTCATTAACTCTCTGCGGACTGCATTAATCTCCTCATCAAGAATTCTTACAAGTCCTCTAACATGATGGGCAGCGTTTAAATCAGACATATATGTTTCTAGTATGCTGATTCTAACTTTTGAAATAAACAGATGTTTTAACATGCAACCCAACCTTTTTAATATTATTGCTCTATTATATCAAATTTTCCTATTGCTTGGGGCAATGCAACAATCCAGATTCTACCACGATTAAACTTTATAGCTTTTCCACTATTATCATAGAACTTAGTTCTGTCGTTTTTAGAAGTCTTTTTCCATCTTCCATTAATAATCTTCCCATCTTGCAGTATTACAGCTTCTCCTTCACTAACAGTTGGAATTACCACCCTAGATGTCCCATCAGCAGCACCAGACATATTCACTTTTTGTATTACAACATTCTTTGCAGTTACCTGAGTGTTTGTTTCTTGATCAATATCTTTTTTTCCTCCAACTTTTCTAAGATATGTGTTTGTGGCTTGGTCATATGTCCACATTGAATCATATATACCACCGTTGTTTAATCGCATATGGAAAACTACCTTCACAACAGTCTTCTCTCCTCTGTCTTTCAGATCGGCATCATTCTTAAATTCTAAACTTTGAATGTTGCTAGGAAAACTATCCCAATTCATCCTCTTTGCATAATCCCAAGCGTTTCTTACAGAGCTGTATTCATTATGTGGAGCAAATCTTCTTCCATCATTCCATCTCCATGCACCGATTGTAGCGATATCTTTGATGGCATATGCATGTATATTTCCACAAGCATTTGCCTTAGGATCTGTACTCTCTGCACAACCATCACGAATTAGTAGAGGGTCATATTCACTTGCCCATTCAAGATAGTACTGTCTAAGGCTTCTAATTGGACCAACTTTATCTGGTGCGCTACTCCAATATATTGCCATGTTACGGGTAATTCCACCTTCTGCATGTGCTTCGTAGACAATGTCAGCACTATTTAATCCAGAAGCAGGTCGAGCTTGTACATGATTGTTTGTCATTACAGCAACAGGTCTTCTCTTTTTCATCTCTTTCATCTCTTTTTTAGTGAAAAGAAGCCCATTAAGAGGACTTTCTTCTGTCCTTGGTTCTTGAGGTTCGGAGAGTAGTGGTAGGTCTTTTGCAAAAGGTTTAAGTTTAGAGTTAGAGGCGATGTAGCCTTTATCAAACAGTACAATCTTAGATGGTGGTATAGGTCTTAATTTGTATATTGCAAAGTAGTAGAAGACAGCAATTCCTACAACAGAGAATATCGCCACTAGTGGAAAGATTAAACTCTTCGGATTAAATTTCTTCTTCTGTTCGATAGGGGGTTCTGTCTTTGCGACAGTCTCTTCGGTATTTGTTCCTGCTGGGGTTTCTTTCCCATCTAAGATTTCAATTACTTCTGCCATACTAAATCCTACCATAAATATCAGCTATTTCAATATCACTCTTTCTGTGCTAGGATAAAGTGTTAAGATATTAATAAAAAATGTATGAAAAAATCAGTAATATATTTCATTTTAATTCTTGCGGTCGTCGGAGGGTTAGTTGCATATATAGTTTCAAGGAATAAAGCAGAGGAAGGGAAGTCCCCAGACACAGCACAGGTACAGGAAGATAAAAAATCTGGGGAGGAGAAAACAGAGAAGGTAGAAGATAAAAAGCCAGTTAAAAAGGAAGAAACGAAGAAACAAGATACTGGTGATTACTCAAGTTTTTCATCAAACAAGCAAGAGGTAGGTACGTTTGTTGAAGATGATAAGTTTACGCTAAGGAGTATTGAAGATACTACAAAAGGTGGATATCACGAGTTTGTATTTAATCTAGAAGGTCCAAGTGAGCCGAAGGTAATTGCAAGATATGATGCTAATGCTAATGTAATTAAGGTTGAAATTTTCAATGTAGAGAAAGATAATAGTGGGATTCCATATCAGGGTGAGAGAAGTATTAACAAAGAGGGTATATTAAGATTGTATCATAATGTTTCAGGTTCTCAAGAGAAAAGCTTCTATGATATCGGTCTTTCTCAGAGTACTGTCTTTAAGTTAGATTCAACATCTGGTAGTGAAGATGATACATGGACAGTTCTTCTGTATGTGAAATATCCGGGTGAAAAAGAGGTTGAAGGTAATTTGGGAAGTAGTGAGTTCTCCAAGGATGACCAATCTATTACAGGTGTAGGTGCTGATAAAGGTGCTTCTATCAACTCATATGCATACACAGCATCTGGTGGAGTTTTGAAGTTTACCTTTGGTGTTTCTGCAAGTGGAGATAATCCAATCCCAATGGCAAGTGCTAAATATGATGGAACTGAGAAGCTGGTATTAACATTTGATAGTTTAAAGATAGATAGGGCTGTGAAAGCATGTGAAGGTATTTCATTACCTCTAGGTATTGCTTTAAATACAGAGAGAAATGGTGATAAGTCGATATATACTTTCTATGTAAAGGATGGTGCCGAGTTTAAGCTTAGTGCAAGTCTAAGTCCTAACCAAATCATTCTCGAAATTAAGTAGTAGGTAATGTGGTTGTATAGGAAGGACCTGTTAATCTTCTTTGGTCTTTTTATCTACAAATGCTATTTGTAGGTCTTTTCCTAGAGCATTAGCTATCTGTACAAGTTTGTATATGGATGTGTTTCTCTTCCCATTCTCTATCTTGCTAATTGTTGTTCTTGGTATTCCAGATTTGATTGATAGTGCATCTTGTGTAATACCTAGCTCCTTTCGTGCATCTCTTAAGGCTCTTAGAGCTAGTTTATCTTCGACCTTCCTGTCCATCTCTTTAATCTCTTCTTCACTCATATATTTTTTTTGCACCTCTCTCCAAGGAATGAGCTTTGTTTTTTTCATAAGTTCTTACAATCTAATATTATTTTTTCTCCTAAGTGCTTTCTGTATCTCTCTTAAAGGTGTTTTTTGTGTCTTTTTTCTGAATGCAGAGAGAATTATAATGTCATTATTATGATGACAGTAGATGAATCTGTATATTCCATCTGCAATTATTCTGATTTCAAAAAGATCAAAACAACTTAACTTTTTAGAATCTGGGTATTCAAGATATCCTTTTTTCTCAAACTCTGTTATTAATTCAAAATATTTGTCTCTAACAACTTCAGGGAAGGAATCTATTTCTTCCTCAGCCTGTTCGAGAACATATATGTCTTTCTTTATGCATTGTGTCATATATGGCAATATAAGTCAATGTTATCCACTTACATATATTTTAGCTTTCAAAAATGAACTAAGGATTAAATTTTTACTTAAGTTTGGTATAATGAAAACAACGGGGTGTAGTTCAGATGGCTAGAACGCTTGTATGGGGTACAAGAGGTCGCTCGTTCAAGTCGAGTCACCCCGATTTATTGTACAAATCTATATTATTTATATCTCTTTTGAAGATAAATATATGACAAAAGAAAAATCAATTAAAATATACAACACACCAAGTAAACAAAAAGTTGCTTTTGATCCATACAAAGATGAAGAAGTATGTATGTATAGTTGTGGTCCTACAGTTTACAATACTGTACATATAGGGAATCTAAGGTCACTCCTCAATTTTGATGTTGTGGGAAGAGCTCTTAGGTATATGGGGTACAACTTAAAAAGAGTTGTAAATTTCACCGATGTAGGTCATATGTCTAGTGATGCTGATTTTGGGGAAGACAAGATTGAAAGACAGGCTAAAAAAGAAAATGTCGCAGCTATGGAAATTGCTAATAAATATATTTCTCGTGTTCTTGAAAGTTTTAGGAAAGTAAATATTTTAAATCCAGATGGTTCTCCCATAGAAGAAAATATAGATGTTGAGAATATGTCTAAAGAAGAATGGGCCAAGTTAGGTTGGGCTAGAGCTACTGACTATATAGATGAAATGATAACTTTAATATCCCTCATCGAGAAAAATGGTCATACCTATGAAACTGAACAAGCTCTGTATTTTGATGTTTCAACCTTCCCAGAATACTTTGAATTTTCAGGTCAGAAGTTAGAGGAGAAACAGGTTGCCGTGAGAGAAGAAGTCAAAGAAGACCCTTACAAGAAAAATCCTGCAGATTTTGTTCTATGGATGAAAAGATATGGAAAGTACGAGAATCACATGATGCATTGGGATTCCCCTTGGGGTGATGGGTTTCCTGGTTGGCATATCGAGTGTTCAGCTATGAGTTGGACACTACTTGGAGAGAAAATTGACATTCACACAGGAGGAACAGATTTAGTATCAGTACATCATTCAAATGAGATAGCTCAGAATGTTGGAGCATTTGGACACGATGTGGTGAAGTATTGGCTTCATAATGAGTTTGTATATTCTTCAAGTGATGAAAAATTGTCTAAAAGTAAGGGTAATGCATTAAGCTTAGAAGAGATAGAGAAGCTTGGTATTGATCTGATGGGTTTGAGATGGTACTACCTGACATCTAGTTACAGGTCACCTATGAAATTTAGTATAGAGTCGCTGAAGTCAGCTGAGAAAGTATATCTTCGTACAGTAAAAACACTTACTGAACTGTATGAAGGCAGGGAGGGGAATATAAATGAAGAATATGTGAATAACTTTAAAGAAGCTATATCAGATAATTTTAATACACCTAAGATGTTGGCTCTTTTAAATCAATTAGTGAGATCAGATTTGAAGCCAGAAGATATAGTTGCTACTGCTTTTGAGTTTGACAAGGTTTTAGGATTGGATCTGAAGAAAACAGTATTGGAAGGAACTGAGGGGAAAAGTGAAGTTCATTGGTCAGAAATAGAAATTGCAGATTTAAGACAAGCTCTTGAAGATAGGGAAGAAGCTAGAAAAGATAAAGATTGGGAGAAGTCAGATATCTTGAGGGAAAAAATACTAAAGATGGGATATGAGGTTTTGGATAAAGAGGATGGGCAGTATGTTACTCGTATTTGACATGCAGGAAAAAACATGTAGAATAGTACCGGTTTATCTAAATACTTTAGAATATGAACAATACAGACAAGAAAAGTAATAAGTATGTGTTAGCTTATTTCCTCTTATTCTTAATTCCTTTACTGTTACTCTTTATTAAAGGTTAAGAGATTTCCAATAAAGATTTGTTTTTTTCCTTAACTTGGGATATTGTATAGGTGTTAGTTATGTATATCGTGTAGATATATTAATTGTAGCTCGAGATATGTCATAACTACTAAGAATTAATTCTAAATAAGTTAATAATTTTTGTATATGGAGGGTGAAACTTACATTGGCAATCCAGAGTGGAAGGAAACTAACAATATAGTGAACCTAGTAGAGGAAGAGCATGAGCATGGGATGTCTAGTTATAGAATTGAGATTAACCCTGAGTTTGTACAAGAATGCTACATACATGATCAAGCATGGGATGAAGAATTTAAAAAGTATGTTGCACGCGATTACCCATATACTATGTCCCCCCAGACAACTCGACTGATTGCTTCAGCATCGACAGAACTGAAAAAGGAGATGCACAATGTTGGCTTTGATGTTGAGAGTTGGATTAGACTTTCGGAAAGTGAACCTTACGTTATGGGTGTTTTACGCAGGGTTATGATTACTGATACGATTGAACCAATTATTGGATACACAGATGAAATGGCACTTTATTTAGCAGATTTGAAAGCTGAATCTCCAGATCAATTGTTACATATTCGATCTTTTTTTAGTGGGGCATCGGTTGCTGACAAATCCCTTATTGCACGTTTATATCAAATGGGTGTTTCTGCAAACTTGTTAGCAACAGACTTATCAGCAGACTCTATTGCTGTTGGTGCATTGAACTTTGAAGTTTGGAATCAAATGTTACCAGAACAGGATAGGTACGAGATTCATATGGTTAATGGTGATGTCCCTCAAGAGCTTTTAGATAGAGATAGAACGATTATTCTTCAAGTAGGTGATGCTATTACAACCTCAAAAAGAGATTCTTTAAATTCTACTACATATGATGCTTTGATTATCGATAATGGATTACAATATATTGATGCAGGCTCAACTAAGGAGATTCTGTCTAATGTATTACAGAACAAGGGGGATAGAGGTTTGTATATAGGAACTTTAGGCTTAGATTCGGATATTAGAGTAGAGATTTCTCCAATTACGCATGCTAAAGAAATATCCAAAGTTTTGTTCTTGGGTAAAGATTTAGTAAAGGAATATGAAAAAAGCTATTTCTTGAATCCCCCATACGGTTATAGACATAATTATGAATTTAAAGTTGGAAAGGATAACCAGATATTAATAACTAGAGTATACTCGGAAGGAACTGCAAGAATGTATACATGGCTAGCTAAGCTTTTGAAAAGTAATAAGTCCATGTTTGGTGAGGTAATGAAAGCGGCAAAATCTGCAACGGACCTTTCAAAAGCAAATGTTGAAGTTGAGACAACTCCCTTTGATTATCATCAAGCAATGTTGAAAGCTATAAAAGAGAATCAAATGGAATATATTGTTCACGAAAAACCTCTGAACTACGAGGATTTTGGTTGGGAGAAGGTTGAAGGTAAAGAAGATATTTATTCTAATGGGAAAGAAGAGATTGATGGGGGCACAATGATGAGAATATGCAAGGAGAAAGATCCTGTGGTTTTAAGAATCAGTAGGATTTTGGTTAAATAACAAAGGAGGATTAGACACATATGGGCATAAATATTTTAGGTATAGCAAGTTTACTTTTTGCGATAGTAAATATTATCTTGGGGGTTTATGTATTACTTAAAGACCCTAGGAAATCTAATAATGTTGTATATTCGTTAAGTGTTATTTCAATTGCTTTATGGATTGTTTTCACATACCTCTATAATAATCCAGGCTCTTCTTCTCCCAAGTTCTGGTTGAAAATGGTTTATATAGCTTCATATGGTATGCTATTAGCCCAACTTTTATTCGCTTATTTCTTTCCAAAGAGAACCAAGAGTAAATTTTATCCGTTTGTTATTCCAATAGTCTTAGCCTTAATTCCTAGTATCTACGTTTTGCTTATAAAAGATTCTGTTATAGATAGCGTGATACATTATCCGGACACTTTTCTTACAATTGCTAAGATGGGACCTGATTATTGGATATATACACTACCCAACCTTTTAGGAATTATTCTTATTCCTATATATTATCTCAATAAGAGTAAGACATTTACAGGATATGAGAAGGTCCAGTCAAGATTTTTCATGATAGGGGTTCTTGCAATGATGTTGCCAATTGTGATTATAGATTACTTTATTCCAATATTAACAGGGAATACAAAATATTTTATTCTTGGACCACTCTTTGTTATTCCTTTTACTTTGGCTGCTGCATATCCTATCATTCAGAATAGGTTTGTTAGAATTCCTGTGATTGTTGGCAATGTTGTTGTAGCCGTATTAAAATTAGCCTTTATATTCTCCACCTTTCTCTTCTTTACGGTTTTCCTAGAGTCGGAATATTACTTGAATTCGGATAAATATCTCTCTATATTCTTATTTGCATTGCTTTTTACTGTCTTCTATTTTTATTTCTTTAAAAAGATAACAGATCTTCTTTTAGATTTTATCGATAAAGCTAGAAGAGAGAGGGAAATTTTAGAAAGTAACTTCTTGCAAGTTAGTGGAGTAGAGCTGACAATGGATAGGATTTTAGTTAATCTTCAGCGAAGTGTAAAGGCATTGTTTAGCATCTCAGAATCAGGCATTTTACTGTATGATAAGGTTAGTTTCTCTGAAAAGTATTTCTCCTATCCTCAATCAGTAGATTTTGCTATGAAAGACCTTATGGATATTGTGCAGTTTTGGGGTAAAGCAAGACTAGGTAATGTGATAGTTGCAGATGAGTTTAGAAAAGGGAATATCCTGCAGGATAGTGAAATGCCTGAAAATATAACTCAGGTTTTGGATTTTATGGATAAACATAATATCTCAGTATTATATCCGTTTAATACTAGGACTAGGTTTAACGGTCTTCTGATTCTGGGTTATAGAGAAGATGGATATCCCCTAGCATTAGATGAAATAGAGATACTTGAAAGAATGGTTGATAATACGAGTGTTTCAATGGGTAGGGCGATACTATATGATGAAATTCAAGAATTTAGTGGAACCCTCAAACAACGGGTAGACGAACAAACCAAAGAACTACAACAAAAAGTACTAGAATTAGAAGAAGCTAGAAGAAAAGAAAGAGACATGATAGATATCATGGGTCATGAACTAAGAACACCTGCTACCATTGCCAAGTTAAATATAGATCTGCTGGAACAGTATATAGATACAAATCCTAAGGAATATAAAAAATATTTAGACAGAGTAAAGAACAGTATTGAAAATGAAATTAGATTAATTAATGCCCTTCTCACAAGTGCAAAGTTGGAAGGTGAGAAGATTGAACTACATAGGGAAAGAATATCTCTTAAGGAGATAATAGAGAATGTAATCCATGCATATACATATGAGGCTGAAAGTAAGAAATTGAAGGTAATACAAGATGTTGATGAGGATATGCCAGATATTTTTGCAGACAAAGTAAGGGTGACAGAAATTATGGACAACCTTCTTAACAATGCAATTAAATATACAAAAGAAGGTTCTGTAATTATCCAAACAAGCCATACAGCAGACCATGTCCAAGTTAATGTCATTGATAGTGGAATGGGTATTCCTGATGAGGAAATACCAAAACTGGGTACTAAATTCCATAGAGTAGGTAACTACACCAAGGGAAAAGACAAATTTGAAATTGTTCGACCAGGTGGTACAGGCTTAGGACTTTATGTTGTCTTCGCTCTTGTAGAACAGATGGGTGGTAAGATATGGGTCAAGAGTGACTTAGGTAAAGGTACAACCTTCTCTTTTACACTACCAGTATATACAGGTCAGAAAGAAGACATTATAGATACAAAAACAAAAGATATGTACAAAAAATTCGGTTTGAAAAAATCCTAAATAGTAGTAAGATGAATAGGGTTAAATATATAAAATAAAAATATTATCAAATGAAAGTCAAAATCAACAAAGAAGCCTGTGTAATGTGTGGCTCATGTGTAGCTATTTGTCCAGAAGTATTCGAAATGAAGGATGATGGAAGTGTTGATGTAAAAGCAGAGTATCAGAACACACAGATTGAAGATGGTGTATTACTTGAAAAAGCAAAGCAAGCAAAAGAAGCTTGTCCAACAACAGCCATTGAAACAGAAGAATAATGAATGATTGTATATTTTGTAAAATTGTAAAAGGAGAGATCCCTTCATACAGAGTTAGCGAAACAGATGATGTTCTAGTCATACTTGATGTAAATCCTTTAAGTAAAGGGCATGTTCTTGTACTGCCCAAAGAACATTATGAAAACATTCATGATATTCCAGAAGATTTACTAATAACAATAACATCTGTTGTAAAAGAGGAAGCACAGAAGATAAAGGACAGATTGAAACCAGAAGGAATTATCATAATGCAGAACAATGGAGCTAAAGCAGGGCAGAGTGTGTTCCATTTCCATATACATATAAAACCAGCATATGAAGACACACCTGTTTCGAAAGAAGGACATCTTAGAAAGAAGTTAACAGAGGAGGAGTTTACTCAGATTTGTAAAACTCTACAATAGCATCTGTATATTCTGTATCAATATCAAAATGACCAGCACCCTCTACTGTAACAAACTCAATCTCCTTTCCTAACGAACTGAACTTCTTTATCAAATTAGTACTCATAGAATATGGAACATTCACATCCTTGTTTCCATGCCATGTCTTTATCGGAATCTCTTTTATCCTCTCAACTCTAGTAGCATTCCATGTATTTACATATGAAGTAGGGGCAAGGAGTGCAATCTTTTTAATATTTTCTGGATACTTCTCTGCAAAGTTCATTGTAACTAAACCACCCATACTAAAACCAAGAAGATATATCTCTCCATTACTCTTGTAATTCTTTTCTAACTCTTTAACTAATTTTTTGGTATCTCCAATAGCTGGCTCTTTTCCCCAGTTGTCACCATGTTGATTAGAAGCAGCAAACACATATCCATTTTTAACAAATATATCTGCATAGTAATCTAGATCTTTAGTTAGTGGATTGTTTGGATTGTCTGACACAGTATAGGTAGAACCATGACTATATATCACAACTGGATACTTAGCATCATCTTTCGCATTCTCATCAAAAGCAATATATGCACTCTGTCCATCTATTGTCTTGAACTCACTCTTCACAACTATCTCTCTAACCTCTTCCCTCTCTTCTTCCACAGTTTCTTCTTTTACTTCTACTTCATTAACAGGTTTAGAATCCTTAATGAAAATTTTAGAGAAAAGGAGATACCCCAAAAAGAAAAGAATGGAAAGGAGTATTAGATATACCAAAAATCTTTCAATGGTAAGTCCTTTTTTAGGTCTGTTCTGTCTTATTTGATATTCCATTTTACTATTTTCTCTCATATGGGATATAATAACAAATTAGTGACTAATATTTAATCTAATATATATTTAATAATATGGCAAAAGCTAAGAAAACAACAGCAAAGGCTAGTAAGAAAGCTACCCCAAAGAAGGCAGAGGTCGTAAAGGAGGTAACAATCAATCTAGATACTTTTGCAGTTCCAATTGCAATTATTGTTGCAGGAATAATCATAGCTCTCACAATCTTTTTGACAAACAGGTCAAGTAAGAATGATGTGTCAGGCTCTAAGGGAGCAAATCCAGCAGTAGATGATTCAGCACAAGCTCCAACAGGTGGAGATGTAACTGTTGCTTTAGGAGATGACCCCTATGTTGGAAACAAGAAGAAAGCTAAGGTTGCAGTAGTGGAATATAGTGATTATCAGTGTGGTTTCTGTAAGAGACACTCTGATCAGACATATCCAGAGCTTAAGGCAAACTATGTAGATACAGGAAAGATACTCTATGTATTTAAAGAGTATCCATTAGGAGATACAGGGTTGGGGTACGATACAGCTGTTGCAGGAACTTGTGTGTTTGATCAGTTAGGTGGAGAGAAGTTTGCAGAGTTCCACAGTGGAGCAATGGGTGCAGCATCAATTGCAGATATTAGGTCTCATGCAATTTCTCTAGGTGTTGATGGAAAGAAATATGATGACTGTGTTGCAAGTGTTAAGTTTAAGGATGATATCCAAGCTAACAAGACAGAGGGTTCTAAAGCTGGAATCAGTGGGACACCTGGTTTTATTGTTGGAAGGATTGATAAGGATGGTAATGTTACAGGACCACTGATTGCAGGAGCATATCCATATGATACATTTAAGAGTGCTATTGAAGAGCTCTTGAAGTAGTCTTCATTGCATATGTAAACAAAAAGGGAGGTGTATATGCCTCCCTTTTGTCCCTTAATACTCTTTCTCCCTATTTCTTTTCTACCTTCTTTACTGCAAGTTTGTCCCATTTCATACGTACCATAGCTCCAAGAGCTGTACAGGTAGCAATGAAGGAATAGAGACCAGAAATGAAAGGAATAATTCCAATTATTGTATTTACACCTCCACCAACGAGTAGTGCAAGATATGGACTGTTGGTCTTACTCTTTGCAAGTCTTAAAATCTCTCTACCAATTGTTAAGTTAACCCATACTTTTCCAAATATTATTCCAAACAGGAGGAATCCAAGAAGAAGTATACCTAGAGGAATTCCAACAACAGTAATGAAGATTAAAATTAATGGAATCCAAGCTAAGAAAAGAATCCCAGCTCCAATTGCGAGACTGATTAAGAAGTCTTTGGCAGAGCCAGTAATCTTTTTTGTAATCTCCAAGCTCTTCACAGGAGCCATGAAGACTAATAGAGCACCAACTATAAACATACTTACAAATCCAATTAATGCGCTAGAGAATCTTGTCCATAATGTTCTTAACTTTGGACTCTCTTCCTCTACTTTCTTTAACTCAACACCTTGTTCTTTTGCAATAGCATTGATCTCTTTCTCAGTATATATCTTCTTTCCAATCTTCTCCTGGTTTACCTCTGATTGACCGGCATTGATAATTAACTCACCACCGATATTGGAATCAATAGTAGAAGTTCCTGCAAACACCCTAGCATCATCCCCTACGTTACCCGTAAGAACATTCGAGTACGCGAAGACAGAAAGGTCCTGTCCTGTACTAGCAGTATTCTTGAGGGTATATGCAAATACAGTAGTGTTACCTGATACGATTCCCTTTACATCAGTATTGTATCCAAAAAGAGTAAGATTCCCATCGATTCTTGTTTGCTCATCAATCATCACACTATTACCAAAAATCAAGGCATCTCCAGTAACAGCGGCTTTAATTGACACATTGTTACCAAAAACGATTAAATCCCCCCTTATTACTCCCTTGACATCAATTGCATCATTGAAGATATACAGGTTATCATTGATTATCTCTTCCTCTGCAATAGTGCCTTTGTCAAATTTAAATTCTGCCGCTTGGCTTGTTCTAGGTAGCCCAACACCTAGTATTAGTAATGCTAGAATGGGTGCCAGCAAAACAGTAAGAAATTTCTTCATACTTTTTTAAATATTAAATAAATTAGGTATATTTAATTGTAACAGTTTTTTGTTGTTTTGATAAGTATTTGAGGTATAATTAATGAATGAAAATATCAATAGTTATAGTAAACTACAATGGAAAGCACCTTTTAGAGAAGAATCTTCTCTCTGTTGTAGAGAATGGGTATGAAAATTTTGATATTGTTGTAGTAGATAATGCATCAGAGGATGGTAGTATTGAATATCTTAAAAAAAAATTTCCTTTTGTAAAGATAGTAGAGAGTAAGGAAAATCTTGGCTTTGGGAGGGGTAATAACTTGGGTGTTAAAGAAAACCCTCATTATGATGCATACCTCTTTTTGAACAATGATATCTCTGTACCAAAAAGTTTCTTAGATAATCTAGTCAAAGAACTGCAAAAAGATGGAGTAGGAGCAGTTGGTCCAAAGGTGCTGTATTCTAAAGAAAACATAGGCAGTGAAAAGAGAGTAATTAACTCTGCAGGGATAGAAGTAGATAGTCACTACATGGCATATGATAGATACGACAAAGAAGAAGACAATCCTAAATACAATGTGATAGAAGAGGTTGATGCTCTCATGGGAGGAGCATTCTTAGTCAAAAAGGAGGTCTTTGAAAAAGTAGGAGGCTTTAATCCAAATATGTTTTTGTATTACGAGGACATAGACCTTTCACTTAGAATCAGAGACTTAGGTTACAAACTATATTATGTTGGAACATCAGAGGTATATCATGACCATATGGCATCTTCTAAGAGTTTAGGTACAAGAAAAAGAAATATTATGAATATGCAAAACAGATTTAGAAGTATCCAAAGTAGAAAAGGATTGTGGGTAGCAATATGGGAGACAATCTGGTATCTTTTAAACTGGTTAATATGGAAAATGATATACTCTAGGAGAATTACTTTAAAAGAATTTTTAAAGGAGAAGTAATGAACAAAAATGATATAGATCTCTACAAACAATTTGTGAAAACAACTTTTAAGATGAGATACAAAGGCTCAATCTTGGGTTTTCTTTGGGTTCTTCTTAAACCTTTCTTCATGTTCCTTATTCTATTCATGATTTTCTCGCATATGTCATCAGCATCTGCAGGTCTTACATCTCAACAATATGCTGTCTATCTTCTTTCTGGATTAATTGTATATACATTTTTTAATGAAGGTATGATTTGGGGTATGGGTTCAATCATGGAGAGGGCGGAATTAATTGTAAAAATCAATTTTAAAAGAGATGTTGTAGTTGCTAGTTCTCTAAGTATGGCACTGATTAACTTCTCAATTAACCTTTTAATTGTACTAGCGGTAGCTTTGATATTAAAGATAAATATAACTCTAATGGGTCTTGCATATATTCTCTTCATTGGTCTTACTATGTTCCTCTCTCTTTACGGTATCTCTTTCTTTACAAGTATCTGGTTAGTTCATGTAAGAGACTTACAGCATATCATGGAGTTAGTCTTACAACTTCTCTTCTATGCTAGTGCAGTATTCTTTCCAGTTGAGATGATTCCAGAGAACTACAGATTCATTGTTTACTACAATCCTGTTGCAAGATTTGTTAAAGCGGTTAGAGAAGCTTTAATATTTGGAGAGATTACAGATTTGAAATTTGTTCTTCTCGCTTTAGCTTCTTCTATAGTTTTAGTTATTGTAGGGAGGTTGTATTTTAATAAACATATTAAAAAAGTAGCTGAGCATTTTTAAAGATATGGAAGATAATATAGCAATTAAAGTAGAAAATTTAACAAAGAAATTTAGGATACCTGAGCATGGTTCTCCTACGACTTTGCAGGAAAGATTTGTAAATCCTTTTGCAAAGAAAAAGATGATTGACTTTGTAGCTCTTAAAGACCTCTCTTTTGATGTTAAGAAGGGAGAGTTCTTTAGTGTAATTGGTCCTAATGGTGCTGGTAAATCTACACTACTAAAACTAATTTCAGGTATTTACATTCCTGATGGTGGTACAATTGATGTTAATGGTAAGCTTGTTCCTTTCTTAGAACTAGGTGTTGGCTTTAATCCAGATCTTAGTGCAAGGGAGAATGTATATCTTAATGGTACAATTCTTGGTCTTACTGAGAAAGAAATAGATGAGAGTGTAGATGATATTTTTGATTTTGCAGAACTTAAGGAGTTTGAAGACCTTTCCATTAAGAAATTCTCATCTGGTATGCAGGTTAGATTAGCTTTCTCTATTGCAATTAGAGTTAAATCAGATATTTTAGTTCTTGATGAAGTACTAGCAGTAGGTGATGGAGAGTTTCAGAAGAAATGTTTTGCATATTTTGATGATATTGTTGGTAAGAAGACAATATTGTTTGTATCTCATGGGTTAGAGAGTGTAAGAAGATATTCCGATAGAGTGCTTTGGTTAAAGGAAGACAAGACATATGAGATAGGGGAGCCTAATGATATTGTTGATAGGTATAGTGCTACATTTTAGCAACTTAAGTTACTACTAGAATATATGAGGATAATTGAACTTTTTCAAAGGATAGTTAGTAGAATACCAATATATTTCAAACAACTAATTACCTCTTTTAGAAAACATGGTATCTTAAATACCTTCAAGAGAATATTAAAAAAGATTTGGAGATTTGTAATAACTGGTGGAGATGGTTCTAAGTTAATGAGAATATCATATGGGGAATGGATGGAGAATGTAGAGAGTAAGTATCTCAACGAAGAATCAATGGAGAGTGATTTGAAGAAACTTAAGATTAATCCTAAGTTTTCAATAGTATTTCCTGTGTGGAATAAGTCTGAAGAGATGTTACAAGCTGCTTTGGATTCAATTACTTCACAGGTATATGAGAATTGGGAGATATGTATATCTGATGGTTCTAGTAAGAATGTTAAAGAGACAAGAGAATTTCTTAAGAACTTTGCTAAGAAGTATGGTAAGAAGGTTAAGTTTTCTACGATTGATGTTGAAGGGATTAATATCATTGAGAATAGTAATAATGCATTGAGTTTGGCAACTGGAGAGTATGTTGTTTTTATGGATTGTGATGATGAGATATCTAAGAATTGTTTGTTGGAGTTAGCTAAGGGTATTGAAAAACATCCTGAAGTAGAATTCATGTATAGTGATTTTGATAAGATTGATGAAAACGGTAAAAGGTTTGATCCTTCTTTTTGGCCTGATTGGTCTCCCCACACACTTACAGCACAGATGTATACAACTCATGTTACTTGTTACCGTAGGGATGTAGTAGAGGGGTTAGGAGGACTTGTTAAGAGTACTGAGGGTGCGCAGGATTGGGATTTAGTAATGAGATATCTTACAAGAGGGAATTGGAAGGTTTTACATATTCCTAAGATACTCTACCATTGGAGGGTATATCCAGGTTCTACTGCCCTAGCAGGTAGTGGTGCTAAGAGTTGGGCATACGAGAATCAGAGAGCAGTACTAGAGAGATATCTTGAGAGGAGAAAATTAAAGGGAGAGGTGCTAGAAGGTCCTTTTGAAGGAGCTTGGAGAGTTAAGTTTGACATTATCGGTAATCCTAAAGTTAGTATTGTGATACCGACTAAGGACAAGGTGGATTACTTAGAAAGAGTAATTGATAGTATTTGGGAACATACGAAATATAAAAATTATGAAATAGTTATAGTGGATAACAGGAGTGAAGAGGAAGAAACAAAGGAGTATTTTGAAGAGATTAAAGAGAAAGGTGTTAAGGTTTTGAAATATGATAAACCATTTCATTTTGGTAAGTTGTATAACTGGGCAGCTACTAAGGTTGATGGGGAATATATGTTGGTACTTAATAACGATATTAAGGTTCTCAATGATGGTTGGTTAGAGAGTATGTTAGAGTGGGCTCAACTGCCAGAGGTTGGTAGTGTAGGAGCTAAGCTTTACTATCCTGATGGTAAGATCCAACATGCAGGAGTAATTGTTGGTGCTGGAGGAGCAGCTGCACACTCTCATAGGTTGTTAGATGGAGATGTATTTGGTTATGAGGGTTGTGTTGTTAATGTCAGAAACTATTTAGCAGTTACAGGAGCTTGTATGATGGTAAGCCGAAAGCTCTTTTTAGATATGGGAGGTTTTGATGAACAGTTTGATCCTGCGTATCAAGATGTTGATTTTGGAATTAGGTTGTATGATGAGAAAGGTTTGTTCAATGTATATACCCCTTATACAGAACTCATACATTATGAATCTGTGACTAGGTTTGATAGTAAGAACAAAGAAAAATTAGAGAAGGATACAGTTAATGCAGAGAAATTAAGAAAGAAATGGCCACAATATATTGAATATATGGGAGGTAGGGACCCTTTCTACAATGACAACCTATCCTACGCCCATGAAGATTTTAGGATAAGAAGAGAGTAGCTATGAAAAAAAAGAAAAGAAAAATAAACTGGAAGAAAATAAACAAGATAATACTTACAGTACAGTTAGTTATATTTTTTGTTTTTGGTCTCTTTCTTGCACTAAATATTAGAACAAATATTGGTCCTGATGAACCTCACCACTTCTATGTAGCACAAGCATATTCTAAAGTTTGGGGAGTACCTGAAAATACACCTGAGACATACCAGTGGGGAGATATTACATCTGCAAACTTTCTAGCACATTGGATAAATGGGAGATTGTTGAATATGAATTTCCTGAAGGTTGATGAGATACATCTTCTTAAAATATTTAACTTATTAACTTCTGTAGGTACACTATTTCTGTTTTACAAACTAGCAGGATATGTAATTAAGGAGGAGAAGTATCGTACAATCCCTGTCATCCTTCTAGCAAACACCCTTATGTTCCAATTCCTCTCTGGAATGATTAACTATGATAATCTCACCAACTTTTTTGCAGTACTTTCAATTATCTACTTTGTGAAGATATTTAAAGAACCCAAAGAGATAAAGAACTACGCGTTATGGGCAATCTTTACTTGTTTAGGTGTTCTTACAAAATATACAAATTTTCCACTTGCTCTAGTAGAATTCATCTTAATTATCAGTATCCTCATCAAAGAAAAAGTGAAGTTTAATATCAAGGAGAAGAAGTTTTGGTTGTATCTACTTCTTGTTTTAATCTTTCTTCTACCAGTAGTTCTCTTGTATGGGAAGAATGTTGTTACATACAAACATATTTTTCCTCGTTGTGAAGAAGTTATGACAGTTGAGCAATGTATGAACAGTGGTGTTTTTAGAAGGGACTATGGACAATCAGCAGGGATAAAGTTGTTAAGTAAAGAGGGGATAGGAATGGTCTTCTCGAGAAGGTGGAATCCTGTTAAATACTTCTTAAAATGGTCATGGGAGATGAATCATAGAATCTATGGCATTATGGCTCACAAAGATATGTTTATGCCACACAATCTTCATCTTACCTTTGCAATATATCCAATATCATTTGTGTTTCTTTTTCTCAAAGATCTAAAGAAAAAAGAGAAGTTAGATATCTACCTACTAATAGTTCTTCTCTTCTATACCTTCGTTCTAGCATTTGTACAAAACTATCCAACATATCTAAATAGAGATGGTGTAATATTTGCTCTTCAAGGAAGATATATCTTTCCTGCTATATTCATCTACTATACTCTTCTAGTGAAATATATTGGAGAAATTAAGAATAAATATGTGAGAATATTGTTCTTTGTAATACTCATAACAATGTTTCTTCTCTCTTGTATTCCATTCTTCCTCTTGAGTGTTACACCTGATTGGTTTGTTTAATATGTATCTTTGGAATATAATAGCTTAGTTATTTTACAAAAAACACATATGAAAAAAGTATCAATAGTAGGACTTGGTTATGTTGGATTACCATTAGCTCTTGCAATAGAGAGGAGTAAGAAGTATGAAGTGGTAGGTTTTGATATTAGTAAAGATCAAGTTAAGAAAATACTCTCAAAGGAGTGTCCCATTACAGATGAGCTAGCAGAGAGAGACCTTAATGAATTAGATCTTCACGCAACAACAGATAGTGATGAGTTAAAGGATACGGATATCTTCATCATATGTGTACCTACACCTGTTCTTGATGACTATACTCCAGACTACACACCTGTAATTAGTGCAGGTAAAACAATATCTAAGTACTTAAAGAAAGGTGCTACTGTTGTTTTAGAATCAACAGTTAATCCAGGTACATGTGAAGAAATTTTAGTTCCTGTTTTGGAGGAAGGTAGTAAGTTAGTTGCAGGTAAAGATTTCAATGTAGCTATGTGTCCTGAGAGAATTAATCCTGGTGACCCTAAGTGGAATGTTTACAATATTCCTAGAAATATTGGTAGTCTAATGAAAGAGAAAACAAAAGAGATTGCTGATTTCTATAGAAGTTTCTTAGATGCAGAGATTAATGAAGTATCTACTATCAAGGTTGCTGAATCTACAAAAATAGTTGAGAATGCATTTAGAGATATTAATATTGCATATGTTAATGAGCTTGCTAAATCTTTTGATGCAATGGATATTGATTTAATTGAGACGTTGAAGGGTGCTTCTACCAAACCTTTCTCTTTCATGGTACATTGGCCAAGTAGGGGAGTTGGGGGACATTGTATTGCAGTTGATCCATATTACTTAATCAAAAGGGCACAGGAAGCAGGTTTTGATCACAGATTCTTGAAGATAGCTAGGGATATTAACAACAGTATGCCAGAGTATACAGTATCTAGATTGCAAGAAGGGCTTAATGAGATAGAGAAGTCAGTAAAGGGTACTAAGGTTGGATTACTAGGTTTAAGTTACAAATCTAATGTAGCAGACCTTAGAGAGAGTCCTAGTTTAGAGATATTGGATATATTAAAGAAGATGGGTGCAGATGTCATATCATATGACCCTCATACATTAGATATCTCTGATGTAAAAGAATTAGATGATGTACTGGAGAAAGTTGATGCCGTTATACTAGGTACATATCATGATGCCTTTGGTGATTTAACGGAAGAAATACTAAAGAGGAAGAATATCAAGGTAGTAGTAGATGGGGTGAATAAGTTGGATAAGGAGAGGTTGGTAAAAGGTAAAGTGATATACAGAGGTATTGGGAGATAATCTAAAAAGAACATAATACTATGAAACTACTAATATACATGCCTGCCCTTAATGAAGAGAAAGGATTAGGTGGAGTAATCAAAGACCTACCTAAGAAGATAGATGGTATCGATGAGATAAAGACATTGGTTGTAGATGATGGGAGTACGGATAGGACAGTTGAAATTGCAAGAGAAAATGGTGCAGATGTAATTAGTCATGGTACAAACAAGGGAGTAGGTAGTGCATTTCATAGTGCAGTAGAGTATGCGTTGGATAATAGGGTGGATATCTTAGTGAGTATAGATGCTGATAGACAATTTAATAGTAAACAGATACCAGAGATAATTCAACCGGTATTAAAAAATGAGGCTGATATGGTTACAGGTGATAGATTCCATAGTGGTATTCCAGAGAATATGTCTAAGACAAAGTACTGGGGAAACAAACAGATGTCTAGGTTAATATCTTTAATTAGTGGGAAGAAGTTTAGGGATGTATCGTGTGGTTTTAGGGCATACAGTAGAGAAGCGCTGTTGAAGCTTAATCTGCTAGGTTCTTTTACATATACACAGGAGACTATTATGGATATGGTATTTAAAGAGATGAGGGTTGTTGAATATCCAGTAGATATTAAATATTTTAAGGAGAGGAAATCTAGGGTAGCAAACAGTATTCTAAACTATATGTTTAGAACACTTAAGATTATTATTAGAACTCTTAGAGACTACAAACCCATGTTGTTCTTCGGCGGTATGGGGGGAATTATGTTGTTATTGGGGTTGGGCTTAGAAATATTTCTCTTTGTACACTACTTTACTAAAGGTATGTTTTCTCCGTATAAGTCTGTTGGATTTATAGGGTTGGGTTTTTTGGTTTTCGGTTTACTTGTTTTTATAGTTGGCTTATTGGCAGATATGTTTAATAGGGTTAGGGTTAATCAAGAGAAAATACTATATGAATTAAAGAAGAGTAAGTATGAAGAAAGATAAAAAGATATATATTATTCTTGGTACTAGAGCTCAATTTATTAAAATGGCTCCTATTATGGCCGAGATGAAGGAGAGAAATCTTCCTTACACTTTAATATATACAGCCCAGCACAGAGAGAATGTTCAAGAGATTTTAGATGTATATGGTCTTAGAAAACCGGATTTAAATATATATGAAGGGGAGGAGTCTAATACCATGTCTAAAGGTTTTAAATGGATGATTGATATGCTGTTTAAAGCCTTGTTTAAAGCTAAGAAATATTTACCAGAGAAGGGGATTGTACTAACACATGGTGATACTTTTACAGCTTGGTTGGCAGCTTTAATGGGGAAAAGAGCTGGGTGTAGGGTAGGGCATGTGGAGTCAGGTCTGAGATCTTTTAATATCTTTAGTCCTTTCCCTGAGGAAATTTCTAGGTTGATAACATTTAGATTTTCAGACATATATTTCTGTGCAGATGAGTGGTCTATGAATAATCTTAGAAAGTATAAGGGAGAGAAAATAGATATTGGAGCTAATACGATGTTAGATGGTGTTAAATTTGCCGTAGATAGTAGAGCAAAAAAGAAGTTTGATTTTCAGCAAGAACCTTATGTGCTTGTTTCAATACATAGGTATGAGAATATATTCAAAGATAGGTTTACAGATACAATTATTCCATATCTTAAAGATATTTCTAAAAAACATAGGTTGGTTGTGACGTTACATCCAACGACTAGGGAGAGATTAAAGAAATTAAATCTCTATGATGAATTGAATAATGAGGAACGTATTATATTACACAAAAGGTTTGATTTTGTAGATTGGATTAATGTTTGTAATGATGCTGAATTTGTAATATCTGATGGTGGTAGTAATCAAGAGGAGCTTAGTTACCTTGGTGTTCCGACATTGTTGTTTAGAGATCACACGGAGAGAAAAGAAGGTTTAGGTGAGAATGTAGTTTTATCTATGTTTGATAAGAACTTAATAGATGATTTTGTAGATAATTATAAAGATTATAAAAGAGAACCTCTTTTTAGTAAGATACATCCTAGTGCTAAGATAGTTGATTATTTACTTAGTGCAAGTGATAAGTAGTCTTGCTTTCTTAGAGGTGGGTAGTATGTTTAATATTCTTCTATAATGTGGCAAATACTTGACTTTGATGTTTTTATATCCGCATCTTTGAAGTAAGAGTTTATACTCATTAAAATTCCTTATACCTATGTGTCCTGAAGTTTGTGGGAGGATTCCTATATCCTTCATCCTTTCTAAGATAAAGTCTTTATTTGGTGTATGTATGATTAGTTGCCCCTTTTCTTTCATTGCCCCTTTAATCGCTGTATATATTTTTATAAACTCTCCATCCTCTATATGTTCAGAGAAATCTAGTGTAAATGACTTAGTGTATTTGTTAGGATTTTGCTTACAGAATTTCACGATATCCCCTTTGAAGAAGTATGTATTTTTTATTTCGTTTTCTTTTACCCATTCTTTACATTCTTTTATAAAAAGAGAGGATTTGTCCACACCGTTATATTCTTGGTAATTTTGGTTTAATGCTTTAGGGAGGAGTCCGTTACCACAGGCAAAATCTCCGATTAAGTCTTTTTTTTCTACTTTTATATTTTCTAAAATGTTTTTTATCCTGTTACCAGGAGTTTTATGATAATGCTCAACATACTTCTTTGTTTCATAAATATCGGTGTTCATAACCTTCTTGTTAAATTAAACTAAGAGATTATATTAGATATTATGTATAGAATTCAAACATTTACTTACTTGATGTATAATACATCATATATTTTTTATATTAGTTTGCTGAGTGAAAGAATTTTGGAAATACCTAAAAGTAGTTATAACGTTAGGCGTAGTAGCATATTTTGTATACTATTTTTATAATAACAAATCAGATTTACTAGCCGTTTTTCATATATCTCCTAGTTATTTGATACTTGTTTTCTTCTTAGCATCTCTAACAATCTTTATTAATGGTGTCTTTATTAAAGTTATTCTTCAGTCTTTTAAGAAAGTTATTACTGTATTGGAGTCTTTTTATGTGTCCGTTATATCTTCATTGGGTAATTACTTCTTACCTCTACATGGTGGTACAGTGATAAGATCTGTATATCTGAAAAAGAAATTTGATTTTCCATATGCACACTTTGTATCAACCTTATATGGTTATTATGTAGTAGTTTTTTTAGTTAACTCATTTATGGGTTTACTATCCTTAGCTTTCATTACTTTTAAATACGGTATCTCATCCCTTCCTTTGTATCTTTTCTTTGGTGGGTTGTTTATCACTATGTTAGTTTTAACATTTATTAAATTGCCTTCTAGAAAAGAAAGGAAGGGTAAGGTTAAGTTTTTGGATAAGGCTCTTGGAGTCTTGAATAAGATATCTGAAGGTTGGAATACGATTGTTGAGAATAAGAAATTATTATTAAATCTTGTAGGTATATCTTTAATATTCTTTATAGCAACGGGTATCCTTTATTATTTTCAGTTTAAAGCTCTAGGTATAGATGTTACTGTTATTAAGGTTCTTCTTTATAATTGTTTGTCAGGTGTTTCTTTATTAGTAAGTATTACTCCTGGATCTTTAGGTATTAGAGAGGGGATATTTTCTATAACTTCTGATATACTTGGTATTAGTAATGAGCAGATTATGCAATTAGCATTATTGGATAGAGGGGTAATGTTGTTATGTTTGGTTGTGTTAGGGGTAGTATTATACTTGGTTAAAATGATTCTTGATAAAAAGAGTGCACTCACACAACCAATGGATACTAACTAAGAATTTTCTTTAAAAAACTTCTTAGCTTAAGTGGGATTAGCTTTCTTCTAAGCTTTTCCCATATGGTATCTCTCATAAGTACCTCTATATTTTCAACCTGCCCTTCTCTGATAATGTCATAATTTGTATCTTTTGTATCTATGTTCATTTGTAAAATTTCTAAGTCTTTTTTATTTTTTAATATCTCATAAGTGTCTTCCCATTCTCCTGTTTGTTTTAATACTTGGAGAGCTACATATGCTTTCTCTATTCCCTGCGCATTTATTAGATACGAGAAACCGAGAGTGTAATTTTTGATTCTATCGTAATTTTTATCTTTTAAAGAATCGAGATATTTATCATACATTAGTAATAATTCTATCTTCATTCTCATTGTGTTTGTAGTTGTCTCATTTAGACCATGCCATCTATAATATGTAAGAATATTATCACATCTAGCAATCTTTATATGTGGTAACATTTTAAGCCATAGTTCTAGATCGTATGAGGTAATAAGGTTTGTATTAAACATCCCATATTCCTTAAATAAATAACTTTTGAGCATAACAGCAGATTTACATAGATAGTTCCCATTGAAAAATTTAAATTCTATATTAGGACCAAAAATAATCTCTGGATTATATAAATTCCACCATAAATCAAAGAATTTATCTCCTGATTTTTGACCATTAGCATCTATTGCAGATACTTTAGTTGTTACCAAATCGTATCCTTTTTGCATCATCTCTATTTGTTCCTTTAATTTGTTTGGATGATATGAGTCATCTGCATCTAAGAAACAAATATATTCTCCTTTGGATAATTGGAATGCTTTATTTAATGTCTTAGTTACCCCACGGTTCTTTTGAGTATGAAGTTTGATTCTCTTGTCCTTGTATTCTTTTATTATGCTTACAGATGAGTCTGTAGAACCATCATCTATAATTATAAGTTCCCAATTAGTGTATGTTTGTTGAAGGACTGAATCTATAGCAATCTTTATATAATTTTCATAATTAAAAGAGGGCATTAATATACTGACTTTAGGATTCATATTCATGTATAATGTTTAAATAATAACAATCTAATTATAAGTTTTGATTTGGAATAAAGCAATTATAAAGATGAATCACGAACGTAATAAACAATTTGTATATAGAGTTATCAATAAATCTCTAATAAATAAATATTGTGTAATTAAAAATAAAGCGAGCCTGAATGAAAGTGTTGAGTTAGTTTCAATAATTATGCTTAGCTTTAACAGGGTTGAAGATACGGTATTTTCTATTAAAAATATTTATAAGCACATTCATATACCTTTTGAATTGATTGTTTTTGACAATAATTCAGATGCAGAACAGTTAAAAATTTTAAGGAAATTTATAAAATCTTATAAAAATCTGAAGTTGATTGAATCCAGCGAAAATCTTGGATGTGCAGGAGGGAGAGTAGAGGCTGTAAAGTCTGCGAAAGGAGAATACTATCTTTTCTTAGATAATGATATTGTAGTTACTCCTTATTGTGTTGAAAACCTTATTAATACTATCAACCTTGATAAAAAAACGGCCGCTGTTTGTTCCAAGGTTATTTTCCCAGATATGACAATTCAATTTAATGGAGGGACCATGCTAGAAGATGCTCATTTCTATCGCTACAACCTTTTAGATAGTTTTAAGTTGTTCTGGGATAGGACAACTGTAAATAACTTTGTATCTTGTCCTTGGATACCAGGTGGTGCCACACTATGGAGGGCAAAGTATTACAAAAAATTTCCTATAGATCCTGAAATGCAAGGGAGCTTTGAAGACAACGAGGTATCAATACGTATCCATAAAGCAGGATACAAACTAAGGAATTGTCCTCGTTCAGTGATGATTCACTATCATGTAAATTTTAAGGATTTGGCTTTCAAAGAGAAAGAGAGGAGATACATGTCGGGGAGATATAACAATGAAAGGACGATAAAAGCATTGAGACATTTTTGGAAAAAGCATGAAAAAGGTTTTATTTTTGATAATGAGGAAGCGACATATGGATTTTTGGGAGATTATAAGTATGAGAGTATTAAAAAGTTTTTATCGAGTAAATAATATAAAATAAGATATCATGTTAAGAAAGTTACAAATAAAATATAAAAGTATTTTTTTTATAATACTTTTTATCATATTATGTTCTTCCGTTACAGTTAGTGTTATTTATCCATCATTAAAATTCTTCATACTTGTTCCTATTGCTATATTCTCGGGATTAATATATCCATATTTGCTGAAAAGTATTATCCCTGTTAAAAATATTTTGACATATATAACCCTTTCCCTCTTTTTTGGCCTCTTTTTAAACTCTCTTCTTATTTTTATTATTGGGCTATTGGGTTTTTCTATTACGAAGATATTTCTAATATGCTATTTCGGAATTATGATGTTTGTCCACATCTTGCTATTCACTATAAGAGTCCCAGAGGATGAAGTTAAACGATATATTCAGAATTTCAAACCGCAAATTACAGATATGGTGTGGATAGTTATTTTTTCTATTTCCTTTGTCTTTTTCCTCCAACTTTGTACTGAAAGATATTTTCCTAACTGGGACAATTTCACTTATTGGGCAATAGACTCTAAGTATATATTCGAAACAGGAAGTCTCTATGGTCGCTCCCTAGACCTTTTGGAGAAATTCTACCTACCTTTTTATCCATTACAATTGAGCTATGTCTATTTTATTTACGGGGAAGTTGTAGAGCAGTTTTCTAGCCTGTTAACTTTATTATATGGATTTATCGCTCTATTCACTTTAACAGGGTATATAATTGATTCCAAGAAGGATTCAATTATAAAAATGATTTTATATTTTATAAGTTTTACAGGTCTTCTTTATTATTTCCTTTCCTTAGATACCTTGGTAACTCAGTATGCGGATGTGTTTTGTGGTGTCTTGGTTATGTTCTATGGAATTATTATTTTTGCAAATAATCCTACGAAGGAAAACATTCTACTTAGGTTTTTCTCTGTTCTTGTAGTTGCGGTATCTGTGTATCTTACAAAATTAGCTTATGCTCCGATCTCCTTATTGATGCTACTACTATATCTAATTTATGATGCAGGTTTTTTTATTGGTTTAATAAAGAAATTACCTAAAGAGAAATTAAAATTACTTTTTATCCCCTTTTTTCTTCTTTGTGTCCTTTTTATCTTTTTAGCTTGGAAATTCGGAATAATTGGAAATATTCTGGCATATAAGTCTGTTTTTAAGAATACGTATATTTTTTCAAATGAAAGATTCTTATATTTAGTTAGAATCTTGAATTACCTTTTACAAAGAATTCCCGAGCTTATTCTGAGTGTCTTTTTACTCTTGGGTGGGATTTTCTTCTCCCCCAATGGTTTTCAAAGAAAAGATTTGAAAAAAATAAGTCTTGTTTTTATAATGGCTCTTGTTCCAATAGGTTTTTATTTTATGATAATGAAGGATTTAGGGAATGGTAGCCTATTGCGTTATACGAGTCTAGTATTTTTCTTATTCCCCTTTCTTTTTATAGATATTTTCCCTAGGATAGTATTCCCAAGTAAATTTGCGAAGCTGTTTGTTTCCATCGTGTTTCTTTCAATATCCTTTTCCATGGTATACAAAATCTATCTGGAATATAATTTTAGCTGGGAATACTCACCGAATACGGGGAAATATAGTGACTCAAAGCTTTTAGAGACACCATCTTCTGTTGCAGGGAAAATAAATGCGGAATTGTCGGAAGATTCTACGGTAATGTTTGTTGCAGAAATAGATGAAGAAAATTTGGGCAATAATAGTCCGCCCAACCTATATACTAGATATTATCTTGCGGAAAGAAGTGTTGGGAGTCAGTATGAAATATCAAAAGATGAGTGGCTTGATTATATGTTTAGCTATGACCCTGATTATGTTTTTGTCGCTGATTATTCAGGATATTGGAAACCATGTAATGATTATTTAGAGTCAGGAAGGAATTATTTGATTAAAATGAGAAATAATCCCCCAACAGAAGAACCCAATTCTTGTTTCTTCCAGAGTTCGGATATTATAGAAATAAATTAATAGTAAATAAGAATGTTTCTACTAGAGAAGTTCAGAAATCTTCGTAATAGATATATGGAACTTGGGTTTCATAGGACTGTTTATTTTTATATGAACCAATTCTTTTTTGGAGAGCAGATTGAATTCAATACTGGTCTATTTGTTGCTTATTGGGCAAAAGAAAGGAAGATGAAGAGATTTTTCAAGAACGATGACTCTTTTTGGTGCAAGCTCAATGTTGATATTGAATACTTATATGAAAATTGTAAGAGAGGGGGGATAAAATTTGTTAGTCATGATGAGGGAAATCAGAAACTTTATTTCAAATTTAAAAAAATCAACTTGGTTACGGATTACTCTGTTGGTATTCTTATACAGATTTTTGGATTGCAAGCATATAAACTAGAGAAGCAATTATTCAAGCCGAAATCGAGGTACATAGTGATTGATATCGGAATGAACAAGGCTTTTAGCTCTATTTGGTTTGCGATGAGAAGACAGACAGATATAGTTGTTGGATATGAGATGAACCCTATTCTAAAAAGTTATATTGATGAGAATTTAGAATTGAATCCTTCATTGTCTAGTAAGATCATTGTAAATCTATTTGGATTGTCGGATAAAGAGGGAGAGGTGGCTTTCTATTCTTTAAAAAATGATGATGGTGTCGGAACGATGAATGAAAAGTTTTACATAGAATATTGGTCAAAGGAGAGAAAATCTAAAATGAAGAAAATTATGGCAAAGACAAAAATTGCAAGTAAGGAGATTTCAAAGGTTTTCAAAAAATTCCCAAATCATGAGTATATTCTGAAAATCGATGTAGAGGGGGCAGAATATGAGATTTTTGAGAATCTTTCGAAAAATAATCTATTAAAGAAGTTTGACCTTATACTAGGGGAGACACATAATGGGATGGATGGAATAAAGAAGTATCTGGAAGAATTTGACTTGGTGGAAGAGAATCTGTTACCTGGGAATTTGGCAACATTTATTGCAAAGAAGAGACATTAGAGCATATCTTCTGTAACATTCTCTTTAATCATTTTCTCAAAATAGTTAGAGCCATATTTTATATTTAGTATCTTATCCATATTCTCCCTTGCTAAGCTTGTTCTATCTTCTCTACTCATATTCATTCTTTCCATCTTATAACCAATATTTGTCACCTTTTTAACTTCTATGCTCTCGTCTACCCATAGGGTTCTGCCTTGTTTCCGAGCAATGTATCCAGTCTCAAGATCAATCCCCCATGCGAAAGTAAGTTTACTGTCAAATCTCCCGATACTGTTAAACCAGTCTGCTCGATATAAAGAACAGATATTATCAATAAACCAAGTTTCCCTGTATGTTTCCGAGCCTCGAGATTTTAAATGCTCCCAAGCTGTAGTAGAGTCCT
Organism: Candidatus Dojkabacteria bacterium; assembly: GCA_035271645.1. GTDB lineage: Bacteria > Patescibacteriota > Dojkabacteria > SC72 > SC72 > UBA5232. The sequence goes on from DATERJ010000008.1 coordinate 67,782, forward strand.
TTGTCAATGATGCATGTACCCCTACTGCATTTTCATCTTCTAGTAGCTTCTGAACCATTGAAGTAATTGGTTTCCCACTTTTCTCAGTGAATTCTGTACTTGTAATTAGGAACATATATGCAAAATAGTTGTAAAGCTTTTTATCGGATTCTGCTAAACCATATAGCCATCCTCCCGTAGTCTGAATATTCTTAGGAATAAAAACATTTGTATTTTTTGAAGGTTTTGTAATATCAGAACCGTTATCAATTAGATAAATATCGATTGGCCAAGTCTCATTCTCTTTTAAATAGTTATATAAGGCATCTGCCCTTTCATTCATATTATAGTTAACGATAAAGACAGCAACTCTTTTCGTATTCCAATTTATGAGTTTTTTAAGAGTATCTCTTTTCCCTAGTTTCATACAGAGTAATTATACTATCTTTTGAGGATTAATTGTTTTATACTGATATGATTCAAAATTTTAACTGTCTATTAAGTTTATTTATTTTTTTATGACTCACAAAAGAAATTGCTTGAATGAAAAATTTGACACTGATAAAAATCAGGATTACAGGCAAAATTATAATAAGTACTTTTCTCATCTTAGAAATAAAAGGATTACCCTTCTTGAATTAGGGGTATATAAAGGAGGTTCTTTGTTAATGTGGGGTGAATATTTCAAAAAAGGCAATATAATAGGGGTTGATATTAATAATATTGACCTGAAATTGCCGAAAAATGTCCACATGGAAGTCGGAGATCAGAGAGATAAGGAATTTTTGCACAATCTTAGTGAGAAATATACCGAAGATGGCTTTGATATTATAATAGATGATGCCTCTCATTATGCGAATTTTACCGAAGCAAGTTTTTTAATATGTTTTAATCAACTTCTTAAACCTGGTGGCATTTATGTTATTGAAGATTGGGGGACGGGTTATTGGGAGGATTGGCCAGATGGAGAAATATATAAACCGTCTAAAGAACACTTAATTCACAAACTTAGAAAAGAGTATAGGGGTGGAAAAGAATACGAGGCTCCTAAGAAGAAAGTATATGAAAACCATTCTTTAGGGATGGTAGGACTTGTAAAACAACTAATAGATGAGTTGGCTATTCAAGACATAAAACATTCAAACAAAGAGCTTGAAAATGCTATAACGGGAATTACCGGTATATTCTATTCTCTTGGTCAGGTTTTTATTTTCAAAAAATAACCCCTCTTCCCATTCACCTCCCAACATAGTATCCTATATAACTCAGGATATCTAAATTTATTTACCTACTAAATAATATGAAAATCCTAGTAACAGGTGGTGCAGGCTTCATAGGCTCAAACTTCATAAAATACTGGATGAAAAAATATCCAGAAGATCAAATAACAAACCTAGACATACTAACATATGCAGGTAATCTAGAAAACCTCAAAGAAGTAGAAAACAACCCCAACTACAAATTTGTAAAAGGAGATATATGTGACAAAGACCTGGTAATGGATATAACAAAAGGAATAGATCTCATTGTACACTTCGCTGCAGAATCACATGTAGATAGAAGTATAGAAGGACCAGAAGTATTCATTAAAACAAATGTAATGGGTACACAAAACCTTCTAGAAGCAGCATTTCAAAATGGTGGTATTAGATTCCATCATGTATCAACAGATGAGGTGTTTGGTGAATTACCAATAGATGAACCAGAATTAAAATTTACAGAAGATATGTCATATGCACCTAGAAGTCCATACTCTGCATCTAAAGCAGCATCAGACCACTTAGTAAGAGCATACTTCCATACCTTTAAGTTACCAATTACAATCTCTAATACATCAAACAACTACGGACCAAATCAATACCCAGAGAAACTAATTCCTTTGATTGTAACTAGAGCAATGTTAGATCAAGAAATACCAGTATATGGAGATGGTAAACAGATTAGAGACTGGGTACATGTATTAGATCATGTACGAGGTATTGAGTTGTCAATCAAGGATGGAAAGTTAGGAGAAACATATCTCTTTGGTGGTGATGGTGAAAGAGAGAATATATGGATTGTAAAAACAGTATTGGAATATCTAAACAAACCAGAATCCCTCATAGTTCATGTAGGAGACAGAAAAGGTCATGAT
>DATERJ010000009.1:0-4435 GCA_035271645.1 Candidatus Dojkabacteria bacterium
TTTAATCCCTATGAAGATTACTGGTTTGATAGGGATTCCAAATAATACTTTATTTGGAATAGATAAGGTTTTACTTGGGGTAGTATTAGGTAGTATTATGTTTTTTCTTGGTAGTAAACTTCATACTTTCCTAAAGGAAAAGAACAAAGGTAAGGTGTTTTTCCCATATCAAAAAGTTGTTATTCCTGTGGCTTCATTACTAATAGCTACAATTATCCTCTATTTTATAGTATACTAAACAATAAGTTTAGTTAAGATAATGTTTTTCGATTATGTCAAAGAAAAAAGATATTGAAATGCAAGATGTTAATGAGTTAGTTGAAAAGTATGATGCTTTGAAGAAGGATCAGAAGTTAGATCTTTCAGCAGATCAAGACTTGTCAATTGCAATTATGAACCTTATCTCAATTGAGGAGCATCTGTTCTTTAGTGGTGGTAAAACAGGTGATTCTACATATTATGACCTTCTTGCTGAGATTAGAGAGATGAGGAAGGAGCTCTTGAAGAAGATAATTAAACAGTATGATGGTGAGGTCTGGTGTATTTCTAAACATTTGTTAGCAGCAAGTTACAGATTGATGGAGTATGGAACAAAGTGTTTAGGTAGGGGAAAGAAGAAAGAAGCAGAAGAAGTATTTGAGAAGGCATATAACTTGTATTCTTTGTTCTGGGCATTGAATATGGGTGTGATTAAGTTAGAAGATGTGAAGAAGGTATAATATGGGAAAGACAAAGAAGAAAGAGAAAAAAGAAAAGAAGAATGATTTCTGGGGAAAGATAGGGGATGTTGTAAGGAAAGCTGTTGATTGTTGTTTGGAGTAGTTACTTCCCAATAATTTTCTTACCCACCTTACTTTCTAGTTCCAGTCTCGCCTTTTTAGCAACAGTACCTCCTTCTTTGGCTACTTGCTTGTTCTCCTTAAAGTTTTTCGGTTTCTTACTCTTAGATATCTCTGTGGTGGATGTCTCTGCTAACATATTTAAAACTAATTCTAAATTGGTCATATTATCTCTCAAACTCTCTTTCTTCAAACCTTTCTTTTTCTTAAAATCTCTTACAGTCATATCTGACCATGCTTTAGTAATCTCATCTGTTAATATTGCAAACTCTATACCTTCCTTTACCCCTCTCTCTTGCCATTCATCAGTTAATTCTTTTCTAATTTCAATACTCTTTAATCTTTGGTTAATCCATTCCTTGGAGTATCCTTTCTGAAGATATGTTCTCATAGCTCTGTTAAAAGCTAGTTCAGGGTCTTCTGTTTCCTCAATTCTTTCATATCCAACCTTAGCTAACCATATTTTAAGAGGTTCAGCTTTAGGAGAAGGTATTGATTGAATAATTCTAAGTAATGTTTCTGTATCAGCAACATCGGTTAGATATTTCTTCCCATCAGAAGCTTCTAATTTCAGTTGTACGATTTTATCGTACAACTGACTTCCCTCTTCCTTTTCTAGTTTCCTTTTCAAATCAGTCCAGTATCTTCTTGGGATAGTGGAGTTGGTGAGTACTTTAACAATATCTATGATAGAGAAATACCATAGTTCTTTCTCTTCATTCCATACTCTTCTAATCTTTTGTTGTTTGAAAATTGCAATTTTCTTTTGGTTTTTGTTCATATTGATATTGTAGGACAGAAGTGTAAAGAAAACAAGTTGTAGAAAGGGAAAGTTAATGAATTGTTAATAGTGTACAGCTACTTACTCTTTAGAATCTTCTCAGGTAAATCATTCCAACTGACCACTTGCTCTTTGCGTTTTTCAAGATTCTTTAATCTAAACTTCCGTGTTTTGGTTTCTTCATCTCCAATACAGATAATGAATGGAATGTTTTGTTTCTCTGCTGTTTTAATCTGTGCTCCAACTTTTCGATTTGTATAGTCTACTGCTACATTGATATCTTTTTCTCGAAGATAGTTTGCTACTTCATCTGCAAATTTTGAAGCTTTCTCATCAAGACAACAGATGTAAAGTTGGGTTGGAGATTGATATTTGGGAAGTAAATCATATGTTTCCATGTAGTCCGCTATTGTTACATCACCCATACCAAATCCAACTCCTGGAACTTTTTCTACTCCAAAAATCCCAACTAAGTCATCATATCTTCCTCCACCAAAAAGAGAACGACTATTTATCGGATTAGTATCAAATACTTCAAAGACCATTCCTGTGTAGTAGTCAAAGCCACGCATTAAAGAAGGATCGAAAATGTAGTTCTTAATCCCCTTTGCATCTAGAAGCTCTTGGAGTTTTTCTAAGTCTTTTACTCCTTCGTTTTCTGAAAGTTCGTTTGTAATATCGGAAAGTTTCCTACAGGCAAGAAAATCAGTTAATTCTTTAACACGAGTACCTAGAAGTTCCTCTGCTTGTGCAATGAAATCTTCCTCGCTAGTTTTGTTTTTCCTATCAATTAGTTTGGATAGTTGATATCCTTCATCTTCGTTTAAGCCAAAATATTCATTAACTAAGTAATTCATTAGCTTTCTACTGTTAAGACGGATAACGAAGTTTTCATCTTTTGCTCCAAAAGCTTTCATTACTTCATAGGCAACTGTAATAATTTCTGCATCTGCTTCAATATTATCTATCCCAAACAAATCAACATTTAGTTGCCAGTGTTCTCGTAATCTTCCTCGTTGGGGTCTTTCATAACGGAAGAGATTTGGAATTGAGTACCAACGTAAAGGTAGGGGTAATTCTTGTCTCTTTCTCGCAATCATACGTGCAACTGTTGGTGTCATTTCTGGTCGAATTGTGACATCACGTCCACCACGATCGGTGAAGGAATATGTTTGTTCATTAACAATCTCTGAACCACTTTTTGCATGGTAAATTGCAGTTTCTTCTAGTATGGAAGCATCGTATTCAACATAGCCGTACTTCTCTGCTACGTTGCGCATAGTTGAGAAGATATACCTTTGTAATGCCATATCCTCAGGGTAAAAATCTCTTGTCCCTTTATATGGTTCTGTGTTTAGTTTTTGAATATTGTTTTTCATATCTGTTTTTAAAATGGCGGAGAGGGAGGGATTCGAACCCTCGATGGACTTTTGGATCCATGACTCGTTAGCAGTGAGTTCCTTTCAACCACTCAGGCACCTCTCCACATTACAAGGCAATTATACTTTATATTGAATTTTTATTCCATGTTATTAGCCCAATCTGTATAGTCAGAGAAGATTCTTTGAATTACAACACTTCTTTCCTTCTCGTATGTGAGGTAGAGTACTGCATATGTATATACATGGAGCTGTCTGAGTTGTGCATAGCCTTTTACTAAAGAATTCCTTTTTGGAAACCTCTCTAATGTTCTAATCTGCTTGAGTATGTGATTCATACTCTTGGTAGCAACCTTTTCTGAGAGTGATGTTTGTTTTATATATTGATAGATGAAACCCAAATCCTGTCTTGCTTCAATTGTGATTTCTAGAGTGTATTTAGAATCCATATTTTTTGTTTAATTCTGCAACTACATCTTCAAAATTACATACTCTTCCTGCTAAGGTATCCTCAAAACCTTTCATGATTTCTCTGTGGAAGTTTAGTTCAGCCATATCCCTGTCATATTTCTCAGAACTAAGAATGGTTAGTGCTTTGTGTCCATTCTTAGTTAGATATACTGCCTCTCCTTTGTCACATAGCTTTGTTAGCTCTTGTGTGTTTCTTAGATATGATATTGGTTTAATTTTCATATGTTTTCTACTTAAATTATATATCTCACAACTTAATATTTAGAACCCATATTTCTTGTTTAATTTAGATATTACTTTTTCTGCACCATCAACTCTATCTTCTTGAATATCCATCATTCCTGTTGCCATCTTTTTATGAAAATCTAACTCTGCAAGTATCTTTTCATATTTATTAGTGCTGAGTATTGTTAGTATTTTCTTCCCACTCTCAGTTATACATACCACCTCTCCTTTATTACACATATCCTTTAACTCTTTTGTGTTTTTTAGAAAAGATATTGGTTTTGTTTTCATACATTATTTCATTTAGGTTGTATGTCATAATTGTGACACAATTATGACAAAGTGTCAATGCTAAAATACCCTGTTAGATAAAAATAGTGTTACCCAAATATTTGAAGAAAGCTTGATAATACAACAAATTGTAAAAACCTTCGGTAACAGTAATTATGATCTAATGGGTACCACACCTGTAGCAAGATTAAAAAACCTTAAAAACGATTAGTTTGTTCTTTGGTGGTAAGGATAAACCTACAGACCAGGTCTGTAGGGGAGATATATGCTAAAATATACACATGTATCTAGGTATTCATGTATCCTCATCTGGTGGGATAGAAAATTCAATAAAGAATGGTGAAAAGTATGGAGTAAATAGTATTCAAATGATGCCTACAACACCAATGAAGTGGGCTACTAAGTTAATTCCTGATGAGGATATAAATGCTTTTTTGGATGAATTGGAG
>DATERJ010000010.1:0-48629 GCA_035271645.1 Candidatus Dojkabacteria bacterium
GCCCTCATAGTAGTCAACCTTCTAATTGGTCAATTTAAGGGACTTCGATTAAAAGACTTTTTAAGATTTAGATCAGTCGTAAAAGAGAAAGATGAGAATCCAAAGAAGTAAATACAAAGATATTCTCGGTCTAAACAGAAGGAATCAAGAGTATGTAAGACCATACAACAGTCCTTCTGCTAAAAGGCTTGCAGACAACAAGATTAGGACAAAGAAAGCCCTTGCCAAGGAAGGTATTAAAACACCTGAGGTATACAAGCTAATTAGAAACAAACAACAGTTAAAGTTCCTTGATTGGGACTCACTTCCAAAAAGTTTTGTAATCAAACCTAATCAAGGTACTGGTGGAAATGGTATCCTTGTGTTCTACGGAAAGAAGAAAGGTGAGGATGGGTGGATTAGACCTAATGGTACAGTCATGTCTGTAAATGATATCATTTTACACATTGAGAATATATTAGATGGCAGATTCTCAATGGGTAACAAAAAGGATATCGCTATCATCGAAGAAAGAGTTAGAACAGACTCACTTCTAAAGCAGTACTCATACAAAGGTGTACCTGATATTCGAGTCATCTGCTTTAACGGTGTCCCTATCATGGCGATGACTAGAATCCCAACAAAGCGATCTGATGGTACAGCAAACCTACATTCCGGAGCTATCTGTGTAGGTATCGATATTGCAACTGGTATCACAACCCATGCTATGCAGATGAACACCTCTGCTCTACTTAGTGACATATATGAAGAGATTGAGATGACACAAGACCTCAAGGAGAACAAACCACTCAGAGGTATCCATATTCCAGATTGGGACAATATTTTAGAGATTGCACTTAAATGCCAGAGAGTATCTAAGTTAGGATACATCGGTGTTGATATTGCTCTTGATGCAGACCATGGCCCAATTGTATTTGAACTAAATGCAAGACCAGGGCTTGGTATTCAAGTAGCAAACAAAGCTGGTTTAAGGTGGAGGTTAGAGAAGGTAAAGGATGTTGAGGTTGAGAGTATTAAGCGAGGGATTAGATTGGCAAAAAGTATCTTTGGTGGAGAGGTTGAGGAGAGTATTGAAGAGATTAGTGGAAGAAAGGTTGTTAATATCAATGAGAAGATATTGGTCTATCAAAAAGAGAAGGACAAGAAAGGCAGAGAGAAGAAAGAATATGCTCGAGCTTTCATGGATACAGGTGTTCTCACATCAAGAATCTCAGAAACCTTTGCAAACCGTATCGGTTTCCTAACTACTACTAGATACTTCAACAACCTTGAGATGCCTAAGAAGTTTGATTCTCTTAAAGAAGCACAGGAATATATCGATGAACATGAGAAGAGACTAACTCTTGAGGATAGTATAAAGAGGGTGGCAAAGATTGTAGATGATGGTGGGATTAAGATTAGACCAGTAATTGAGATTAAAGTTAAAATCTCTGGAGAAGAAAAAGAGATAGAGGTAGTCATTCTTGAAGATTCAGAGTATCATTTAGTTGTAGGTAGAGGTGAGTTAAAAGGATACCTAATTGATACAAGTAAAACATTTAAGAACTAATATGGAAAAGAATTTTTTGAAAATTGCAGGCAATATCCATCTTTCATACTATGTGGAGGCTGCTGATATTTTAGGTATTGATTACAAAATATTGGTACATGGATTAATAGCTGAGTTCTCAGTTGGTAAGAAGCATTGGTTTGTCATTAATACTGTTAATCCACTTGTCCCTACTCCAAGTACAACTATCTGTAAGAGAAAGAATCTTACACATCTAGTATTGAAAGAACATGGTGTGAAAGTACCCGAACAGGAGATATTAAGTTGTGAGATTGATGCGATTAAGTTTTTTAATAATTACGGGGATATAGTAATTAAGCCTACTCAACAGTTAGGAGGGAAAGGTGTTTCTATCCTCCCACAGAACGAGGAGCAGGTACTCAAAGCATACAAGAATGCCTTTGATTCCTCTCATGCCCCTTCTGATAATCAGAAAGTCATCGGTGAGCAGTTCATACACGGAGAAAACTACCGATTCTTAGTTCTAGGAGATACTGTTATCGGTATTGTCAGAAGAAAGGCAGCTCATGTAATCGGTGATGGTGAGCACACTATAAGGGAACTTATCGACCTAACCAACATTGAGCGCAAAGCAAATGTAATGCTCCCCATTATAATCGATAATGAAGTAATGCTTAAGCTGCAAAGGGAGAACATGAACCTTGATTACACTCCAAACAAGGGAGAGGAGGTGATTCTAAGATACAACTGCAATCTAACTACAGGAGGTACTACAGAAGAATGTGCAAAAGAAGCCCATGATTACTACAAGCAATTGGCTGTAAAGGCTGTGAAAGCAATTGGGTCAGAATTTGGAGGTGTTGATATCATTGCAAAAGATATTACAAAACCAGATGAATCTGCTATCAATGAGATTAACTACAACCCAGGACTTAGACTACACTACAAAGTAGATAAAGGGGAAAAGGTTAAGGTAGCTATTCCCATTATGGAATATATTAGAGATAAATATTTAAGTTAGAATATCACAATATCTAGTCGCGTTGACACTATACTAAAAAGTAGATATATTTTTAGTATATTAAATTTAGAGTATATATTTTTATGGATACTGAAATCACAGGTGGAGAAGGACAAACAACTACTCCAACAACAATAAATGCAGAGGAATTAACTGACGAACAAAAAACAGCGATTGCCAATCGTTTAATAGACACCCCAACAACAGACCAAAGCTTTGTTGCTCAACATATTGGTCAGTTTGCAGAATCACAAAATACTGATATTGCTGACCAACTAATAGAAAGTGCCGAACAAAGAGATGATCAAAAAGCAATAAAAGCAGAGGAATTAACTGACGAACAAAAAACAGCGATTGCCAATCGTTTAATAGACACCCCAACAACAAACCAAAGCTTTGTTACTCAACATATTGGTCAGTTTGCAGAATCACAAAATACTGATATTACTGACCAACTAGACACCCCAATAACAGCTGATCAGCATATTGCTCGATTTGCACAATCGCAACATAAGACATTTCTTGAAACGATATTCAATTCACCAACGGGATGTAAAGCCCTAGTTGAGAATTTACACAGTTTTGACTTATCTGACCCTGCAACTGAAGATGTTCTGGAAAAGCTTAAAAATAAAATAGCAGAGTTTGATGATGCAGAGCTACAGAGAGAATTTGAAGAAAAGATTCAGCAATTAATTTCCCAGCCACTTAGAGATATATTAGAATCACCTACCCCAGAAACAAGAGACTACTACCAAAGAGCGATTGATAATATTTTAGAAGCACTGGCAAACCAACCACTGGATGGACAAATAGAAATACTTGTTAGACTGAACAGAAGAAAGTAGTAAAGTTACTTAAGAAAAATCAGTAAGATGGACAATCAAATGGAAATAGAGGGTCCTTCTAACTAAACGGTAAGATGCTTTATAAAAAGCATCTTATACAGTACACAGAGGAGTAAAAGATATATTAATTGAACTCCCAGAATGACAAAAACTACCACCTCGTTATAAAATTATTTAAGTTAAGTCATACACATATGAAAGAACCAAGAGTAATTCAAGGATTAAACCTACTATCGACATTCTCAACAGTTGTACTAGATTCAAAAGATACAGAAGAAGTAAGAAACCTTCTGGATCTAATCAGTAATTTCCACCCCATATTTATCAACACCTACTACTTCCATGAAGACACACTCTACATTGAAACAGAGATACCATTCCTCTGGAGAAATGCTGCTGAATGTATATACAAACTATCAAACAATGAAATGAAATATGAAGAGGCTAAGGAATATATGCTCTATCTCATAAAGCAGAGAGTTGCTTCCATGTCCACTATCCCAACCATTCACTCAGCATATCAACAAGGATATGAGGTCACACCAATGATAGTCGACAAGGGTATAATTGATACGGATAACAAAGCATATTCAAAGTCATATAACAGACACCATACGCTAGGATGTGGCAAGGGAAGTGAAGTAATATATTCCATATCCTCTAGCTCTGATTGTAAAATTGGTCAAACAATTCAAAAAGACAAATGGTCTAGCAATATGATGATTGAAAGACTACAACTCCCTATTCCAAAATGGCAGACCATTGATACCAAAGAAGAATTAGAGAAAGCATGGGACTCATACACCAAACCTGTTGTAATTAAACCTACTGGGCTAATAGGAGGGAAAGGTGTTGTAGTAGGTATTGAAACATTAGAAGAGGCTAAAAAAGCATTTGAATTTGCTTCGAGTGCTTCAGAAAGACACGTTGGGAAAGAGTGGCAAAGGAAAGTTATGATTCAAGAACAAGTCCCAGGAGATGATTACAGACTCCTAGTTGTCGATGGTAAGCTAGAGATAGCAACAAAAAGAATCCCCGCATTCATTGTCGGAGATGGACAAAGTACAATTCATGAATTAATAGAGGAGACCAACAAAGACCCTCGAAGAGATGTAACAAGTCCTGTCCATACTCTCAAGCCAATAAACATAGATGAACCCCTACTCGATTATCTCAAAGAACAGAACCTAACATTAGAGAGTATTCCAGAAGAAAACGAAAAGATAAATGTAAGGAAGGTTGCAAGTATGAGTCAAGGAGGTATTACAGAGGACTTCACAGACTTAGTAGCACCTGAGATAAAGTATGTTGTAGAAAGTATAGCTTCTTCAATACATGCATTCGTATTAGGTGTAGATATCCTCTGCAATGATATTAGTAAGCCATTAACCAAAGACAATGGAGGTATATTAGAAATCAATATGATGCCCGAAGCATATTTAAACTTCTATCCTGTCCTAGGTACAGATAGGTCATATGTTGTTGATACATTCGTAAAGAAACTATTAAAACACAACAAGACTAAAAAGGTTGTTGTTGTGGGTACAATGTTAGAAGACATCCCTACTCTTCTTAGAAAATCAACCATTCTAAAACCATATATTGAAAAAGATGAGGTTGTTGGAGAATACAAGGAAGGAGAGATTAGGATAAATGGGTTGAATATTAACAAAGATTTAGAGAAATGGAGAGCTGTAGAAGCACTAAAGGTTAATGCTTCTCTTGATGTTATCATGCTTCATAACAGAGATTGGGAAGAGGTAAGAGAAACAGGATTAGGATTTAACAATATTGATCTATTGATAGTTAGTAAAGAGATTGCGGATGATGAAGAGATGAAGGTTGTAAAGAAGTACAAGAGTAAGGGGTATATAAAGAAGATAAGGGTTGTGTAATTGTAAAAGATAGACGGTTACCTTCATCGTATACCATTACTATAACAGTGCTATATTACATTTCTAATATGATATTTAATATACTAGAAGCTTTGTAAAAACAAAGATTGGGTTGTTAATAAAGGAAATACGACGAAGGTAACCGTATATACTCGTTCATTTTACTCACCAAATTAAGTCAAATATGGTGAGTGGCATTCACCAGATTAGGTAGAATTTAGTGAGTACAATGATGGTTGGTATAAAAAAATAGCCTAGATACTTTGTAGTATTGAGAGAGTTTACACTCCACTCTATACAAAGCACTAGGCTTCTGCATTACTTAACAATATAAGATTTAAGACCTCCAGGGAAAAAAACTTCTGAAACAAAGTGGATTTCGACTGCTCCAATGGCAATTCCTAACGCTAGGAGACAATCTACTACTTCCTTGTTACCAGTCCACTGCTTCCCGTACTTGTTCATAAATGCATCTATGAATAGCATCCCTTTCTTGAAACCTACAGGAAGTTCATTTAAAAGAGAGACTATTTCTTCCTTATTCTTCTCTAGCTTAATACGAGAGAAGTTAAATGAACAAAACTCACCTTTCACTTGAATAAAATCCGACCATGCGGATCCTCCAAGAAGGCTGTTAAAAAAAACTTCCTTCACAACTTCTGGATTTAGTCCCATCTATACCTCCTTATTACTACTTATACCTATACTGTTAAGAGCTAGCGACACATTATAAACAAATACACACTAAAAATCAATACTACAAGCTATCTATCCTCTTTACTTACAAAATGATAGAATAAGAAAGATAATTTAATAAAATTATACAAATATGAAATATCTTGTCATAGATAAAAGACAGAGAGGTGAAGTTAGTGAAGGTCTTGATATACCAACAGGTTCTGCAAGATTGTTAGAAGAACTAGACAAGAGGGATATAGAATCGGATTTCATATATAACGATCAATTAGAATTCATATTTCATGAAGGTAAGTTCATAATAAAGGCTGGGGGTAAGGATATTGCTAAGTATACACACATAATATTCAGAGGACACGCCTTACATAATGACAAAGAATACCACTATAAGAGATATATTATTAATTTCGCAGAACAACACAACAAAGAAAATCCAGATAAAAAAATATTGGTACAAAATGCCGAAGCGATAAAACGATTCCCCTACTATAACAAGATTGCAATGGCACAATTCTGTTCGATAAATAATATCCCATATTTTAATACATACTTCAGAACAGATGGAAAATATACAGAACAGAGAGATTATCTAAAAGACTTTCCACTAATTACAAAGGACTATACTGGTAAAAACAGAATTGAGGTAATAGATGGAAAGGAGAAGATAAAGAAGAATGTATTTAAGGTTAAAAAGGAAGATGAATACAAACTAAATCCTGACTTCTTCTTACAAGAATTCTCAGACTCTGGTGAAGATTACAGAGTTTTTGTTAAATTGGGTAAAGTTATTGGTGGTTGGAAAAGAAAAGCCTCTAAAGGCTTTATGACAGTAAATAAAGGAATTTATGAGATGTACAACGAACCAAATGAAGAGATTAAAACTATTGCAGAGAAAGTAGCCTCCCTACTAGGTGCAGACTTCATGGCTGTTGATTTTATGTATATTAACGGTAAACCTGCAGTCCAAGAATGGAGCTTCCACCCAGGATACAAAGCATATGAGACTAAGATTGAAGGAGAGCCTGTAAATATTGCAGAAGCTATTATTACTGCTTTTCATTAAGTCAGTTTAATCAGGTTACCTTCATCGTATACCATTACTACAACAATACTATATTGCATTTCTAACATGATATTTAACATACTAGAAGCTTTGTAAAAACAAAGATTGGCTTGTTAATAAAGGAAATACGATGAAGGTAACCTAGTATACTCGTTCATCTTACTCACCAAATTCAGTCAAATTTAGTGAGTACAATGATAATTGGAACAAAAAAAATAGCCTAGATACTCTGTAATATTGAGAGAGTTTACACTCCACTCTATACAAAGCACTAGGCTTATACATATATATTAGTTTGCTCTTCCACTTATTCCATGATTATCTCATTTACCCCATGTTTGTTTCTTCTGACCATAAGGAATGTATCAATTATGATTAATGTGTCAATATAGGAAATTAGATACACAGAAAACACATTAACCATAAACAATCCTACAGATGATGCAAAGCCAGACATCGAGCGCATATAAAATAGGCAAAGAATTGATCCAACTACACCCAAGATGCTACTTTTAATTCCATTAATGCATAAGTGACGTGTTCTCACACCCAATATGCACACCATAGATTCTATGGTACCTGTTAAGTAGAGAGATAGTAATATCAAAGGTATCCCTATTATCGACAACATAAACTCTACTCCTTCAGTAATCACAACAGCCTCCTTTATATCCTTCTATCCTTCTTCGCTAAAAGCATCATAACAATGCTGATTAGAAAAGCAATGGAAAAAACACTCAATGTAAGTATTGGACATATAATGTTAATGAATGGTAAGAAAAACAACAGAATACTCATTAACATAAAACACACTATACTAAGAGTAAGTTTTAGGTAAAACCTCAAAAGACTCTTAGTAAAGTGAGCTAAAATAAAAAGTACAATACCACTAACTATGGTTAAAGCAAGACATACCAATATTACTGTAATCACAACAAACCTCCTTAGATCTTAGAAATGTTTTATTTTCGCTATATAGATAGCTTTACAACAACAAAGAATATTATTATCAAAAAGCTATCTATATATAACAAGGAAGAATAATCCTAATAGAATGTTAAAGAACAGTATTATCAAATACCTACCTATATTATACCATTTTTACATCTAAAACACTACACTATAGGCAATCAAAAGGTTTGAACCATTCTAAGTTATAAAAACCCCATATCTTGTAGTACATTAACTAATCGTAACAAAATGACAATAGTCCTTATGGTGAAAAGCAAATCTTCAGAGGTAACCGTACTTACTATATCCCTACCTTTTTGAATATCTTGTTCCACATCTCCCTTGAGGGAACTATCTTCGCCTTAGGTATCAACCCTTCTCGCACCCAATCACACTGTTTAAAATCTATCTTCCCTGCATACAAAAGAGGATACAGCGATCTATCTTCATTAAGTTTCTTCAAGACCTTTCTAAAACCTCTGAAATATACAATATCTTTTGTATAGATACCTGGCTTTGCTGTATCAGCCAACCCTCTTTTTACTCGATATGCAATATTAAAAGCAGAATATTTAGGTAGAGAACCTAACAAAGCATTGTACAACTGTCTAAATGTCATACTCTCCCCTATTTTAATAGCATAAACATAGGCGGCTTTCTTTTTCAAACCACTCTCTGTTAATACACCCATCTCACTCTCGTTCCATGTTGCAAGACCCTCCTCAACATCAAGATATGCTGGTAGGTTCGCATTTCCCAAGGCCGTGAAACCCGTATTTGTTCCACTCACAGATCTTAGCACATGTGTACCAACTTCATGCACAATCAATTTTCTTAATTTGAATTTACTCCTCTGAATCTCCTCGTTGACAAGTATCTGTTTTCTCTTCACACCAACCTTAACTCCATTCTTGGGTATATTTATTGACCTCTCCACCTCCCACCCTTCTAGCCCCAGTTCATTAAACACCCCATCAAACACTTTCACTATCTCATCATACCCTAAGAAATCTTTTGCATCAGGAGCCTGTACTAAATTGTAATTCTTCACAACCCCTCTTAATACTCTTGCTGCATTTCTAAAAAGAATTGGAGATGGCATACCAAACCTCTCTTTTGATATCTCTGTAACCTTCTGATTATTTCCTACTGCATTCATTAAATCATTCGCCTGTTCTTTAGATGCAATTAGGTCAATGTAGAATTTGGATATGCGTGGATCAACATCAGAAATCACATCAATCTTAGAGAGCTTGTTAAGAATCTTTTCATTATCATTCTTAACAATTCTATATTTGAAATATGGTTCATATGTATCAGAATCAAAGAACTTCTTCTTCTCCGCTTCAAGGTTTAGAGGTGTAAAGACAAGAGCTGTTGGTAGTCTTAGCTGTTCCAGAAGTTCTGTCACTTCCTGCAATGTCATCTCTTTTTTCCTTTTTTCAAATATTGTCATATGCTATTTTAAAAAATTATCTCCTAAACTCTTTGTTAAATGAGAACTTTCTCTCTCCTGTTGCTAACAATTCTAATGCAATACCCGTACCTTTGACAACACAGTATTGTGGTTCATCTGCAACATGGGCTGGAACTCCAGTTGCTCGAGCAAAGAGTTTATCTAAATTTCTTAACTTTGCTGTACCACCACTCATAACCATACCTCGATCGATAATGTCGGCCGATAGTTCCGGTGGCGTTTTTTCTAAAACACTCTTAATCGCCCTAATTATATTTTTTAATGGAAACTCTATCGCTTTGGCAACATCATTTGAATCTACCACTATTGATTTTGGCATACCAGCACCAACATCTCTTCCTCTAACCTCCATCTCTTTAGGGTCTTTTACTTCTACCGCCGACCCTATCTTTATCTTAATATTCTCTGCTGTCTGTTCACCAATCAATATACCTTTTTTCTTACGCATATATGAAATGATATATTCATTCAAAGCATCCCCACTTATCCTTAAAGACTCATACTCCACTATTCCATCAAGAGAAAGAACAGCCACTTCTGTTGTACCACCTCCCATATTCACAATCATATTTCCTGAAGACGTATGGATTGGTAACCCAGCACCCAAAGCAGCAAGTAGTGGTTCTGGTAGTAAAGTAATTGTCTTAGAACCAACGTTATTCGCAGCTTTCAACACAGCCCTCTCCTCTACAGAAGTAATACCAGCAGGTACACTCATCACTACATCTGGCTTGAAAAACCTAGCTTTCCCCAAAGCCTTGTCAAAAAAATGTCTAAGTAGAGCCTCTGCTATCCTTGAATCAGCAATTACACCTTCTCTAAGTGGCCTCTTTGCCACAATATTATCTGGAGTCTTACCAATCATCTCCTTTGCTTTCTTTCCAACAGCAATTACAGTTACATTATCTAAATCGATAGCAACTACAGTAGGTTCTGTGACTACAATACCCTCACCCTGTACAAAAACAACAGAGTTTGCCGTACCTAAATCTATTCCAATTTTCTTTCCAATCATCTCACAAAAACTACAAGTTAATTACTATTTAAAAATCTATTAACATTGCTTTCTTCATCTTCTTTACTGTTTCCTTAGCAATATCAGAAACTTCTTTACTGCCTCGCAATGCTTTCTTCAAAAGCTCATCCTTCATACCTTCCCCCTCTTTCCTTCTTTCCCTAATTGGAGAAAGATATGTATTCATAATTTCAAACAACCTCTCCTTCACCTCCACATCCTTAATATTCCCCTCCCTGTACCTCTTCTTCATCTCCTCAACCTCACCTTTCTGAGAATCATTAGCAAACAGATCAAGATATGTAAAGGCAACATTACCTTCAACCTTCCCAGGATCTGTTGCATGAATTCTGTTTGGGTCAGTATATACCTTAAAAACCTTCTTTCTTAATTCCTCCCCACTATCTGCTAAATATATTCCATTGTTTAGACTCTTACCCATCTTTACACCACCATCAATCCCAGGAACATTAACCTTAACTCCATACAAAGCCTCTGGTTCATTAAAAATCTTCACACCATATGTACTATTAAACTTCCTTGCAATTATTCTAGAATCTTCAATCATGGGAGCCTGATCCTTACCAACTGGAACTAAATCTGCATTAACACACAGAATATCTGCAACTTGATGAATTGGATATATGAAGAAACCCAGAGGTGTAGAAGTCTCAAACTTGTTCTGAGCCATCTCTGTCTTAATTGTAGGATTATGCTGAACCTGTTGAACTGTTGTAAAGTTTGCTAGATAGATAAATATTTCATTAATCTCGGGTACCTCACTTTGTATAAATACATGGGATTTATCAAAATCAATTCCTACTGCATAGTAATCACAAAGAATCTCATATATGCTCTCCCTAACCTTAGATGGATTATCAAAATTATCCGCAAGTGCCTGAATATTGGCAACCTCGAAAAAGGAGTCATACTCATCTTGCAACTTAACCCTGTTTTCTAAACTTCCCTTCAAATGCCCAATATGCATTCTTCCAGTCGGCCTATCACCTGTTAATATCCTTTTCTTTTCCATAGTGTATTTTAACAATTTATTACCCATTATGCTATACTTAACAATACAAAATGAAAAAGAAGAAAAACCAGAAGACAAAACATTTTGATGTACCCAAACACCTACCAATGATAACATCAGTACTGGTTATCCTCCTCTCAGCAGCACTTTTCTTCTCAGCAAAAGGATATACCATCGATTTTCATAACAGAGCCTTAAAGAAAACTGGGGTGATAACAGTAAACCCCAGACCGATAACAACAGATATATATATAGATGATGAACTAATTAGAAAACCTGCTAGGAGTAAATCCGTAGATACAGGAATCCATAATGTCACCCTAAAGAAAGAAAAATACCATACATGGCAGAAAGACGTTCGTGTATTACCAGAAACCACCACAATTATCACCCCGTGGATGCTTCTGCAAGAACCAGAAAAAAGTACTGTTTGGGAGAGTGAAATGGCATATGTAAACCATTGGATTAACAAAGAGAAAAGCATTGCACTAATCCTACTCCAAGAAACCGATGACACCTACACCCTTTGGAAATACAGAATACAGAGTGGAATGCTTGATTTCTTTGACAATCCAACTAAAATCTGGACAACTACTACTAAAGACTTTACAATCTCTCTCTCTCCAAATGGCAACCTTGCACTACTCACCCTTACCGATACTGACACAAAAATCAAAACCACATATATTATCAATACTAGCACACAACTCTCCCTGGAAACTTTGAAAGAACTTGATTTTAACAAAGAAACAAAATATCAAGTCAAATGGGCGAAAGATAGTAAACACCTAATTCTAACCTCAGAAGAAGAAATTCTCTCCTACAACATCAGCTCACAGATAATATACTCCTTACTATCAAAAGAACCAAAGGTCAAATATATCTGGGACACAGATGAAGATAGCAACTTCTACATTCTAAAAGACCTAACAAAACACGATGATGAAGTATACACATACTCCATCGAGCAGTACGGATTAGATGGAACAGGAGAAACATATTTGATTAGTAATATCAGCCTACAAAAAGATGAAAAGTACATACAATACTTCAGGGAAAATACTTTTAATTACATCCCCTTCACAAACTCCGTAATCAGTACACAAACTGTTGGACAGATAGTTGACTTTGAGGTAAACAGTAAGATTGCAGGAGTCTTTATCAGAACAACTACCGCCTCATATTGGTATGACATCCTTTCTAGAACATATATGATGGTAAATCCTTACCCCTCTGAAATATTATCTTTTTCCAAAAACAATAGACACTTCATCTTTGATAGTATGAACTCCTTACATACATATACCTTCAAAAAATATTCAGAAAACCCTCTTGAGAAAACAGGAACATCACCATTCCCAAATGCAAAGAAAGAGAACGATGTAAAATGGGTTGATAATTCTAAATACCTCTCATATACAAGAGAAAACACCCTACATATCGTAGAGAAAGACGGAGATAATGATATTGCACTAATTCCGATGGATAACATACTTTTCTACAATATCGAGGCAGGAAAAAACATTCTCACCCTCTTTGAGAAAGATGTAGAAGGGAACTTCATAATTAACCAACTGAGGATACAGTAATACGCACCTGGCCAGAATCGAACTGACAACCTACGCGTTAGGAGTGCGTTGCTCTATCCAATTGAGCTACAGGTGCATTTAAAGTTCAAAGGTAACCTCGTGTGGTTCTCCCTATTATACCAATAACTATCGTATTTTTCATCCACTTTTTTAATCTACTACAGGGTATCTATTCCTACCTTTTCGTGATATAATAAGGATTGTCATGGAAACAGAATTCATTAAAATAAGGGGGGCCAAGGAGAATAACCTTAAAAATGTCTCTGTGGATATCCCAAAAAACAAATTAGTTGTATTGACCGGAGTCTCTGGCTGTGGAAAATCCTCCTTAGCTTTTGACACCATCTATGCAGAAGGACAAAGAAGATATGTAGAATCCCTCTCCTCATATGCCAGACAGTTCTTAGGTATTATGAAAAAACCTGATGTAGATTCAATTACTGGACTCTCCCCCGCTATCTCAATTGACCAAAAAACAACAAGTTCAAATCCTCGCTCCACCGTTGGTACTATCACGGAGATATACAATTACCTCAGACTACTATTCGGACATGTCGGAAAAGCCCACTGTCCCAACTGTAACAGCCCAATTGAATCTCAAACAATAGAAGAAATTGTAAAAAAAGTACTCAAAAGGATAAAAGGTTCCACGGAAAGTGTCATCATAGTTTCACCATTGATAAAAAACAGGAAAGGACAATTCAAACACCTACTTAGCAAATTGCTTTCCAGAGGTTTCCTAAGAGTAATAATTGACAACGAAACATACCTCTTAGATGACATAGAAGACCTCAACCTCGATGAAAACAAGAAGCACACAATTGATTTAGTAGTAGACCGACTAACTGCAGAAGATTCCCAATCAAAAGAATTCAAAAAAAGATTAACAGATGATATTGAACTTGCCACCCATGAATCTGGTGGTGAGGTAAAAGTAATTGTGGGCAAAGAGGAATTACTCTTTTCTGAACATAATACATGTACTAAATGCGGAATATCATTTCCTAAGATTACCCCACTCTCTTTCTCTTTTAATGCTCCTGAAGGTGCATGCAACAACTGTACCGGACTTGGTTTTTTGAAACAGATTGATGTCAACCTGCTATACAACCCCAACCTCACAATTCGTGAAGGGGGTATATTTCCTTGGGGAAACAGAACTACTAAAGATAGTTGGACAACCAGAATCCTTAATGAAGTTGCTAGAGTTCATAATTTTGACCTTAAGACACCAATTAAGAACTATCCTGAAGAAGTTTTCAATCTACTCTTTTACGGTGAAGGTGCAAAGAAACACTATGATATCGAGTATACTAATCGATTCGGACATACAAATATGCACTCTACTCAATATGAAGGTGTCGTTCATGAACTAGAGAGGCGATACAAAGAAACTTCTTCTGAATACGCTAAACTGGAATATGAAAAATATATGACAGAAACCGTTTGTCCTCTATGTAATGGTGAAAGACTAAAACCATACTCTCTTGCAGTTACAATCCAAGACAAAAACATTGTTGATGTCACAAGAATGTCAATTAAGGAAGCAAGTGAGTTCTTTAAAAACCTTCAGTTAGCTGAGAAATCCAAGGAGAAAATAGCGGAACCAATAGTAAAAGAAATTTTAGTTCGATTAAATTTCTTAATTAACGTGGGTTTAGAATACCTCACCCTATCTAGACAAGCAGCAACTCTTTCGGGAGGAGAATCGCAAAGAATTAGATTGGCTTCACAAATTGGAACTGGACTCTCTGGTGTAGTATATGTACTAGATGAACCATCAATTGGACTTCACCCAAGAGACATTTCTAAACTTACAGAATCGTTAAAGGAACTTAGAGATGAAGGTAATTCATTAATTATTGTTGAACATGACCCCGAGACTATGAGACAATCAGACTGGATCATAGATATTGGTCCAGAAGCCGGCAAACATGGTGGTGAAATCATTGCCGAAGGAACATTTGACAAAATCAAGCAGGAGGACACTATGACTGCTAAGTACCTCAGTAAAGAGCTTGTTGTAGGAAAAGGTGTTGTGCGGAATCAAGAAGAGGAGAACAAGGGTGAAATCTCAATTAAAGGAGTAAGAACTAACAACCTGAAAAATATCAATGTAACTTTTCCCTTGGGTAAGCTAATTTCGATAACAGGTGTTTCTGGCAGTGGAAAGTCTTCTTTGATAGAAAACACTCTCGTACCTGTTCTAGAAAACAGAATCATGCATTCCAAACAAATTGAGGGACAGTACGAAGAGATCGAGGGGGTCGAATTGATAGACAAAGTTATCAGCATTGACCAGTCCCCTATAGGTCGAACTCCTCGCTCTAATCCAGCAACATATACTGGCCTCTTTACACTCATAAGAGACCTTTACGCAAATCTTAATGAATCAAAAGCGAGGGGTTACAAAACAGGAAGGTTTAGCTTCAATGTTAAAGGAGGAAGGTGTGAAAAATGTAAAGGAGAAGGGGAAATAAAGATTGAGATGCAATTCCTCTCTGATGTATACATCACATGTGACCAATGTCATGGGACAAGATACAATTCGGACATCCTCCAAATTGATTACAAGGATAAGAATATTGCAGAAGCATTAAAAATGACAGTCGAAGATGCTCTTCCATTCTTTCAAAACCATACCGCTATCACAAGAAAACTTGAGATACTAAACAAAGTTGGACTTGGATATATAGAATTAGGACAGTCCGCTCTTACCCTTTCAGGAGGAGAATCACAGAGAGTCAAGCTAGCTAAGGAATTATCACGAATCTCAACTGGAAAAACATTGTATATCCTCGATGAACCTACTACTGGACTTCACTACTACGATATCGACAATCTGTTAAGGATACTTGTTGAACTTGTAAACAAAGGTAATACGGTAATTGTTGTTGAACACAACCTAGAGATAGTGAGAAACTCTGATTGGATTATAGACCTTGGACCAGAAGGAGGCGATGAAGGAGGACAGATAGTAGCAGAGGGAACTGTTGAGGATATAATCAGCAATCCAAAGAGTTATACTGGAAAGTATCTAAAAGAAAACTTTAAAGAGCTTGGTATAAAGGTCTAAACAGCCACCCCTCCTGTCTTATAGTATATTAAATATTCCCTTAAAATCTATAATAGTCCACACCACTAAAGTGCAAACTGATGAGGTAACCGTCATCATCTAAAAGAAAAATTTTTCTATTCTATCAATTTCTGACTCAAATATTTTCACCACCTTCTTGAAGTTGTATTTCTTTGCTAGAGGAATATATAGATTTTTTACCTCACGCAGATATCTCTTGTACTTCTCTGACTTCTTCAGAACAGTCTGCTCAACAATACAATTAACATTCGCTATTCTATCAACCATCTTTACAATTACTGCCAACCTATTCTCAGATAATCTACCTAGATAGTTTTGAGTCACAAGATACTTCTCTTCTGGAGTCATAGATTGCTCTTCTTCCTCTGGGGTTTTGCTGAGAAGCTCAATTATATCTGCAATTTCATCACCAAATTCTTTACGTATTTGCCCTATTTTAACATCAGTATCTTCTACTGTATCATGAAGAAGTGTAATCACAACAAGTTTCTCTAAATCATTCTCCTTGCTAAACAGATCAAAAAGTAAATATGTTGCATAATAAATGTGTTCTTCTATATATGCTGCACCACTATCCCTAGTTTGACCCTCATGTGCTTTTTCTGCTAACTTCAATGCTTTCTTAACCATGTCCGAATGTTTTAATTCGGACATCTGGGTGAGTAAATCTTTTTTTGATACATTCGGTAACTCTCCCATTACTTTACAATGTTAATAATTTCAAAAATGTCTTGAATAACATAATCTGGCCTATACCCTCCTGCCAACTGGTCACTCTCTAGCCATATTGTATTCATGAAGTACTTTTTCCCTGTTTCCAAGTCTTCTAAATCATCATCAACAAAATACATATTCTCAGGATTGATATCTTCAAACTTACTTAACAGTATTTCATATATCTCACTATATGGCTTCTGTATTCCATAATCACCACTGAATATAATGGCATCAAAAATCTCCTTAAACCCAAATGTATCCTGCATATAGTGTCCCCACTCTTTAGGAATATTAGAGAAAAGAGCTAACTTGTAATCTTCCTTTAGGTCCTTTAGCATATCCAAAACACCTTGTTTTAGGCTAATATTACCTAAAAACCTAGCTTCTTGTGTAGAGAAATTTTCAAAGCCAACCCCATTCCAAAAAGTTTTTCTATCAATCTTGTCTACTTTGTAATCTTCATAATACTTTTTTACTTCTGGTATATCAGCACTAGGGAAGGTTAAGTAGAATATTTGAGATATTAAGTGAGGATTGGTAGTTAAGGTACCAATCATATCAAAGATTATTAACTTTTCATTAGAATATTGTTTTGTTTTAGAATCCATAGGCAGATTTTAGATTAAGTGTTATAAAGCTCGGAGAACTCCTGGAGAGTAATCGAAGCTGTCTCCAATTCTGTAACTACCATATATACTTCCATCATCCCCTATTAAGCTTGGAAAAAATTCATAATCACTAGGGATGTTAACTTTTCTATCTCTAATTAGATCACTAAAAAGTGTAATTTCTTTAGTATCTAGGTTCATGATAAAAGTATCTACTACTCTGTTAGTAGCATAGAGAGCTAATATCTCATTTCTACTATTCATGTTAAAGATTGTAAACACTTCTAACTCTCCATTCACCCTATCTTTAAGATAATCTTCTACTTTATATCTATATATAAAGGGCTCTCTTGAGAAGAGTCTTGGTAGCTTTCTTTTTTGATAAACAAAGCTTGATTCTTTAATTTTAAAGAGATCATCGTGATCAACATCATACTCCTGTATAACTGCATAGTTTTCGTTACTCCCTCCTAACATTGTATATGTCGAGTTTGGATCTTGATGATACCAAGTCTGTTTTAGTTTCCATTGATTTGGTTCAACATACTCAAAATATCCTAATTTCACCTCTTTTTTCTTACCTCGTGCATTAGCCCAGATATTCCTATTATCTTCTATTTGATATATCTGCTGACCAGGGTCTCCTTCTATACCCAGTTGCTCTGCTATCGTATCGGCTAAATTAATTGGTTCGTAGTCATTAGAGGCTAACCAAACAACACCTCCAGAAACCTGTTCCGTCTTGTAATACTGTGTTCCTGCAACATCCCCTTTATTGTTCAACCATTTTCCTTCTGTAGCTATATCCCAAACAGAAGGAAAATTGGATAGACCTTTATCCTTAAAAATCTTTTTGAAGTAACTCTCCTTCTCTGACAATTCTTTAGTTGATGATTTTAAGGTATAGCCGTTTGAAGGCTCTAGTGGTATTCGAGGCTTATCTATTTGAGACAAATACGAGTACACTCCTGCAGGTGCTTCTTCAAGAATACCTACTTGTAGCAATTTGTTTATACCAAATACCTTAGACAAACCATTAATAGGATCCACCAAACCAAAGATATGTTTTATTTCTCCATCTTGATTCCATATAACTGTATCCCTCACATCAGCCGTTCCTGCAAAAATATAATCATTCTCATATAACCTCCCCATCGTAGTCAGTAAAACAATATCGTATCCACCCGCAGAGACCTGATTAGCAAGATAATCATTTGGGTGCTCAAATTCCTCAAACTGGTACTTATAAGCAGGCCTCCTTTCTGCAGATGGTGGAGTCGCTGATTTATTTAACAAACGACTAGAAGCATAAGAAACCTTCTCAGAGATATTCTCATTCTTAAAAAGATAAACACCTATACCAACTGCACATAAAGCAAGTGCAGAATAACCGAGTATTGCACCTATATTTCTCTTTTTCCCTTTCATAATTTTATGTTTAACAAATAAACTACATATCATAGTATACCAAATCGGGGCAATCGTTCTATGTACGAACAACTCCTTCCCTATATTAACAAAATTATCTCACATTTTAACGAATTTGAGTATAAATGGAAATTAACAGAGCTTCCAAAATTAGATTAAAACTATTAGAATGATAATATGATTTACAAGAAAGATAAAAAAAGAGGTATTCAAATAAGAAACAGTACAACTGATTTTATTGTTTTCACCAAACAAGCTGGCGAAGAAGGAATTGAAGTTAGGGTACATAATGAGAATATATGGCTCACACAAAAAGCTATGGCGGAGTTATTTGACTGTTCCTCAGACAATATAAGTCTACATTTGAAAAACATATTTGCTTCTAAAGAATTACAAGAAGATTTAGTTACCGAGGAATCCTCGGCAACTGCTTCGGATGGAAAAACATATAAAATGAAGTTTTACAACCTAGATGCAATTATTTCTGTAGGTTATCGTGTAAATTCAATTAGAGCCACTCAATTTCGACAATGGGCAACAAATGTGTTGAAAACTTTTACAATACAAGGATATGTTTTAGATAAACAGCGTTTAGAAAACGGTCAAATCTTTGATGAAGCATACTTTGAGCATTTGCTTGATGAAATCAGAGAGATTAGAGCAAGTGAAAGAAAGTTCTATCAAAAAATCACAGATATCTATTCTACAGCAACGGACTATTCGCCAACAGCAAAAATATCACAAGATTTTTTTGCTACCGTTCAAAACAAGCTTCATTATGCAATACATCATCACACAGCTGCTGAACTAATTATAAAACGTGCTAATCATAAAAAAGAACATATGGGATTAACGACTTGGAAAAATGCACCTCATGGGAAAATTGTGAAATCTGATGTCAGTATTGCAAAGAATTATCTTTCCAAAACTGAAATGCAAGACTTAAATCAGTTTGTCACAATGTACTTAGATTATGCAGAAAGACAAGCGAGGCGAAAGATCCCCATGACCATGGAAGATTGGGCAAAACGCTTGGATGTTTTTTTGAAATTCAACGAAGAAGATATTTTGACAGACAAAGGAAGAGTTTCTACAGAAATTGCAAAAAGCTTTGCTGAGAGCGAGTTCGAAAAGTACAGAGTGAATCAGGATAGACTGTATCAAAGCGATTTTGACAAATTAGTACAGGAAGCAGAAATAGATTCCTCTTCAGCAGGTAAAGTAGAGAAAAAAAGATAATTTTGGGAAGCCCTCTGTATAAGACTTTACAGGGCATTTCTAAAAAAAGTGTTTTCTGTGGTCGGGATGACTCGACTTGAACGAGCGACCTCTACGTCCCGAACGTAGCGTTCTAGCCATCTGAACTACATCCCGTTATTCTACAATCTCCCCTTCTTTCACTTCAGACTTTCCCTTTACAGGTTCCACCCTTCCCTCATTATTCAATTTCCATTTCCTGTACTCTAGAATAATATTGAGTAAGAGTAAAGCTCCATCATCTAAAGTTCCTACTATCGGTGTACGATCAGGAATTAAATCAACAGGGAGAATGATGTATAACAGGACCAGTATCAATAGCCAATTTTCTTGAAAGAAACTTTTCTTTTCCTTCATTTTCGTAAATTCAAAATTAATTACATCTTCTCTACTACTTCAATCCCCAAGAGATTCAGTCCATACTCAACAGTATTCATAACTGCCCTTACTATTGCAAGAAGGATACTCCTCTCTTCTTCTTCCATATCAGAGAGCCTGACATTCTGATAGAAAGAATTAAAACTTTGAGAAAGTTCAAAAAGATATTGGCAAAGAGTTAGAGGAGAATATGTCAAAACACTGCCAAGCAGAGCACCCCTCCCCTTGCTAAGTTGTCTTGTTAAGTTTTCTACATAAGGATTTGATGAACACCTTTCAAGGTGGGTCTCACTAACACCCTCATTCCCAAACTCTCTTAGGAGAGAACTACACCTAGAATATACATATTGAATATACGGACCTGTGTCTCCATCGAATGATATTGCCTTGTCAAAGTCAAAAGCAATATCACTCCCTACGGTGACCCTTAAGAATGCATACTTAATTGCACCAATTGCAATCTTCTCAGATACCTCCTCTACATTCTCAACAGGAACAGTAGAACTCTCCTTCATCTTCTTAAGCACTTTCTTTTTTGTTTCGTCTAATAGCCACTCGGCAGAAATGACACCACCTTTTCTACTAGACATCTTCTGTGCATTTGGCAATTTTACCACTCCGTGAGCGAAATGTTTGGTGTTTTTAGCAATGTCAATATCTAACTTGCTAAGAGCATCCATAACTACTTTGAAGTAGCCACTTTGCTCATTTGCTGTAATAATTATAGAAGTATCATAATCAACATCCTCTTTCTTCTTGAAAGCAAGACCCAACTCCTTAGCTTCATATGTTGGTAACCCATACCTATTCACAAACACCCTAGTATGTAAATTCTTCTCTTTATCACCTTCGTAGATAATTGCACCATCATCCTCCTTAAAAATCTTCCCAACATTCTCCAAAACTATCTTCAATCCTGTTGCCCCTACTTCACTTTCAAGGAAATAGTGATCAAACCTTGTTCCTAGCCTCTCATATATCGTTTCAAAATGTTCCAAACACCACTGTCTTCCTTTAACATATTTCTCTTTCATACCAACATCTTCAAATCTCTTAAAATCCTTCTTCTCCAACACAGGATTTGTAATGTAGAAGATGTAATAGTTAATCTCATCTATCTCCTTCTTAACCACTTCATCATCAGAATAGTCGTACTTCTCAGCACCTTCCACATATGCATCACCTAAATATTTAACTCTTTCTGCTAATGGTAATTTTTCTACATCTGAAAATGTCTTTTCTTCATCTTTCAACTTCTTCTCCAAACCCCAAAGTGTTTTAGCTACATGAAGACCAATATCACCTTGGTAGTTCACCCTCTTTACATCAGCTCCTAGAGCCTCCTGAAGCCTCGCAAAAGCCTCTCCTACTGTATTGGAATACAGATGTCCAATATGGAGAACCTTGAACGGATTTGCATCTGTATATTCAATTGCCAACTTCTCACCCTGTTTCAAAGTAGACTGAAAATATCCAGCAGGATTATCAGCTATTCTTTGGACTTCCTTCAAAAGATACGTTGGAGAGAGATAGAAGTTAATGAATCCAGGTACAACTGCTTCTACTTTAGAGAAATCATCATCCTCAATATGGCTTACAATCTCATTTGCAATATCTAAAGGTTTCTTCTTCAAAACAGATGCTAATCTCATTGCAACATTGGTAGAGTAATCACCATTGGAAGAATCCTTGGGAACCTCAACAACAACATCAAGAGAAGATGTGTCGACATCCATCATTTCCAATGCATCTGCAACTATCTTTTGTATCTTCTGCTTCATAGGTATTCTCATTATATTATACGCACCCGGAGGGATTCGAACCCCCAACCCTCGGTTCCGAAGACCGATGCTCTATCCAGTTAAGCTACAGGTGCTTTCCTGTCATATTCTACCACATTTATCAGGCCTGCCCTAGGCCTGGCCTTCGTTTAGAACTTTTTAACAATTCCAAATCTCTTCCACATACCAACCTTTTGGGGATACCTGTTCCTCTGTTTGTACCTCAAATCCACACCCCTACAAAAGCCAAAGGCTAGGAAACCTTTTTAGATATGCAAAAACTGATGATGAAAAATATATAAACAGGGGGCAGACCTAGGCCAGACCTGTACGTACCTAGCCGGAATCGAACCGACAACCTTTGGTTCCGCAAACCAATGCTCTATCCAATTGAGCTATAGGTACAGATCTAAACCATTCTACCAGTTTTCCCTTAACATTAGAATACAAACTTCATATCCCCCTCCTCATATGTGATCAAATATTGCACATTCTCATTTTTTAATTTTTCCAAAGTTTCATAATGCGGATGTCCAAACTTGTTAAGGATTCCACATGAGCAGATAGCTATACTAGGTTGTGTGAAACTTAAAAGCTCTTCGGAGGTTGAAGTGTTAGAACAGTGATGACCCACTTTCAGAATATCAATTCTATGTAGAAACTCGTAATCCAAAAGCTTTTCCTCTACCTCCATCTCTGCATCCCCCATTAACAAGATCTTGTACTCATCAATCTCAAAAAACATTACAACCGAGGCATTATTCACATTCCTCACCCTCTGCGGGTCACCCTCAAATGGGAAGAGAACTATACCATACAAATCACCATATCGAATATAATCACCTGCTTTTACCTCTTGTAACAATGTTTCATACTCTTTTAGCAAATATTCATACCCACTATACTCATACTCAACTGGAAAATACCAAACCTCCTCTACTTTGTACTTTTTAAGTATCAACAAAAGGCCCTCCAGATGATCCTGATGAGGATGTGTTAAGATTAATCTCTCAATCGTCTTGTCATACCAAGGCATATGCTTAGCCAAACCATACAGAACGGATGTATCTCCCCCACCATCAATCACAATTTGAAAGTTATCTTGTTGTATTAAAATGGCATCACCCTGACCAACATCAAGAAAAACAATCTCTGGTTGCAATATTGTTGTTTTCCTTAATACTACAACAAAAAACAATCCTACTAAAAAGAATATTATCAACAAAATATTCTTCCAGAGGAATTTAAGAATCAGATTTAAGATAGTAGTTATACTGTTCATTTTCAATTGGATAGAGATAGATTATGAAAAGTATTGCCATTAGCAGAAAAGTTAGTGAAACAAACTTAGATGCTCCTCCAGAGAACTCAAATTGACCCCAATCTAAGGAATGTATTAGATTAACAACAAACTCGAAGTACTTCAGTTGCATATTGGTAATTGTAAAGAAGATGTATGAGAGGGGTTTGAAGATATTCCACGCTACTATACCCAAAACCCCTAAGAACATTGTTGTGTCAATAATGGGAAGAATTATGGTATTACTTGGAACTGCCCATATGGAGAAAGTGTTAAAGGTAAGAATGGAGATGGGAAGTGTACCAAGAGTGCAACTTAGAGTTGGAAGAATATTATCATCAACAAATTGAAATTTCTTAGTAACTTTTGCTTTCAAATCAAGTAATATTGGAAGAATATATGTTAAACCTAGTACTGCAGATAGTGAGAGGAGAAAACCAACATCAAATACAATTAAGGGCTGTGCAACAACAAAAAGAGCGGAAGCAAGGGGAATTGCAACATGGACAGTATTGCTTCTACCAAATATGATTGCTAAGAGAGATATACTCCCCATTATACAGGCTCGCACTATTGAAGATGAGAGACCAGAGAGGATTGCAAACAACCAGATGACTATGAGGCCAACTATCACCCTTAATTTTTTAGGAAGAAAGAAAAATATTTTCTCAGTAGTAACTACCAGTATGGTAACATTGTACCCCGAGGCTGCCACTATGTGACTCAGTCCTGCCACCCTAGTACCCTCATCGAAAAATTTACTAAAAAGTTTTTTCTCCCCAAAAATAATTCCAGCGAGGAGTGAAGACTGAGGTTCATTCAACACCTCCTCTATAATTTCAATTAAATTATTTTTCATATCAACCAGTCCATGTCGAAGAATACTACCATGATGTCTCTCGGAAATTGAGGTACATTTGACCACAGGATTATTCATCAAAAGAAAAATTTTTCTATCTCGCAAATATGCCCTGTAGTCGAAACCCTCAAAGTTCTCCGGCTCTTCCAGAGTTCCACGCAATTCACACTCCTGCCCTAGGTGGAATTTGTAGAAGGAAGCTGTCTTAACTTGTACCAACATACCCTCAGGCAGAACTTTCCCCTCCCCTTCTAGCTCACCCTCTAGAACACTAATTACAAGCTGCTGACTTCTATGCTTTTCAACTGGCTCATCATAGATATACCCTTTTAAAATCGTGGAACTGTTGGTGAAACCTAACACCTTCTCCTGCATGTCCTCCTCATACCTTAAAACTGGAGTTATTCGTAAGCAAACTAGAAGGGTTGTTATGATTACAAAAAACAAAAGTTCAAATATTGTACCTATCCACTCTTTCTTCTTTTTTTGCCTTCCTCTCCTTCCAGAAATTTCCCCTTTTTTATTTTTAATCTTTTTCCCAACTTTACAGAACATGATACATAGTAGAGCCATACCTAATAGTCCGATAGTGTGGGACACCTTTATGTTTCTCAACAGAGTAATCATTACTGCATCTAGAATGATATACAGAATTGAAAATGAAATGATTTTGTAGTCTCTCAAAAATCTAGCCAACCCTGTCACTCTCTTTTGAAACCTCAGGAACACACCCTCTAGTATCCTTCTAATTCTTAGATACATATCTTCTCTTTGAACTTTGCAAATGTAGATTCCCCTATGCCACTCACATTCAAAAGGTCCTCAATTTTTGAATACGGTCTCCCCTCTATGATCTTCTGTGCCATAGTTGGACCAACACCATTTAGTGTATCTAACTGTTCAGCACTTGCAGTATTGATATTAATACATCTTTCATCTCCTCCACTTGTAGTATCAGGTGAGTTACCTGCCTCTATCTCACTCGTAGGCATATTTGTATTAGAGGTGTTACTAACAATCGTTTCTACCTCTTTTGCTTGTGGAAGAAAGCTCAAAAGCTTGCAATCAGTCTCTTCTTCATATGGAATATATATTTTCTGATTGTTTACCAATACTTGTGAGAGATTTATCTTCCTAGCAACAAACCTGTATGCTGTTTGATCTGTAAATCCCCCTGCCTTTGTAATGGCATCTATAACCATTGAGCCTTCTTCCATACAGAAAACACCCGGTCTCTTTAGTGCACCACTCACATCTACATGTATTTTACAGGTCTTAGGAATTTCAAGAGTTTTATCTTCTCCCCCCTGAGTCTCAACCTGAACTATGGGAACATTATTCTCACTACCAACACCCTCCACAACCTGCTCTTTATCTAATGTAAAGAATGGATAGATGAGGAAATGGTCTAGAAATATTCCAAGTAACAGAGCAACTGCCCCAACCACAACATATTTGAAAATTTGCTTCTTTTGTAATATGTCCATTAAGTAACATATTACACTACAATTATGAACTGAAGATTAATTCTTCTCGATAGTTATTAACTCCATTGTCACAGGCGCAAGAGGCTTATCATTTGCATCTGTTTCAACCCTACTAATACTATCAACAACCTCCTGACCACTAAGTACACCTCCGAAAATGGTATATCCACCATCTAAGTTACGCATATTAGCCTCACCAATATCCCCTGTTGTTATGAAAAACTGAGAACCGTTTGTATTAGGCCCTGAGTTCGCCATTGCTAGTGTATATGGAGTAAACTTCACATCAGATATCTCATCATCAAATTTGTAACCAGGACCACCTGTGCCATTTCCATTTGGATCACCTCCCTGTATCACAAATGTAGGTATTACCCTGTGAAAGATTAGTCCATTGTAGAACCCTTTCTCTGCAAGCCCCTTAAAGTTCTTCACCGTATTAGGTGCTTTTGTATCATACAATGCAAGAACAATATCACCCATACTTGTCTTAATAGTTGCAGTATAGTTGGACTCAACTGGTCCCTCTACTGTTGGTACATTTACACTATTATTCATATTTGTAAAACTCATTTTATTTAAAACCATTAAAAGACAGAATACAACAGCAAAAATAGCTACTACAATACCAATTGTTAGTATTGTGTTTTTCTTTGTTACATCCATAGGAAAATATATTAATTTATTTAAATAACCACACTCACTATTTTCTTCGGTACATATATTATTTTCTTAACTTCAACATTTCCTAAGATTTGGCTTTCTAATACTATTTTTTCAATATCTCCCTGTGTTGCATCTGAAGAAACCTCTATCTTTCCTCTCAATTTGCCATTTACCTGTACAGGAATTTCAATAGTGTCATCTTCTAAAAGACTCTCATCTATCTCTGGCCACTTTTGAGTGTGAACACTAAACTCATGTCCAGTTTTTTCCCAAATCTCCTCTGCCATATGTGGAAGAATTGGAGCAATTGTTAGAATCAATCTTTCAACATCGGTAGTTGAGAATGTAGAATCAACATTCGAATTATAGAATTGCATGAGTGCAGATATTGAGGTGTTAAACTTAAAGTTTAATATATCCTCCTTAACTTTCTTTACCAATTTAGCAATACTTCCACTCTCTGTCAATTTATCATCTTTCTTCTCCCATAATGCCAAAAGGTAGGTGTAGAACTTTGAGACAAATCTTTTAACCCCGTTAATAGCTTCAGTACTCCAAGCCACATCTCCTTCGTATGGTCCCATGAACATAAGATATGCCCTTGTGACATCAGCTCCATATTCTTCCAATAGTTCATCAGGGGTGATAACATTCCCAAGAGATTTTGACATTTTGGAGCCATCTTTCCCTAAAACTACCCCATGTATTGTCCTTACCTTGTACGGCTCAACTTCTGGAACTAAACCTAAGTCGCAAAGT
Source organism: Candidatus Dojkabacteria bacterium (assembly GCA_035271645.1). Lineage (GTDB taxonomy): Bacteria > Patescibacteriota > Dojkabacteria > SC72 > SC72 > UBA5232. The sequence goes on from DATERJ010000010.1 coordinate 27,436, forward strand.
ACCTTGTGCCAAAACCTTGAATACAAAAGATGAAGAGTTACATGCTCAGAACCTCCTTCATAGTGGTCTACTGGCATCCAATACTTCATCTTTTCCATATCAGCAAATTCTTTGTCATTGTGAGGATCAATATACCTAAGATAATACCAACTAGAACCTGCCCAGTTTGGCATTGTATCAGTTTCTCTCTTAGCATCCCCTCCACATTTAGGACATCTTGTGTTTACCCATTCTGAAATACTTGCTAATGGTGACTCTCCTGTATCTGTTGGTTCGTAGCTCTCAACTTCAGGTAACTTAACAGGAAGCTGATCTTCTGGAACAGGAACTTCACCACATTTCTCACAATGTACAATTGGAATTGGTTCACCCCAGTAGTGCTGTCTTGAGAAAATCCAATCCCTTAGGTTGTATCTAACAACAACATCTCCTATTCCTTTCTCCTTAATATATTCACCCATCTTCTCCCTCGCATCTTCACTCTTCATTCCATCTATGAAATCAGAATTAAAAACAATACCTTCATCTTCATATACCTTCTCAACAGAATCTATCTCTGACCTATCTCCATCTGGCCCTTCAATTACTCTAATTACTGGAAGCCCATACTTAGTTGCAAATTCAAAGTCCCTTTTATCATGAGCAGGTACTCCAACCACTACACCAGTCCCAACTGTTGATAGGACAAAGTCTGCAAGATAAATTGGCAGGTCTTTACCCGTTATGCTATTTCTACAAACAAGTCCTGTTTCTACACCTGTTTTCTCACTCTGCCCAACTATTCGTTCCTCTTCTGTTTTCTTAGAAGATTCTTCAATATATTTCTTTACATCAGTTACTCTCTCTTCTGGAATATACTTCAAAAGTTTCTCTACAACCTTAGCATCAGGAGCAACAACAACAAAAGTAGAACCAAACTGCGTGTCTGGTCTTGTTGTTGACACTCTTAATGTAATATCTGTCCCTTCTACTTTATAATCAATGTCGTACCATGTCTTTCTTCCAATCCAATTCCTCTGTGCTGATTTAACACTCTCCCAATACTCCGTTTTATCCAGCTCATCAATCAATCTGTCTGCATACTGCGTAATCCTAAGCACCCACTGATTCATATTTCTTTGTTCCACAGGTTCATCACATCTTTCATGCCTCCCTCCAACAACCTCCTCATTAGCACAACCCACCTTACACTTAGGACACCAGTTAATTGGCATCTCAGCCTTATACGCTAAACCTTTCTTGTATAACTGAAGGAAAATCCACTGTGTCCATCTGTAATATTCTGGATCTGTTGTATCAATCTCTCTATCCCAATCAAAAGAAAAGCCCATTGCTTTCAACTGTTTTATAAAAGTAGCGATATTCTCCTTGGTAATCTCTTGAGGAGGCCTTTTCATCTTAATTGCATAGTTTTCTGTTGGTAATCCAAATGCATCCCAACCTATTGGATACAATACGTTCTGCCCTAACATTCTTCTTAATCTAGCTACAGAATCCATATTGGTAAAGTTCCTAGCATGTCCCATATGCATACTATCACCTGAAGGATATGGAAATTCTGCTAGAAGATAGTATTTTTCTTTAGAATCAAAATCCTTGGCATGATACATATCGGTTGCAAACCATTTATCCTGCCACTTCTTTTCAATATCTTTAGGGTTGTATCTGTTTTCCATACCTAGGTATTTTACATTAAAAAAGAAAACATTGGAAGGACACAATTTACAGTTTTATGAAACTCAAGAGTGAAACAGATTTACTCTCCTACCTATTATTGTATACATTTAAGAGAATTTCTCAATTTCTTTTTTGTACTTATCTACTGTTGAAGCTACTATTCCATTATGTATACAAATATCCCTGTAAAAATATGCCGACTTTCTAGGCTTTCTTTCAAGAGTGTCATAATCTATTTCAATTAAGCCAAATCTTGGCCAATATCCTTCTGCCCATTCAAAGTTATCCATTAAAGACCAATGCAAATACCCTTTTACATCAATACCTTCTTCTATTGCCTTATGAACTCCTTTTAACATTTCATATATGAACCATGTTCTCTTCTCATCTTTAGCATCAGCCAGACCATTTTCTGTAATATATACCGGTTTATTATACTTCTTTAAATCTTTAAGACACTCATACAGAGATGTTGGCCATATTTCCCAACCTAAGTCATTTACTATCTTAAAATCATTCTTATACAAGCCATAATCAACTACACAGTGAAAATAGTGGTTTAGGCCAATGAAATCCTGATATTTCTTAAGAGAACATAGCCATACATGATTCCAGTAGAAGTTTGCCAAACATCTAATTATCCTATTTACAGGAGTATCCCTTTTGAGAGAAAAAGAAACATTTTGCTTTGCTATACCAACCTGAGCTTTAGGATTAATCTTCTTTACCTCCTTGTATGTCAGCTTGTGAGCTTTCATTAGATTGTAAGTAACTCTAAAGTACTGCAAGATATTTTTCTTCTGTGGAGGCCATATTCCTAGCATATATCCCATACCAGTATTTACTTCAGGTTCATTAAGAACAATCCAGAACTTAACATCATCTCCCAATGCCTCTACAACCTTCTTAGCATATCTTACAAAGTATTTAGGCATTTCTGATGCTTCCAATCCCCCTTTATCTCTCAACCAGATTGGTATTGGCCAATGCCAAAGAGTTACAAATGGTTCAATATTTAATTCTTTTAGTGTCTTTATCACATCTTTGTAATGGTCTATCTCTTTTTGATCAAACACCCCTTCTTCTGGTTCAATCCTAGACCATTCAATGGAGAACCTTGTTGCATTATGGCCTAATTCTTTTGCTAACTTAAAATCTTCTTTATATTTATTGTAATGGTCTGCACTCCTACCTGATATGAAGTTATCAAGTCCATGTTTACCAACTAAACCACTACTCTTCAGATCCTTAATTCTTTTCTCTGATTTCTCCCACTCTGTCCAATCATTATGATTGTTTCCCTCTACTTGATGGCTAGCAGTAGCTGCTCCCCAGTAGAAGTTTTTGGGAAATACATAGTCTTGAAGCTTTTCTTTTTGCATTGAGATGATAAGAAAAGTTAAATATGGACCTGAGGGGATTCGAACCCCTCACCCCTTCGCTGCCAGCGAAGTGCTCTAGCCAAATGAGCTACAGGCCCAGAATTGCATCACAGCTATTATACCACACAATACAAAGATGGTTACCTTCGCAGTAAAGTATTACCACAAAAGGAACTATACTGCATTCATACCTAATATTTAACATACTACAAGTCTTGGTTTTATAGCATATTAAAAAATCACCAAAAAACCGATATAGTCCTCGCTAGAAAAGAAGAAACTGCGAAGGTAACCTCTAAAAAATGGACTCAACCGGAATCGAACCGGTCACCTTCGCATTGCGAATGCGATGTTCTACCTGCTGAACTATGAGCCCACTAACGCATATATGGAGCTGGATTGATTCTTGTCATATCACCCCTTCTTAACTCAAAGTGGACATGGATACCGTACGCTACACCCGTAGCACCTATCTGCCCTAATGCTTGTCCTTGTCCCACGCTAGTACCAGTACCAACATATAGTTTTGCCATATGAGCGTACAAAGTAGTATATCCATTCCCATGGTCTACATGTACATAGTTACCAAAGCCATAGTACCTACCACTTCCACCCCAACCCGCACTAATGACTTTACCCGGAGCAGCTGCCACAACACTAGGCTGTCCCTTAGTTGGATATATATCAATACCATAGTGACCAGGAAAGAAACCTCTAGATATCTTACTTGGTCCTCCTACCGGCCAACCTAAGAACTTCCCTACATTAGGATCTACTGGTGTTTGAGTATATTTAATGCTGGAAGATGTACGAGGAGATGTACTCCTAGTAGCATATACAGGCTTTCTAACAGGTTGTGGAATTGAACCGTTTGGGATAAAGAGTTCCGTCCCTGAAATTAATGTATATGGACTCTCCAACCAGTTATGATCAACAATATCTGCAGCATCTGCAGAATATCTCTTCGCCAAAGACTCAACCGTATCTCCCTTCTTTATCGTTACAACAACACCATCTCTAGGAGGAATCTCCAACTCCTGCCCCAATCTTAGATACCTCTCTGACCTAAGATCGTTTGCCCACATAATTGTTTTTACCTGCAAATCATACTCCTGAGCAATACTTGCCAATGTATCTCCTCTCTTTACAATATATTTCTCAGAATATCTCCTAGGCCTATCTTTAGGAATCACAGTATTTAAAGAAGAGTTCATTACCATTAAATCTGTCTGAGCAACACCAATACTGTCCAACTCTTCCTCACTTGCAACACTAACCGCTGGTTTCCTATACAGATATGTAATTGAAAGAATGAAGAAAACACTAAGAAAAAGAACCTTCAACGCAGAAGAAAGAAAATTACCTCTACCCCAGAACATTTTTGTAGCAAGAGTATTTTTCCTTTCATTAAATGATTGGAAGATTATGTCAAAAAGGACCGAAGTTAATACTAACACTACAGAAATACGCGAGGCAATGTATTCCACTAAAGACAAAACAAATTCAACGACATTGTTCTTGGTCTGTTGCTTTACATAGAATTCCCTAAACTTTCTCTTAAATTCCCTAACAAACCTATTCTCCTCAATCTCCCCATCTACAAAAAGATAGTTCTCATCATTGAAAGAAGGTAAATCCTTAAGACTCTTGAAACTTAACCCCTGAATATTCTTGTTTTGTTGAGAATCCAAATCTGTATCTACCAATGCTATTTAACTCTTAAATAGTTTAGCAATACCCATTATACCACATTTTAACTATGCCTCATGGAGAGTTGCAAGAAACTCCTCATTGTCCTTTGTCTTCCTTAGCCTGTCAATTAGAACCTCTGCAGGATTCTCATTAGCATCTAAGACCTCAAGCATTCTCCTAATTCTCCAAGATTGATTAAGAACATCTTTACCTAAGAGTAACTCTTCATTTCTTGTACCTGAATTAATCACATCAATTGCTGGGTATATCCTCTTGTTTGCTAAAGACCTATCCAAATGAAGTTCCATATTACCTGTTCCCTTAAACTCTTCATATACCAAATCATCCATTCTACTACCTGTATCAACAAGTGCAGTAGCAATAATTGTAAGACTACCCTTCTCTTCAAAGTTTCTAGCAGCACCGAAGAATCTCTTTGGAGGATAGAGTGCAACTGGATCAAAACCACCAGAGAGAGTCTTACCAGATGTTGGCATAGTGATATTGTATGCCCTAGCAAGCCTTGTAATACTGTCCATAAGGATAATGACATCCTCACCCCACTCAACCATTCTCATAGCTTTCTGTAATGCCATCTCAGCAACCTTACAGTTTTGCTCTGGTAATTCATCAAAGTTTGAAGCATACACCTCTCCTTTTACAAATCTCTTCATATCTGTAACCTCTTCAGGTCTCTCACCTACCAATACAACCATTAACTTCGCTTTTGGATGATTCTTTGCAATACCATTAGCAATATCTTTCAAAAGCCATGTCTTACCTGCCTTAGGAGGAGATACAACCATAGACCTCTGTCCAAAACCAATTGGTGAAAGCAGATCAATCATTCTTGTTGAAATTACATCCTGCTCTGTTTCAAGCTTAATCTGTTTATTTGGGAAAATTGGCGTCATCTTCCTAAAGTTTGGCCTACTTGCAGCATCTGCAGCTGGCCTTCCATATACTGTATCAACTCTCAAGAGACTCAAATACTTCTCTTTATCCTTTGGAAGCCTAGCAGGTCCTGCAATCTCATCACCTGTTCTCAGGCTAAACTTCTGAATCTGTGAACCAGAGATATATACATCATTGTCACCTGGAAGAATATCCTCTGTTCTCAATATTCCATGAGAACCATCTTTCATCACCTCCAAGATTCCATTCACTTCTACAAAGCCCTCTTTATCAGACTTCTTTTTCAATACCTCAATTATTAAATCTCGCTTTGGAAGCTCCATAAAGTTTTCTAACTTTAATTCCTGTGCTTCTTTACGAATATCTGCAAGAGTCATCTCTTCGTACTCTTTAATAGTTTTAGTTTTTTTAACCATGTTTCCTTAAGGGAAAATTAAATGAAATTGGGCAATTAGCCATTTGATATTTGAAGTATATTGAAATCAAATGAAGATGTCAATTCTCAAAATCTAATGAAAAAAGAAGAAGGGATCGGTACTGCCCCAACCGACCCCGGGTTCTACTCCTGTAAGGGAATAGTTTCGAAGAACATACAAGATGTTTTCCCTTCTTCTTATTTTAATCTATATAGTTAGATCAAAGTGAGAAAAAGGTAAATAGATCTTAGGCTTTTCCTATTGCCCAGCTGTGCTTGTGACACCCCAGACAAAGGGAAAAACCTAAGATATCCACACCTATGTAAAGAACTATAACAGATTATACTCCCTTACGATGGTATTTGTCAAGCCTATATATTTAATCCACATTTGAGGGTCGGTTTAGAAGCCTCTTGTCCGAGAGGGTTTATTGCAACATGTTACACATGAAGTTACATTTCTTGTTTTGTTATATTGGATGTTACAAACATTGTGGATATATTTAAGAAAAAAACTTAAAGGTTTTACATATAACAAAAGTGTGTACTAAGAGGAAAAACTTTCTAAATACTACTAACCTTGTAAACCTTCTTTACATTAACTTTCTTAGAAGCCCCCACCTTCATCCTTCCAACAATCAAATCAGTATACCCAGATCTTTCAGCCTCCTTGATGACCGAATCAACACCCCAAGTACCCCTAACCTCACCTGTAAGTCCCACCTCACCAAAATATATTGTTGATTTGGATAACACCCTATCCTCCACAGAAGATTTAATAGCAGCACATACTGCTAAATCAATAGCTGGATCTGAGATTGTAAGACCACCTACTACATTTACAAAGACATCTTTGTTACCTAAAAATACTTTTCCTTTTCTCGACATCACAGCACAGAGCATATCTAATCTAGGCTTCTTAATACCATTTGCTACCCTTCTAAGAGGACCTGCTTCACTCTCTCTTTCCACAACAAGAGCCTGTACCTCAACAAAAACAACTCTAGAGCCTTGTATAACGGCGCCTATAGCACTACCAGATGATTCACTACTCGACTCCAAGAACAACAAAGATGGATTACCTACCTCATTTAACCCATCCCTCCTCATCTCAAAAACCCCTATCTCATTAGTAGAACCAAACCTATTCTTCATACTTCTTACTATACGATATTGATTATATTGATCTCCTTCCATATACAAAACACAATCCACAATATGCTCCAAAACCTTTGGTCCTGCAATATCTCCCCCTTTATTTATCTGCCCAACTATGAAAATTGGAATACCTGTTCTTTTACCTACTCGTGTTAGCAAAGCACCAGATAGTCGAACTTGAGAGATACTTCCTGGGTATCCTTTTGATTGAAGAGATGACATACTCTGTATTGAATCAACCACTACAAGCTCAAAGTTCTCAGCCTCAATTAAAGCAACAAGATTCTCTGCAATTGTATCCTCTGTAACAACAAAGTTATCCAACTTCTTCCCTTTTACATCTCCTGCTAATCTTTCCAACCTTTCATTCAATTGAGAAGGAGACTCCTCACCACATACATACAATACCTTTCCCTTGCTACAGAAATTCAAAACAATTTGCATCAACATAGTTGACTTCCCAACACCTGGCTCACCACTAAGGAGGACAACTTCACCTGGTACAAGACCTCCACCAAGCACCCTATCAAACTCTCCATACCCTGTACTTATCTTGTTCTTAGGTATACTTTTTCCTTTCTTTGCAATGAAGCCCTTGATCGGTTCATAGCTTGATGCTTCTACCGGCTTTGTACTATTTGAAACAACAGGAATATCTTCAACCTCCTCCAAAGTACCCCATTCTCCACAAGCAGAGCACTTTCCTGACCATTTTAAAAATTCTGTATTACAAGATGAACAGATATATTTCATAGGAGAGTATATCACATTAGATAACTACACCCAATTATGAAAACTGTTTATTCGTAGGTTTATCTAACTTGTTTGTTTCTTTGTCATATGTTCTCTCTTCACAATATTCCAGTTTCTTTTTCATGACATCTGTAAGCTTCTCTGTATTATGGAAATCCTCTGCAATATTTGCAACTTTACATGCAAAGACAATAACATCTGTGACCTCAGCTGGAACATCTTCCCACTTTTTTTCCAATATGGCTTTTGATACTTCGCCAACTTCTTCTGTAAGCTTAAGAATTGCTATCTTGATTGCCTTCTCTTCTTCCTGGGCAATACCTTTCTTAGCAGTAAAATCTCTTTCCCATTTTTGGATATCTTTAATATTCATACCTGTATATATTTTAGAACTTAATTGACCAATGATGTAACGGATACATCTATGTCCACAATATTACCAATTCACTTATGGTTTTTCAATGAGTTAATCTTGAATAAGAAGGGGTAAAAAAAGATTATTTTACAAAAGTAAAGCTGGGTGACTACCCTCCCATGCTCGCGGTCTTTTTGATAAGTTTCCCAATCTCAACCGAGGACGGGGTCTGCCCAGCTTCCTACTACTATTATACCATATATTGCCTCAATATTACCAATTCATTTAGTACTTTCTAATGAGTTAATCCTCAGTTCATCTTTACCCTCTAAACTATATATATGACCAAAGTCAAAACAATACAAAAACCCCAATTAACAGAAAAACAAAGAGATATTCTTTTAAAGACACCTTTACACAAAAGAATTGGTTTAAGTCTAAAGGAGTACAACAATGAAGATATCCTTAAGGTACAAGAGAAAGAATTTGCACAAAGATTTACAGATTTAGGGTATTCAATTCGTTGGATTAGTAGAGCTCAACCATCGAAGAATGGTGGATATATCCCTACAAATGATTTTGAGTGGAATGGTATTGAATGGGAATTAAAAAGACCACTAAAACAAAGCTATGGAAGTATTTCAGGACTTATTAAAAAAGGTGTTATCTCTGGTAAGAAGAATTATGTGATAGATTTGAAAGGAGCTTCCCTAGAAGAGAAAGTAGCAAGACAATTGAGTATGTATAACAAGAGGAATAAGGGGAAGGAGATTTCCAAGCTGTTAATCTTTGATAAAGGGGGACTCAAAGAGATTATTCTTAAAGAATAAAGCTGGGTGACTACCCCCCCTTACTAGCGGTCTTTTTGATAAGTTTCCTTATCTCAACCGAGGACGGGGTCTGCCCAGCTTCCTATTACTATTATACCATATATTAGAGTTTAGGATTGCTGACCCAAATAAGATTGTAAAAGCAACAATGTTAAAAAAAGAAAATCCCAGTGGATATATTTGTGGTATGTCCACTGGGTATGTACTTAGGTTGTTAAAGATTTTTTAAAGATTTCAATCGTCAGGAAGTTGGCTTAGGATAACCATAACCATTGGGAGGTTAAAGTTTATTTCCATGTAACGATCGGACTCTGGAAGATACCATCTGACCCTGATAATAGGTTCCTTGTAAGGAGCTGCTATCAAAGTACAAGGAACATCAGCCATGTCCCGAAAAGTATCTGCGCAAACCGTGTTTTGAGGACCTTCCACAATACCCTGAATGTAAGTATATGAGGAACCAACCTCAAGTTTTTGCATCTCATTAACAATTTGGCGATTAGCCAAACTATACTCTTGCAACAGTTTCCTCATAAATCTTAAAGATTTAGAGTTGAAATATAGACAGAAGTCACTATTACTAAAGATAAAGTATTCCATTCGCTCACCATGTCCACTAATCCAGCCTACCGCTACATTATTGTTGGTGAAAAGTTTTGGAGGAAGACCATGTTCCCCAAAATAGAAAACCTCATCAAATAGTTCAAAAACAATCATTTCTGTCTGTGAACTGAAATTACTAAAATCCATCTTATCTCCTTTCTAATTTCTGTTTTTCTTGTTTTAAAGGTGCAAAAATCCTATATGCCTAATTCTGCATACAACCTAGTACAGTCGGATTATATCATACACTACAGGACAATAACAAGGAGAAAGAAGAGGTAAAGACAACAAAAACAAATACTAGATACCCAAAAAACTATTTGGGAAAACAAATTCAAAATTGAACAAAAAGAATATCAATAGCAGAGTGAATGGGGAGCCAGATGCAATCTGTGCCATTCAAAAGAGTAAAACCCTCTTCCCTGCTACCTACTTAATTATACCATTATTCCCCCAATATCCTCAACTCACCCTCCTCTAACCCTATCGTTAATCTAACCTCTTTCTCTGCCTTTGTACCATCGCCATGTTCTAGAATATAGTCAGCAAGAAGATTCTCCACCTTATCCTGTACAAACCTTCTCAATGGTCTAGCTCCATACTCCTCACTAAATGCTTCTTTAACAATATACCCTATCGCCTTACTATCCAACTTCACCTTCATATTCTCCTCAGTTAATCTTTTGTTAAGATTATCAACAAGAAGACCAACAATCTTTCTTGCATCTTTTCGTGTCAAAGCTCTAAAGATTACAACATCATCTAAACGATTTAATAATTCAGGTCTTAGAGTATTTTGCAACTCTGCTAACAATGTTTGCTTCATACTAATATATGCATCATCTATATCACTATCCTTCCTTACATTCTTCTCCTCCTTAGCACCAAAACCCAACACCTTATCCTTCCTAATCTCTTCTGCCCCAATATTTGAGGTCAATATGATTACAGTATTCTTAAAATTCACCCTCCTCCCTCTCCCATCAGTCAAATGACCATACTCTAATATTTGCAACAATATATTTAGCACCTCTGGATGTGCTTTCTCAACCTCATCAAAAAGAATTACCGAATGAGGATGCCTCTTAACCTTCTCTGTCAACCAACCACCCTCTTGGAAGCCAACATACCCAGGTGGAGATCCGATCAACTTAGAAACACTATGCATCTCCATCATCTCACTCATATCTATCTGCACAAGATTATCTTCCTTTCCAAACAACTCCCTTGTTAAAACCTTTGCCAACTCTGTCTTTCCAACACCAGTAGGACCTAAGAAAAGAAAAGATGCCCATGGCCTACCTGCATCAATGATACCTGTCCTTGCTCTCTTGATTGCATTTGCAACAACAGAACAAGCCTCATCTTGCCCAATTATTCCCTTCTTAAGTTCCTTTTCTAAATTCAACAAAGCATTCTTCTCCTTACTACCAAGAGTATTAACAGGAATACCTGTCCATTTAGCAATGACCTGCCTCACATCCTCTGCATTTATCTCGTTTACCTTCTTAAGCTTTGCTGATTTCAATTTCTTCTCCCTCTCTGCAATCTTTTCCAAGATTACCTCCTCTTTCCTCTGGATTCTTAATGCCTCTTCCATATCTCCTTGAGTTATCAACTTCTCCTTCTTCCCTCTCATATCACGAAGAATATTCTTCATAGCTTGAATATCACTAAAATCTGACTCAACATTCAACCTCTTAGATGCTGCCGCCTCATCAAGTGCATCAATCGCTTTATCTGGTAAATACCTATCTGCAACATATCTATCAGTAAGATTTACAGCATACTTAATCGCCTCATCACTAATTTTCACTTTATGATGACCTTCTAATATGGGCCTAATCTTATCCAACACCTTAATCGTACTCACAACAGAGAGCTCCTCCAAGTAAAGTGGCTGAAATCTCCTTGCCAAAGCATTATCTGATTCAAAATATGCACTATACTCCTCCGTTGTAGTCGCCCCTATTACCTTAAAATCATCTCTTGTGAGTGCTGGCTTAAGAACAGATGCAATATCAGATGAACTACCCGGCATACCAGGGGACACAATTGAAGATATCTCATCAATGAAAAGTATTGTATTACCATCACTAGCCACCTCATCAATTATAGCCATTACCTTCTCCTCAACATCACCCCTCATCTTACTACCTGCCATAATTGCAGAAACATCTAAAGAGACTATCTTAACATCTCTCAAAGAAGGACCAACCACCCCATCTGCAATCCTCTGTGCAAGACCTTCAACCAAAACAGTCTTACCTACACCAGCTTGCCCAAGAATTATCGGATTATTCTTCTTCCTTCTACTCAGAATATTTATCAACTGGTCAATCTCCTCTTCTCTTCCAATAACTGGATCTAACTGTCCTCGCTTTGCCAACTCAACTAAGTCGACACCAAAAGAACCTACTATCCCACTCTCACCTTCCATATCAAAACCTTTTGGAAAGAATCCAACAGGATATATTGCAACCTTTAACAAAGTATCTTGGAACTTTTCATATGTCAAACCTAAAGTATCCAGACCCTCTAACTCCTTAAATCTTCCCTCTAGAAGGGCTAACATTAGATGCTCTGTACCTACATATATATGACCAGCCTCTCGTGCAAGTGCAAATGCCCTATCTATCACATATTTAACATCTTCAGAAAGGATAATATCTTTAGACTTAGATGAATCACCTGTAATCTCAATTCCTCTCTTTCCTATCACCGTATCCAAAAGAGCCATCTCTGAGATCTTCATCTGGTCAATTACCCTTCTTGCTAATGATTCAGGATTCAGGATAATACCGGCGAAGAGAGACCTCACCGACACACCTTTTTTCTCCTTGAGATATTCCGAAACAAATGAAGCTGTTCGTAAAGAAATTACAACATTCCCACTAAGTCTCCCAAGAAGAGTACTTTCTTTTTTCCTTTTTGTATTAACCATACTCTATATCACAAGACACAGATTATTTCTTTTCAGAAATCTCCTCCTCAACTGCACTATCTACTGCATCTGCTAATTCCTCTTGAGTAATCTCTACCTTCTCTTCCTCAGTTTCTACCTTAGGTTTAGAAGCACCATATCTTGCACCCTTTAGACTTAATCCTAAGTGTCGCTCTGTAGAAGAGATAGAGAGAATCTTTACATCAACTTCTTCACCAACTTTTACAATATCTGCAGGGTCTTTTACTAATTTGTCCGAAAGTTCTGAGATATGGATTAGTCCATTTAGACCTTCTGCAATTCTTACAAATGCACCGTATGGAACAACTTTCTGTACCTTACCTTTAACAATATCACCCATTTTGTATTTAGCAATTGCTTCTGCCCATGGGTCTTTAAGCAATCTCTTCACACTATATGCAACTCTCTTACCACCATCAGAAAGACCGATTACCATGACATTAACCTTGCTTCCAACACTATACAAACTACCAATATCCTCCACCTTGTCCCATGAAAGCTCTGAGAGGTGAACTAGTCCTTCAAGACCTTCTGCATTAACAAAGATACCAAATGGTGTAATACCACTAACTGTACCTTCCAATACATCACCTTCCTTAACTTTACTTAAAGTCTTCTCTCTCTGCTCCAAATCTCTTGACTGTGTAACCATCTTTTCAGAGAGGATAATTCTGTTCTTTTCTCTATCTAATTCAATGATTCTTGTCTGAATCTTGTCTCCAACTAATGAGTTTAATCTCTTCTGTACCTTAGATGAGATGTCCTTTCCTACTTGTCTAACACCATCTAAATACACTCTAGATGCATCTAACTGTGATGTTGGGATGAAACCTCTAATACCTTTACCAATCTCAACAATTAAACCACCATTATTTGCTTCAACAACAACTGTTTCAACAATATCATTCTCCTTCTTAGCCTTATCAAGAGTCAACCATGTACTTGCTTGTTGTGTTCTTCTGATAGAGAGAATTAACTGTCCTTCCTCATCTTCTGGTTTGACTACATATACCAATACTTTGTCACCAGGTTTTAACTCTCTCCAATCTAATGTCTCACTCTTTAACTCTCTTCCTGCAACAATACCTTCGGATTTGTAACCGATATCAACGATTACCATTCCCTCTCTAACATCAACTACATCTCCTTCAACAATATCACCTCTGTTAAAGGTTTTAACTTGATTATCTTTATCAGAAAGAAAATTATCAATCTGTGAATACAGATCTTTTTTATCTATTTTTTCTGTTGCTTTTTTTGCAACTTTTTTTGTATCTGCCATAGGGTTTATCCTTTGGTGATGTCTTCCTGTTAGCTGGATAGACATACAACTAATATTATTTGCTAACAGTGAGGAGTATATCAAATGAGGGTTATACTGTCAATTTTGCCTACTGGGATTACTATCAGCTAACTCTTATACCTCTAACAACTATACTATTATACACAACTGGTCATTAACGAGGATTCAGCTTGACTTACCTATCTTTTTCATTACAATATAATATGTATAAGAGATAAATTTTAACTGCTCTGTTATGCTTAAAAAAATAACACCTATTTTACTTGCTGTAATAGCAATATTTACTTTCTATACTGTTTTTGAAACTACAACCTCCTCCATTAAAAAGGAGGCTCTAGCAGGTTTTACCCTAACAGAATTCAATGGTGTAGATGCATATGCAGAATTAGGTGATACCTATGTTCTACAAGATGAAGGAGATTACCTAGAATTTATAGCTAAATGGAATAATATGAGTTCTGCATACAATGGGACATTGGGTCTTTTTGGAGTCGGTGGAACTCTCCCAAACACTGTAGGTTGACATAGTACCACAGGCTTTCGTGTGCGTGATAATGATAGTAACTGGCTTGTCTACACTGTAAATGGTGTAAACCAAGCAGAGCTACATAAGTATAAGGTGTTAATTACAAGTACAGGTGTTGAACTCTTCATAGATGATGTAACAAGAGGAACAAAAGCACTTGTTCAACCTATCCGTATATCACACATAGCAAATGCATATGGAGGCAACTTTGTAAATGCATCTGTTAAAGACTTCACTATACACACAGATGCTTTAGGAACTCTAAGTAGTTCCGATATTTTCAATGACCTAGCTTGTCATAACTGTACAACAACCTTTGTTGATGAACCCCCTGTTATTACACTAAATGGAGATCCATTTATGAATATCCCATTAGGAGAACAGTTTGTAGACCCTGGTGCAACAGTTGTTGATGATGTAGATGATAATTTATCTGCCACAGCAACAGGAACAGTTGATACAAACAGAACAGGAAGATATCACATTACATATACTGCAACAGATTCTGGAGGTAATACAGCAACTACAAATAGAATTGTACAAGTAGAATTAGGTGTAGATAGTGGAGAAACAGCAACTGAATTTAATGGGGTCAATGCATATGCAACTTTAGATAAAACATATATCTTACAAGATGATGGAGACTACATAGAGTTTGAAGCAAAATGGAATGATATGGATTCTGCATATCAAGGAACTCTTGGTCTGTTCGGAGTAACTGGAGGTGGCAATCAGACAATGGGTTGGAACAATTCTTCTACATTTGCAATTCGTGGTAGTAGTTCAACATGGATGAGCTTTACCCCCTCAACACCTGTTAATCAGGCTGTATATAATAGGTATAAGGTTTTAATCAATGGAACAAATGTAGAGCTATATATCAACGATGTACTACAAGGAAGTACAGCTTTAATAGAAACTATTTCCATAAGGAATATTGGTAATACATATGGAGCATCCTTCGTTAATGCCTCTGTAAAGAATGTAAACATTCATACATTAGCAAATGGTACTTTATATAGCACAGATATTAACAACGATCTGGACTGTGTAAACTGTACAACCTCAAAGGTATACAAGAATCAGATAGATAGCTCCTATATGCTACTTAATATTCAAGACAAGGATATTACAATCTACAAACCATATGGAACTGAGTATATAGCTTACAATTTCTTCAGAATTGTAAATGATTCTACAAAAGCAGACTCATGGCTACTTGGACGCACATATCTAACAGATGAGAACTTTGCCACAAAAAGAACAATTGTCACATCAGGAAACTGGGAGACAGCCATAAGGATATCTGGTGCTTCAGACTTTATGGGTTCTGCTGCACATGGGGATGAACTACTAACAGATTTTTCTATCGAATTAGATGGGCATGAGATTGACTATACAGAGTTTGGATTTAGAAAAACAAAGCAATTAGACATCTATCAAGACTCCAACCTATTTGCTCCAGATGGACTTTCAAATGTAGGAGAAAATGTTGCTACTTCAGAAAAACATTGGACTTTCCATTTTGACAGAGACAACTACTTAACACAGAAAACAACTTGGTTAACCTCAGAAAACTTAGTAGATTCATATTTATTCATGGTACCAATTAACAGGGTTGATTCTATAGGACAGATTACAGACACTTCAATGGTAGCTCCTCTCTATGTAAAAGAAAATGTTGCAGGTTCACATTCTCAAACAAACTATGTTGGAGATCAGATGGGAGGAAGAGCTGTAGTCTATGGAAAAGACACAGGGTTCTTCTCTGATGTGACAGTATTGGAGGGATGGAATGATAATTCAAGATATTTCACCTCTACTGCACCACAGTACAACAAAATGTATTTTGATTTTAGTGATGTGTATACAACAAGCATTGGAGAAGTCTTCAATACCAAAGTTATGTTCGAGATTGGTAAAGAAAACAACACCGCCCCACTATTCACCACACATTCAGAATTTGTTGTAGATGAGAATGAGGCATATGTAGGGCAGATAGTTGCTACAGATACTCAATTACCAAAACAAACACATACCTATTCAATAACAGGTGGTGCTGATGCAAGTAAATTTACCATTGAACCAGCAACAGGTAAACTATATTTCGTTTCTGCCCCAGACTATGAGAACCCAACACAGGCTGGAGATGTTCCAAATAAATATGTGGTAGAGGTTACAGCAACTGATAATCCAAGGTTTGAATCTTTAAGTAGTACACAAACAATTGATATCTATGTATTAGATGTAGATGAGACAACACCTCCTGTAACCCCACCAGACACTCCACCAGAAAAACCTCTTACTCCACCTACACAACCAGTCATTCCCACACCATCAGATTCAAAACCTGTTACAAAACCAAAAAATCTAATAGCTCAATACCTTAACCCTGTCGTGGAACAGACAGAAACCACAGATGCTACAGAAGAGAAAGAAGAAGATAAGAGTGAAACATCTGAAACAATTGAAAAATCAACTACTCCTACTCTTTACAAAGATCTAAGAGTAAAGGTATATGACAAAGAAAAGAAACCTGTCAAAGGTGCTACTGTTGAATTGCACTCTAAAGTTAGAACAGAAATAACTGATGAAAATGGAGAAGCATACTTTAAGAATGTAGAAGTTGGTAAACACACAATGATAATCTCCTACAAAGGACAGAAGGATGAAAGAACAATTGATTTAACTAATGATGATGAAAAAGAAGAAGAAATAGAGATTAATGTACAGTTAGAAAAAGAAAGTAAACCAAACTATTGGTTAATTGGAATAATTGTCATACTAGTAATACTCATTGGGTATGCCATATTCAAAAAGCAAGAAGATAAATAGAGATAATTAAAATTAACATATATTAATTTCTAAAAATGAATACAAAAACTGTCCTACATCAGACTACAAAGAGAATCCTCTTCCTTCTAGGAACCTTCCTCCTAGTTGCTCTTTTTACTACCCTACTAATTAAAAAAGGTGTCTTTACAACCCATGCATATGACCCTGAACTCTTTGTGACACAATGGAAGACAAATGCTACTGCAGTTGACCCAACTAAGATTACATTAAACTTCCAACAGACAGAAGGCACTCCCTACTACGAAGTCTCTTGGAAATGTGATGGTAATTACGATGTAGTTTTTGATGCTAGATACACCCATGATTATAAAACAGCTGGTACATACAATGTCTGTATTAGAACTCTCGCCCCCATAGCCTTCTATTCCCCTACCTTAACGAACGATGAAAAAGCTAAGCTTCTAGAAATTAAACAATGGGGAAATATCAAATGGACAAGTTTTAAAAATGCCTTTCAAGGTATGCCTAACTTAAAATTAACTGCTACTGACCTACCTGACCTATCAAGAGTAACTGACATGTCTTTTGCTTTTGCAAACAATGCAAACTTCACAGGCAATGACACTATGAATTCATGGAACACTATCAATGTACAAAACATGAAAGGTATGTTTAAGAGTTCACCTAAATTTAATAGTCCAATTGGAAACTGGAAAACAGATAATGTAACCGATATGTCTGAGATGTTCTTCCAAGCTTCTTCCTTTAACCAAAACATTACTAATTGGAACTTAGGGAATGTTACTACTGTTAGAGATATGTTCTTTGCTTCAAGATTTAACAATGGAGACTCTTCTGGAGCTAGTGGTACACCTCTCAATTGGAATGTACAAAATGTTAAAGACTTTTACGGAATGTTTAGATCTAATGCTTCTTTTAACCAACCAATTGGTAGTTGGAGAACTTTGAGTGCTACTAATATGGAAAGAATGTTTGACAGAGCTCATCGTTTTAACCAGCCATTAACCGACTGGGACACATCAAAAGTAACTACTATGTTAGCTATGTTCCAGATGGCCTATGCATTTAACCAAGATGTAAGTCATTTTAATACTGTAAGTGTAAAGGATATGAACAGTATGTTCTGGAGTGCCACTCAATTCAATCAGGACATATCTGATTGGAATATTAGTAATGTAAAGACTTTTAGAAATCTTTTAGAGAACACCTCTTTCTCAATGGAAAACTATGAGGAATTATTAAGAAAATGGAGTGCACAATCTGTTCAATCTAATGTACTACTTGGTGCACAAGGACTTCATTACTGTACTGCTAAACCTTACAGAGACAGATTAGCAATTGATTTTGGGTGGAATATTTCAGATGCTGGTCAAAACTGTCCACCACATACCATACAGTTGTTGGATGATAATGAAGTTGATGAACATACCAAAGATGTAGGGTATATCTCAGCTATTGATGATGAAAGCTCAGCTATTACCTACACTCTTGTCCCTGGTGAAGGAGATATGGATAACTCAAAGTTTGTACTTGATTTGAATAGTGGACATCTATCATTCCTAGAAGAACCAGACTTTGAAGACCCACAAGGCTCATATGATCCTCTTGACAAAAATCTCTACACTATTAGAGTAAGAGCAACAGATGATATTGGACTTTACTCAGAAGAAGTTTTCATAATTAAAGTTAAAGATATTGATGATGTAGGACCAGTTATTAGAATTATCCCAGGAACCAAAACAAAGAAAGGGAATATAACGGATACTGTATTTGAAGTAAGTGATAGGTTTTCAATTGAATCTGTAGGATTACATGCATCAAGTGTTGCCTCTATTGAATCTGGCAGTATTCAATGTCAGGGGATAAGAAATACATCATCTCCTGATTTTCCATACAGATGTGACGAACCTGACCCTACTAATCACTTAACTATTAGATGTTCTGTTACTATTACCACTTCTGGTACTCTAGTACTCTATGCTACTGATGAGGCTGGTTACACTACTACAGCTGCAGAACCCGGATATGTCATAGATACAAAAGGTCCAAACTTTACAGTAGCTAATGTTGTTATACCTCCATCAGGTAGCATACATAATCCAACTGTTAAGTTTAAAGCAGAAGACCCTACGGGAATACAGAAATATCAAATTACTTACGGTGTAACAGGAAATTTAACAACCATTGATGTTCCAGAAGATTTATACAGTTCAGATATAATATCATATGACCTCAGCTTAGATCCTAGTCAACCTTCTCATACAATAGAGATTACAGCATATGACAATGCTGGCGAGACATTAGAAACTAGTAACTCTACATCTAGAAGAATTACATTCCCTCCAGTAGTTGAAATAAATGCTCCTCACATAATTAGTAATGGGTCAGCTATCAACGATACAACTGTAACAATTACTACATCCGACCCAGCTTACCTAATTACAAGTATAGATCTTTCAGGTCCTGCTGCGGTTGGAGCCTCACTTACAGGATGTGATAGTTTACCATATGCTGGTACTTTCACCTGTGGAATAACAGGTATTCAAAATACTGGTATGCTTACAGTAACTGCTATAGAAACAGATGGTGAATCATGGACACAAACAGGAACAAATGTGCAAAAATATTTCCATGATACAGAAGCTCCAGACATAATTATCTCTCCACCAATCAAGCAAAGTAACAACGACATTACTAATGTCAAAATTACAGTCACTGATAATGTTGACCTTTTTGCAAGTGGTGTCAAAGTAAAAACGGATTCTACAACAGCAGGATACAAGGATTTCACTTGCGAGACAGATGAAAATGACAAATCAATAGTACATTGTTCTCTAACAATCACAAGTTCTGGTAAGTTAGTTATCGAAGCTACTGATAAGGCAGGAAACTCTTTTGAAAAGGAAGAAGATGGTTTTCTGGTAGATAAGACACCTCCACCAGTAACAATAGATGATAACCCTCCAAAGGTAAATCTAAACAATCAATCCCACTACACACTATCTGGAGAATGTTCAACCAGTGATGGTGATGTAATTGTTACAATAGGAACACAACCACATTTGACTATGTGTATGAAAGGAGAATTATGGGAACTAATCACAGACCTCTCTGCCTATCCTGATGGAGATATTGCAGTAGAAGCTAAACAGGTAGATGCTGTAGGAAACATAGGAACAGCAAATGCAACATTACAGAAAGATACCATAGCTCCAACAGTCACTATTAACTCAGCAATTGGACAAACAGATCCAACCAATCTTAATCCAGTCAAGTTTATCATCTCCTTCTCAGAACCAATTGATGGTACTACCTTTACAGAAGATGATATCATTGTAACTGGAAGTACAACTTACCAGAAAGGTAATCTTACAAAGATTGATGGTAGTGATACTGAATATGAACTCGAAGTAAGTAACTTAACAGATGGGGATACTATAACAGTAGACATACCCGCAGGGGTATGTGCAGACCCTGCAGGAAATGAGAATATTGCATCTACCAGTACTGATAATTCTGTTACATATGATATTACTGCTCCAACAGTTACTGTAAATCAGGCTGATGGACAATCTGACCCTACTGATATAGATGAGATCAGATTTACAGTTGTATTTTCAGAACCAATTAAAGAAGAAACTTTCTGTAAAACAACTTTAGACATATCAGGAAGTAGTACAGCTATTGTATCTAAAATAACAAAGGTTAATGATACAACATATACAGTACTTGTAACCGGTATGGTATCGGGAGAAACAGTAACACTCACCCTACCCGCTAATATGGTTGAAGACCTTGCTGGG
>DATERJ010000011.1:0-54397 GCA_035271645.1 Candidatus Dojkabacteria bacterium
GACATGCCCTGTTTCCTCGATATACTTCAAAGCTAAGCTCTTATCCAAACCCTTAAAGTCTTTATCTTCCAAATCTAAATGGTCTAAAGCATAAACTAATGCTACCCCATGCCCATTTTCCACAGCACTATCTATTATCTCCTGCTGTGTTAAGTCTGGAAACATCTCTCTATTTTCAAGTACAGAACTCACACCTTTTCTTTCTTTAATAAAATTTAAGGCTGTATCTTTATCCAAAGCTAAATCTATAAATCTATCTTTATGTTCAACAACTTCATACAAGAAACCTTTTTTAATAAGATATTTAGCAACACTTCCGTCCAGTCTTGTCGAAAAACCAAAAGCTTCTGGATAGCTGAGAAAATTTTCGGGACCATTTTGCCTGATGTTTCTCTCCGTACCAGTATAAAACATCTTAAGTGTTGTCCTTGTGTCTTCTATAATCTCTGTAAGTCTCTCTCCAACCCCTCTTCTTTCCGCACTCAACTCCTTAGTACTTAACTCTGAATTATCTGAACCCGTAGTTGAACTCTCAGAAAAGTTCTCACTATCATACCCCACAGGTTCATTTGATTGACTTGAAATATGCATAATCTATAGATAGTTAACTTAGTTAGCAAAAGTATACAAATATCTCTATAAACATTCAAGCCCCTTAAGACTTGCCCCTATACAGATTCCTAAAGCTAGCAATATCTGCCTTAAATGCCAATTTAACCATTCCCGTAGGACCATTCCTATGCTTTGCAACTATCAACTCACCAATCCCCTTGTTCTCAGTATCTGGATTCCATGTTTCCTCCCTATCTATGAACATAACGACATCGGCATCCTGTTCAATTGAACCAGACTCCCTCAGGTCTGATAACTGCGGTCTTCTATTCTGCCTCTGCTCAATTGCCCTAGATAGCTGTGAGAGAGCCACAACTGGAACATCTAACTCCTTTGCAATAGCTTTAAGCCCTTGAGAAATCTCACCAACTTCCAACACCCTATTCTCCCTGTTATTCCCATGCATAAGTTGGAGATAGTCGACAAAGATAATATCAACACCACCTTCCAATGCCAGCCTTCTAGCCTTTGTCCTAATGGCATTAATATGCTGTCCAGCAAGGTCATCAATATATATATTCGCATCACCCAACTCACCCATTGTACTAGCAAGCTTCATGAACTTTTTGTCATCCAACCTACCAGTCCTAATCTCCCAGAAAGGAATATTCGATTGCATACCCATTAGCCTATCCATAATCTGAGTCTTGGACATTTCCAAAGAGAAGAATGCAACGGTCTTCTTCTCAACCAATGCTGCATGTCTCATCATATCAAGAGCTAATGCGGTCTTACCCACAGAAGGCCTAGCAGCTAGAATAATGAGGTCTGATTTCTGAAAGCCTCCTAACAACTCATCTAAATCCTTAAACCCTGTTGATACACCTAGATATGACTCATCATTATCTGCCCTCTCAGCTCTCTCATATGCCTCCTTAAGAAGGTCTTTAATATGGACAAAGTTTGCTTTAGTACCTGTTTGTGCAACATCAAAAACCTCCTTCTCTGACTTATCAATCACCTGATCAATTGGCTTGTCCTCATCACTAGCAATAGCGGCAATATTTGCACCAGCAGTAATCAAACCTCTTCGAATAGCTGCCTCTTTGATAATTTCACCATACTCCTCAGCGTGAGCTGCAGTAGCTACAGTCGTTACCAACTCTGCTACATATCCTGCACCACCAGCAGCAGTTAATTTCTTCTGCTTCTTCAATTTATCTACTACCGTTACCAAATCAACAGGAAGAGCATCATTAAATAGATCTAGCACTGCAGAGTATATAATCTGATGTCTAGAATCAAAGAAATGTTCTGGTAAAAGCCATGCCGAAACAGAAATGGTGGCATCCTTGTCCATTAAAACACAACCTAAAAGTGACTTCTCTACTTCTACATTTTGTGGTAACTGTTTTTCCTTCATATTACTTCAAAAATATTACCTCAACACTCTTCTGATCTTCCTCTACTCTCTTCCTTGCAAGATTTACAAACCCTTCTTCCTTCGCATTAGCATAACCAAAATATTTTACAAATTCATCTCTTGTTTTAAGTTCTGTACTTTTCTTCCCCTCCTCTTTGTACGCACAAGGTATCAATATCGCAGGATCAATGTTGGAAACCACCTTCTCAAGAGTGTCATAACTCATAAAGTTCTCACCATCACCAACTGGAATGATTAAAGCATCAACATCACCCAGATGTTTTGCCTTCTCTGGATCGAAATCCTTCTGTACACCACCCATATATACAGTCCTTAAGTTCTTGTCATCGATTATGTAGAAGTCATCATCCAACCCTCTCCTAATCATCAAACCTCCAACCTCATACTCTCCAGGTGTACAAATCTCCATCATCTTCTCCCTTCTATCTGGCTGAACTTTGTCATCATACTTCTCCTTTGGACACCCTGTAAAAATACAAACATCCGCTTGTGTCTTAGGAATATTCAATCCTTCCTCCTTTAATTTCAAGGGCTCTATCAAAACCGAAATCTGATCAGTAGTAATTAGAAATGTTGTCCAACCTATCTTTTTGATTTTCATATGTATAGTGGTTAAAAGTAAAACTAGATATCTCTAGTATATCAAATTTCACACAAGGCAGTTAAATATTTATTCCTTTAATCCCAATGTCTCTTTTATGTCCTCCAGCATTGTTTCTTTCATCTGTTGCTTGATTAGCTCTGTTTTCAAACTTTCTAGTGAAGATATACAAGCTTGGAGTTGAGTCATTACTTTACTGTCTGACTCCCCCTTCTCAATCATATTACTAACACCATTTGTTTGTCCCACTATCCTCTTTATCCTATGTACTATTTTCGTTGGGTATTTCATATATATGAAAGTATAGCATATTTCTTACAAAGGGGGTGAACACAACACGGTTACCTCCACTCTATTCCCTTACACAGTAAGGACTATATGCACATTTTCCCAATTATTTAACTTACTATTTACACATTTCATTAAACTATCCTAATAGTTGTTAAATAATTGGGAAAAAACTGTAATAGTCCGTATGGGGTATAGATATAGAGTGGAGGTAACCGTATTTGTTTGTTTGACATGATACCCCCATGATAGTATAATCGCCCTAGTTATGAAAAAAGACATACATCCAAAATATAATAACAACCTCACCATCACATGCTCATGTGGTAATTCCTTTACAACTGGTTCTACCTTAATGGATGATAATATGACTGTTGATATCTGTTCTAAATGCCACCCATTCTACACAGGTGAGCAGAAGATTGTTGATACAGATAACGTTGTAAAGAGATACGAGGAAAGATTAGAAAAATCTAAGAAGATGTCTTTCACAAGTAAAAGAGAGAAGATGGCAAAGAGAAGAGCAAAAGCAGAAAGTATGTCCGCAAAGCCTGCCACAACACTCTCTCTTAGAGATATGCTTGAAAACGCAAAGATTTCCAAGTAACAAGTTTCTGTAAATATTTTAACGTGGTATCATCTAATGATGGATATTAAAGCATTAAAAAAACAATATGAGGATAATCCTGCGCAAGAGAAGGTCAAGGAACTAGAAGAATTGATGAACAAAGAGGTTGCCGAGGGCAACAGAGATGTCTCACAGATTAGTACAGACCTCTCCTACTACTCTGAGCTTGCATACAAAACCTCCCAACTACAAAAAGCTATCTCCGACTTAGAAGAAGCCCTCTTCATGGCAGAGAATGAACAAGATGCAGAACTCAAAGAGATGGCAAATGAGGAAATTACTAATCAAGAAACAAAGATAACTTCATTGGAGGAAGAGATAAAGAAGATTCAGATTGCAAGAAAGTTTGTTGATGAAGATGACAACAGAGCAGCAATTTTGGAAATTAGAGCTGGAGCTGGAGGAGATGAAGCAGCTCTTTTTGCTGCAGACCTTTTCAGAATGTACAAAAACTACTCTCTTAACAATGGATGGGACATGCAGATTGTAGAGAGTAATATTACCGAAGGTGGTGGTTACAAGGAAGTCATTGCACAGATTGATGGAAAGAATGTGTTTAAGAACCTCAAGTATGAAAGTGGGGTTCACAGAGTACAGAGGATTCCAACTACTGAGTCTTCAGGAAGAATCCATACTTCCACAGCCTCTGTAGCTGTTCTCCCAGAAGCCAAAGAAGTAGATGTTGTCATTGAACCTGCAGACCTTCGTATAGATGTCATGCGAGCTTCTGGAGCTGGTGGACAGAAGGTAAACAAAACTGACTCAGCAGTTAGAATTACTCATATCCCTAGTGGTATTGTTGTGAGCTGTCAGGAAACAAAACATCAGCAACAAAACAAAGAGAAAGCCATGGCAATTCTTAGATCTAGACTCTATGATTTAAAAAGACAGGAGCAAGCAGAAAAAAGAGCTGATATGAGACTTTCCCAAATTGGTTCATCTATGAGGGCAGAGAAGATTAGAACATACAACTACCCACAAAGCAGAATTACTGACCATAGGGTTAAACTCTCATGGCATAATTTAGAAGAGGTTTTGAATGGCAACTTACAAGAGATGATTGATGATATTAGAGATGGTATTCAAAGCCAACTTTTAGAAGAAGAAAATGAATCTTAAAGAAATTTTCAGAATACAGAATGTTCTTAAGGAATCTGGATATTTTGATATCTCAAGAATTGCTAAAGAAATATATGAGTACTCCACTCTACACAATATCCCATTAGATTCAATTTTAAAAAGAATCTCTAATCTGGAGCCATGGGAATATATTCGAGGTTTTACAGAGTTTCGAGGTAAAAATTTCCTTGTTACAAAAGACACATTAATTCCACGAATTGAGAGTGAGCAGTTGGTTGATATTGCAATGGAATTAGTTGAGAAGGAGAATGTAAAGAAGGTGATAGATGTAGGAACAGGTAGTGGTTGTTTGATTATCTCAATTGCAGAAGAAACAAACAAAGAAGATGTTGAATATATTGGAGTTGATATTAGCAAAGAAACACTAAAGGTAGCTGAAAAGAATGATAGAAAGAGCACGGTGGTATTCAAACAACAGGATTTAATTCATGAAGATGATTTAGAAGACAGTACTTTGATAGTTGCTAATCTCCCATATATTCCAACAGGTATGTATGAAAAATTAGAGAGAAGTGTAAAAGATTTTGAACCGAAATTAGCTTTAGATGGTGGAGAAGATGGTCTTCTGTATTACAAAAAACTGGTTGAGTTAATAACAAATTCAGAGAAGAAAATATTATTACTAATTGAGATTGAGCCTTCAACACTAGAAGATTTAAAGCAATATCTAGAAGACACCCCAATTAAAATATTTAGAGATTACAGAAGTAAAGAAAGATTCGTATTACTCCATTTCTCCTAATTTTACTTTCATTTCAATATCTTTTCCTGCCCTGTATACTTTCACATTCACTTCCTCCCCTACTTTATGCTTCTGAATCATATCAGCCAATGAAGTAACAACCTTTTCATCACCAAATTCGGTGATGAAGTCACCTCTTCTGATTCCTGCCTCATATGCTGGGGAGATTGGATCTATCCTTACAACTAAGGCACCTGGCACTACATCTTTGTAATACAGAGCTTCTATTGTTGAAACCATCTGATATGACACTCCAAGGTATGGCATTATGAATTTACCATGAGTCCTGTACTCCTCAAGTCTGTTCTTTACCTTGTTAATTGGAAGTGCAAAAGAGATATTATCAACACCGGAAGCTGTTGCAAAGTTTACTCCAATTACTTTTCCTTGAGAATCAATTAGTGGACCACCAGAGTTACCAGGGTTGATAGCTGCATCTGTTTGAATTACACCTTCATATGTCTTTACCGTAGTACCAAACCAACCTTTACCCGCACTAAGACTTCTGTTTAACCCACTTACAATTCCAGCTGTAACGCTACCTGCATATTCTCCCAAAGGTGTTCCTATTGCAATTACACTTTGCCCAACAACCAGCTTGTCCGAATCACCTAATTCCAATGCCTTAATCTCTCTTCCTGCAATATCAATCCTTATCAATGCAATATCTGAAGAACTATCTCTTAGAATTTGCATTATCTCAAACTCCTCTCCCTTACTATCAATGACCTTGTAATCAGCCTTCTCATCAGAAACAACATGCTGGTTGGTAATAACAATACCACTATTATCAACAATAAATCCTGTCCCAATATTATTATTAATATCCCTTACACCTTCCTCCTGAGTTAAGGACAATTGCGAAACAGCAATACTAACAACTGATTCCTCACTATTCCTTACAATTTCAATGGTATTCTTCTCATCTTCTGTTACAACTAACTCTATCTGCTCTTTACTCTCTTTGCCCTCCTTCTCTACAACTATTTTAGCTGTATTTCTTTCATACAGAACGAAGATTACTGACGCTAAAACAATTAGCAAGCCAAAGATTATCAATGCTCCAAAAAGCACAAACTTCGCCCCATCTTGCTTAAGAACTTTTTTCGCTTCTACTTTCTCTTTCTTGTTAACTTTCTTCTCTTCCATATACATTTAACTAAAAAATTATTTATTCACCTCCTCCAACGCTCTATCTAATTGAGGATCTGCTCCTTTTTCAAAATCAGCATTTGTTAATTTTACTTCTATATCAGGAGTAATGGAATTATCCTTGTTAATATTTTTACCATCTGGAAGCAACCACTTTAATGTTGTTAAGTGAAGACTTGAACCATCTGTAAGGTCAAATATTCTCTGTGCAGTACCCTTCCCAAATGTTTTTGTTCCAATCACAACAGCTCTCTTTGCTTGCTGAAGAGCTCCCGCAAGAATTTCAGAAGCAGAAGCACTTCCTGTATCTACTAGAACAACAACTTTCTTACTTAACAAATTTCCACCTTTAGTTGATTCAAACTTCTCTATCTTCCCATCTGCATCCACCTGTTGAGAAATTACAAAACCTTCATCTAACAGGTCATCACCAGCATATATTGCAGCATCAAAAAAACCACCAGGATTACCTCTTAGATCTAAAATTACTTTCTCTACTTTTGCCTCATTTATCTTAGCAACACTCTTGTTCCACTCTTTTTCCCAAAGACCAAGTGTCTCTTCTGTAAATCGATTCACTTTGAAATGTGCTACATCTTTTTTCGATCCGACAAATTCAACAGTCATGCTTGGCACAGTTATCTGACTTCTCTTTATCTTTATCTCAACTGGTTCCCTATCACCTGAATGTAATACACTTAACTTAACCTCTGTTCCAGCCTCTCCACGGATTTTAGCAACAATATCATATACTGAGTCTGTACTTGCTACAGAGTAATCATCAACTTTCAATATTATATCCCCAGGTCTAATACCAGCAGCTTTTGCTGGAGAGCCCTCTATCGGGGTAACAACAATTACCTGCTTCTCCCTGTATCCTAACTCTGCACCAATACCTTCAAATGATTTCCCTTGACTCGCTTCATCAAACTCTTTTGTTTCCTTTGGATCTAAGAAAGCAGAACCGACATCATCTAATGATTCAATCAACCCCCTTGTTGCACCATACACCATCTCCTTCTCATCTAGATGACCTGAATCAACATATTTCTGTTTAGTTAGATTCCATACTTGCCAAAAGATATCCATATCTGCATTCCTAGAAGTTCCCAGTTTGCTAAAGACACCTGTTGCATCCTTCTCACTAACATTTCTTCCAAAGAAAATGCCTAATGAGAAAACTGCTACTAAAAGGAGTGCTAAACCAAAAATATTTGATGATTTCTTGTGTTCTTCCATATTTTTATCAAAAAAAAGTTATTCGTATATTTGGTTATTCATTATACATGAAAACAGGTTTGAAGGAATATGAACTATTGTTCTAGGCTATCCTTTTATCATCTAACCTTGAAATTCTTTTAATCTTTCAAGAGTACTACTGTCTAGGTTTACAAAGCTAGAGAGGTTTTCGGCAACACTCCGACCTTCACCAGCATCAATTAGTCTGTTGGCAATGTAAACATGGTCTAAACCTGAGAATTTACCTAGATTTTGAGCTACCGTTGCACCATTACCACTTCCTATTAATTTTTTCGCAATGTACACATGGTTTAAATATGGGAATAGCTCAAGATTGCTAGCAATTGTTTCCCCATTTCCACTATCGATTAACTTGTTAATAACATTATTATCTAAATCTACAAAGCTAGAGAAGTTGAAAGCAACCGATCTACCTTTTCCACTACCTATTAATCTGCTAGCAACATTACTATCTAAACCTGAAAATTTGTCTAAATACTGACTAACTTTCCAAGAATAACCAGCATCAATCAACCTATTAGCAAAATCTATATGGTCTATACCTACAAAACTAGAAATACTTCCAGCAACTTGCAAGCCATAACCAGAACTCATCAACCTCTCTGCAACATTACTATCCAAATCTGAAAATTTATTCAGATTATCAGCAACTATCCCACTTTTGCCAGCATCAATTAACCTATTAGCAAAGTTTATATGGTCGAAACCTACAAAACTAGAAAGGTTTCCAGCAACTTGCCAAGAACTACCGACACCAATTAACTTCTCTGCAACATTGCTATCCAAACCTGATAATTTACCCAGACAGTTATTGATTACCCAAATTTGCCCCATATCAATTAACCTATTAGCAAAGTTTATATGGTCGAAACCTACAAAACTAGAAATATTTTCAGCAACTTGCCAAGAATAACCAGCACTCATTAACCTCTCTGCAATATTACTATCCAAACTTGAGAATTTACTCAAATTGTCAGCAACTGTCCGACCTTCACCGGCACCAATCAACCTATTAGCAAAATCTATATGGTCTATACCTACAAAAGTAGAAAGATTTCCAGCAACTTGCCAAGAATAACCAGCACTCATTAACCTCTCTGCAATATTACTATCCAAACTTGAGAATTTATTCAAATTGTCAACAACTGTCCGACCTTCACCAGCATCAATCAACCTATGAGCAAAATCTATATGGTCTATACCTACAAAACTAGAAAGATTTCCAGCAACTTGCCGAGAACAACCAGCACTTATCAACCTCTCTGCAATATTACTATCCAAATTTGAGAATTTACCAAGATTGTTAGTGAGTACCCTAATTTCACCAATATCAATTAACCTATTAGCAAAATCTATATGGTCTAAACTTGAGAACTTAGACAAACTACTAACAACTACTTCAACCTCTCCACTATCTACCAACCCATTAGCAACGCTATTATCCAATTCTGAAAACTTATCTAAATATTCAATGACTAGCTCACCTTTGCCCCTATCCATTAACAAGTGAGCAATACCACTATCTAAACTGGGGAATTTATACAACTCTCTAGTAACATAGTAGTCCTCTCCAGCATCTATAAGTTTATGGATAATACTGCTATCTAAGCTTGAAAACTTATCGAAATTACTAATAACTGCATCAGAATATCCATCATCTATTAACCTATTAGCAACCTGACTATCTAAACCCAAGAATTTATCCAAATTTAAAGCAACTTTCCTACTTTGCCCACTATCAATCAATCCGTTTGCAACTCTAAGATCCAGACCAGAAAAATTCTCCAAATAGCGAACCAATGATTCACCCTGACCACTTTCTAATAGCTTATAAGCAATGTCTACATGATCTACCCCTACAAACCCAGAGAGATTATTAGCAACTTCGCCACCAGCATCGCTTTCTATTATTCTATCCGCAATATCCTCATAATCTAAACCTACATATTGACGTAAACGATCAGCAACCACCGAACTATTCCCACTATCTATCATCTTATAAGCAATATCTACATGAGCCGAGTCCACAAAGCAAGACAGATTTCGAACAACTTGCCAATAATAACCATCATCTATCAAGCTATTGGCAATTTCACCATCTAAGCTCGAGAATTTTTTCAAATTTTCTGCAACGACCTCGCTTTCTCCACGTTCCATTAATCGATTAGCAATAGCAATATAGTCTAAACCTGAAAATCTGTCCAAATACTCAGCAACTTTACCACCATGACCATTATCTATCAATCTATCAGCAGTTTCATTATCTAAGCCTGAAAATTCATACAGTTTCCTAGCAACAATCTCACCTTGACCTTGCTCTATTATTCTATTAGCAATGTCGACATGATCTAAACCTGAGAACTTACGTAAGTTCTCAACAATCACTTCACCTTCATGATTTTCTATCATGTTATAAGCAATGTAAACATGGTCTAAGCCTGAGAATTTATACAGATTCCTAGCAACAACCTCACCTTGACCTTGCTCTATCATTCTATTAGCAATGTCGACATGATCTAAACCTGAAAAATTATCCAAATTCTCAACAACTGCATCACCATTACCATTATCGATTAATCTATTAGCAATGGCAACATGGTCTAAACCTGAAAAACTATTCAAATTCTCAGCAACTTTATCACCATTACCATTATCGATTAATCTATTAGCAATGGCAACATGGGCTAAACCTGAAAAACTATTCAAATACCAAACAACTACACCACCACCTCCACTATCAATCAATCTATTAGCAATAGCAACATGGTCTAAATCTGGGAAATCACCCAAATACTGAGCAACTGCACCACCATGACCATTATCAATTAGTCTGTTAGCAGTTTCATTATCTAAGCCTAAAAAATTATACAAATACTGAGCAACTTTATCACCATTACCATTATCAATCAATCTGTTAGCAATGGCAACATGGTCTAAACCTGAAAAATTATCCAAATACTGAGCAACTTTATCACCATTACCATTATCGAACAATCTATTAGCAATGGCAATATGATTTAAACCTGAAAAATTATCCAAATACTGAGCAACTTTATCACCATTACCATTATCGAACAATCTGTTAGCAATACCATTATCCAAGTCTCTAAATTTAGATAGGTTCCTAACAACCAACTTCTCCTCATCTGCATCTATTAGAGTGTTAGCTATCCTTGTATGATCAGACACAATAAAACTACCTATTCCTGAAGCAACTTTATCTGAATATCCAAGAACAAGTAAACGATTGGCTATACCACCATGCAAAGCAGTAAAGATGTTTAAATACTTTACCACGACCTTCTCGTACTCTTTCTCAAGTAACAACCTTACTAAGAGATTATCATCTATATCATCACTACTTGGTAATTTCCCTCTTTCCCAATCTACAAACAAATCATAATCAAACAAAAATGCAAGGTCTCTCTTCATATCCCTCTTTGAACGTACCCCCTCTATCCTAGGGTCTTTCCCATACCCAAAACCCTGTATATCCCTATCAATCTCATATAAAAACCACATGTCTTCCTTGGTCAAATCTTCTCCTTGTTCTACTTTCTTTTCTATCTCTGTCATCCTCTTCATATCCTCCACTCTCTGCCTGTATCTATCTCCCTCATCACCAAACTCCTCAAGCTTCTCTTCTAAAACACCTGATTCCAATATATAGGAATCCATCTCCTGATTCGCCTCTATCCCCCTAATCTCTGCTATCTTATCTCCCTCCATCCTAATTGCTATCCTAGGATTTATAGGATGACCTTCAGCATCTTGAGAAAAATAAATATAAAAATCACCTTGCCTCAATTGTATCTCAGCTGTACCTTCTCCTTCTGTACACCATCCAGTACCAAAACCTTCAATAGCTTCAACGATTTTCTTAGGATCCGAACCCTGCGGGAATTTCACCCATTGACCCTCTACAATTTCTTTTTCAATATACTTAGTAGCTTGAACCTCATTGTAGGCATAAGTGTAAAGCTTTGCAAAATCCTCATCCTTTATATCTATATTTGTAAACTCCTTTGGAACTCCCCGCTCTTCTAAAACCTTCAATCTTTGATTTGTTAAACTTTGTATCTCTTCTCCAATTTTGTTACTGGATAAAGGCTTTAATTCCTTCGATGCGATTACTTCTTCTCGCATTCTCTGCAAATCTCTTCTTCTAACACTCATAACCTGACCTGTCTGTTCATCCCTAATTGTAATATTTTTGCCACCTCCCTGTTCTAAACCTTGTTGTTCTACCAATTCTAATATCCTCTTCTTTCGCTCTAATGATTCCACACCCTTAAGTTGAGCTTGCTTCTCTGTGATTCTATCTGTTAAATTAAAATATTCCTTACCATATTTAGCCTGCAATATATCAAGTGTCTTTGCTAAAGCGGCTCGATTAGGATATATAAAATCAGACACTGTATCCTTCAATCTCGGCTCAAACTCTTTGGTTTCTTTGTTATATCTACCTAGCTTAAGCATGCCTTCAAATGCCCAGTACTTTGTCCAAGTGGGAAGATGGTTAGAGTCAGGAGAAGAAAAATAGTTTATCCACCGATCTAATGACTGCCTTTGATTGCGTTGTATTATCTCGATATTCTCTTCTCTCATCCAATCTGGGATATCAACATCACCATGGCCTAATTCTCGAGCTAACCTTTGTTGATTCTCAAAGTAACTATCAGGTATGTCCTCTTCCTTGATAACATGCTGGTCATAATAGTGCTCTTTAATCCTATCCATCACCTCTGGATTATCCCAATGCTTAGTATGAATCCCTACTGCTGTATCTACCCATGAAGCTACTTGTTCTTCAGGAGAAGCATTCTCTATATCCTTCTGCTCTGCATTGTATTGAACAGGTTTAGAGTCTACAAGAGTACTCTTATTTTCACTTAAAAATCTTCCTCCTTCTGTATCCATAGTTAAGACAGTTTATATTATTAACTATATTCATTGTACTCCAATCTCCCCTAAAAGCAAACAAACTCTACACTCCCAATTTCAATAAGTCCTTGTGAACCATTCTCCCATGCCACTGCAATATGTGCCCTATCCTCCTCCATACCTGTTACTTTACCAAGCATAGAGTAGTTAGCAGGAGAGAGAGACCTAACAATACTACCAACAGCATTCTGTACAAAGGCAGACTCCTTTGTCTTAACCTTCTCCTTCTTATCCGAAAGGAAAAATATCTGACTCTCATTCAGGTCAATGGAACACAAATCACCATCTCTTGCAGAGAGTAATGATAGTATACTGTTACTGCAAGATATCTCTCCAAACCCACCTAGTAAACCTAATGGTAATGTCTGTCTCCTAAAATCTGCATACTCCATGGAATATGCAAGTACAAAAGCAGCTCCTCTTTCAAAAAGGTCTTGTAACAAAGAAGTATGAAGATACTTCCCTGCAAAAACAATTTTATTCGTATAGTCAGTATCATCAGCCTTAAGTTGAAGACTATTACCATCTCCGACAACAACAAACTCCCCTATTATCTTCTCTGGTTCTTCCTTCTGATACATCTTCGAAAGAATCTTTATATCCATCGCAGAAGCAGAAGATTCAAAAACTATCCCATCAACAGGATTTATATCTAAAACCTTACCTGTAAATGTACTCTTAGATACAGATTCACCCTCCTCCCCTAAAACATCTAAATATCCTGCCTCTATCCGCTCTAAATCAACAACACCTTCAACTGGAGAAACTAATTTAGCTACTGTCAGACCTCCTTGATTTGGCTTCTCTACTAATGTATCACCCTCATTCACAAATTCTCCATGAATACAGGTAATATATTGAGGAATCTCCTTTACTGTCATATCCAATTCATTTGGAATGAAAATGGAATATGCTGTTAAGTTCTCTTTTCTCTCAACCAATTCATCTCCAACCTTTACATTATCACCCACTTTGACAAGTACCTTATCCCTAACTCCGTATGGAATCTTAAATTGATACGCATCATACCTTGTTATTAACTCATGTTTAATTATCACTTATCCATGCTTGTAATTTTATCTTGTTTGCATATGCATCAGGACCATACACTATTGGTCTCTGTCGACAATCAAAAAGTAATGCCTCTATCTCATCTACCCCTGGTATGGATATTAGATTAAGCTGGGTTTCCCCAAGAGGTTCTTGCTTAGCACCATTCTTAAACTCTCCACTAATCACCAACTTCTCCCTATGCTTAGGCAATTGTTTGTATGTATATTGTGAAGAGAGGATGTAGAAATCACTCTTTTCAATATTCATAGACTCAATATCTCCTGCTAAAACAATCTTGTCCCTCTGTTTAGTCTTAACATATGGCATATATACCTTTACCTTTGGAGGAAGCACTGTTTGTCGTGTAAGAATAATATCTGTACTCTTTGTAGCATTGATATATGATTTACCAAAAGCAATTAGTCTTGAATCCCAATCAAAATATGCATCAAAATTACCTCCCATCTCCAACCCATCAATTATCGTAAGTAATGTTTTTGATTTTCCTAATACTCTAGGAACACTCCCCGATATTATCATCACACTATCAGTATATTCTCTTCCAAATGTTTCAATCTTCTTCTTGTTATCTCGATATATTGAGAAGTTTTGAATTGTTGCATACCCTCTAATGACATCAAGGAGTTGTGGGTCTTTTACTGTTAAAGGTTTATCCAAAACAAAATTACCCCACATATTTACTAAGTTCTTTTCTGATATCTCTGCTGCAAGAAAAGCTCTAAATCTCTCATCCTTTATCGAATCAATCAACGATATGTCATCCTTCCAAGACATTTTAGATTTAGTGTAGAGTTTCTGTGGTAAAGGTTTTCCTTTTTCATATACCCTACTTACTCTAAATATGGAGAAATCATATATATCCATATCAATATACAACATATCATCACAATTCATACGATCGCATAATCCATCAAGAAGAGAATACATAAACTGGTCATCTATTACCCTAAGAGATACATCTGAGGAGAACTCTCTAACAGAATCAAACACCTTTGAGAAATATTCTTGATTATCATCTATCTGTACTCTAACACCTGATATTCCATCACCTTCCTCTCTAAAAGGTCTGAATGTGAATATACTCCCTTTATCCCTATCAACAATATCCCAATTGAATACCTTCTCTAGATTGTCAAAGTAGTCAAACCAGAATTCTTTTGTAAATACATTATCATCTAGAAGAAATCTTAAAGCATTTAGGTCTGTGTAATCAGAGAGAACATATTCTCTTGTTGCATTTAAATCAGAGTATGCGAGATATACCCATATACCATTGTTTTTGACAAGAATGTTTAAATATGCATTTTTTTCTAATATGGACAGTTTTGGCATTAGTACATATTACATAAAAAGGAAGGAATTGGGAAGGGTATGTTTGATTTATATGAGATTGTTTTAAAATAGAAGCTGGGCGATTATCCCCCCAGCTAATGCGGTCTTCTTGATAAGTTTCCCTATCTCAACCGAGGACGGAGTCTACCCAGCCTTCTATCTATATTATACCATTTTTCAAGGTAAAACACCACAAAAAAGGGACCTTTCGGTCCCTTCCAATTCCCTATACATTAAGAAACTATTCATTAGCAGCGTATGGAAGTAATCCCATAAATCTTGCTCTCTTAACAGCTCCTTCTAATTGATTCTGATGCTTATGACATAGTCCAGACTTCTCTGTTGAAATAATTTTACCTCTTACAGATGTAAACTTCTTCAACTGATATACATCCTTGTATGTAACTTCCTTAACACCAGATTCACAAAGAGGACATTTAAGATTCTGAATTATCTTTCTTCTTCTCCTCTGTTTCTTTTTAGAAGGTCCAAAACCCTCTTCCTCAGTTATACTTCTATCATCATATACATCATTGAGAGAGACATCTTGTGTAATCTCATCTGTATTTTTTACTTCCTCTGACATTACTATAAATATTTCTTAAATTAAAAAGGCAAATCTTCCTCTAAAGGATCTTGATCCTCCTCAACTGGGGCTTCCTCCTCGACTGGAGCTTCCTCAACATCCTCATCAGATTTCTTCTTAGACTTCTTTTCTGCTGGAGCTTCACCATCTGAACCTACTCCTTGCTTCCCTTTACTATCTAAAAGAATCATATCCTCTACTCTAATCTCTGTCTTGTATCTTGTAGAACCATCCTCTGCTTCCCATGACCTAGTATTTAGAGAACCCTCTACATATACCTTCATTCCTTTTGCTAAAAGCTGCTGACAGATTTCAGCCATTTTGTTCCATGCAACTAAGTTATGGAACTCTGCAATCTCCTTAGTTTCACCCTCTGCATCCTTCCATGACTTGTTAGTAGCCATACCGAAGGTTACAACTGGTGTACCTGAAGTTGTGTACCTCATCTCTGGATCTCTTGTGAGATTTCCAATGAGAGTCACCTTATTTAAAGATCTTGCTGCCATTTGTTTAAAAATAATAATTTAACTTACCTACTATTTTACCCTAAAGTTATGAACCCAAGATTAAATCTCAATTTCTTTCTTTTTTATACCTTTCCCTATTCTACTAGTATCTTCCATCTCTACGATCATAAATCTCAACACTTCCGGTTTCAATTCAAACTGTCTTTTAATCTCAACAATGTTCTCTGGATATTCTGTAAATGTATATACTATGTAATATGCTTCATTATGACCCTTGATATCATATGCTAAATATCTCTTACCCCATACATCTACATCCAAGACATCTCCACCAGATTCTTTAACTCCATCTACAAACTGTTTATGTAACTGTTTCCTCAAATCATCTGGTAACAAAGGTTTGAGTGCAACCATCATTTCATAATTTTTCAACTTCTTTACTGCCATCTATCTATTTATTAAATTAACACCCAAGGATTTTAGCAGAAAATATTAAAGATGACAACAGAGAAGACTTCTACCTCACTAATACCAAGACACAAAATTTTAAGAAACCTTTAAGAGGTTTTCTAATCTCCTCTGTAGGTTGGGAGTATCTGGTTTAATTTTAAGACCCTCTCTATAAACTTTTTCTGCTCCTTCAACATCTCCTATAGATTCTAATGCAACACCTAAGTTGTAGTAAGTTCTATGGTCGTTAGGATTAAGCTCTATTGCCTGTCTATATGCCTCGATTGCCTCCTCACTCCTTCCAAGTGCATATAAAACATGCCCTAAACCATTGTGAAGCATATAGTCATTAGGGTTTAGCTCTATTCCCTTCCTATACATTTCTAGTGCCTCTTCATCCCTTTCAAGTCCGTAGAGAACATACCCTAGACTTCTGTACAGCATAGAATATCTTGGAGAAAGTTTTAATCCCTTCTTTAATATTGTTTCAGCTTTTTCATATCTACCAATCTTCAACAGAGCAACACCTAAATCGTTGTACACTTCTCCTGCCTTTTCCCTTTCTCCACGAAGAATTAGGTAATCTGCCAATTTTTTGTAATTTTTGAATAAGTTGGTATTATCTGGGTTAAGTTCTAGCCCCTTCTTATACACTTCTATTGCCTCTTCATCCCTACCAAGCTCACGCAAAGTAATACCTAAGTTAGTGTAAAGCATAGAAGCATATGGTTGAAGTTCTATCCCTTGTCTATATAAATCTACAGCTTCTTCATTTTGCCCAAGAGCACACAAAGCATTACCTAAATTGTTATAAAAAATCGCCCCTTTGGGATTAATTTCTAACCCCATCCCGAACATCTCCATTGCCTCTTGGGGTTTTCCAGCATTCAGTAAAATAGTTCCTAGATAATTCATTAGGGAAGCCATTACCGCATCAGAAGAACCTGATATATTATAATTTTCCTTACCAACCTTATAAACAACATTAAAAGAATCAGAGTTTTTTGCAAGAGTTAAAAGATCAGGATTACCTTCAAAAATATCACTCCTCACCTCACTACCATTTCTGCTATCACCTTCTGGAGTAAAGTCTTGCCAATATAACTTACCATTACTTGTCAATAAAAATGTCATTACATGTTCATAGGGAAAAACATACAGGTATTTAATTCCAATCTCATCTAGTAGGCTACTACCAAGTAGTGTACCACCCAAACAATTAAGGTAGTTATCTTGGACAACCTCTGAAGGGTTATAAGAACCCTTTCTATATAGATACTTATTAATCTCTTCTCTAATCCTCTCAGCTATCTCAAACTCCTTCTCTGATATTTCCTCTATGTCACCTCTACTTCTCACATCTTCTAATTCTTCTTTTAATCCAGGAACATTTAAGTAGTTATAAAGGCTTCGATGTTCCACCTTTAAATCTCTATTTATTAAGTCATCTATTTCCTCTAGAGCATCTCTTGTAGCCAAAGGAATGTCTATCTCTTTCTTTAGCTTCTCCATCCCTCTCCTAAATGCCATTCCATATACCTCTCTGCTAGGCTGTAATAACATTCTCCTAATCCCTTCCCCTGTCTTCTCGTGTATCTTAGCTACTGGACCAAGACTCCTCTTCCAAACCTTATCACCAACACCTTTCGAACCTTTACTTGATAATGCTTTAAAATACACTCTAAAGTGTCTTTCCCTCTCTTTATCAATATCCTCCTGAGATGGGTTAGGACCCAACCCACTCATTACCTTGTAATACCTCTCCTTACCTATTAACCACTTATCTAACTCTCTCTTCTCTGACTCACTTAATACTGTTGGGGGAATAGGTTCTCCTTTCTGTCTTGTTCTACTCTCTAAGGATAATCCATAATTGAAAAACTTCTTAGATAACTCCTCTGCTATATCTCTACCTTTATCTACATAATTAATACTTTGATCTATATACACCCCTGCCTTCTTAAATGTATCGGCTAACTGCTGAATCTTCTCTACACCTTGGGTAGATAGTTCTGGGTTATCCTTAAACGTATCTGCATCAACCACACGAACTACATCTATCATCTCAAAGAGATTTAAGTCTTTAGGAATATACAATTTGCGTTTATCTGTTCCACCTTCTTCTTTTTTCTCCAATATCTCTTCTCTATCCTCCCATTCCTCCCTATCTTCAAAAACTGGTTCTATAGAGTCATTAGCTCCAAACCATTCTATTAAAGCTTCTTGAGTATGTGAATCTAAAAATGGTTGATCTTCAATGATACTATCAAAAGATTCTGTATCAAATTCTGTCTTGGTTGCTTCCATGTTAATCAGTATACACCAACAATATCTATTGGAAAATATAGGAGGTATATTTTGTTTGGATAAATATACCTCCATTCTGTGCTTAGAGATTAGACTTACTTTGCTGATATTTTCGCATTGCTTTGAAATAAATTGACCATATGATTAGTAGAACTATTAGGCCAACACCAAAGACAATTTTCAGGACCGACAACCCTGGTACATCATACACAAGGGCTATCACAAATGCAGCCATTACAAACAAAGTACCAATAGAATGACACCAAAAACAGGCCTTGGTCAGATTTCTGAATGCTTCAGAGTCATCATTCTGGGTTGGTTTCGGTGTACTAGTACTTCCCATTTCTACCTCCTTTTCTCAGAATATTCTTCTAATTTCCCAAAAAAACATTTAGAAACTGAGCTTATCATCCAGACTCATATGGAATCTGTACAAAATTGCCCAACTAATTCCTGCTAGTAGCATAACTACTGCAAAAATAGGAATCCAAAATAGTGGGATCGATATCCACCCATAGGTGATACCGACAATACTCAGTATAAGTAGGCCAATAATAGCCCAACTGAGTATTGTACCCATGATATAAGCATACCTGATGAAAGCCTTACTATCATCTGTATCTGCACCCATTTCTACCTCCTTTCTTTAAGAATGGTTTTTTTCTAATCTCTAAAGAGCTCTAGATACAAAGTATCATAGAACACGATTATACCACAACTATGGGACGATGTCACTCTGAAATTATCTCCTCCACCATACATATTGCATTAGTTTTCACCCTACCACTATTACAAAACAGTATCTCACCAATCGCACTCTTAAATATTCTCGTTCCTACACCATGCTTCTCTTCCA
The DNA here is from genome assembly GCA_035271645.1 of Candidatus Dojkabacteria bacterium. GTDB lineage: Bacteria > Patescibacteriota > Dojkabacteria > SC72 > SC72 > UBA5232. The sequence continues at coordinate 19,824 of DATERJ010000011.1, forward strand.
TATATCTCTTAAGGGATTTTGCACCAGATAATGTTCTAGCTAACCAAATTCCTCCCCAATCTCCTTTACCATCTTCTATCCCTTCTGGTGGAAGAGAGTACCACTCCCCTACTGAATACTGCAAAATGTTTGGATTATCTCTTAAACCAAGAGATTCTAAATCCTCAGTCACTACCCTATACCCCGCAGGGTACTCCCTACCTTCAAACTCCACAGTATCTATTCTGTATATCTTTCCTAATTCACCCTCTTTTTCAAAATCTCTCTCCATAGTACTAATTAGCCAACACTATCATATAGTCACCATCCTCAATAATAGGGTCCTTGCCTACATTCTTCACTATCCCCTTCTCCTTGGCTTCTACCCAACCACCAGCATCAATCATCTCATCTACATTCACAATATCTGCTGTGATAAAACCATGTTCTAAATCTGTATGGATAGCACCAGCAGCCTCCTTAGCTGTTGCACCTCTTTGTACACACCAAGCATTACACTCCTTCTGTGAACCAGTATAGAAGGTTAAAAGGTCTAAAGTATCATATGCAGCTTTAATAACATCACCAACAAGACTAGGCTTTTTATCTAACATAGAAATATATTCCCCAAGCTCTTCATCTGACATGTTAGCCATCTCTCCAATGAACTTTACATCCACAATTAAAACAATATCTCCTGTCTTCTCTTCCAACTCCTTCTTCCATTCTTCAACCTTCTCTCTTGCAATACCTTCCTTGTAGTTGAGAACAAACATCCTCTTCTTGTTTGTAAGAAGGAAGAGGTCATAGATAACCTCCTGTTCCTCCTCATTTAGTTTCATATCAATAACTGGAATACCATCATTAAGAGCATTCATTACCTTCTCTAAAACCTCATACTCCTTAACCCCTTTCTCATCTCCAACTCTCTTTAATTTCTCCACAGCATGTAACCTCTTCTCTATACTTTCAATATCTTTCAATATCAATTCTGATTGTACAATCTCAAAATCTTCAATTGGATTGATTCTTTCATATACATGAACAATATTCGAACTGTCAAAAGCTCTAAGTACATACATAATGACATCAACTTCTCTAATATGTGAAAGAAATTGATTTCCTAATCCTTCTCCTTTAGATGCTCCCTGTACAAGACCAGCAATATCTACAAATGTCATGGCAGAAGGTACAACCTTTTCAGCCTTAAAATGCTCAGCCATTCTCTTTAGTCTTTCATCTGGAATCTCTACTACCCCCACATTCTTATCTATCGTACAGAAAGGGAAGTTAGCAGCAGGAACACTTAATTTTGTAATTGCATTAAAAATTGTAGACTTCCCAACATTTGGTAATCCTACAACTCCTAATGATAGTGAATGTGATCTTTTAATTGACATAGTCTGAATTATATCACATTCAATGAGGTTACCTTGAGCGTTTAATAGTGTGGAGAAAGAACTATATGCGTTTTTTGAGAAATATTTAACATACTACAAGTACCTTAAAAAAGCTTCTAGTATATTAAATATTGATACAAAAAGGTGTATAGTTCTTTCTCTCACTCCTTTTTTGCTCAAGGTAACCTTCTTGTGCTATGCTATACTTGTCTATCATATGAACAAAACCAAATTTACAACAACACTCCTCCTCTCCATCCTCTTTCCTTTCATCTTGGCAAAAAGTGTATATGCCCAAACAAAAGTTGACTTCGTAATGGATACTGATACCACCATTACATACAACTCTAAAAATGATTTTGTAACAGTAGAGAACAAATATGTAAGGAATGTTAAAAACAGAGGATATTTCCTTCTAAAAGATGGTAAAAAAACATTCCATATTCCAGAGCTCAACAACACACCAGAGGAGATTGAGAAGGAGAGAACATTCAAACTTGACTCACTTGTAGTAACAGATACAAGAGGGATTAAAATGCAGTATCAAACAGAAAAATTAGAACTAGGCAAAGGTATATATATCCATGTTCCATACAACAGAGTAACCACAGCTAGCATGCCCTACACTATCATCATGAAATACAAAACCCATGACAACATCATTAAAAGTGGACAATTAACTACAATCATGGGCTCAGCTCTCCCCAAAGACACCGTATTCCAAAGAACAGAGGAGAAGAGCAAAATGACAACCCAATTTAACTACAATCTCTCAATCATTACAGACACCAATGTAGGACCACTTGCAAGAGCATTCCCTCACTTTACTAAGGAAGAGAGAGATGGGAAGGTAATATATCATTTTTCACAAACAGATAGGCGTGGTAATCCCCCTACCCTAGAATTCGGTACAAAAGCTCTCTACAAATTTGAATTAGAATACAAAGCTCCTAAAACAGACCACAAAACACCAGAACGATACTCAGATCTCTTCAAAGCTATATCCACAAACATATATCAATTCTCTCTACCAAGAGAATTTGATGAAACAAATCAAAAGGTACTCATTCAAAATATCTCACCAATTCCATCTAACATATATCGTGACCGCCAAGGAAATGTAATTGCAACATTTGAATTATCAGCAAATCGTGAAGATGTGATTCGAATCTCTGGCTTTGTTACATCTAAGAGAGATGAATACAAAGAGAATTGGGATAGTAGTATAGATATCCCTTTTTCAGAATATCTCAAAAAAGTTGGGGAAGATAGAGATAATTTAGCACATCTTAAACCTACAAAATACTGGGAGGTGAATGATGCATATATTCAAGAAACTGCTAAGGATTTAATGTCTGGTAAAAACACATTAAAGGAGATAATTGATGCTGATTATCAATTTGTTAATGATGTGCTTGAGTATGATGAGGGAAAGGCTAACTCACAAAACGAGAGAATTGGAGCTGTAAGAGCATTAAAGGGAGAAGCTTCTGTCTGTATGGAATATGCAGACTCTATGATTGCAATACTGCGTGCTCAGGGAATTCCTGCAAGAGCTGCATTGGGATATACCAATATCACAAATGAACAGACAGAGTTGATAAGGCATCAATGGGTACAAATCTGGATTCCAGATTATGGTTGGTTTAGCATTGACCCTACCTATGAAAGTACTGACAGGAGAGTTGGACAACTAATTGATCGAGTTCTTTGGGAGACATTTAATGAAGACTCACTTACAAATATTAGTATTTTCTCTGCTGATAATTTTGATGGGTTTAATGAGTCAGATTACAAGGTTAATATCTATTCAGTAGAAGCACTACCTGAACAAAACCTCATGACTTACGAGGAGATATTGCCAGAGAAAGACATTGAAGTAGAGCCAAAACATTCCACAGGGAATCAATTTAATTCACTACTGAAGACAACTACAATTGGTAGAGCTATCTTAGTTACCTTACCAATTGCATCGATTATTGTTATTGTAACAATAGCGGTTGTAGTCGCAAAAGTGTTGATAAAGAGGGTCCGAACTCGAAAACAACGATTATCTAAATCGGTATAGTTTATCTATATTAAACATACTTCTTCCATTTGCAAGCCTACTCTCTGTTGTAGCATAGATCGTTAGTAATTTATCACCCTTCTTCACTTCCTCACCGGGCATCTTATGTATATATATCCCTGCCTCCTTAATCTTAGGGTTACCCAAAGCTCTTGCAATTCTGACCAATGCAGTATTATCAATACTCTCTACAATACCGTTTCTACTAGAAAGCAGATCCTCTGAATACTCTGCATTCTTTATCTCAGAAGAATGTAACTCTTTCGTTGCTCCTTGTGCAAAAGCTATCTCCCAAAATTTCCTCAATGCATCCTTACTGTCTAAAATCTCTTGTGCAAGTTTCTTACCCTCCCCTAACTCAACTATCCCTGTGTCTTCAAAGAGTATCCCCGCCATCTCTATCACCACATCCTCCACTTCATGACATCTATCCTCCTGCCTCTCTAGAATCTTAAGCACCTCTCTAATCTCCGCAGTTGGACCTATGCTCCTACCATCTGGTCCTTTGACTAACCTAGTGATCGTTTCACACTTTATACCAAATTTACCAAAGAGTTTCTTAAATTCCCTATCTAACATCCTCACATCTTCAGGACTTTCTACCTTAGAACCATTACCGTATGGCAAGTCTATGAGGATATGCGTGATGTCCATTGAGATTTTTTTAGCAACAATACTAACTAATACTTTTTGAAATTCTTGGATTCTCAAAGACCTTTCAACATTGATAATCACATCATCTGCAGGAGAAAGTTTTAACGAACCTCCCCAGAACATACAACCACCTGTCTTACGTACAACCTCCATAACTTTATCTTCTGTTAAAGCCACAGGCATCACAACTTCCAGAATATCTGTCGTACCAGCAGGAGATGTAATTGCTCTGGTTGATGTATTTGGTACAACCAACCCACCTGATACTAAGATAGGGACAAGCACAGGAGTTATCGCCTTCCCTGCAACACCACCAATTGAGTGTTTGTCTGCCACAATGGTATTACCATTCTTAATTTTCCTAAAAGACATAGTATCTCCTGACTGTGCCATTCCCTCTGTCATCCAATATATCTCATCATCATTAAACCCTGGATTGAAAAATGTTGAGACAAAGAAAGCAACCTCTGTTTCCTTAAGCTTCCTCGAACCAATGTCCTTCATAATCTCTGTTAAATCTTCTCTAGAAAGTGGTTGTCCCATCAGTTTTTTACTAATAGCATCAAGGGATTTGCTAGGCTGTGGTATATCTACAAAGATACTTGCTCCTTCTTGAATTTGATAAGGCTCCCATATCTCCTCAAAAAGACCTATGAACCCTTCTTTCACCTTCGTTTCGGTTTCCATAACACCGGCATACAACTCTATCTCCCCAAAACCAACTAAAAGAGTCTCCCCTTCCCTTACACCAATCCTCTCTGCATCATTCCTATGAAGAACTACATTAAAGTCGTTATCCTCTCCTAAATCCAAGTTTGTACTTCTTAAATACATCGACATAGTTTAATTATCTGTTTAATTTATATTCTTAACATCTGCATCAAAAATCCACGGATAGTGTTCTTTTGCTGTCTGTTTAATATGACTCGGACGTACCATACCAAATTCCGTTAGATATCCCGTAATCAGATCCTTATCAACGATCTCAAATGCAGGATTATACATTCGCAAACCTTTAGGAGCTTCATCCCACAACTCCTTGTCTTCCCTAACCTCAATTTCAACTGTCTGCAAGAATGAATCTGGATCTATCTTCAAAAAAGGACTAACGACATAGAGAGGTTTACCTGCATAATATGCTGCCATCGCGATACCCCAACTCCCTATCTTGTTAATCGTATGACCTTCAGCAGTAATCTGGTCACAACCAATGAAAACCGCATCAATTAGAACATTCCCTCTACCAATTACAAAAGCCTCCGCAGCACTATCAGCAATCAATGTGGTTTTAATTCCTGCCTCAACCATTCTTTGAGCAGTTTTCCTACCTTGAAACCTCGGTCTTGTCTCAGTACACACAACCTCAAAGTCTGGATCCCCTTTTCCAATCACTTTCATGATTGCCGTAGCCGTAGAAGAATGGCAATGGGTAAACATCTTGTCTATATATGTAAGGTTCTTCGCATTCTTCGCAACCATCTGAGCTTTAGTCGATGCAATCATCTCCAGATACTCATCACAAAGTGTAGTTAGCTCATGTTTCATGACCGAAAGAGTTGGTAACACAGGAAATCTCTCCTTAAAAAAATGGAGAATATATGTTACACCGTTTCTAGCAAGTGGTTCATTGTCTCTAGCAAGGGCCAACTCCCAACCCACCCTACTCAATTCGGACAGAAGCTTCTTAGGGTCACTCTCATCTGTCAATTCTAGAAAAATCTTCATCCCCTCAAAGGTTGAAATTGCAACATTGGTTGCCCCTTGAATGTTCAACTTTTGTATATCATTAAATATTTTTTCTACTTCTGGATATTTTTCCATATTTTCTTTACTCTAATTTTACACTCTCCTGATATTCAGGAATATATATATTACTGTTTACCTCTTCTTTCAGATTTGCTGCAAACTCATGAACTATATCCTCATCACCATGTACAAGGAATATCTGTCTAGGAGTCTGTCCAAAACCTCTTAACCAATATCTTAAATCTCTCTGGTCTCCATGTCCAGAGAACCCTCCTAATGTATGTAATTTTGCATTATTCTTGTATGTCTTGCCCATGATCTTTAATTCCTTTTCCTTATCTACAATTTTCCTACCCAATGTTCCTTGAACTTGATATCCCACAATTATGATATGCGTTGTTGGGTCTTCAATGTTGTTTCTGAGATGGTGTAATATCCTTCCTCCTGTACACATTCCACTTCCAGCAATTATCACCACACCTTTTTTAGAAACAAGCCTCTTGGATTCTTCCACAGATTGAACTTTCCGTAATCCAGGAAAATCAAATGGGTCATCACCCTTCTCTATCAACCTCTTAGCATCGATATCATAGAAATCTGGGTATCTTCTAAATATCTCTGTGGCTTGTGAGGCCATAGGGCTGTCTAGATATACTGGCAGATTAGAGAGAAGTCTGTTCTCCACAAAGAGATTAATTTCATAGAGAATCTCTTGTGTCCTCTCTATCGCAAAAGATGGGATCAAGACATTGCCACCCTCCTTCTGTGCCGCTTGTAGTGCTGCAAGAAGCTCTAGAACTGTCTCCTGCCTGTCTTTGTGTAACCTGTTCCCATATGTTGACTCACATATCACGTAATCAGCATCTCTAATCATGTCTGGGTCTCGTACAATCCTTGCCCCTGGCTGTCCTAAGTCACCAGAAAACACCAGTTTTCTCAACCTACCTGCTTCATTTTTCAACCAGAATTCAAATATGCTTGAACCAAGAATATGACCAGCATCTCGCATCCTAAATTCCAAGTTATCTTGCAAATTAACTGATGTTCCATATGGATACACTTCGAAGTACTTCATTGTCTCCTCTACATCTTGTTCTGTGAAAAGAGGTTTGGGTGGAGACTCATCCTCTCCGGCTTTCTTGGCTTTTACTTCCCATCTCTCTACTTCCTCCGCTTGAAGGTTTGCTGAATCAAGTAGAATTATCCTTGCTAGATCTCTTGTTGGTTGTGTTGAAATTATTCTTCCCTTAAACCCTTGTTTGACCAATACTGGTAACCTCCCACAATGGTCAAAGTGTGCGTGTGTAAGAAAAACATACTTAAGGTCTGCAGGATCAAATGGAAAAGCATCATGGTTCATCTCCTCTATCTCTGGAGCTCCCTGAAAAGCACCACAATCTACTACAAACTTTGTACCATCGTTTTCAACAAGAAAACAAGAACCTGTGACAGTCTTAGTTGCACCTAGAAACTGTATCTCCATGAGCAGTCGAGCAGTTAAAATAATCTACTATGTATATATTACATCAAGAGAGAACAGAACACAAAGGTCTGACCTAGGTCAGACCTTAAGTTTGCCCATACCTAAGGCAAGGACCAAGCCAATTCAACATTAACTCGCTTGTTAAAACAAGCGAGTTAATGTGTTTTTGCACAAGCTCCCGAAACGGAAATGCCTGAACGAAGGGACAAGTACAGCGAAGAGGAATGGAAAAAGAGGGTCAGACCTAGACCAGACCCTTAAGTATTATCCGGGTTTGAATCCAACTTCCCTCTTGTATGCGTTGTTCTGCAAGCCAAAGAACAAGGTAGAAGATACTGCATACTTAGGATGATAGGTAACACTAAGTACCGGATGATTTACATTATGCAAACCTAAACTTCTCCTTAAAGAGAATGCTGGAGTGCTTGCTTCCCCTAAACCAAAGGCTATTAATCCTCCTTCTACAGTTACTCTATCATGGTAATATCCATCAACTGTCTCTGGAAGTATATTAATGTTCTCCTTAGCTATTATGAATGCATCTATCTGATCTTCAACAACCACACGCTCATCAGTACTCACACTACCACCTATGTTCACACTACCTTCTGTAAAGATGAAGAGGCTACTACTATCATTCCCTTCAATAATTCCTTTAATATACATATCCTCATGACCTTCCGGTGGTACGAGAATAATGTTCCCTAAGTATCGCAAAGCCGCACCTTGTGGTACAACATCTACAGCTTCATCTCCGACACATCCTGAATATTTGTAACAAGGTTCCCAAATACATCCTAAAGGATTCTCACATGTTAAAAGATATGTTTGTATGGGAAATGGTGAGACTAATTTAGCTTCTATACTTGTCAAACGAGGCCTCATCTCCTCAAAATTCTCTACCAATTTATCAAACAAAGCAGCAGAGCCACTACTATTAATATCCGTTATCACCCTAGCTACAGCAGGGTTAACCAAATGGTTGGAAGTATATTCATTTACTTCCTCGATAGTACTAGAGCCTGATGATATTAGCTCTGTACCTAAGTTTGCAAATTCATAAGGATGATTGAGCTTAGTAGGGAATCTAATATTACCATCTGAAAAGAGAATCCCACCCTTAGACACAATCCATTTATCTAATTCTACTGGATCGGGACGTGGCGTACCATCTTCTCCTGTTTGTGCATAGTTACAAGCCTTGTCATAGACAGTAATGTAGTAATGCAACCTACCCTCCGCATTATCCAAAATATTACTTGTCAAACTTGTTGTACCTGCTGCCCCATGTAACCAACCACTAGTTACAGGAAGTTTCCCTATATCATCAGAATTCGTTGGTACTGCCACAGGGATAAAAGAAAGTCTAGGTTCGGGGTCTTCTCTCTTTATTTCTGAAGCGGGGTCTTGTCCACTTTTGTAAACATTGACTACTGTATAGTCTGGACGGATACCATCTGGTACATTATCTTCACTAGTCCAACTTAGGAGAAGTCTGCGTTGATCACCCAAAGGAGATAAAGAGATGTTCTTTAGTGTAGGTTTCTGGAAATCAAAGTTCCATGCCTGAGTAGTTTCCTTTACAGACCTAATATCCACAAAGTATCCATGTGGTTGAGTAGGGAAAAGAGTTAAGTTGTCAAACATACCCACCCAGATATTGTATTTTCCTGATATTGGTGAGTCCTTTTCAAACCTAAGAGTTATCTCTATGATCGTTTCATCATCTGGTCCACTAGCCTGACTTACTAACCTTGTAGTTATGGTAGCAAGAACCTTCCTCTCTCCGTTAACATTTATATATATGTTTGGCTGTTGGATATTTGAACCATCTGGCACATCTCTCCCCCAACCTTCAAGAGCACCACTACCGTTATTTGATTTGTATATACCACCAGCTGTATTGACAAGTACCCCTATCTTTTCTGCATCTGTTAGAGTTTGACCAGGACCTAGGCCATGCATTCTGTTCCTTTCATTGTCAGTAAGACTTTGACCTTCCTTAATTAACCAGATCATTGCACCGTTTATACGATGATTGGCATCATCTCCTGATGCTCCAAGATTGGTGTTTACATCCTTCCCTTTTACAGTAAATGTTAAAGTCCTATTAGCTTCATTACTTGTATATCTCTCTTCAGGTATACATCCTTTCTCTGTCCCACCTTCCTCTGAATCCCCTACAACAGTTACTTGAGCTTTTGGTGGCGTATTGACCTTAAAGTTACCAACATAACTATCCCCTGTCTTCCAATTATCATCACACTTGTTTAATGTATCAAAGTTAGCTGTGTATTGTCCATAGTATCCTTTGGTAAGCCATCCTATCTTAGGATATGAATTAAAGACATGGAATGAGTCATATTCACTTCTCATCCTAGGATCACCTATCTGTGTCCCACCTATTGCCAATCTCGCCCTTATATCCCTAGCCCCACTAGGTAGTCCAGGGTCATTTAGCTCTGTTCGCATTGTAGAGGTTGGGTATGGATATCTAATTAGTGTTGGGCTATCTGGATTGGTAGAGAGAGGCTGGAATGATGTCCATTCAAAAGCTCCCATGCTTTCATAGATTTTAATTGAGGTTGGGGTTGGAGCAGAAGATGTGTTGGTTTCTGGTTTATAACAGCTAGCAGTATTACAAATATTCATACCTCCACAACCGTTTTCTTGTATACAGTATGCGTCCTGTCCTTTACATAGAGGACCTCCTTGTTCTGTCATTACATATTGTTCATATTCAGGATCCATTCCTCTATTAGAAGCTACACAGTTATCTGTTACTGTACACTTATTTGCAGGACATTGAGGTGTACAACCACCACCTCCACCACCACCAGAACCATAACAACAGATAGCATCTCCTACTGGATCACCACCTGTACCCGCTGCTGGACAAGACTCTTTACGTGTACAACGGAACCACTTAAAATCATTCTCTAATCCTTGTCCTGACCCTGTAATCCCGTATATAGGAGGGCGCCCCGGACCACCTACAGGAGGAGATCCCTTGCACCAACGTCCTAAATATCCATCTCTCTCCTCACATTTCTCGTCTGAAGAACATGCTGTGTTGAGTATCCATGTATAAGTATATCCACATCGTGCATGACATACTTGAACATCCGTAAAACCCGTAACAGGAGGTTTTTGACAACAACGATGAGAACCAGTACCTTCCTTATAGCCAAGAAAATAACAAGAAACATAGTGTGTCTTGCTGAAATCTTGACAATATCCATCCCCATTACAATTATAATAATTAATTGCAAACTCGGGCAAACCACTCCCTGTATCAAAGCATTTACCAGCAGCTCCACCATAACGAGTACAGTTATATTCAATAGTACCAGGAGGACATGGCTCATCTGCTGCCATTACCAGATTTGGAATAAACAATAGCAAAGTTGTATAAAGACATATCAAAAGTAGTTTTTTATATTTCTCGTGCTTTACCACCATTTTTCTACAAAGAACTCATCTGAATTTATCAAAGGATGAATCTTTTCTATAACATCATCTAGCTTGGCTTCTCCATTTTCATATTTCGAAGCTTCAAGATAAACATAGGTTTGTACACCATCTGTATCCCAGTAATCGTAATATTTTCCTGTTCTCTCTCGTTCCAGCAACTCCTGATAAACATCTTCTGCTTGCATTAAACTTTCTTCAAGATCTTCCTCGCTTAACTCTTCTTTAAGGTAAAAGGCTAGATGATAGCCCAAACCTCTGTTTATAATATCTCCATCTATATAGTAAGATGTTGCTCCTGTAGGACTCTCCTTAAATGTTAGAATAACATCATTGGTTGGTTTATCAGGACTGCTCGGTTCCTTAGTGAAGTGTACACCATAATACTCCCGATCAAAAGTATTTGCACCAAGTCCCACAAATGGAGGCACTTCTTTACGATCCACTTTAACTGGATCTCTTGTAGCAACCTTTGTAAGTCTAGTAAGAAGATTTACAAGTGTACCTGCAGCTTTATCTAATGTATAATTATCTAGATAATAGTGGAACAAATCAAGTACCTCATCCGTATCTATATTAGCAACCTCTCGGACAGAGTATGTCTGACCTGCAAGAAATGGACCATGCTCTTTCTGGTATTCTAGAATGTTCCTAAGAAAGATTGCAGTAGTCTTTTGATGTCTTATATCTGTAAAGAATTGGAAATCAACCAAAGATGCAGTTGCTATCACATCTTCTGACTCTTGGGTAAAGTTTATTATCTCACCCTCTTCATTTTCTGCTGATAAGATAATTGAGGAAACAGGATCAACTGTCGAAACACTACCTGCATTTCTCACAGTACCCATCACTATACTCTTACCATCTTCTGATGAGATTTTTCTAGTTTCTAACAACTCAAACTTAAATCCTTCTGGAATATCAATTATCCTGATACCATCGTAATAGTAAGGCCTATTCTCTTTAAAATCATCAAATAGTGGTGTGGAATATAATACGGTATGATATCCCTCCCTTACTTCTACAACACGCCCAGGAGGTAATTTCTCCACATTACTAACCTTTAACTCTCCTTCCCATTGCATAATATCTAACATAGAGTAATCAAACTCTGCTGGATCTATCTCTGGTATTGGTGTAGGGGTTGGCTCTAAGGTTGGAGTAGGCTCTAATGTCATAGTAGGTGTTGGTTCTAATGTTGGACTAGGCAATACTTCCTCCGTTGTTGGTGATGTTATTGGTAATGGAGAACTTAATGTGGCAGTAGGTTCATCATCAACAATGATATCAACACTTTCTACGTTTCTAGGATTGCAAGCATTTGCCAACAACATACTACCTAATGTAGCCAAAGTTAGTGCATCTCTTCCTGCTCTTTTTACACTCTCTAGTATATCCTTTCTCCTTTCCTCCTCTACTACTATTATGTTTGCATCACCTACATTACTAGAATGTATTTCATTTTGGGGCATATTACTATCATCTCTTAGTTCCATTTTTTATATGTGTTAATTTTATTAATCTACTGATATCATATAAAAGAGAAAGGCATTATGCAAATCTTTTTCTCCATGGAGAAGGTTTTCTACAATCTCCTTTCCTGTTGTTGGTTTAGTATTTTGATCTAGAATAAGTTGCTTGTTTCCACACAAAGGTTTTTGAGATATGTGAACTTCATCCACATTACAAACAGTATCCATCTTCTCCTTTAGATTCTCCAGCTCTTTAGATTGATAAAGGAGTATTAGTTGATAATTTTTGTTAATGTCTATCTTTCCAATATTGCTACTACCTACCTCCAAATTCTCATCACCTTCCTTAGAAAAGTTAATAAAGTTTGAGCGAATGGTAAACTGAATATCTTCTCCCTGAATCTTAGAATTGAATGTTAATAGCATCACATCGTTCTTAACTTCTTTATTTAGCAACTGAGCCTTCAAGAGGTACATTACTCCCATTTCTTCCAAACCGAATTCATCTTTGTCAGAGAAAAAGTAATTATTGAAAGCATCTAGAGAATTAGTTTCTAGTGATAAGGAGTACTTTGAATCTGCAATATCCTTATGTTTATAAAACTCTGCATAATATTCTTTTTCATTAACATTCTCTATTTCCAAAGAAAAATATTCAAAAGTAAATGGTTTACTTCTATTAAACACAACAGTATATCTTACAGGAGTAAATACACCCTTCTCCATCCATTCATCCATCCCTTCCCATTTAACTCTGTCATTACCTTCACATACGTTAAATACAAAAGTTTTTTTCTCCAATTCTTTTGGAATAGTGATGATGTTATAACAATGAGTACTTAGATTCTTTTCTAACTCCGATATAGGATACAGCAGACCCTTACATTTAATTCTCACTTCCTTACCCCCCTTCTCCCATTCACAATCCTCTAACAACTCCGCATACTTATCTAATACAAACCATCTATTATAATTAAAACCATTAGTTATAACATCTTTGTAAAAAAGGGATATACCTCCAACAATTAAGAATACAAAACAGATGGATAATATAGCAATTGTTTTTTTAGATGCAGATATCTTCATTAAATAGATAATATATTGAATATTTCCCCATGTCAATTAATCAACGATTTTATGTGCGATTTAATAAAATTATAGTGACAGAAAAAAAGTTGTTATATTCTCAACCAGAGGCATGATTTCTCATGAACTATCCCACTCTAAAGCATACGTTTACGATGTTAAAAAAATCAAAAACTTTATTTGTTGGAATAAAGAAAGGGAGCTATAAAAAGCAAAAAAGGGCTCAATTCAGAGTCCTTTTAAGCCATTGTTTTCTTGACATTAAGTCAGGAGCATTATATCAAAAATATTCCCCCATGTCAATTAATACTACTTCCCCGTAGAACCAAAACCTCCTGTACCTCTCTCTGTGTCTTCTAACTCATCAACAATCTCAATATTATCCTTTAGAGACAGACATGGTACAACAACTATCTGTACAAACCTCTCACCATCTACCAATACAATATCTTCTTTAGAATTGTTAATAACTTGTGCAATAACCTCTCCTCTGTAATCACTATCAATAACCCCAACAGAGTTCTTTAACATAAGACCCTTTTTACCAAAAGATGACCTTACAAAAAGCAATCCAACATACCCCTGGGGGATCTCTAAATACACACCAGTATGTACTTCTGCACTCTCTTTTGGTTTAACAACAATCTCTTTATCCGCTTTAACCTTTAAATCAGCACCAGCAGAAAACTCTGTCTTAATCTCAGGAATATATTTTACATCATCAACCTTTACTCTCATCACTTCTCTCATTTAACTTAACCGCTAATTCCTCTAACTTCTCCTTCGTATTCATCAAAGGGTCTTCAATTACAGCATCTAGTAATTCTTTTAGAATCAATCCCATCTTAGGCCCCTTCTCTATCCCCAACTTCTGTAAATCTTCCCCATTTATCTTCAAATCAGAAACCTTAAGTGCCATATCCTGCTCCCTCACATGAGATATCCTCTCCTGAAGCAAAGTTATCTCATCTGGCTTAAACATAGTTGCGGGATTAGACTGTGCATCTGCCATTCTAAGCTTAAAAAGGTCATCAATATTCTCTTTCCCTACTCTTTGTATGAATCTCCTGACTGCTGAATCTGACCATTGATGCAACTCAATCTTCTTCTTCTCCTCCTCTGTCATATCTTCTTTGATGTGAGGATAGTAGAACATATGATTCTCAACCAATTTCTTTGTCCTCTCTATCTCACTCTTTGGAAACTTCATCCTCTTCATTATCTGCTCTGCCATATCAGCACCCATCCTATCATGACCATAGAAATGACCATTCCCCATATCAGTCCTAGGCTTAGCAATATCGTGAAAGAGAGCTGCTAACTTCACAGAATCATGAGCAACATCAACTGTCTTTAGAATATGGTTGTATACATCGTGCACATGGCAGAGTTTCTGCTCAACACCAACTCCTTCTAAAAGCTCCGGCATGAACAGTTGGAGTAATCCTGTCTCTCTCATAATTTCAATCCCAACAGATGGTTTAGGGGAATTAAGAAGCATTTTCATAAACTCATCACGAACCCTCTCCATTGAAACCACCTCTGCAACAGAGATAGAATCCTTCATCGCTTGCAATGTCTCTGGCTCTATCTCAAACCCTAATTGTGAAGCCATCCTCGCAGCCTTAAAAGACCTCAAACCATCTTCCTTAAACCTCTCAAGGGGTGTACCAACCGCCCTTACCACTTTCTTCTGTATATCCTCAATACCACCAAAAGGGTCATAGATATCAACAACCTTCTCCTCCACTCCATCATCCAAATCAAGACCAGACAAATCTATCGCCATCGCATTAAAGGTAAAATCCCTTCTCCCCAAATCCCTGTCAACATCATCAACAAACTCCACACTACTTGGCCACCTACCATCAATATATTCTGCCTCACTTCTAAATGTAGTAACCTCAACCTCATGAGTCTCCCCATCATCATCCTGCACAAGAGCAATTACTGTTCCAAACTTAGCTCCTGTAGAAACAGATTTAGGAAACATATTCAACATCTCATCAGGCAAAGCATTCGTTGCCAAATCATAGTCATGAGGCTTCTTCTTTAGAACAATATCTCTAACAGCACCACCTACAAGATATGCATCATATCCTTCTTTGACCAAGATTCTTGCAACCTTTTGTACATATTTTGGTAAAAATATTTCTTTTTTCATTTTTCTTCCTAACAACAGAATACCAAAGAAAAACATCTACAACAAGAAGGATTAAAGCCCCTAACAAAACATATTCATTTCCCAACCCTGTTTTTGGTAAGACAAAATCTTCACTAGTTATACCTAAAACAACACCAACATCATCTTCCACCTCCTCACCATCTTCAATAGTCTCCTCAACTACTTCCTCCTCAACCTGCTCCTCTCCTCCTTCAAGTAAAATCTTCTCTGATACCATAGTATATGGGACTCTCTCAAAACAAAAACCATACTGTGCTGGACCAAATATTAAACCTGAAGTCCAACCACCATCATTCCTTCTTCCAAAAACAGAGATTGCCCAAGGAGTAAACCAATTCCCCCAATTTGTACCTTCTACTGAACACACCCTTATCCTGTTCTCATTCCTAACCCTAAAACTACCTAAGTCTGCACCATCCTTAAAATCCCCCTCTAAGAAATATTCCAACTCATGTTCCCCTCTGAAGTAGAGATTGAATGTCCTCTCAAAATCCCCATGTGTAAATACTAAATCCAACAACTCCTCATATCCGTTGTTTTTTACCTTTACATTCATCCTTACACCACCCTCTTCCTTTTCTGATTTAACTTCTACTATCTCAATTGGGTTTTTCACCTTCACCCTCTCTATCACCTTTGCACCTTCCTGCCCTGCACTAACAGTACCAAGACCATCATAGATGTCTAAGACACCCAATCTCTGTCTCCACATGCTGGAATATATGAACTGCAGAGGTATATCCTCATACTCTCTCCCCAACTCCTTCTCAAAGAAACTATCTATCATATCCCTACTCACCCTATCATCCTGTGAATATGCCAAAACAATATCCTCAATATTAACATCATGTCCTGTATCATTTCTGTAGTGATACAGGATGTTTACAGTCATCTCAGGGGGGACAGCAACAAAAGTACTATCAATATCTCCTAATCTACATCCTGTTGACGGTTCGATATAGTGGTTGAGACTTTTACTTAGACCATCTTCTAAACTCTGACCTTGTATATGGTCCTTTTCAAACTCAATACCTTTGTACCTAAGCCAACCCTCTTTCCCAAATGTAGTAAAATCAGATGCATCTATACCATACGATATTGTTTGCACAAACCGATTCTCCACATTGTCACCACTATCAGTAAAACTGTCTGCACACACAGGGCTCACACAAAGGAGCAACAAAAACAAAGGAAGGAATTTCTTCATACAGATATACTTAAAATTTAGATATATGTATATCTTACACTACAAAGATGAACCCAAGATTAAATCTATTGTTGAGGTGTATCCTTCCGTATTTTTTCGGTAATGTAGAAGTTTCTCTTAAATTTACCTTTCCCTAACATCATTTCTGTAATTGCCTGAACTTGTGGAATGAAGTTAAAGGTAAGCATATTAACAGATATTAGGTATGTTTCTAGAATATCTACAACATGCCTCCACCATGGCCAATCCTTTGGAATTGGTGAAATCTTTCTTCGTAATACAACAATCCAAATATTAGTTAGCATTGCAATAGTTAAGACAGAACTAATAGCTTTGGGAAGATTGTATGAGAACGCTGTATATTTGTATGCCGGATCTAGTAACGAGATAATGAGGACACCAAATGTAAGAAGAAAAACAACAGAGAACATCCACATCTGTTCAATTATTGATTTAACCATCTGTGTTTTCTTAAACTTGGATATTCCGCTACCAGGCCTTAAGATTACAGAAAGAGTTATCGGCATTGGAATCTTCCCCCAACCCCATCTGTACTGTTGTTTGTAGAAAGCCACATGAGTGCTCTTGAAGTCCTTGTTCTCAACTGCATCATTGTATGTTGGAGTATATACTTCCTGTCCTTTGAAATTACCCTTTGTCCTCACCATACTGTTCCAGTAGAAAGCAGTATCATCGTTAGGAATCTCCGGATCCCAGAACTCCATCTCTTGTAGTGTCTTAAGATTAACAATATATGAGGAGAAAGTATCCCTAGTGTAGTATTCCTCTTTGGTAAAAATTGACTTTACCGACCTCTCAAAAACCCAGGTGTAAAGAACTGCCAATGTTGTAGTACTAGAAAAAACTCTAACCAATGGAGGAACACTCCATATATTGTTGTTAAATGTGTGCACCGCAGAGGTGAAGAATGTGTGCATAGGGTTCTCAACAGTCAGATATTGGTATGTGACAGCAGAGAGATATTTCTCATGAGGCCTCAAATCCGAATCACAAGTAATCAGAAGGTAATTACTCAAATCTTTCCCTTCTTTCTCCAACTTCTTTACATACTCTCTTGCAGCATAGTTAATATTCGCTCCTTTTACACCAACAATCTCACCAGGGATACCAAAAGGATGAATGTAGTACTGCATACTTCCAAACTTCTCTCCATACTTCTCCTTCAGCTTCTTAAAGTTCTCAACCTGCATCTCACTCTTCTTCTCCTCTATCGCCATAACGACATCTATCTTTTCTGCACCGATATCATTCTTAGCCCAATCCCTAAAAGAAGAATCAAGCAAATCGTAATCTTCACCATATACAGGACAGAGATATATGTATCGTAATTTCTCAGTCCTTGGATCTTTCAACTCCTCAATCTTCTTAACCCAGTCTGTTTGAAGACTCTTCTCCATTCTTTGTACACCAATATATATACCTATGACAAACTTGATTGCTCTAAAGAACCAATATGCGACAACAAAGGTGACATATACAACAAAGGCTGTTTTCCAACCAAGTAGTGCAAAAATGAATGGAAGAAGAAGGAAGGTCCACAATGCTAAACCAGGTATTATCTCAAACACTCTCCTCTGCCAGTATGGTAAATCCTTTGGATATCCTTCATGTCTATCTTTAGGTCTGTATGAAATCTCTTTTTCCTTACCTACACCTTTTGTTTGTTTCTTCATAGGTTTAGATTTTTTCAATGTAAAACGGAGAGACAGGGATTCGAACCCTGGATACAGTTGCCTGTATAACGGTTTTCAAGACCGTCCCTTTCAACCACTCAGGCATCTCTCCAACGCTGTAATTATACCATACAAACAGGAACAGTTGCGAAAAAGTTATGATGTAAACATCTTTCTTACAATCTCTTCTAAAGACATATCAGGAGTCTTTGCTATTAACTCTTGAAGCTCTCCATCGTAAAGGATTTTACCGTTATCGATAACGATAACTCTCTTACACACTCCCCTAATATCCTCCATATTATGGCTTGTTAGAATGATTGTTGAGTCATACTCTTTATGATAGTCAACAAGAAAATCTCTAAGATTCTTTTGTGAAATAATATCCAAACCTAGTGTTGGTTCATCAAAGAAAATAAGCTCAGGAGCATGCAAAAGAGAAGCAATGAACTCACACTTCATTCTCTCTCCTAAAGAAAGCTTTCTTACAGGTACATCGAGTAAATCTTTTACACCTAATCTTCCTACCATTTCATTTAGAATTTTTTCATACTCTCCATCTTCAATTTGATAAATCTCTTTGTTCAAAAGGAAAGTGTCATTTGCAGGTAATTCCCACCACAATTGACTTCTATTACCCATTACCATAGATATCTTTTGTAGAAAATCATACTCTCTTTTTGATGGTATATATCCTAAAACCTCAACCTCTCCACTGTCTGGGACTAGTAAACCAGAGAGACATTTTAATGTGGTAGTCTTCCCTGCTCCATTTTTACCAATGAAGCCAACTAATTCACCTTTCTTTACATTAAAACTGATATTATCTACTGCAACAATATTCTTGTATTGCCTCTTACCAAAGAACTTTCTAGAAGAACCAAGAGGTACTTTAAATGTTTTGCGTAAATCTTTGACAGTTATGGCATATTTCATGGTTTAGTATAGCATAGATTAAGGTTAAACCTATGCACAAAATTATTATGGTTAAGTGTAATAGCTTTTGAGTTTTGAATATTATTACACTTTAAAGGATTGTACTTATTCACCCTCTTTTTGTATTAATGCTAATTCTTTTATTGTTTCTAAATAACTCTTCTCTACTTCAGTTAATGTCTTGTTTTGATACTTCCTATACTCCTTTTCTGCTTTCTTCATTGCTTGCTTATGAGATATCTGACCAGAATCTTCCAAAAGTTTGTTACCACTTGATGAAAGTATAGAATCTAGATGGGCAATATAGTCTTTCATATACATAGGTTTTTTCTTCATTGCTTGGATTTCAGCAAAATCAAAATATCCAGAAACCATATTATTCAAAATTTTTAATTCATTCTCATTTAAATAGTTTTTTGCAATACCAATATCTTTTATTCTTGGTAACTCTCCTTCAAAAGTAGTTAAACCCATAAATGGTTTATCAGCATCTACTCTGTTATATATTACTTCTGCAGCTGTATTTCCGTGGACTGCATAATGAAGCTTGTTTTGAACTATCTTAAAAAACTCAATAGATTCATCACTTTTAGGGTCATAATCAACACTGGTTGCATACAAGTCTAGAACTTGACGATACATAACTTTTTCAGAAGAACGAATATCACGGATACGATCTAGTAGTTCTTTCCAGTAATTACCTCCACCTAAACCTTTGAGTCTCGCATCATTCATAGTAAAACCTTTAATCATATACTCCTTTAATCGTTCTGTAGCCCATATTCTAAATCTTGTGGCAATTGAAGACTTGATTCTGTACCCCAAAGAGATAATCATATCTAAATTGTAGTAGCTAACATTGTAGTTTTTACCATCTTTTGCAGTTGTTCGGAATTTCCGAACAACTGAATTTTCACTTAATTCCCCTTCATCAAAAATATTCTTTATATGCTCACTTACATTTGCTTTGCTTGATTGGAATAGCAGAACTAACTGTTCTTGATTCAACCAAATATTCTCATCTTCCAGTTTTACATCTATCTGTGTCAGACCATCTTCTGATTGATATATTATTAGTTCTCCTTTGTTTTTCATTTTTCTTTTTCTTTCAATTAAATATCTATTGCAAAATTCTCATTGGTATTACCTCTATCATATTTATTTTACCACAAGAAAGATTAAAACTTACCCCAAGTATAAACTTATATTTTGGGTTAATAATTCTGATTCCTACACAAGTGATATGGTTTTGTTTTCTCTTTTACCTTTTTGGTTACGAAATAACAACTCTTTAGGATTTTATTGACCATATCATTTAACTATTTGCCTATTTAACATATAATTGTTTACTCTCTTAATAATATTATATCTGTGATTATAATGGAAATTGAGATTAAAGAATACAAAGACCATGATGCTTTAATAGACTTCTTTGTTTCCAGAGGTGTAGAATTTGCCGATAGTAGACAATGTCCGCACCCTCCTGTTTTGTCATATGTTGCAACAATAAAGGATACTCTTGTTGGAGCTATTACTATTTGCAAAAGTAATAAAAATTTCATCTTAGATAAAGTAGCAGTTGTAGAAGAAAAAGAAGGACAAGGTATAGGGACATTGTTAGTTAAAAAAGCCATAGAACATATACAAGAACAATATGGGAAAAAGAAGATATATTTAGTTGCACATAATCCAGTCTTTTTTGAAAGACTGGGTTTTAAGATAATCCCAAGAGAAGAAGCACCAAGTTTTTCAGAATGTTTGACTTGTGAACACTTTCAAAAGACTTGTTTTCCAGAAATAATGGTACTTGATTTAGACAAGAGAAAGTAAGACAGTACTTTTACTCACCCCTCTTATATTATTCTCTAACTAGTTAACTTAGAATTTTCTTGAATAGGAATTAATCTAGTTCTAAGAGCATTAATAAATGCACATTTATGTTCAATAACAAACTTTTCTGTATCTGTTGTTAATTCATAGTTAATAAATAATTCTGGAATAAATTCATAATGAGCACTTTCAAAGTTACCATATACTGTTTCACTTTCAGTATAACTACCTTTTAACATTGAATATAACAGATTCCAACGATCACAAGATCCAATATCTGTTTCAGGCTTTTTATTATCACTTTCTTTAAAAATTGGTTCTTCTTTTAAATCTATTACTGAACTTTCTATATTATTGTTATCATAACAATCTTTCAGTAATGCTCCTTCATAATGTTGGGATAATGCAACATCTATACATTTATCAATATCTGTATCTTTATGTAAAACTACTAATCTAACTGGAATATCTTCGTTATAGAAAACAATTGCATTATGTTTATTATCAATATTAACTAAATCACTACTTACAGTAATAATACAGTTACAATTTTTCACTATTTTGTATCTATCAAAAGGAATTTCACCATTTTCAAAACCATCGATAAAGGCTCCATTAAAACATTCATAGTGATTTTTGTATTGTTCTGTCCACAAATCTATTGTTTTGATAAGGTTCATAAGGGTATTTCTTAGTATAATAATATCATAAGAGATCAAGCTTCCTCTACCTTTTACTATTCCTCCTACACATATATTTTAATTTAACACAATCTCTGAACGAACAATTCTCTGGTTTATGTTTATTACAAAAAAATCGTTTGTAATAAATAAGAACTAAGTGACAAAACCATGTAGCATTATTAAAATCTTCAATATGAAGTTCTTTATACCCATTTCGTTTTATTATTTCTTCCATGTTATTATCCTTTACCAATTCCTCTAATTCTTTCCTTAGAATTTCATGACCTGATGCATTTTTATACTGTTCAAAACCTAAACAAGGTAATTGTATATCCTTCATACCACTATCTACTGGCATTATGCCTGAATAATACCCCCTTAGGTATAACACACAACATTGTGCAACTTTGTAAGAAGCACCATAAACATTATCAGCAATCAACTTTATTAATTCATCATTAGATAATGTCTTTATTTCATTATCATAC
Organism: Candidatus Dojkabacteria bacterium; assembly: GCA_035271645.1. GTDB lineage: Bacteria > Patescibacteriota > Dojkabacteria > SC72 > SC72 > UBA5232. The sequence continues at coordinate 42,206 of DATERJ010000011.1, forward strand.
TTCTCTATGAAAACAATCATTGATGATAAATATTTATACCTGGCACTAGATAGTCCTAAGCTTTTAATGATGTTAATAATTTTCTCTTTTGACATTGCTGTAATTTCTTCATAAGAGTAACTATTCAAATCATTTATAACTTTTCTATAACTATCTATCATGTTATATGAAATCCTCGTAGAAAGACCTGCTATCAACAGTCTTTTTCTATAATCATCTACTTCAATTGGCCACCATAGATTATTATCATGATTCTTTTTTACTGCTTCTTTTACTTCATCCTGCTTACTACATATATCAACAATCTTTCTAAATTCTTCTTTTGTCATAACTATTCTATATCTCCTCGTTATTTCAACATGTTTTTTGTTGTCTTAAAACTCACCTTTGCAACTTTCCCTAATTCATCAGCTCCATATCTCTTCACAAACTCCTTCCCCCTCTCTATCACATGAGTTGCCCCTTTAGGAAAATCAAAATCATACTCCTTCCTCATCTTCTCCATCTCTTCTAAAAATATCCCTCTAGCTAAAACAGAAGCACAAGCAACAGCAATATCTGACTCCCCTTTGTGATACTGTTCAAAATTAGCCTCTCTTCCTAACTCTCCTAGCTCATCCTTAACCCTACTCTCCCTACTTGAAAACTGATCAATTACTACACTATCACACCTAACTCCTTTCTCTTCCAAATCCTTCAAACCCTCCTCAATTACCTTAGAGTGTTGCCTTGCAAGAAGTATTGCTACATTCCCTATCTCTTTCTCCAATGCATTGTATTCTTCTGGCATAACAATAGATGGATAGTAATATTCATAATCCTTCATCTGTTCATACATCTTCATAATCTTCCCATCCGAAAACTTCTTAGAATCCCCCACCCCAATATCTAAAAACTTCTTAACAGAATCCTCATTCACAAAACAAGCAACTACTACTAATGGACCAAAATAATCACCCTTCCCTACCTCATCAACACCAATATGTGGCTTTACAGCAACCTCTTTCGCTACAAGACCCTGCCTCACCCTCGAAACCATCTCATCAAAGTCTTCTTTACCTTGAAAAACCAGCTTTCTACTTGTATAGAGGATTGCAACCGACCCATTATCATTCTCCATTCTAAACACAACATACTCATTCTCCATTGGTTCTTTTCTCCAACCAGCATCTCTAAAGGTTTTCTCTAAACCTAAACATTCATCTAAACTTAATTGTACTGAAACAGTGTTCTGCATCATATTTTACTTACAAACAGATTCATTAAAAATCCCTTCTTCCTTCCAATGCTTTCTTTAAAGTCAATCTATCAGCATACTCAAGATCAGCACCTGTAGGCAACCCCATTGCCAACCTTGTTATCTTCAGTTTACCTTCTTTCATTTGACTTTGAAACAGATCATAGATATAGCTAGCTGTAGCCTCACCTTCCAAGCTAGGATTTGTTGCAATGATAATTTCTAAGTTATTTACTTCCGCTAATAATTCAACTACCCTTGCTTTCAATTCTTTGAATCTTAATTCCTCAGATGTAATACCATCTGCAGGTGAAATTACTCCACCAAGTACAAAATATATTCCGTCATATACTCCGGAGTTTTCAAAAGCAACAACATCCAATGGCTCTTCAACTACACATATCCTATCCTTTTTTCTTAATGGACTAGAACAGATATTACACTCCTCATGGTCCGTTACATTGAAACACTTTTTACAATTCACAACAGTATCATCCATCTCTACAAGAGCATTAGCTAACTTAGTTGCATCTTTGTTAGGTGACCTTAGATAGTGATATGCCATCCTAGATGCAGACTTAGGACCAACACCGGGTAATCTACCAAACTCCTCTATTACTTTTTCAACACTTTTGGGTAATACTGTCATACTCTATTTTCCAAACATACTTTTTATCTGATCTAAATCCATATCCTGTACCATCTCCTTCTGTAGTTTCTTCTGATAGTCTTTGAATGCTTCCTTAAAGCCTTTTTTAATCTGATCCATCATATCTGGGTCTAGATACTCTTCATCTATATATATATCTTCAAATTCCTGTGCTCCGTTCATATATATCTTGACCAAACCATTTTTAGACTCACCTTTTATCTTCTTCTCTCTTAATTGGTTTTGTAGCTTTTTAGCTTCATTCTGCATTTTTATTAACTCGATTGGATTTGGTAATGCCATATGTTTAAAAACAAAAAATTTAAATATCCATAGCTATTATACATGAAAACCGAACGGAAGGGACAGGTCTGACCTAGGTCAGACCTACAAACCACACCCACATCGCCTCGGTTTTGCCTTTTTCCCACCGTTTCCTAATCCTCGGCAACAACAAAAAAGAGAAAGTTGGGTTATGCCAAACCGTTTGTTTGTGGGGTCGAACATATGAGTTTGACCGTTGTTACAGCAAAAGCGATTTGAAAAGAGGGACAGACCTAGGTCAGACCTCCTATATCCCTTCAAATATGGCTTCGATATCTCTAGCGGTTACCTTCTTCTTCGGTTTCTCTTCAGCCTTTTCTTTCTTAGGAACAACAGGAAGGTCCTTCAAAACTACATCCGCATCAGCCTTTTGAACTGGCTTGATGGCTGGGTTAATGTAACACTCAACCTTACAAGGTGCACCATATACTTTACCAAACACCTCCGATATTATATTCCTACTCTTAGGTGTCTCTATCCTATCCTTATGAAAACTAAATGGAACTTCCAAATGTAATGTACCACCCTCAAACGACCTAACATGCCCACCACCTACAAATGCGTACAAATGATGATTAAAAGGCTTAATCTCATCGACAAACTGGTTCCAACCTTCCTTTATCTCCTCTAATGTTACCACCTTATCACCATCTACTTTGACCTCCTCTTTATTGCTATCTTCTTCTTTCTCCTCTGTTGTAGGAAGACTCTTCTTCACATCCCTATTTACCATCTTTATCTCACTCTTAGCATTAGGCTTCATCATCTCTGGAATTATCATCAACAACACCAATGCCTGATTATTCGCATACCTAATCTTGTTCTCTGCCTCAATGAAAAGGTTAATTAACTTATGAATATCCCTAATATCCCCATCCCTATCAAACGGATAGTCCTTCTCAAAATCACCCTTTATCTTCTGTGAGAGAATACTTCTAAGATAGTCCAGAACAAAGCTGGTAAACTGCTGAAGATTAACACCATCAACTTCCAAACTCTCGATGATAGCGAGAGCCTGAGCTCCATCTCCATCCAGAAGATACTTAAGTAACAGGACAACTTTCTCTGAATCTGGAAGACCCAATGTCTTCTGTACTTCGTCCAAAGTTATCACATCCTTATCCTTCTCCTGCCCGCTATACACCACATCTAAGATAGAAAGAGCATCTCTATAACTACCTTTTGCATTCTTAACAATTACATTAAGAGCATCAGGCTTGACCGTTATCTTCTCCTCTTTAGTTACCGATTTAATTAAATCAGCAATCTCATCATCAGTACCCAATCTAAAATCATACCTCTGACATCTTGAAAGGATTGTGGGGGGCAGTTTATGTACATCGGTTGTGGCCAAAATGAAAACAACATGCTTTGGAGGTTCTTCCAAAGTCTTCAAAAGTGCATTAAATGCTTCTGCAGTAAGCATATGAACCTCATCAATGATATATACCTTGTATTTACCTTCAACAGGTGAGAATTCAATTCTCTCTTTCAGTTCTCTAATCTGATCAATACCCCTATTTGATGCTGCATCTATCTCAACTAAATCTAAAAATGTACCATTAGCTATCGCCTTACAATTCTCACACTCTAAACATGGATTCCCATCTTTCTTAGGATTCTTACAGTTAATAGCTTTAGCAAAAATTCTTGCAGTAGATGTCTTCCCTGTTCCTCTAGACCCAACTAGAAGATATGCATGTGCAATTTGTTCCTTCTTAACAGCATTCTTAAGCAGGTTAATGACATTATCCTGCCCTTTTAGTTGGTCGAAGTCTTGCGACCTATATTTTTGATAGAGTACTGAAGACATGACATCATACTAGACTAAAAATTTTTCTTTGCCAAGTGAAAATTATTTACCCAATCAAATCAAATTTGAAACTGCCTCAGCAAGCATCTGTGAATACAACCCATAACCAACGGAATTAATCGCTCCAGACTGCTGTTTCCCAAGTATATCCCCTGCCCCTCTAATTTCCAAATCTCGATTCGAAAGAAGAAAACCTGACCCCAATTCCTGAGAACTTTTTAACGCTTCCAATCTCAAAGCAGAATCTCCTTTAAGTGTATCAAAGAAAAAGTAAGCATTAGCCTGCACATTTGACCTCCCTATCCTCCCCCTAATCTGATACATTTGTGCAAGACCCAACATAGTAGCATCATCAACTATCAAAGTGTTCACACTTGGAATATCCAACCCATTCTCAATTATCGTAGTACAAAGCAATATTCTAGCATCCCCCTTTACAAAACTTTCCATATTCTTAGACAAAGTTTGAACACCCATCTGACCATGAACCACTACCGTCTGTATATGTGGAAACAACTTGACCAATCTCTCAAATACATTCTGAATTGTCTCTACCCTGTTATGAAGGAAATATACCTGCCCACCTCTATCTAACTCCTTCTGTATTGCCTCTCTCACACTATCCCAATTAAACTTACCAAAGTGATTCAATATTTCCTGCCTACCACTAGGTGGTGTTGCTAATACCGAGATATCTCTAATACCAAGTAGAGCCATATTCAAAGTCCTAGGAATGGGAGTTGCTGTAAGAGAAAGTACATTAGTATTTAACTTCTTCCCCTTTATCTTCTCCTTCTGCTTGACCCCAAACTTCTGTTCCTCATCTACAACAAGAAGACCCAGATCCTTGAAATGTACATCATCACTCAAAAGAGCATGAGTTCCAACAACAATATCTACACCCCCATTATTCAAACCTTCAATTACCTTCTGTTTCTCACTATCAGATACCATTCTGGATAGTGCTTGGATATTAAAAGGTGTACCTTCAAATCTTTTTCTTAAAACAGCAAGATGTTGAGAAACTAAAATTGTTGTTGGTGCAAGAAAAGCAACCTGCTTACCACTATTAACAACTGCAAACATAGCTCTCATAGCAATCTCTGTCTTACCATACCCTACATCACCAACCAACAACCTATCCATCGGCTTACCACTCTGCAAATCATCCACCAACTGCTTAGTTGCAAGAAGTTGGTCATCAGTATCCTTGTATTCAAAATTATTAACAAATGCCTCAAACTCATTTAACTGACCTTCCTCTGAAAGTGCTGGTTCAATGGTAGAAGTTTCTCTCAATGCATACAGTTGAAGAAGTTCCTTTGCAATACTCTCTGCCTTCTCTCTTGCCTTCTTAGAAATCCTCCTCCAAGCCCCACTATTAAGCCCTGTTAAAACTGGCTTGGCTTTCGCTGCACCAATGTACTTTGTAAGCTTCTCAGAGGCTGTCAGGGGCACAAACAACCTATCTTTACCTGCATATGCTATCTGAATGTAATACCCACCCTCTCTCATCTGTATATCAACATACTTACCAATACCATGGTCCTCATGAACAACATAGTCACCTGGTATGACCTTCTTTAGAATCTCAACAGAACCCGGATCCATTCCCATATTCTTAGTCCAGAATTCAGAAAGGTCTATCTCACCCAACACCTCCATATCTGTCAGAAGAAGAACCTTGGCGGAATTAAAGACAAGACCACGCTTAAGAATTTTTGAATATGCACCACTATTAAGAAAAACAGAATCAATATTCCCCTTAATCTCATCTTCCACCTCCAATCTGTATCTCTCAATATTGTTTGTTAGGTAGATAACTTCATATCCCCTACCCTTAAAGTTCCTAATTATCTCCTCAACAGCCCGTTTAGAAGAATATATCTCCATACCAGGTATCCATCTAATCCCCAAGTTTACACTCCTACCACTACTTTCACCCAAATCAACACTAACCCTAATTGTAATGCTATCCTGCTTCTCCTCATTACCAACAAGTAGATTAGCATTTGCATCAACAAGCACTTTGCTCTGTACACTCTCAATCTTCTTTCTACTCTCACTCTCTACAATATCAATACTTTCTACTTCCTTACCTAAAAAGCTAAGCCTAACAATATTCTTCATACTAAAAGGCCAGATGATTACTACATCTCCCAAAACAGCATATTCCCCTTCATTCCAGACCCTCTCCACTTTTTCATATCCCAGATCCAAAAGAGTATTAACGTCAAAAGGCTGCCCCACAGAAACAATTGTCGTATTCTCCTCCATACCACCTTCAGTATTAGTGGTAGTTAGCCAAACAGATTTGTTAAGAAGCTCACCAAGAAACTCTGCAACAAATTCATAGTATTGTTCATCAATACCACTTACTACCTTCTTCTCCAATATCTCCTGCCTAAGAGTAGCAGTTTTCTTGACTAATTGTTCTGTGAAATTATCCATATGCTAAAGAAGTATCTCAACAAGCAATGCTTTTACAGACTCCTCTATTACCTCATTTAACACTATCTGTTCATCTTCTGTAAATTTCATTAAGACAAAATCCTCACCTGGAATCTGTTTCTCTGTTCTGCTCTCAATTCCGATTCGCACTCTGGCAAAGCTCTTTGTTCTTAGACTATCTTCTACATCCTTTACACCGTTATGCCCATCTGGGGACTTTTCATATTGCAATTTGTATTTACCCAAAGGTAAATCCAAATCGTCATGGATTAGTATTAGGTCTTTTTCAACATCAATATCATATTTTTTGACAATTTTCTTTACTGCTTGTCCAGAGTTATTCATGTATGTAAGAGGTTTCTGGAGTATTGCAACAACCCTAGAGCCCTGTTTAATGAAAGAGAGTTCGGACATGAAGGTTTTCTCTTCTTCCCACTCTGTGACATTGTATCCTTTCTGAAAAAGGAATTTCTCTCTTAAGGCATTAAGGAAAAGAAACCCTGTATTATGCCTTGTTTTCTCATATTTTGTTCCTGGATTTCCTAATCCAACTATTAGTTTCATCTAGTTACATTATACATTAATTAAAAGGAAGAGGGACAAAGAGAGAAGAGAGCAGAGAGTGGAGAGTAAGAGAGTAAGGTTACCTTCGTCGCATACCCTTAGTACAACAACACTATATTGCACTTTACACATGATATTTAACATACTAGAAGCTATACCTAAAACAAAGAACTACTTGTAGTATGTTAAATATCTGTTGAAAAATGGTAATAGTTCTTGCTATTAAAGAGAATGCGACGAAGGTAACCGTAGTAAATTCATTAACATCTCCTCTTGTTTTACAAACATCTTTTCTTTTTGCTTAGTCTCTTCTGTGAATTTCTCCCTATGGTCATATCCTACAACATGGAGTGTCCCATGTACTATATTCCTTAGTATTTCCTCCTCTAATTTCTCTTTTGGAGTGTTTTTAGAAATGTAACATGGAGCTATATATACTTCACCAACTAATGGCTCTGTTGTAATGGAAAAAGATAACACATCGGTGGTATAGTCCTTCTTTCTGTACTCCCTATTGAGCATATGTATATACTCATCTTCCACAAATATTATACCCAGCTCTAAAATATTGTATACAGAAAACTCTTTTTTTAATCCCTTCTCTAAACTCTCTTTGGAAAAAGATATATCCTTAAGATATTTTTGAAGTATATCCCAATTATGTATCTCTACTTTCATAGTTACTGCAAGTGTTTTTGAACCATCTCTCGTACAACATTACCATCTGCATTTCCCCCTATCTCCTTCATTACAGCTCCCATTACCTTCCCCATATCTCTCATACCTTCTGGTTTTAACTCTTCAACTTTAGCCTTTACAACTTTCTCTACATCCTCTTCACTCATCTGTTTGGGAAGATATTGTTCTAAGACCTCAAGTTGATGCTTCTCTCTTTCTGCTAAATCATTTCTGCCCATTTGTGTAAACTGAGCTATGGAATCTTGTACCTTCTTTACCTCTTTTCGTAGAATTTTCTCCATATCAGCATCACTTAGTTCCTCTTCAGAGGCTAACTGTGCGTTCTTGATAGATGCCATTGCCATTTTAAGGATATCTGCTTTCTCGGTATTACCTTCTTTGCTAGCAGAAAACATATCTTTTCTTAAAGTTTCTATTAAAGACATTGTGGTGTATAGCTAAAATTATCTAGCTCTTCTTGCAGCAGCTCTTCTTCTTCTCTTTCTCTTTGCCCATTCTTTTCTCTTGGCAATTTCAAGATCTGCCTTGTGGATTCTGTAAGACTTGTTTTTGTATGTTTCTAAGATTTTCTCTCTTAGAACTTCTCTATGAAGTCTTCTTAATGCACTATCTATATTTTCATTAGAATGTACGATAACTGACATAGTACCTCCTTTAAATTAATACTTTGGAATTATATCACAATCTTTTACTTTTTGACTACCCTCTGTTCAAATCTCTCTCTACTCCTCTCTACTAGCTTACCATTAACTATCTGATATGTTTTGGTTAGCCATGTCCAACCTAAACCTAAGAACAAGAGTATTCCTCCAATTACCACTATATTCTCTGATTCATCAAAGAGACCTGTATCTGGGACTGTACCACCTTCTTTTGGAGGTTGAGGAGTTTCCCCTATTACACAGTCTGCGGTTATAGTTGCATTGTCTACTAAATCTGTACCTACACTTGGTTTAACAACTACAACATTATCGTAAATACCAAAGGCATCTTTAGATACAGTGATTGAATACCTTAAGACTTTAGATTGACCAGCTGCTATCTGGAATGAACCCCATCTAATTGTTCTATCTGAATGTGTATATGTACCACCATCTGAGATATCTGTTACTGAACCTTCTACTACCTTATCATCTAATGTATCTACCACACTAGTGATTGTACCTGCGGTAGTACTCTTATTCGTTATCGTAATCGTATACCTTAACTTAGCACTTGGATTCTCTGTACCATCACCTATACACTCTTCAACTACTGACTTCTCTACTCCCCAAGTTGGAGTTTCTTCTTCTATGACAAAGTTACCCCTTATCTGGCAAGCACTACTAATGGTAGATTCTCCTGGTCTCTTCCAAGCTATTAATACAGGATTGGTACCTACTTTATAGATTTCACTATCTAATTCACCTTCAACTCTGGCTTGTTTGTATGGAGAATTGCTACCCTCAGGTAATCCAGCTACTTTAATTCCCTTGGGATAGAAGACTCGTAATGAGCCATGATTTACAAGTACAGTAACAGAGTTTAAATCTATTTCCTTACTATCTCCCATTATATATTGATATTTTATCTTTCCTCCTGTTTTAGTTTTAGATGGAGTAAAGGTAATACTTCCTTCTTTACCTATGCCATCACATGGACATGTACAATCATTGGAACATACTCCACCTCCTGGGCATGTTGTTGTAGTATCTTTTGGATCACATTCTTCTCCTGGATCTAGATTACCATCACCACAGAATGGAGTTGGTTCCTCTGGTGGTTCTTCTGGAGGCTGGTCTTCTTTAACACAATATCTATATGCTTTATACTCATTGTTACAGCCAGCACATTTTGCTTTGCATTCTGTTACACATATTTTATCATTATTATCATCACCACATACTCTTGGATTAGGGACTCCATTTTCCCTCAGGAAGGCATTTAATCTATCTAAACCTCCATTCATCATTGCATTACAATTCCAATCATATGTATGTTCTTGATACCCTGCAGGACAAGCTCCAGGGTTACATGTAGGAGCATTATCTAAACAATATGGACCAGCTTTTGGTCTATCATAATTACATGGTGCACATTGACAACCTTTTTCTGTTCCCGGTAGTTCACCTGTAAAGTACCAAGACACCTCCGGCCACACACAATTATACGGACAAGTTGGTCGTGGTACAGTACACTGAGGTTTACCTGTACAACAACCCTTCTCTATTGTACATGTACATAGAGGATAGTTTGATGAAACCGCTCTATATTCACGACAACAATCTTTATCTGAATTGCATTCCCTGTTCTGAATAGGAGCACCACAGAAATGATTTTCCATATTACAAAATCCTGGTTTCACACATTTATATGTTGTACAAGGTTCTATACCCGCACAATTCTCACCTATTACACTATCACAACAACAAGGTTTGCCATTCTGCCCACCTCCCCCCGCACTACTATCAGTAGGAGCTACTGTATCCTGTTGATTAACTCTCCATAACAAATAACCACCTGTACCACCTATAATTAAAAACAAAACTATTAATAATATAATAGTGGTCTTCTTACTAGCTTTAAACTTAATATTACTCATCTTAAAAAAATATCTTTATTATATATTATTAAATATATTCCATTGTACAAAACAATGCAAGAACTACTTCCTAAATCTCTTAAATATATCTTTAGGAATATATTGCCAAATCATACCTAAGCATAATACCAATGCTCCAACTGTAATTACATACAATGACCTATCAGAGAATGCAGATGTCTGAGGCATCTTCTCTTCCATAGTATCTTTCTTCTCACTACTTGGTGGAGTCTCAGGTGTTTTCGGAGGTATTTCTGGATCTGGTTTCTCTTCTTCCTTCTTTTTGTATATGGCAATTATATCCAAATCTACCACCCTATCAGTATCATGCCTTGGATTCTCTGTCTTATCACCCACACCAGCAGTAATATTACTCTCCCATTTTTCAAAAAGCCATCCTTCCTTAGGTACAGCCTCCACTTCTGGCACATCAGGATATGGTTGCCCATCAGTAAATTGTATTGTTACTGGATATGCTTTAACAAGAGAACCATCTACCTTTAAATCACCCTCTTTTTTAGATGAGTATTTAAGAGAGAAGTTCTTCCCTTTATATCTCCTCTCAAATATTGCTTTAACTGTTGTATCTTTCTCAAATTTAGCTGTATGTGGAACCTCAGTACCAATATCCTTACCTTCTACTTCCCAATGTTGAAATACACATTCCTCATCTTTAGGATCCGTAATATATACTGGCTTACTAATATCACCAACCTTAATTTTTTGATTCAAACAATCTGTTTCTGCTCGTATTACCCCAAGTGATGGGTCAGAACAAGTAAGTAAATCCCTCACACCTTTTGTACCACAAGAGGCTTCATATGTTACTGAGATTGTTTCAGTATCAGAATCTGCTTTTTCATATACAGCTCTTAATTTATTAACAGAACCATCTGTATAGTCTTTATATCTGATCGTTATACTCTCCTCCATTGAGCTTCTTTTTCTAACTGCATCATCCCATCGTACAAACTTGTATCCTTCTTTGGGTCTTGCGGTTATAGTGACTGGTGCTACACAAGAGTCTTTAAACTTCACTTCAAGATTATTATTTTCTACATCTTCATGCGGTGTTATTGGTTCTGACCTATACTTATTGTACTCCAAATCACCCTCTTCTGATTTGTATGGATAGAGGATTACCGTTATCTCTCTTTGTAGACATTCTCCTTCTTTGACTTTCCCAGCATCACTATCAGTAGGAGCTACAGTATCCTTCTGATTGACTCTCCATAGTAAGTATCCACCTGCACCTCCTATCAAGAGCAACAAGACCAAGAGGATTATAATAGTGGTTCTTCTTTTATTCATACTGAGCAGTTATATATATTATCTAATTCTTCTCTCCAACCTATTTCTTCTTGATTCTCTAGTATTTCTTTCTCTAGTTAGTTTAGCTTCTGTAATATATTCAGATGAAACCTTGGATATCTTGCTGTATGCTTTCTTTGGTAATGTAGATATCCATGTCCATGCCATACCTACTAGGAGTATAGCCATACCAAATATTATTGTATCTTTTGTATCATCAAATATTGCTGTATCTGGAACTTTACCACTACCACAATCTACTGGGCAGTTCTGACTATTCTCACCACTAGAACATATACCATCACCACATACTGGTGGACAGTCAGCAGGACAAGTTAGGGGAGTTTCGTTACCAGTACACATACCATCACCACATACTGATGAACAATCTTGGGGACAGTTTAACGGATTTTCACCTTCAGAACAGATACCATCTCCACAGGTAACAGGGGCTTCTGCTTTCTGAAATATCGCCTTACCTGTTATATTTCCTTGTACATTTGTATCTTGTCTTGAAGATACTGTACTACCATTATCTTCCCATTTAACAAATTCATAACCTG
>DATERJ010000012.1:0-161173 GCA_035271645.1 Candidatus Dojkabacteria bacterium
ATATGTAGAATATCTAGGAACATCAGATTCTTTGCCTGTTGGATCTTTCACTCGTGATGTACAACAGGAACCAAGGATTGTTCCGATGAACTTACCAATATCTTCTCCGTCTCTAACAAATGGATATCTATCTCAATCGGTTGAATATTCTGGGATTCCAGTAAACCTCTATTCCAATCTTTCATATTCTGATATTAACAATGCTCCGATATATGTAAAAAAATATGGAGACAGGGTAAAGATATCGCCTGCATTGCCTAGACTAAATGGTGTTACAAATGATTCATACAAAGAGTTTCAAATAGATGATGATGGAGAGAATTACTACATAATAGGTGGTTATGTGTTAAATAGTAAATCGATAGAAGAAGGTGTCTCTCTTACATCAAAATTTGGTGAGATTACCTCCATATTCTTTGTAAAGAAATCTTCCATGAACAAAGAATCTGTAACTGATGTATTAGTAAACTCACAACCGGGTGATTGTTCTGGAGGAAAATATGCAATACTACCTGATATTGAGAAAGAAAAAATTGCATCAGGTTTTAAGTTAGAAGGATATACAGAATTACCTTGTTTGTATACAAGTATAAGGTTGGATAAAAGGATTACATATATTGGAACGATTGATGTAAACTGGGAGCCAGGTAGTAATACAACTTTTGGTTTCTGTCTCTACTCTGCTAAAGAAGGGACTTGTATTAACAGAGAGAAATTCTTTGATACAGATTCGGGATATGGAAATATTAGTATTTTACTTCCTAAACCATTCAGAGGTAGTGATGATTTGTCTCTTTCAATATACGCTTCTAACCCTCTTTCTGAAAAAGTGTCAATTAATATTAGGAGTGTAGATATTAATATCTCAGGAGCAATAAATGAGTCACCAATGCTCTTTGGATATATAGATAATCAACAGAAGGTGTTGGAATTGGGAGGAGAAAGGAAAGACATCCTTGTCGAATTACCAGTTCTATACGGCAATGACAGCTATATTTACTCTAACAAAGATACCACCAATGCTGTTTGGGAAACAAGCAAAGCAGAAGATGGCACTCTTCCCTATGTCACAAAATATGATGATGGTATGAAGCAGGAAGTCCAAAATCAGAGAGTAAATCAATATGCACATATTTTGCAAAAGACTCCTTCTAATCAGTATCTATGGTATTGGAAAGGTGAGAATCTAAAAAACATCCCCGCTTCTTTGTGTCTGACATACCAAGGCTCTGATAGGTGTTGGGTTGATAATATCCTCTATACCAATGAAGAAAAATCTGTACTAAAGACATTCCTCTCACCTGCAGAAGATTTAGGTGTAATGGATGCTTCTTACAATAGTATTAGTTTTGCAGATTTAAGTGTAAACAGATTAAAGCAGTTCATTGTAATGCCAAAACCAGAGGTTTGGGATAATGTTGTCTACAAAGCTTCTGTAGAGAGGGAGTATCATGAGGTTGAACTTGTTCCTAAAAATGAGCATGGCTCTCTCTACACCTTGGGAGAAGATCAAGAACTTTCTAGAAATACTCTCATCTCTATACCCCAAGCTGAATCTAAATATTGGTTAGCTTTAGCTAGAAAAGACAATCAACTTAAAATCTTTGGAAAAGAAAACAGGGTTAATATTAATGGTTGGAAACAAGGTTGGGATACCGAGGGTAAAGAGTATGATTCTGTAATAGTTATCTATTGGCCTAACCTACTCTCTTACTTTGGATATTTGTTAATAATTATTTTGTTTGTATACTTAATTGTTAAAATTGTAAAACAAAGAAAATATGGATTTAAATAAAGCTCTTGTTTCCATTGTAATACCTGTTCACAATGGAGAGAAATATATTAAAGAATCAATAGATAGTTGTCTTGCACAGACATACAGTAATATTGAGATAATCGTTGTGGATGATAAGAGTACGGATAATACATTAGAGATTCTTAAAGGATATGGAGAGAAGATAAAGGTGTTCCCAGTAGAGAAACAGAATGGTTTAGGTAATGTCATTAACATAGGTATTAGAGCTTCTAAGGGTAAATACATAGCAAGAATGGATGCAGATGACATTATGTATCCGGATAGAATTGAAAAACAGGTTGAGTATTTAGAGAATAATCCTAGTTGTGTAGCAGTAGGTGGTCAGATAGATGTCATTAATGAGAATTCGGACATTACTGGACATAGGGAGTATGCACAGAATGATAAAGACCTAAAGAAAAACAGATTCCTTTTCCAACCATTTGCACATCCAGCTGTTACATTAAGAAAATCTACATTAGAAGAGATTGGTCTCTATCCTGAAGATATGTGGAAGGTAGAAGATGTTAAACTTTTTCTCATACTTAGTACAAAAGGTGAATTTGCTAATTTACCTGATACTGTACTTAAATACAGAATGACTTTTCAAACAGAGAGTCAGTCTAAAATGGTTGAACATTTTAAATTGACTAATGATATGAGGAATTGGGCTATACAGAATTTAGATATTAAGCCTACATTTAGAGAATATGTTATATGGAATATGCAAAAAGTAGGAGTTAGAATACTTAGTATTCTCCCCCCTACTCTCTTTATGAAAGTGTTTGAGCTTTCTAGAAAGATATTAAAGTAATATCTTTACTTTCCATTTACTTCTTCAGCTGAGATATGTAATGAGAATCCGTTATTATTATTTTCTGGTAGATAGTAAATAAATACCATAGAACCTGCTTCAATCTCACTTTTACCATCCTTGTCAGTTACAGGGTTTCCTGTATTTAAGAATGTTACATCTCCTGTTTCAGGATTAATGTAAAAGATTGTACCAGTAATACTATTAAGTGCTTTTATATCAAATGGTATAGAGAACTTTGCTAAACCACCATCTCTCTTAAGATCTGCTAAATTCTTAGTTCCTTCCTCTATTTGATTCTTCTCTGCAATTTCTAATATATATTCTACTAATTCTCCATCTTCATTATATACTTCTCTCCAAAGGTATGTTCCTAGTTCTTCTAGGTCTAGAGGTTCTAGTCCTGCTTTTTCTGCTTCTGTTTGATTGTCATGTTTTACTATTGGAGAATATTCAAAATCATCAAAGCTTCCTGTTGGTGAGAATATGAATTCTAATGTGGCACTATCGTTTCCTGCTTTCCATTTTGTTTTGATTAATCTTCCTTCTTCTATTACAAATTCTGTTTCTTCAGTCTCTAGTGTCTTTTTCTTCTCTGCTGGATTTCCTAAGTCCCACTCTTCGTCTTGACCGTCTTTATTTTCTACTAAGAGTTCTCCACCACTCATATTTACTATTGTCTGGAATGGTAATGTGAAATCTATTTCTCCTCCTTCTGCTTTTAGCTTTTCAATAGCTTCAGTACTAAATGCCATATGGTACATTCCTGTGCTTGGATTGTATTCTGATTTGAGTGTACCGTATTTCCCTAAATCGATTGTAAAGTTTTCAGGTGTTTGTTCTTCTTCTAGTAATTTGTATGATGGATCTGCTTCTTTTTTGAATAGGTCGTCATCCTCATTTACTTGTTGAACTATTGGTGTTGGGGTTGTTTTTGGTTCGTAGACACAAGCATTAGCGCCTAGTAATGTGCCTACGCCTGTTACTACTGCTGTCCCTACTCTTCCTGCTTTTTCACTATTGGATATTTCTGACATATTTATATGTATATTAATTTAATTAATATACTTAATTATACCCTATAATTATGGTTGTTGCAATGGATGTGTTGTTGGAAAGCTTCTCTATTCCTAATGCATTTGTAATATGTATGTTCTTTGATATGGGGTTATAGTTCTAAGAAGTATTAAACAAAAAAGAGAGGATGTATATCCTCTCTTTTAACAATATTTTCTTTATTTTATCTTTTCGTCCTCAATATATTATTTATATATATATGGACTCATCAGTAAGACATTATAGTCTTAGAAGACTCAGTGTGTGACGAAGCTATGTGAACCAGGATTTGTTTTTCAATATTATTATAATATAGAAAAGATACACCAGGTTCAAAGCTCACAATGAGTCTTAGATATGAGTTATCTCATTCAGGGTTGTACCTGAATGATGAAGGAACCTGCGGATTTGTTTCCTGCAAGTGTTTTTATAGTAAAAACAGTATTTTTGTCAAAGACAGTTTGTCCTTGACAGTTTACAGGATTACCAGGTATACACTCTTGGTCATTGAGAAAAACAAATTCTGCAGAATGATTGAGCATGCCTCGGAAAGGCATTGTGAGGGTATATTCTAATCCATCCTGCTTTATTTGCCATAACGGCATACCTGCGGTTACCCGGTGCTCTTCAGCCATGTCTATCACACAACTTCCAAATCCTGGATCCCAATAGGAGAAAAATTCTCCTGCGCTCCCGAGCTCGATAGTGTACGGACAGCGAGGATCCACTTCCTTTTCAGGTGTCGGGGTTACCAACACAGGAACTTCAACAACTTTTTCGACTTCCACTGTCTGTATGACAGGGACCTCGACTACCTTTTCAACCTCCACCGTTTGAATCACTGGTGTTGGCTCTGGTAGAACACACTCATCTTTCTGATTTAAAAGCCCTCCCATTTTGAAGCAGGCATCTTTGATGCCATCTTCATATGTTGGGATAGTGGTTTGATTTTTTGTACACCCCACTAAGGGGGCGGTCACCATCAAGATGATGGATAAAACAATTAAAAGTCTCTTTTTCATTTTTCACTCCTTTAAAGAAAAATTTTGTTTTTAATTTTTATTCGCAATCCATTCGGAATGCATACTATACCCAATATATTTAATATAAATAAAAATAATTAGATACACTATGCATCCCAATTGAATATGCAAATATATGAGGAGTTAAAATGAATACCCTATCTAACTCTATATTTCGTCACACACTATTTAATCTAAACATATACTGATATTAATCATATGTATTTGTTTAGAAATTTTTAAAGATCTTCGAGTTTTTAAATAAAAACTCATACAAGGTACATACCTTTTCTATGAATCTTTATTTGAAAAGCTTTTAGTATTTTAATGAGCAAAGTATTTAACTATGTATATTATACTATAGGGCGAACCCAATGTCAATGAGCATCAATCTGTTTTATATTACAAATTAGCTTTTTCTCTCAATTGAATACTGTACTTCCATACTACTTGTGATAGGAGATACCTTGTCCATCATAGCAATATTGAACATATCCTTTAACATCTTAGTAGTTTCTCTAATATTTGTAGCAGTACTCTCACTCCTATTCTTGTTTAAAAAGAAAGGAGTAACAGCTATCTTACATCCCATTTTCCCAATCACATGTAACATATCAGAATCGATAGCAAAAGCATCTACTGTTAGATGAGGAAGCATTCTTTCTACTAATTCCTTTCTAAAAAGTTTCAATCCACAACCTACATCATTAACATTCTTTGGAAGGTTTAAAAATATTTTACTTACAAATATTAAACCGTAAGAGAAAATCTTTCTTCCTAGTGTCATCTCTACATTAGAATCTTTATGAAGTTTAGATGGAATTACAGCCATGACAGAATCTTTTTTAAGGGCTTTAAGGGCATATCCTAATGTTCTAATCTGGATATCTGTATCTGCATCAATGAAGCCAATTACATCACCTTTAGCTCTTTTCATACCGTATCTAATGGCATATCCTTTACCTCTGTTTTCTTTGTAACCAATAACGGTAATCTTTTTGAGTCTGTTTTCTTTAACATACTTCTTTAAAATTTCCTTAGTATTATCAACATACCCATCGATTACGAAGATGAGTTCAAAATTTGGATTCTTTCTAGTAAGAAAACCGTAGAGTCTTTCTAACTGATCCAGTACTTCTCTTTGTTTTTTGTATGTTGGTATTACCAAAGAAAGTTTCATTTTTGTAGATAAAATTGTTTTAAATATGTAAATTGAAATAATTGCATTTAAGCTCCTAAAGGGAGCAGTCTACTTAATTTAGGCAGTAGACTGCTTGCCCTTAAGGTTCTTAGCTATTGCTAAAATGATCATTCCTACTGTAAATGCTATTAATGCTACTAGGTAGAAGGTTTTAGTATCACCAAAACCTGTTGGTAGTGGATCGTGAGGTACATATGGATTATATGGACCGTATGGGTTTCCACCACTAGCTAGTACTCTATTTACATTTACTAAGGAAAGCATAGTAACAGCTAAGATTGCTGAAAATAACTTCCTCATATTTAAAGGGCTAGTTAATTTAAATGCAAGAGTATTATAACATCTTTTAACCTAATATGCAACACTATGGGGCGATGTTTAAAATATCTACCTTAAGAAATCAAGGTGTTCTTTGAGCATATCGAAATATTCTAATTGGCGAGTTGAAAAATTTGCATGTATATAGTATGAGGTCTGCGCTGTAATCGCTAATATAGGTGGACTCTTCTGACTTATATATCCTATACTTATATTCTCTCTGATTCCAATATATAGTTATCTCATCACCATCTCCTGTTTTAGGAAGATTGTAGTAAGATATCTTGTTTCTCTTCTCTGTACTCCATGATGAGTATCCAAATCTATGTGAGGCTAAGATAATTGGCAAATCTGGTTGTTCTGGTGTACCGTACTCTTTTACAATCCATGTACCATTTCTTAGTCCCTCATCAGAACTTTTACTTGTAGATATTGGTGACTCTACCCCTATTTTCGGTATTATTACAAATTTTCCTTCTGGAAGAGATGTATTTAATGGAGGTATGTCTAATCTTACTTCTTTCTCCTCTATTTCAACTTTAGGAGGAACTATCTCTTTAATAATCTTCTCTGTTTCTTTATTAGTTTCTTCTGGATGGATTCTATACCATATATATGGCCATATTGGGATAGTGATAGCTATTAGTGCAATGGTAAGAAAGAAGAACCCTATTGCTACATATATGTTATTGAATTTTTGAAAAACTGTTTGTTTTTCCATCTTAGATTAAGTTTATCATATTTTTAGGATGATTTAATCTTGGGTTAATATTCTTCTGCTACCATATATATATGTCTAAATCTTGTTATGTTTTTATTGATGCTTCAAATATGTTTTATGGTTCTCCTAATGATTTAAATTGGAGAATTGATTACAAGAAGCTAATTGAGCATCTACAACAGAGATACAATGCTAAGAAAGTTTTTTATTACTCTGGAATTGAGGTGGCAGGGTATGATTTAGGCTGTTCTCCAACTTCACAATTTCCAATAGATAAGTTGGTAAGTTATTTAGAAAATCTTTACAAAATGGGTAAAGCTACAGAGAAACCCTATTTACTAAAATACCTCAAAAGAGCTAAATTCTTTAGAAAATTACAGGAATTTGGATATATATTAAGACTTAAACCGATTAAAAGAATTCGTACAAAAGAAGGAGGTGTAAAATACAAAGCTAACTGTGATGTTGATTTAACATTTGACATGATGCGTTTAGAAAAGGAATATTCTTCTTTTATCCTATTCTCTGGTGATGGAGATTTTGAGATATTATTAAAATATTTCAAAATTAAAGAAAAGGAGTTTATCATATATTCTCATCGTAACAAAACAGCAAGAGTTATTAAGGAAAAGTACCATAAAGAATATATGGATTTCTCAAGGTTAAAAAAGTATATATCTTGGGAATAAAAAAATGGGAAGGTCGATCTTGCGAAGGGCCTCCCCGACTCCTTGTAACCATAGTATATCTCTTTCTGTAGAAAAAAACAATACTAAAGTTTCTAATGTAATGATTGGTTAATCGTTTGTAAATGGAAAAGAAGAGAGAAGCTCATCTCCCCAAGTATATGGGGCGAGTCTTCCCTCTGCTATCTACATTATACTAAATCTAGTGAAAAAATGGGAGGGACATTGTTTGTAATGGACCTCCCTTAACCTAATACTTAATTATATCACAAGGGTATGAGAAAAGCTGCTGAAAAATTTTTGAGAAACGATTTGTCATATTTTAATAAAAAAAAGAAGAACTTGTACAAGATATCTCTTTACTACAAATTCTTCTTTTTATTAATAAGGACTCTAGCGTGTGGCAAGAAAATGATGTAGATAGTAAAACTATCTAGCTAGTAGTCCGTTTGGTTTTTAAACAATTTTCTCTTGTGGAGGAAATATAATTGGGTGGGATACTGGTCTTATTTCAAACACAGTATATAAGGATTTTGCCCATTGGCGGGCAAAAGTTTTGAGGAATCCTAGCTGTTCCTCACATAAGATTTTTACCTCAGAACCTTTTTGAATTTTTGTACTCCCATTTGGGGAGACAATTCTTCCATCTTTTAACATAGACCATTGCTGGCCATTAATTAAAATTACATACTTTTCTCCATAGAAAGGAGTATGATTTTTTTCTGGGATTCCATAAATGAAGGTACGAATGAATACAATTTCACTATCTTTAGTGACTGTGAAATTGATTTCCTCTTTTTCATTTACTTGACGTTGTGCATGAACAGGGCTTACAAATACAGAGCCCATCAATATTATGATACTTAGACAAACAATAAACTTTTTCATTTTTTTCTCCTTTTTGTTTTTTATATTTTTTATGACACCTTAATAAGATGCATACAATACCCAAACAAAGTTTAGATAGAATATGCATCTCACAAAGGTAAGGAGAGAAGTTTTGTCACACGCTATTTATTTCAGCATAATACCTAGACATAAGTCAATTAAGGTATTAGTGAAAACTTTTAATGAGCAGTATGATACCCTATTAAGGATATCTAACAATATTATACTATAGGTTCTCTGGAATGTCAATGTCTAATTCTTTCCCCTAAGATATATCTCTAATATCTTTCCACTATTAATCATCTCTTGTGCATTGTCTTTACCAATATATCTGTAATGCCAACTCTCATAATTATACCCTGTTGTACTCTCATGTCCTTTCGGGAAAGAGATAACAAAACCATACTTCCATGCATTCTCTGCGAGCCATTTAGCTGCTTTTGTTGTATGGAACTGTCCCCCTATTCCATCTTGTATCTCTGAACTAGTAAAATCAACAGCTGTACCTAGTTGATGTTGACTATGCCCTGCTCTAGCAGATACCTTGTCAGCATCATCTGCAATATTTTTGTTATGTCTAAGCCAGTAGTTGTAGGTTGTAAGTTGATCTTGATATGAACGATATGCTGATCTTATGGCTAGGTCTATACCATCCTTTTTTGCCTGATTAACTAAATCTCGAAGGTCATTAATGATAATATTACGGACTCTGTAGCTTCCACCTCTTCTAATACCAGAGAGGCTGGCTGATACAAGGTCCTTTGGAACATAGTTTTCACTTAATCGATATTCTTTGTTTACTAATACTAACAAATCATCTCCATTTCTTTTTGTAAGTTTAATCTCACTAGGATATTTCCACCAGCCTGAACCTGAGGTTGTAGTTGATGCATTCTGAGGACTATATCCCCCAACAGTTATATCTTCTACCACAATACTTTCCTCTATCTGTGGAGTATTGATGATTATCTTTTCCTCTTCATTAGTATTACTAGTATTCCAAACATTTAGAGACATTACTGTTCCTAAAAAGAAGGATATGATTTTAGATATTATTTTCATCATTCCCCTATTCTACTACATATATCTCTTTGTAAATAGTATCCGTTATACAAGATTCTGTTAGCATTCTCTAGGTAAGGAAGTATATTGTTAGTCGATGTAGAATTAAGTATTAAATTTAGTAAGGAAAGATATGAGATTGACATATGAAGATATTACAATTATTTCGGACATTGTTAAAAAGAATATGTCCGAATACAACAAAAGATTTACAAATGTAGAGAAGTTAATTAAAGGACTTGGTCAAAAGAGAAAGATTGATGATAGTTGGATGAGTTATGATGAGCTTTCTAAGAATATTATAGAACTCTCAGGAGATGAGTATTACAGAGATTTTAATATTACTAGAATGAATAGTTGTTGAATCTTTGGATTGTTAAAGAATAGCTACTGTTGCCACCCTATCACCACTTGCAATATTCATCATCTTTACACCTGAAGTTTGTCTCTTGAGCTTTGGTACATCCTTAAGATCTGCTCTAATAACCTTAGATTTCTCTGAAATTACAACTATCTCTTCATCTTCCTCTCTTAAGATTCTTGCACAAGCTACATTACCTGTCTTTGGAGTTACTCTAAATGTAAAGATACCTGTACCACCTCTCTTCTGAGTTGCATACTCCTTAAGTGCTGTCATCTTACCGTAACCATATTCTGAAAGAGTTAGAAGTTGCTGTTCATCACTCTCTACAATTCCAATACCAACCACCCTATCCTCTTTACTTCTAAACTTAATACCAGTAACACCTCTTGTACTTCTACCCATAGGTCTAACATCTGTTTCTTTAAACCTTACAGATTTTCCTTCTCTTGTAAGGATAATTGCTTGGTCGTCACCTGTTGTAGCTTTAACCCCTATCAATTGATCTCCTTGGTCTAATTTAATTGCTGTTAAACCATTTGCTCTAATCTTCTTAAACTCAGGAAGTGCTGTCTTCTTTACAACACCATTCTCTGTTGCCATCAAAAGATATTTGTATACTCTTGCAGTCTCTTTCTTCTTAGCTTCTTCTGTGCTCTTACCTTCTGCAATCTTACCTTTTGGATCTCTAGTTAATACAGAAGTTACAAGTTCATCAGGATCTAACTGTACAAGGTTAACGATGGGTAAACCTTTTGCAGTTCTACCCAAATCTGGAATCTCGAATATTCTTAGTGTATATACCTTACCTTTGTTTGTGAAGAGTAGTAGTTCATCATGAGTATTACACAAGAAAGCATGTTCTACAAAATCACCTTCCTTTGTTTCTCCTCCTGAAACACCTTTACCTCCCCTGTTCTGTGCCTTGTATGTATTTGGATTTAATCTCTTTACATATCCAGAGTTGGTAATTGTTACTAAAGTATCTTCGGAAGCAATCATGTCTTCTTCAGATATCTCATCAACTTTACCTTTTACAACCTTTGTTCTTCTTTCATCTCCAAACTTTTCTTTAATAATCTCAAGATCGGCATCTACAACTTCCAACATCTTCTCTGGATCTTCAAGAAGAGTATTTAATTCCTTAATCTTCTCTTTCAATTCTTTTTGTTCGTTCTGCAATTTCATTCTCTCAAGTGCTGCTAGTCTTCTTAACTGCATGTCCAAAATTGCTTGGGCTTGTACTTCTGTAAAATCAAACTTATCCATTAAGTTTGTCTTTGCTGTTTCTTGTGTCTTTGAAGCTCTAATTGTAGCAATTACCTCATCAAGCATATCAATAGCTTTAAGTAATCCTTCTAAGATGTGAGATCTGTATCTTGCCTGTGCTAAATCAAATTCAAATCTTCTAATTGTTACTACCAATCTAAATGAAAGGAAGAGTTCTAAGAATCTCTTAAGTGGTAATGTCTTTGGCTCTTTCTCTACCAATGCAATCATATTGGCATTGAAGACTTTTTGCATCTCTGTATATTTGTAGAGCTTGTTTAAAACTGCTTTTGGTTGTGCATCTCTCTTGAGATATACAACAACTCTCATTCCTTCGATATTGGATTCATCTATAATGTCGGAAATTCCTTTAATCTTTTTATCCTTTACCAAGTCAGCAATCTTTGTAATGAGGTTTGCTTTGTTAACTTGGAAAGGTATTTCGGTTATAACAATCTGGTATTTTCCTTGTTTGCCCTCTACAATTGATGCTTTTGCTCTTTGTAATATTCTTCCTCTACCAGTTGCGTATGTGTTAAGGATTTCTTCTCTGTCATATATTGTTGCTCCTGTCGGGAAGTCTGGTCCTGGTATTATCTCAACTAACTCTTCCGGTGTAATGTCCGATTTAAATTCAGGATAGAGGACATTTCCATCATCTTCAATCTTTGCTCTTAGAGTATCAATTACCTCTTGGTTGGTAGCATCTTTTGTATCTATGTAGTTTTCTAAGTAATCAGCTGGTTGTGCATTAAGTAGTTGTGGGATTCTCTCACCTTTTTCTTTCTGTTTTCTTAATTCATCATATACTGCTTTACCTTCCCATTTATTACCTAAGGAAATCATTTTTTGTAAAGCAGTAATTAATTCTGTTAGGTTATGAGGAGGTATCTTTGTAGCCATACCTACTGCAATTCCATCTCCACCATTTGCTAGTACATTTGGAAAACCTGCAGGTAATACTGTTGGTTCTAGTCTTGTGCCATCATAGTTTGGTATGAATGTTACTGTTCCCTTGTTTATCTCATTAATGAGTTCTGGTGTAATCTTACCCATTCTTGCCTCTGTGTATCTCATAGCTGCTGCTTCATCTCCATCAATGGAACCGAAGTTTCCTTGTCCATCAACTAATGGATATCTCATGGAGAAGTCTTGAGCCATTTTTACTAAGGTTGGATATACTACAGCCTCACCATGTGGGTGATAGTTACCTGAGGTATCACCTGCAATCTTTGCACATTTTCTAAAGTGTGATGAAGGTGTTAGTCCTAAATCATTTATTGCAACGAGTATTCTTCTTTGTGATGGTTTAAGACCATCAGTTACCTCTGGTAGTGCTCTTGATACAATCACAGACATTGAGTAGTCAAGGTAGTTACCCTTCATCTCATCTACTATTGATCTGTTAGTAATCTCTCCAGACTTGTATGTGGAGTTCTGCTCTACTGTTTCCATATTCTCTTGTGTTGTCTTTATATCTTCATCCATTTGTTAAAAAGTTGTCTTTGCTAATTCTGTAAGATTAGCTTCGTAAGTAGCTTCCTGGTCTTTAATATGTTCATTTAATTTCCTTGCAGTTTCTGGATTATTTATGACAATATTATTATCTCCCTCTTCTGCATTTACATCATCCAACTCCCAAGGTTTTTGATTTTCTTTCTCAAGTTTTACCATTCTGTATTGATTGTTCTCGCTAGGAAGAAAAATGACTGCTCTTTGTGTTTGGCTTGAAGCAATTCTACTTGTGTCAACAATTGGTACTTCTGCCTGCTCGTTCTTGTCTAAGCCTAAATATTTCTTAATCTCTTCTCCTGTTGGAGTTTCTTTTAGTATTTCAAGAAGAGCTTTGTTTGATTGCCTATTATCATTTAACAATCGTATGAGGGCTAATTTCTCTGTATCCTCAGGACTAGTTCTTGATGTACTTGCTATCCTTTCTGAATTTGGACTGATTGCTCTTGCAACATCCAACAGACTAGATATTTCTTCTCTTCTATCAGTTCCGTATGTTTCTACCATATTTTTTAAATTAAAAAATTAAATATCTAAAATAGCTTTAGCAGCATGAGTTTGTATAAATCTTCTTCTTGGAGGTACTTCACTACCCATTAGCATCTCAAAAGTTTTCTCTGCTTCTTCTGCATCTTCAATATGTACCCTCTTAAGAACCCTGTTTGTAGGGTCCATAGTTGTCTCTCTTAACTGTTCTGGATTCATCTCTCCTAAACCTTTAAATCTATTAGCTATTGGATTCTTTCCTTCTGCTTTAGCCTTTGCAACAAACTCATTCTTCTCCTCATCATTTAGGAAGTAATATTTCTTCTTTCCAATCTCTACTTTATGCAAAGGTGGTTGAGCAACATATACATAGCCATTCTCAATTAAAGGTCTAAAGAATCTAAAGAACAGAGTTAAGACCAAGGTTGTGATATGCAATCCATCAACATCAGCATCACTCATGATTATAATTTTGTGGTATCTTAACTTTGAGATGTCGAAAGTATCTCCAATACCTACACCCAATGCTGTTGTAATATCATTGAATTCACTATTCTCTAGTACCCTATCAACTCTGTATTTATGTGTGTTGATAATCTTACCTCTAAGTGGAAGGATTGCTTGTGTGTGTCTATCCCTACCCTGCTTTGCTGAACCGCCTGCAGAGTTACCCTCTACAATGAAGAGCTCACTCTCTGCTGGGTCTCTACTCGTACAGTCAGCTAACTTACCAGGTAGTGTTGTTGTCTCTAATGCACTCTTTCTAATTACAGCATCTCTTGCAGCCTTTGCAGCAGCCTTTGCCTTGTTAGCTAATACTGCCTTCCCAATTATTTCTTTTGCAATTGAAGGATTTTCTGTTAAAAATGTTAAAAGTTCATCTCTTACTACTTTTCCTACAATACTTTTTACTTCCGGATTATTTAACTTAATCTTTGTTTGTCCTTCAAACTGTGGACTTGGTACTTTTACAGAAACAACTGCTGTTAAACCTTCTCTTACATCATCACCACTAAGTGTTCCACTTAATCCCTTGAGTAATTCCGCTTTCTGAGCATATGTATTCAATGCACTTGTGATGGCTGTTCTAAAACCTGCTAAGTGTGTACCACCTTCTGGATTGATAATATTATTGGTGTAGCATCTAACATCTTCATCCATTCCATCTGTATATTGCATTGCAACTTCCACAACGACATCATCTTCCTGTTTACTCATGTAGAAAGGCTCATTCCCTATCACCTTCTCATCTAAGTTTAGAAATTGTACATATGATTTAATACCATCTTCAAAATACAAATCGTATTGTTTGTGATTGCCTTCACTATCATCAATTACAGAAATTCTAAGTCCAGCTGTAAGGTATGCATGTTGTCTACATTTTTTTACAATTGTTTGAAAATCAAACTCAGTAGTACTAAAAATCTTGTCATCAGGCATGAATGTGTGTTCAGTACCCGTTTCGTTGGTATCTGCGATTTTCTCAACTGGAGCTACTGGTGCACCTCTTTCATACTTCTGTTGGTATACTCCACCATCTCTTCTAACTGTTGTTATCATCCATTCTGAAAGAGCGTTGGTACATTTCATACCAACACCGTGCAATCCACCAGATACCTTGTATGCTCCTGATTCAAACTTCCCACCAGCATGAAGATTAGTCATTACTGTTTCTAAAGTAGAAACTTTTGTTTCAGCATGAGTCTCTACTGGAATACCTCTACCGTTATCCTTTACTGTTAGCGAACCATCTTTATTTAATGTCACCCATATATGGTCACAGAATCCTGCAATGGCTTCATCAACAGAGTTATCTAAAATCTCTATGAAAATATGATGAAGACCATGCACATCAGTAGAACCGATGTACATAGCAGGTCTCTTTCTGACTGCTTCCAATCCTTTCAATACTTGAATATTTGATGCTCCGTAATTTTCAACTTTTGCCATATTAATCTAACGATTTTTTCAGTAAGTTAATTCTTTTTGAAGTTCTAGTTTCCTACTTAATTATACCATTTTTTAGCCTAAAATGCTAAGAATTTAATTGTACCAGCATAGCTTCTAAAGTCAGTCTACGATTGCAATTTCCTGCTATCTTCTCTCTACTGTTTTGTACAATTTTAAGGGCCTCTAGGTTTTTTCTAGAACCATCTATGTTACCATTTTTTATATTTGTTTCAAACCTCTCTTTTATCCCATTCTCTACTGCGTTTATGAATTCATTGGCAGAATCCCTGCTTTCAGAAAATTTTTCAATTTGTGCAAATTGGGTTACTAAATCTTTTTCGAAAATGTCGGTGAGGTTGTCAATATCTTCGCTCTTACCTGGTTGGGTATATACTATCCTAGATCTAGACCTTATTGTTGGGAGTAGGTTTCTTTCATTGTCTACATGGAGGATGTAGACAGAGTAGCTTTTACTTTCTTCCAATGCTTTCAACAGGGAGTTCTGTGCTTCGTGCGTTAGTTTCTGTGCATCATGTATTATCGCTACCTGCTTTTTCTCTTGAAATGGTTTGTATATCATCTCCTTTTGCAACTCTTTCACCTCCTCTATTCCGATGCTGTTCTTCTCTATGTTCTCGAGGTTATGGATATCAGGGTTTGTTTCTAGGTCCTCCATGGATATCTCCTTCTTGAAGATCTTGCCTAAGAACGCCCTCAGGTTCTTTTTCTCCACATCCCTTCTCTTTTCAACCAAGATATATGTCATATCTCATTCTACCACATTCCTTGAAGGTTTCCTTGAAGGTCTGACCTAGATCTGTCCCCAATTTCCATACCTATCTGCCTGTCTATTGAGGTTTCTTGGTTTGGGTGGTTCTTAAGGTCTGACCTAGATCTGTCCCCCATTTTTCATACCTGTCTGCCTACCTATCAGGGTTTTCTGGTTTGGATATTGCTGAGTTCGGCTTACAAAATCTATCCGAAATACGGCGCTTCGGACTAGGAAACGGTTGTACAATGGAAAAACCGAAGGGAACACAAGGTCTGACCTAGGTCAGACCTGAAGTGGGCAATTGACTAATATCGTTAGTTGTCATAAACTGAATATAGAATTAAATAACAAACTGCCCAGATGGCTAGCCAGACATCTATCTTAAAACAATTACAATCTAAAGGTGTTATCAACGATGAAGGGGTAAGAAAGATACTCCTAGAGAGAAGCCGTAGCAACAAGACAGAGGAAGCTCTAATTAGAGAGCTCAACCTTGCTTCTGATACAGATATTGCACAGGCAAAATCGGAGATATTCGGCATTCCTTACATAGACTTAACAACTATTTCTGTCCCAGAAAGCGCAATTGCAGAAGTACCCATTGACAGTTTAGCTAAGTACAGAGCTGTTCCTTTTGAAAGAAGTGAAGGGTTTGTTAAGGTGGCGATGGAAGACCCTTTTGATATTCAGGCAACTCAGGCTTTGCAAGGAAGATATCCCCAAGGCACACGAATGCAAGTATATATCTCAACCAAAGAAAGTATTGCTTCTATCCTAGATAGAAGAGTCGGAGATATGATGAGCTCTCAAGTTACTCAGGCATTAGAAGATGTAAATATCCCTGTTACGGAGATAGCAGATGATGCTTCTGGAGATGCACTCAATTCTCTTACTGGTTCTGATTTAGCCTCAGCTCCTGTTGCTAGGATTGTAAACTCAATATTGCAATACGGTGTTAAGTCTAAATCTTCAGATATCCATATTGAAACAATGGAAGACAGGGTTAGAGTTAGGTTTAGGATTAACGGTGTAATGACAGAAAGATTGGCACTTCCTAAATCATTGAGTTCCGCGATTGTTTCAAGAGTAAAGATTCTTTCGAACTTAAAAATTGATGAAAAACGAATTCCTCAAGACCAAAGATTCCAAGTCAAAATGGGAACAAACAAAGTAGATATTAGAGTCTCTGTAATGCCAATGATTTATGGTGAAAAGGTTGTAATGAGGTTGTTACAATCAGATAGTGCAGATATTACACTTGAGCAGACAGGACTGAGAGGTAATGCATACAAAGTGTTCTCTGATGCTCTTACTGTAACAAATGGTATTGTTTTAGTTACTGGTCCTACGGGTAGTGGTAAAACTAGAACATTAGCATCTTCGTTAATTAAGATTAATGACCCAAAGGTGAATATCATTTCCCTAGAGGATCCAGTTGAAATTCGAGTACCAGGTGTTACACAGGTTCAAATTAATAATGCTGTTGGTCTTACTTTTGCAAATGGTCTAAGGGCGGTTCTAAGGCAAGACCCTGATATTGTCATGGTTGGTGAGATTCGTGATGAGGAGACTGCCCAGTTAGCTGTACAGGCATCTTTAACTGGTCACTTGGTTCTCTCCACTTTGCATACCAATAGTGCGGCTGCAGCAATCCCACGACTTTTGGATATGGGTATAGAGCCGTATCTTTTAGCTTCAACGATTAGAGCAATTGCAGCTCAGAGGCTTCCTAGAAGAATCTGCACACATTGTATTGAGGCTCATCCTGTTACACCTGAGGTGTTAAGAAATATTAATGATACAATGCAAGGTATCAAAGGTTTTGATTTGATTTCCTATATTAACAGGGTATATGCATCTAAAAATTCTGGAGAGCAGAAAGAAAAGAATGTAATAAAGCCAGTTGAAAAAGGTCCAGATGGAACACCAGTAATATATATTTACAAAGGAAAAGGATGTGATAGATGTAATGGAACTGGATATTCGGGAAGGATTGGTATTTTTGAAGTATTAAATGTTTCTGACAAGATTAGTAGAATGGTCATGGAGAATGTAACAGATGCAGATATTAAAAATGCAGCGATTGAGGAAGGAATGATAACTATGGTACAAGATGGATACCTAAAGGCTTTAGAGGGAATTACAACTATTGAAGAAGTCTTGAGGGTTTCAAAAGAATAATTTTTTGATATAACTAATATATGGATACTGCCCAAAATCAAGTTAATACAACTGGAGGTCAATTTACATACCCAGATTTCTCACAAAATAGTGGGAATTTAACTCCACCACCACAGCCAACACCTGCACCAGTAACTCAACCAACTCAAGTATCAACTCCTGTGCCTAACAATGTCGCTACGCCTCCTGTTCAGCAACCAACCCCTACTCCTACTCCACCAGCTCCTGAGCCAGCACCGAAACAGGACTACATAGACCAACAGAAATTAGATGAGTTAAAAAAAGATATAGATGCACTTCTCGACACTCCGATTCCTCCTGCTGAACCGGAACCTATACCAGAGCCTGAACCTCAACAGGCAGAAGAAGTTAAGGCAGAAAGTTATGTGCAACAACCAACGGAACTTCCTAATTTGGGGACAACTCCTACTTTGTCTACACAACCCACACAACATCAGCAAGTTTGGAATGATTCTTTAACTACAATTATGCCAGGTGAAAAAGTTGCAAAAGCAATGCAGAGAGAGGAAAAACCACATAATCTTGCAAGTCCAATCAATGCTCAGGATCAAACTCAGATTGAAACAATAACGATCGATGGCATGGAAGAGTTTAGTATGGATGTCCTTCTTGCGGAAGTTATCAAGAGGGGTGCTTCTGACTTACATATTTCTCCTGGATATCCACCAACAATTAGAATTGATGGGGAGCTAATAGATATTGGTGAGAAGATTCTTACGCCAAAAGATTCTGAAGAGTTGATTCTTTCAATAATTCCTGATGATAAGAAAGAATTGCTTGATGTGAACAGAGAGATAGATTTCGCCTATTCATTTGAAGGTGGTGAAAATATGTCAGGTAGATTTAGAGTGAATGCTTTCTATGCTATGAAGCATATCTCTGCAGCATTCAGGCTTATTCCAACTAGGGTTAAAACAATTGAAGAATTACAACTACCTCAGGTATATCATCAGATTACAAAGCTAAAACAAGGGTTAGTTCTAGTAACAGGTCCAACTGGACATGGTAAGAGTACTACGCTTGCAGCTATGTTAGAAGATATTAATAGGAATAGAAATGACCATATCATTACAATTGAAGATCCAATTGAATATATCTTCGAAGGGAAGAAAGCACTCATTGACCAGAGAGAGATGAACGATGATACGAACTCATGGGCTATTGCACTTAGAAGTGCAATGAGACAAGACCCTGATGTTATTCTCGTTGGTGAGATGAGAGACTACGAAACTATTGCAGCAGCTATTACATTAGCAGAGACAGGACATTTGGTTTTTGCGACACTACATACCAACAATGCAGCGCAGACAATAGATAGGGTGATTGATGTATTCCCAGAGAATCAGCAACCACAAGTGAGGTCTCAGTTATCAAATATCCTCCGAGTGGTTATAGCTCAGAGATTGATACCACTTGATAAAGGTGGGCGAAGAGCAGTATCTGAAATAATGTTCAATACTCCAGCTATTGCGAACCTTATCAGAGAAGGTAAGACACACCAGATTGACAATGTTATTAGAACGGGTGCTGATGTTGGTATGACATACTTAGAAAGAGCATTGGTTTCTTTGGTACGAGAAGGAGCTATTTCTACTCAGAAAGCTCAAGAGTATGCTGTACACCCTGAAGAGGTTTTAAGATTATTAAAGAGTTAGTAATATATGAAAAAGTTTAAATATTCTGCTCGAGATAAAAAGGGGAAGTCAGTAAATGGGGAGATAGAGGCAAGAGATGTAGCAGCGGTTACAGATATTTTGCATGACAGAGGGTTGGTAGTTGTTTCTATCAAAGAGACCTCAATGTTAGATATTAGTAAGCTTCAGGAGATCAATATAGGTGGAGTCCCAATGCAGGACAAGGTTGTATTTATGAGACAGATGGCAACAATGGTTGGTGCAGGTCTTCCACTCACAAGGGCATTAGAGATTATGGTAGATCAAGCAACCAATCCTATGTTTAAGAGGGTACTTAGGGATGTACTTCTGTCTGTACAGTCAGGTAAATCTTTATCGGTTTCTTTTAGAGAACAGGAAGGGGTGTTTGATAGTATAACTTTGAATCTTTTAGAGGCTGGAGAAGAAAGTGGTAACTTGGAGGTTATCTTAGAAAGACTCGCAACAGAACTTGAGGAAAGAAGTTCTTTAACTAAAAAAGTGAGGTCAGCAATGATTTATCCATCGATAGTCTTGGTTGTGATTATAGGTGTTATTCTTATGATGCTTTTTGTTCTCATCCCTTCTATGTCTGAGATTTATAGTGATTTCGGAGCGGATTTACCATGGATTACTAAATTCCTAGTTAATATGAGTAACTTTTTTATCAAGTACTGGTGGGTGATACTTCTAGTTGTAGTTGTGTTGGTTGTTGGTTGGAAATATTACAGAAGTACAGATAAGGGATTGAAGACAACAGACAAATTAATGGTTAAGATTCCGATAGTAGGTAATCTGATTGCAAAGATACAGATAGCTCAGTTTACAAGAATTTTATCTCTACTGCTTAGTAGTGGTTTATCGATAGTAAAAGCATTGGAGTTAACAGCTCAATCACTAAGTAATAGTATATTTAGAGATGTTGTTATGGATGCTAGAAATGAGGTTGAAAAGGGAGGTCCTTTAGCTCTACCAATTGCAAGGAGTGAGTATTTCCCTCTTTTGGTGAGTAGTATGATCTCTGTTGGTGAGGAGACAGGAGAGATAGATGTTGTATTAGCAAAAGTTTCTGAATATTACAAAGAGGAAGTTGATACCGCTACAAGTAATCTTTCCACATTATTAGAACCTTTACTTCTAATAATAATGGGTTTAGCTGTTGGATTCATAGCATTGGGTGTTTACATGCCAATGTTTGGTTTAGCTCAGGTCATGGGTTAACCTATTGACAGGACTTTATATTTCTGGTAACTTATAAGTATTAAATTAATATAAACTGTCTAATTTTATGGATAGAAAAACATATAAAGCATTTACATTAATCGAAATGCTTATTGTTATGGGTATTCTAGTAATACTCATGGTTGTGGGTATTGCAGCAGGTAGGTTTGCAACCCAGAGAGCACAGGATATTGCTCACCAGAATGCAGCTGCACAGATATATCAGGCATTGCAGTCATATTATACTGATTATGGTAAGTATCCTGAGGCAAATACTCTAGAGACCCTAATAGGTTCACCGACTTCACCAGGTTCTGTAGGTAAGTATATGGACTTAGGTGCTTTTGATGGTGGTAATGATGCTACTTTCTGGTACTTTGTGAATGGTAGTACTCATCAGACTGTGGTAGTTTGCGTGTCTCTTGGAGGGTATGGTGATGACTCTGCAAGAGGAATATATTGTGATGGGAATGGGTTTGGGGATAAAGACCTTGCAATTGCAGATGGGACTACAGGAGAAAGTATGCCTAAGGGTAAATTGGAGAGTAAAGATGATCACTCAACATATACTTATTATAATGCTGTCAAGACAGGTGGAGCATATAAAAGTAATTGGAATGGTGGAGCAAACGCTTGGGAAGGAGGAAGTGGAGGGGAGGGACAACCATAGACCTTATAATATAGTCTCTTAACCCCTCTTCGGAGGGGTTTTCCTTTCTAAATAGGTATTCATCATATATAATGGAAGTATGATTGTCATATACATCTGTATATTTTTCTTAGGTGCTGCAATAGCTAGCTATATTAATGCAACAATATACAGAATTGAAAAAAAGGTAACATATCCAGAGATATTAACTAGAAGTTCTCAATGTGACAAATGTAAAAAGAAATTAACATGGTATGAACTAATACCAATATTTGGA
Source organism: Candidatus Dojkabacteria bacterium (assembly GCA_035271645.1). Taxonomy (GTDB): domain Bacteria; phylum Patescibacteriota; class Dojkabacteria; order SC72; family SC72; genus UBA5232. Next base: position 21,915 of record DATERJ010000012.1, read on the forward strand.
TATATTATCATTGGAGGTAAATGTACAAAGTGCAAGGCAAAAATTAGTTTGTACTATCCTATCTCAGAAGCATTCTTAGGTGTTTCTTTTCTACTCTTTTACATATTTCAAGTACCCTACTACATTTGGATTGTACATATTCTTCTTTCCATTCTTTCTTACTACGATGTACTTTACAGGGCTGTACCCAGGTCATTAGTGCATATATTAATAGTGATATCTGTGCCCATATTCATCTTTATTAACTTCAATATCTCCTCTTTAATTGTTACGGCCTCTATTCTCCTACTCTTGTTCATCCTTACCCTCTTCATGAAGAAATCATTTGGTTTTGGAGATATGTTAGTACTTTTAGCATTAGGATTGATACTACCGTACAAGGGATATATTACAATGTTCTGGATTAGTATATTCTCTGCTCTATTCTATGCAATATTAGTGGGCATTATTAAGAAAAAAAATATGAAGAAAGTTAAAATACCAATGATTCCATTCTTCACTTTAGCATTCTTAATTGCCTCCCTCTGGGGCGAGATTATATTTAACCATTTTTCTTCCAAGATATTGTTGTAGTTGTAGGGATATTGTGTTAAATTAAAAGTACTAAATTAAAGAATCTGCCTAATGAATAGAAAAAGATATTCTGCTTTTACATTAATAGAGATGCTTGTTGTAATGACTATTCTCATAGTTATTGGTGCTCTTTCTTTTGCCACCTATCAGGATATGCAATCAACTATACGTCTTAATGAATACACAAGTGTGTTAGAGGAGAATATTAGAAGAGTTCAGAGAGAAGCTATGTTGCTAAAAAGGGAGCCTGGAGAGTATTGGATATATGGATTAGGAATAGATTTAACACAAGCAAGTAATCCAAAGAGCTTAGGTAAGTATACTGTCTTTAAGTGGTGTTCTGACTCACCTGATTATGGAGGTTCTAAGACAACATCCTCTATTCCAGGGTATGATGATAATCAACAGTATGCTTTGGCTGGTAATGGAGTTTTGCCAGTAAATAAGCGTAAAACAGGTTTATGTAAGGGGGAGGAAGCCCTTCATACACTTAGTGGATATGATATTGGTCTAGCCCCTCCTAGAGGAGAGCTATCTGTAGTATTAGAGACAGAGAGTACTTGGCAACCTCCTGAAAAGCCAGGGGACGAGATTGATCCAGTTGATCCACCTACTGATGTTTTAGGTGCAGGTACTTCTCAACTAGGGTCTGCTCAAAGCATGGGGTATATCTTGTTTGAATCGGTAACGGGAAGGGCGTTTTTCTATAATGCAAGTGGACATATAGTGGGTTATGAGACCAATAATATACCCCCACTTGTTTTGGAGCAGTCCCTCTTTTTTGAAATTAGAATACAGGCTAGTTCTGGTGGTTCGGGGAAGAGGATATTAATTCTTCCTTTCTCAGGTAAGGTTATCGTTGGTCCACTATTAGTGGATATATTAGAGCAACCAACCGCACCAGGTATTGATCCACAAGACCCAGATCCACAAGACCCAGATCCTAAACCTGATCCAGATGTCAAACCTGATCCAGATGTCAAACCTGACCCAGATGTCAAACCTGACCCTGTGATTGACCCAATAGATAATCCAATAATGAAAAGTAACTAGGGAGATATGGAAAGATACACAACATATAAAGCAATGGGTTTTGTAGAAGCATTAATAGCTATTATGATAGCAGGTATAGCTTCTGTAGTGTTAATGCAAATAGCAGCCAATGCCCTTAAAGAAGCTGTACAGAATGAAAGGATAGATAAAATGACAGAATATGCTGTAGAAGGTGCAAATATGGTGCAGGGAATAGTTGAAAGAGACAAAGCACATATAAAGGATATTACTAGCAGTATGACAGAGTTCTGTTTTATTCCATATAAAGAAGGGAATACATTCAATTTTCATAGAGAAGGAATGAGTAAAAACTATTGGTCACGGTCTGCAGATGAATTGATTGTTAACTCTGTTATTGAGCGTGATAACCAAAACCTTCGTAACCTACCCAAGGTAGGAGAAGGGTTGGAGTCAGATTTTTTCAGAATTGCTTGTATTCGTCAAAACTCTACTCCAGCAAAATACCTCGTTGTTAGGATAGGAGTTGCTCATCTTCCTAGCAAAGGTGATATCACAACAGACAAGCAGTTAAAGGACTATTTTTACAGAACAACGATAAACCTATGAGGACATATAATAGAGAAAACAGTTATGATGCATTTAGTCTAATAGAGATGTTGATAACTATAATAATACTTGGCTTTATCCTGCTTACTTGTGCTCTGGTACTTACCACTCTCATTAAAGTATCAACAGTATCAACAAACAAAACAAGAGTAAGAACAGAATCAGAATATATGCAAGAACTTCTAAGAAGAACAATTAGAACAACAGACCCAGCAAATGCGAATATATATAATTCAATAGAAGTTCGTACATTCGACCCTGAAACCTCTAAGGTTATCTCTGACAATATTGGGGAAATATATAATAATCCTCTGGGAGAATCAGAATTTGGTAATGAAATACATCTGCGTCCATATGGTACAAACAAATGGGTTTGTATAGGCTTTTTTTATGGTAAAAACAATGAAATGGAATCAGATGGTGAGACAAGGAAAGGCTATGTTCTTAAAACCACAATGGATGCCAATAATAATTACAGTCCAGCCTCCTGTTTTGATCCTACGCAAAATTCCCCTTACAACTATATTGTTCTGAACTCTAGGTTTGTAAATGTTTCTGAGATGAAGATATTATTTACTAGGACAGAAGATGCAAATAAGGAATTTATTTTGAATGTACACTCCAATGCTATATACTGGTACTTCGCTAAAGGTGCTCCACTAAATAGAGATATCTTTAGACAGTCCATAGTTAAAACTGAGGGAGTAATGTGGTAATATATAAATTAGAAAGGTAAAAATATATGTCAGAAATAAAAAGAATATTAGTAGTCGAAGATGAAAAAGACCTACTAGAATCATACAAAGAGTTAATAGAAACTGCTGGATATGATGCTTTGGCAGTATCGGATGGATACCAGGCACTTGATGCTTTAGATAAGAATAAAGGGAAGATAGCTCTGGTTCTTTTAGATTTGATGATGCCAGGAATAGATGGTTTAGAAGTCTTGCGCACTATTACTTCAAACAAAGAGAAATATGGAGAGATGCCTATTGTTATACTTACCAATATGACAAGTGAGTCTATCATTCGAGAGACCTTTGAATTAGGTGCATCATCATATTTGGTTAAAACAGATTTGGACTATGATGGTTTGGTAAAAGAGCTTGGAAAATACCTAGGAGGAGCAATCTAGTATTTGAAAGCATTTGTATTTTTGGTATTATTTATTAACAATTAATTTAGTGATTCACTAGCATGGCTAAACTGCCCGAACATGTTGGAATAGATTTCGGTACTCATTCCGTAAAAGCTGTAGAGCTTAGTGGTATAACCACAAGCAAACCTAGATTGGTAAATCTAGGCTCTCAAGCTACTCCCAAAGGAGTGATCAATAGTGAGGATAAGATGGACCAAAGAAAGTTGGCGGATGTGTTAAAGAAACTCTATGATGCTTCTGGGATTAGAAATAACAAGGTGGTAATGGCATTACCAGAGTTTTCTGTTTTTACTAGATTCCTAGAATTGCCAGGAGTTAAAAAGGAGGAACTAAAGGACACAGTATATTATGAAGCCAAACAATACATTCCCCTACCCCTTAATGAGGTGCAGTTGGACTATGTTCCAATTGGTTTCAATCAAGATAAAAATGCACCGAGGGTCTTAGTCGTTGCTGCTGCTAGAAAAGTAATTGATATATATGTAAATATTGCCATTGAAGCTAACTTAGATCTAATCGCAATTGAAACTGAATCTGTGGCAATGGGAAGAGCTATGTATCGATCTACGAACAAGAAGGATTTGGTAATATTAGACTTTGGTGCTAACAATACAGACATGAGTATTATTTCGGAAGGATATCTGGTGTTTTCCCAAAGTATTGCAATTGGTTCTGACTCATTGACACAAGCGATTGTTAATAAATTTAACTTTGATTTTAACAGGGCAGAAGAATTTAAGAGAAACTACGGTCTTGTTCCAAACGTACTTGAAGGAAAAATTGCAAGTGTACTTGCCCCTATCATGGATTCCATCATGGTAGAAGTTCGTAGAGGTGTTGAATTCTACAAGAGCAGAACACTTTCAATTGCCCCAGTTGATTACATACTAAGTGGTGATGGTGCACTACTACCAGGTTTGAAAGAATATGTATCTAAGAACTTAAATGTTAATGCTACATTGGCAATGCCATGGAACAATATTGTCATAGACCCTAAATTTAAAGATATTGCAATGAAGGGAGCTCCATCGTACTCTGTTGCAATAGGATTGGCTTTGAAAGATGAGTAAGAAAGAAGAAGAGAAGACAATAAAAAAAGTAGCTAAAAATGAGGAATTACCTCCAATAATCGATGATGATGGGATAAATCTTTTGCCTGTAATGACCAAGAAAGAGGTTGTTGCTGAGAAAAGGAAGACAAAAGTTAATGTCGGTGCAGTAGTTAGTATTGTAATCTTTCTTCTTATAACTATCGCTGTTGTTGTCTTTTCGACTGTTTCAAAAGTTCAACTAAACAATGAGAAGGAGAAGCTATTTGCATTAGAAAATGATGTGAAAGGTGAATCAACAAAAATATTAAATAATGCTGAAGTACTTAAAAGAATATATCTTTACAGAAATATTTCATCATCTCAATTCTCAACAAGGAAGATATTTGATTACTTTTCTGCAATTGCTGCTAAACAGGGAGATGTTGTATTAAAAAACTTTGTGTTTGGTTCGGAGAGGCAACATTCTTTTGAAGGGACAACAGATTCTTTAGATACTGCATCCAAGCTTTGGTATCTATTGCAGGAAGATGAAAAGGTAGAAGCTGTTGTTGTTGATGATTTATCTAAAACAAGAGATGGGGTTAGATTCTCTTTTAAGGTAAGACTTATTGATAATGCCTTTGATGAAGAAGAGACAAAGGAAAAGATGCCAGGAAGAGAGGCATCTAGGCAGGATGATTCTGGTAGTATGTGGGAGAGTTATGATACAGATAATGTAAGTAATTAAAAATATGGCAATACCAACATCAGCATCAAGAACAAAGAAAGAACTTGAAGCAATTAGTAAGAAAGTAGAAGATACTAAATTAAAACTCAAGGATTTTATTTTCCCTGTCATCATAATTGTAGTGCTATTAGTAATAGTAATTGTTGTTTTTGTACCGATGGTTAACAATGCTATTAGTTTTAGGAATGAATTAAAAGAGATTCAGAATAAGGAGAAGCAGTTGAATGAGTTGAAGGTCAAGTTAGAGAAGATAGATAGTAGGCAGTTAGAGGCAGATTTGATGGATGTAAAGTCCGTGATTCCTAAGAATCTTAAGGTTTCTAGTTTTATATTTTATATAGATGCGCTAGCTAAAGAGATGAACTTGACCTCTGAGTCAATCTCTGCTGGGGATATAAAGATAGCAACAGAGGAGGCAACAGAAGAGTATAAGGGTGTGAATAGTCCTCTGTCATATTCTGGATCGCTAGAAAATGTTTTAGCATTCTTAGATAGTTTCTATACATCTTCCCCATACATTGTTTCTCCTAAGAACATTAACCTTGAAAGTAATGCTAATGGTGAATGGGAAGTAGCTTTAAATCTAACAGGTTATTACATCGATGATGCTGAAACAACAAGGTTAGATATATATCTACCTTTCAAACCATATACGGACTTCTCCACAGAGATGCAAGTCTTACGTGGGAAAGCAACTAAATTGAAGAGTTCTAATTAGATTTCATCATCAAAGATACTATCTGTATCTTCCTTTGTCTCCTTCTCTCCCCTTTCTTCTCTCTCATCATCCTTGATGAGGACCTTTACTCTCCTATTGTTTCTAATAGCATTGATAGTTACCAAATCTCTTATTGCGTTAATAGTTCTTCCTTTTCTACCGATTACAATTCCTTTGTCATCCTCTGCAACATCTACTGAGAGAATTGTAAGACCAGGAAAATCCACACTCTCTTTCTCCTCGATAGTAACAGCATCAGGATTATTAACAATTGACTTAACTACGTACTCAAGTAATTCTTTCATTCTTCTAAGTGTAATATATTATATAATTTTATTATACTACTCTTCTGATTTTTCTGCTTTCTTTTTAGTACTTGGTTTAGTAGAACCTCTTTTAAGTTCTTTAAGAAGTCCTGCCTTAACAAAGTATTGAGCTACGGTATCAGTGGGTTGTGCACCATTTTTAAGCCACATCTCTGCCTTCTCTTTATCAATATCAAACTGGTTGATTCTGGGGTTGTAGATACCAATCTCATCTTTAGTTCTACCACCTCTTGGCTGAGAAGATTCCATAACTACAATTCTGTAATATGGATCCTTACTTCTACCTACTCTTTTTAATCTTATTTTTAACATAGAGCCGATTCTATCAAAACAATTTATCTAATTCAAGCTTCTTTTGCTTTTTCTATTTTATCAATAGCGTTTTTAGCAGCATCTTCCTCTGCCTTCTGTTTACTATGACCATGTCCAATAGCAAGTTTTTTGTCTCCTTTCAAAAGAGCTACGGTAAATACTTTGTCATGGTCTGGCCCATCTTCCCCTATTATCTCATATGTAGGGGTGATTTTGAACTTACTTTGCATCAATTCTTGTATTTTTGTTTTGGGATCGATAAAGAGTTTTTGAGATACAATCTTGTCGACTTTTTTCAAGAGAGTTCTTGTGACAAAGTCTTCACATGTTTTGTAACCATGTTCTAAATATATTGCACCCAATGTTGCTTCGTAGAGGTTTGCAAGTAGGTACTCTTTCTTTTTTCCACCAGAATCTTCCTCTCCTTTTGACATTCTAAGATATTGTCCAATATCTAACTTCCTACTTTCTTCTGCTAAGCTTTCTGTTCTAACAATAGCAGCTCTAATACTTGTTAAATCTCCTTCTGTTTTATCTGGATAGTTTGTAAAAAGAAATGAAGATATTATTAACTCTAAGACAGCATCCCCTAAGAACTCCAACCTCTCATTGTTTTTCAAACCTTTTCCTCTGTTTTCATTGAGGTATGACCTATGTGTAAAGGCCGCCTTCAGAAGTCTTTTATCCTTAAACTCTACCCCTATTTTTTTTGCAATTTCATTATATATCTCCACTATCTTCTCCTTCCTGTTTTTTCATCTCTTCATATATTGCCCCTAGTACACCATTTACAAATTTACCACTACTCTCTCCTCCAAACTCTTTGGCAGTTTCAATTGCTTCATCTATTGCTACTTTAGGAGGTGTAATTTTTTCTGTAAAGCCTTCAAATATTGCAATTCTTAGAATTTGCAAATCAACTAATTTCATTTGTTGAATAGGCCATTGTGGGGCATATTTTGTAATTAATGCATCTATCTCTTCTTTATGTTCTATCACACCGTTAATAATCTTCTCTCTTAGAGCTTCATCATACTCTTCAATTTCATCAATACTAACTAATTCTTCTAATGGAATTGATTCTGTGGTATTGGAATCAGTTAAGAAATATTTCATAAAGAGCTCTTGTAGAGCTAGTATTCGTGCTAAATGTCTAGGGTCAGTTGATCTCTTCATATCTACTTTTTATATGTACCACAATTAGCGCACTCAAAATGGCTTCTTTTTATTGCACCACATTTAGGGCATTTAGATACTCCTTTTACCTCCAATGCGTTATGTGCTCTTCTTCTACCTTTTCGAGCTTTTGAAATTCTTCTTTTTGGTAATGCACCCATTTTTGTTTAAACTATATATTAACTTGAAGATTATATTGTATTATCTCCTCTTTTTCAACTTATTGTATCCAACTTTCTTTAATTTCAATTTCATCTCCTGGTTTTATTGTCTGTTCAATGATTCCTTTAGCAATATTTCCTTCAATGCTATCTTGAATGTATCTTTTCATTGGTCTTGCACCTAACCCAGGCTCGTTAGATTTGTTTGCAATCAACATTGGTATCTGGTCTGACCATTTGATTGTTATTTCTCTTTCAGCAAGTCTCTTAGCAACTTGGTTTAGTTCTAGTATGGCTATTTCTGTAAGATTCTTAATATCATGTGGTTCAAATACAATTATTGCATCATACCTATTTAAGAACTCTGGTCTAAATGATTGCCTTATCTCAAGTAATGCTCTTTCTTTTGCCTCTTCCCACATAGTGTTCTGTTCTGCAAGGGCATCAAGTAGGATCTTGCTTCCTACATTGCTTGTGCAGATAATTATGGCATTTGTAAAATCAACAGTCTCACCGTATGCACTTGTTAATCGTCCTTCATCTAACAACTGAAGAAGTAGATCTAAGATGTTTGGATGTGCTTTCTCAATCTCATCAAAGAGGACTACTGTATGTGGATTACTCTTTATCTTATCAACCAATGTAATTTGTGCTTGTCCTAATGTATCTCCTCCCTCAGAAGAACCTAGGAATCTGTTTATACTAGACACTTCTTGATATTCTGACATATCAACCCTAATCATGTCATCTCTTCCGAAATATTCTTCTGCTACTACCTTTGCAATGTATGTTTTACCCACACCAGTTGGTCCAACAAAGAGGAATGAACCAATTGGTTTGTTGGGGTTTCTAATATCAGCTCTGGCTCTCCTAAGAGCTTCTGAGATTGCAATGACAGCTTCATCTTGTCCAACAACTCTCTGCTTGATATTCTCTTCAAGCTTCATCATTTTGTTGCTTTCATCTTGGTCTATCTCTGTAATATTAATATTCTTCTGTAATGAAATTGTCTTAGAAACATGTTCTGAAGTGATCTTTTGTATTCCATTTGCTTGTGCCCATGAACATGTTGCCTCTATGGTTTGTACTGCACTACTTGGAAGTTTCCTTTCTTTAATATATCTCTGTGCTAACTCTACAGCTGAAACAAGTGCAGGGAATGTTATATAGCAGTTAAAGTTCTGCTCTAATGAGTCGACTTTGGTTTCTAGAATGTAGAGTGCATCAGCTGCTGATATCTCACTTACTTCAATATTTGTAAAACTTTGTCGTAAAGACTCATTACTGTAAAAATATTTCTTGTAATCAGCATAGTTAATACTTCCCACTATTGGGAATTGGCTGTTGAGAATGAAGGGGAGCATAATACCAGCAATACTGTGTCCACTCTCCCCTGCTTTTCTAGGAATAATCTCTTGAATTTCATCGATGTAAAGAATTACATTACCAGCATTAGCTAGCTCAGTCATTGATTTAATGATGACCTCTTCCATGTTTGATTGGCTTTGTGAATATGCAATTAGTTGGTTGATATCTAACTCAACAATCTTCTTGTCTCTTAATTGTATTGGTACATCTCCATGGTTGATTTTTTGAGCTACACCTAAGATGATGCTAGACTTACCTACTCCAGCCTCTCCTACTAGAAGAGCGTTCTTGTTAGATATCTTTCCAAGTGTAGATATCAATGTTTCAACTTCATCATCATGTCCAATACCAAAGACATCATTTGATTTAGCAACGGCAAGATTTACTTCTTTGCTAAAATGACTTAACACAAATGTCCACCCATAGATCCACGAATTTCCAATGCCTCCTGTCCTAAAGTATGGGTAATCTGGATTTAATGGTCTAGATTTCTTGCTATCTCTGTAGTTCCAGTACTCTATGACCTCTCTAAAGATATCAATATTTATATTATTCTTTTGTAGAAGTTTTTCCAATGCTGGAGATATCTTAGTTATTGCTAAGAAAAGGTGTTCAGGCAGTATTTGGTCACTATTTGTAAGAAGAGCCTCTTCTAGTGCATATGTTTGTAGTGCTGTGATTGCGGAGATTGGGTAATTAGGGACATGTTCTGTTGTTATTCCTGCTTCATCTAAGGTTGTTGTGGTGAATGTTATACCACTTCTTCTAACCAGCTGTTGAACTTCATAATTATTTGTCAAAAGGTCTTTGTAAAGGTTAAGAGTGTAGAGGTTTCCTTTTTGTGTAAAGTTTCCTAGGTAGTCGATTGCTTCATTTGAGATGTAATTAACGGTTTCCATCTTTGCATATCTTCCGAATTTGAACCCAACAGCTTTGATCTCATCAAAATCTTTTTGTGGTATATTCTTTATCTTAGGTAATTTAATTACCTTGCTTCGTTCATTGTAGAAGTCATGCCAGAGTAAGATTAGTGAAAAGACAGACACTCCAAAGAGAGAGTTGATAATTCCAGAGTTAAGAATTTTTAGGATAGTTGGGTAGTTTTCTAGGATGTTTAGGAATTTTAATATATATCCAGCAGCAATGATTAGCCCTGGGATTAGCAATATGGTTATTATTATGTTTTTTACTTCTTCAAATTTTTCATATTTCGGATTACTTGTTAGATAGTATTCCATCTGTGGATTTGTAATTGAGAAGAAGTGGTCTCTAGTGAGAAGAAAGAGAGAATGGTTATCATCTGTTGGAAGTGGATATTTTTTTTCAACAACAGAGAAGGAGTTTCTCTTTCTGTTATGCATTCCAATTATTGTTTTGTATTTGCTTCCAAAGTCTATTGCCATGTCTATTTCTTAATTAATGACATTATGATAAATGTGATAGTTGCGATTGGTAGGAGTAGCCAAGTTAGTATGAAGATTATGAAGAGAATCATAGCAAGTAAGTAGAAAGTGATTGCAATTGGTAGGTAGAGTATTTTAATTACAATTCCAAAGATAAGGCCGAAGATAGTTCTGTCTCTGTGCCATGGGACAAAGAAATTTTTAAAAAGAAGCGAGATTGACAGATTATCATCGATTACGGTTGATAATCTCCCAAGTACTCTAAGATATCGTGATGGCATTTTTACATACCACCAGTTTAGAAAGTCTTGGATAAAGAAAAGGAAAATCTTGGAATATGAGTCTGTTTTAACAGTTTGTATTAGTTGTTGTCCGCTGTTATCTACGGTATTTTGTTGTTTCATTTTGGGCAGTTTTTTCTCTACTTACAGTTTATCGCAAGTAGATATCGCCTGTCAATTTTTTCTTTTATGATAGGAGTTAATGTGGTTTTTATTTGTCTGTTTTTCTTCGGATTTACTCTACCTCGACTACCCCGTTTTCTAAAATAGTGACAGTCATGTCATCTTGAACGTAGTTTAAGAACTCGTCTCCCAAAGAATCGATTGTTGGCATACTGTTATCTGTCCATACATCTGCTAAGATAGCTCCTGCTGCTGCTAGTGAGTCAATGGGTTTGGAAAACAGTAATGCACCAGGACTACAGTTCGTTACCGCTGCATTGTACAAGACCATACCTCCTGTTGTTGAACCAATGGTTTGTGGTAAGCATAGGGCAACTCCTACAGTTGATTTGCCATACAGATCTTTGTTGTTTTGATCTGTACAGATATTCTTTCCCTCCTTACAATCTTTATACGATGCCAATGTATTAAAACCAGTATGTGATACTAAGGCTTTTAGCTTACAAGTACCTGGTACTACAACTCTTCCTTTAAATGTTTTTTTCATTTTTCTTATCTTTTATATAATTTGTTCTAAAATCTCATCATCAGAATAATATTTAGATGAAGTATAGGTTCTTAATTTGTTTGAATTTGTAATAACTGGCATTTTTGCACATAGTGGATTATTCATATACATTAAAGGACATATATAGCTTGTAACTACACCCATCTCTTTTAACTTCTTAGCATTCTCTGTATTCTCAAATTCTTTCAAAACAGCTGGAGCAGAAGTAAAGACAGTTTTAATTCTAATCTTTTTCTTTCCTTTTGCTTTTAGAGCTTCTTCTAACTTCTCTGTCCAGTCATTAAGTTGTTTTAGACTCATATGTGGACAGCCCATGAAGCATAGTTTTGGTTTAGCATCAGGATTTTTCCAAATGCATGGATAGCTTTTCTTTACCCTTTCTAATTCAGCATCATCTACTATGTAGACTTTAGCGTTTTCATTAATCAAGTTTTCTTTTAATTCAACTGCTTCTGGGGTTAGATTTTCAACATGGTATAGTCCAACTGAGCCATTAGATGCCGTAGCTGCACCGAAGTCTTTTAAGTATGATAATGTGTCTTCATCTAAAGTGGTTCCTAACCATTTATCTAAACCTTTAATATATGGAACATCTTCTAAAACTTTCATCCCTATCGCAGAACCTAGTAGTTGTGCTTCTGGTTTCTTTGTTGTCTTTACTTCAACAATCCAGTTAGCTTTTCTTCCTTCATCAGTAAGAAGACCAAAGTAAGGGACATAGCCAACGATTGATCCAAACATTTCAATAATGCCAGAGTTACGATTGCATCTTGCTCCCAATACAGAGTTTGCATAGTTTACAGCACTTGATTCTGCCCAAGAGAGAATGTCTCCTTTTTCGGGTATGTTACCTACTTCTGGAAGATATGCTGCACAGGTAAAAGCATCGTCTGAGAGAAGTCCTATCTTTTTAAGTTGATCTTCATATCGCTTTTGTGGTCCATACATGATTTTGAAAACAAGGTCTTGGAGGATATTCTTAGGTACATTTGGATCTAGTGGTCTAGGGTCTGCTGAGAATTTTTGTTTTGACTCAACTTCTGCATCAAGAAGTACATCCATTAAGTCAAAGACTCCTTTTACAACTATGACTCCAAAACTAGTTACAATATGTCCGTATTTGCTAGTAACAGGAACCATTTTAGTAGCACCAAAGGTTTCTCCGTACATGACTAATGTCTTCATTATCTTAGCCATTACTTCACCTTGCTGACCATCTAAAATTGCTTGTTGTTCTTTTGTTAATTCCATATATTTGTTTTACTAAATTTTCATTCCAACATCCCACGCTCTCCATGTGACTGTTCTTAAGTTACCAACCTCATTGCAATCACCTACGAGATGGACTTTTCGATTTGTTTCAGGGATTGTTTTTGGATTGTAGCCTACTGACATAATGACAGTATCTGCTTCTATGAATATTTCTTCTCCATCTTTGTTCATTATCTTAACTCCATCCTTTGTAATCTCTTGAACAGCAGATTCTAAGTGAACCTCAACATTATTTAGTGCAAAGAACTCTCTGAGATATGAACTGTTTGCTAAACAAACTCCTCTTACAGCTATTAAATCATTCCTTGCTTCAACGATAATAGGTATTTTTCCTTTTTGGTATAGGTCTAATGCAATCTCACAACCGGTTAAACCTCCACCAATGATTATAACTTTTTCACCAGCTTTGGAGTTGTCTTTCAAATAGTCACATGCTTCAATTGTATTCTCAATTCCTTTTATCTTTAATCTCTTTGGTGTTGCCCCTATTGCAACAATTACTTCATCTGCATCTATTTCATCAATATTAGTCACTTCCGTATTAAACTTAATTTCAATTTGTAAATCTTGCATCTCTTTTTCGTACCAATCAAGCAAGGCTCTCTCTTTATCTTTAAAACCAGGTGTTGAAGCATATTTAAATACTCCTCCTACCCTATCACTTTTTTCATAAATTGTTGCCTTGTGTCCTCGTAGTGTTAAGAGTCTTGCAACTTCCATTCCCCCTATTCCTGCACCAATAACTGCAATGTGTTTAGGATTATTTGTTTTTACAATCTTGTATTTCTTAGATTGCATAGTAGTTGGGTTTAGTGCACATCTAGCCATACCTGCATTATCTGAAAGTGCTTGGTCATTCCCTACTCCTTTGTAGTGAGCCATATTAAAACATGCATTATGACAACCAATACATGGCTTTATACTTTCCTCATCACCATTCATGAGTTTAGTAATCCACTCTGGATCAGTGAGGAATTGTCTAGCAACTCCCATTGCATCAATTCTGCCCTCTTTTATCGATCCTGCTCCTGCTGATGGTGTCATTCTACCTGCACAAACTACTGGAATATCTACATACTTCCTAATCTCTTCAACATCTTTAAGGTTACAGTTGTAAGGCATATACCCTGGAGGATGAGCCCAGTACCAAGCATCATATGTTCCATTGTCACAATTTAACATGTCATATCCTGCATCTTGTAGATATTTTGCAGCACGTTTTGATTCCTCCATATCTCTTCCTACTTCAGTATATTCTTCACCTGGGAGTGCTCCTTGTCCGAATCCTTTTGTCTTAGAAACGACCGAATATCTGAGTGATACTGGAAAATCTTTTCCACACTCTTTTTTAATTGCTTGCACTATTTCAATAGGAAATCTATATCTATTCTCAAATGAACCTCCATACTTATCATCTCTAAAGTTTGTATATTTCATTGTAAATTGATCAAGAAGATAGCCTTCATGAACAGCATGAATTTCAATACCGTCTACTCCTGCCTCTTGGCAAAGTTTAGCTGTTTTAGCAAAACCTTCAATTATCTCCTGTATTTCTTCAACTGTCATAGGTCTAGACATTACAGAATCATCCCAACGATTTGGTGTTGCACTTGCACTAGCTGTTAGGTAGTCAACATCTAGAACTGGTTTGAGAAGTGTTCCTAAGAATTTGTTGTGATGAGCTTCAATCATTAGGTGGTTAATTGCTAGACTTCTTCCAAAACCTGCTGTTAATTGGATGAATAGTTTAGAACCTGTTTTGTGGAATTCATCCATGAACTCTTTAAGTTCTCGGAATTTGCCTTTACCTTGGTAGAGCCATTTTCCCCAAAGGATATCACGAATTGGAGCAATACCAGGGAGTATTAGTCCTACATTATTCCTTGCTCTTTCTAAAATGAAATTGGCTGCCTCTTTGTCAAAATGATTACCCAATGGTTCCATCCATCCAAAGAGTGATGTACCACCCATAGATGTCATAACAATCCTGTTTTTGATTTCAAGATTACCAATCTTCCATGGGGTGAATAGTGGTTTGTACTCTTGTTTCATAAACCTTTCTCCTTTAATTTAGATATGAATTAAAAGATACGATTTGATACTAAATAGTACAGAGTTAAGTTGTGGATTGCAAGGAGCTGGCTTTAAGGTCTGACCTAGGTCTGTCCCCCAATTTCCACCCCCTTCTGCCTGTCTATCAAGGTTTGTTGGTTTGGATACTTCTGATGACAGCTTACAAAGTTCATCCGAAATACGACGCTTTGGACTAGGAAACCGTTGTACAAGGAGAGAACCTTTGAACATGGAAGGTCTGACCTACCCCAGACCTTGGTAAGCTTCTGTGGTAGAATATCTCTATGAACATATACAGACAGATACTTAAGAAGAAAGGTCACATTCTGGCCCTTGCCCCTATGGAAGGTGTTACTGACACTGTTTTTAGGCAGGTTTTATGCAAAATTGGTAAACCAGATCTGTTTTTTACAGAATTTCTTAATGTTGAAGGTTTCTGTTCTAAAGGAAGGGAGAAAGTTATACATAGGTTGGATTTTAGGAATATTGAGAAACCTGTGGTTGTACAACTTTGGGGGAATGTTCCTGAGTATTATGCTGAAACTGTTGAATATGTAAAGACTCTTAATCCAGATGGTATAGATATTAACATGGGTTGTTCTGTTAGAGATGTGCTTTCTAGTGGAAGAGGTTCTGCTTTGATAAATGACAAGGTATTAGCTAAGGAGATAATTGATGTTGTTAAGGAGAGTGCAGGTGATTTACCTGTTAGTGTGAAGACTAGGATTGGTTTTGACAAGATTGATACAGAGGAATGGATTGGCTTTTTGCTTGAGCAAGGTTTGGATATGATTACGGTTCATGGAAGACTTTCGAGAGAGGGTTACTCTACTCCATCTAGGTGGGATGAGATAGCCAAGTGTGTAAAGTTAAGAAATGAAATTGCTCCTGATACTATTGTTTTAGGAAATGGTGATGTGAAGGATATTGAACAGGCTAAGGAATATGTAGATAGATATGGTGTTGATGGCGTTATGATTGGTAGAGCTATACTGACTAATCCATGGTTGTTTAGTGGTAGGAAGCCAGAGGATATATCTAAGGAAGAGAGAGTTGAGGTTCTAAAAAAACATTTAGAGATTTTTGAGAAAGAAAGAGGAGAGATGAATATATTTAACAGTCAGAAGAAGTATATTAAGGCATACATTAGTAATTTTGATACAGCAGGAGAATTGAGATCTAAGCTTATGGATACAAGTAGTTCTCTGGAGATTATGGATATACTTTGATAGTATGTAGTATGGAATTGACCACAGTTTTAATCATTTCTTTTCTAATTATCTCTTCAGTTGGTACCCTACTCCACTTTACTCATAATTGGATAAAGAGAGGTTTTCTTTTACACCTGTTCTCTGCACTTAATGAGAGTACTTGGGAGCATATGAAGTTACTTCTTCTTCCTACATTGTTAGCTTCAGTATTCCAGATTTTTGTTTTTAAAGGTAGGTATGGGAATATGAATAGTGCGATATTGGTGTTGTTGTTAGTAGAACTTTTAGCTATGCCTTTGATATTTGAACCTTTGAGGGTTGTATTTAAGAAGGTTCATTTTGGGATAACTATTGGGATTTTCTTTGTTAGTATTGCTTTAGGTTTGTTAGCTGAGTATTACATTTTGATTAACAACATTATTGTTTTTAATGAGGTTGTAGCAGGTATTTTGATTTATATTGTTGTAATTCTTTTTGGAATATTTACTTTCTTTCCACCTAAGTTTTTCCTCTTTAAAGATCCTGTTACTGGGAGGTATGGGGATATTAGTTAGTAATTTTCTTGTTCTGTTGTAACTTCTTTACAAAATAGCATGCTAGGTATGTTGTAATTGGTACTGCTAAGATTAGTCCAATACTTCCTACCAATGTTCTTACTATCTCTGTAGATACTACCTCCAGACTAATTACTTCACTAAAAGTTCTATCATCACTTAGAAAGAGAAGAAGGAGAGGCATAGATGCACCTGCATATACTAAGATTAATGTGTTAATCATAGATGCAATATGGTCTCTTCCAAGTTCAAGAGATCTTTTGAAAAGTTCTTTTGTTGATATATCTTTCTTAAGGTCATAGAGTTGGTGAACTATTGATGTTTGAGAGATTGTAATATCATCCATAATACCTAGTGTACCTATGAGTATTCCTGCAAGAAGGAGTCCTTTAAGATTGTATGTTGTATTATTCATACCTTGTAAGAAGAGTACCTCTTCAGATTCTGCTCCACTTAGATGTACTAGGTTACTGAAGATAACGGAGAGTATTCCTGTTATGATTAGTGCAATAATTGTACCTACTATTGCAATTGTTGTCTTTTTGTTAAATCCATGTGAGAGGTAGAAAGTTATTGGTATGATAATCATGGATGTAAGTATTGTAATTAGTATTGGGTCTTTTCCTTGTTCTATCTGTGGTAAAAGAAATACAAAGATTATGAGGAAGGATAATGCCATGGATAGTAGTGAGAGGAATCCCTTTTTTCTTCCTACTAATACTGCTAGTACTGTGAAGATAGCAAAGAGTATACCTAAGCTTTTAGTTCGGATGTAATCTACAATGTAATATATTTCATTACCTTCTGCATCTATCATTTGTGATATTAATATTTCATCCCCTACCCTATACTTGTTTGTATGTCCCATGGGTTGTGTCCCATTCTCAGAGATTATCTCTTCACCTTTCTTATCTCCTTTTGTTACTAATATCTTTATTTTTTGATAGAGTTGTTTTTCTTTTGTTTCTTTGTGTTCTATTTCTTTTTCTTCAACAATCTCTGTTATCTTTCCATTCATATATTTAATGTTATCTTCTTGTGCAAATATATTACCTTTTGAGAAAAGGAATATTGTTATTGTTGTTAGTAGTATTGTTAGGAGGTGTTTTGGTTTCATTTAGTAAGTTTAGTAGTTTAATTGTTTCATTATATCTCTATGTTATGGCAAAAGACAGCCAGTATATTAAACTGACTGTCTTTACCTAATTCTAATTAACTGAAGACAAGAAGAGTAATACTTCCTTCTAGCTATTTAATTACTATTGATTCTCCACATAAACTCCAAGCTTGGATATAGTCTCCTCCAAGTTTCTTTTCGAAAAGAGGTTTAAGAAAATCGTATAGAAAGCCTCCCTGTACACTTTTCTTTAGGTTCTTTCTATCATATCTGAAATCTAGTGTCACAAAATCAGTACCATCAGGTCTGATACTTGCATAGATTAAACCTTTGTCCTCCTTCTCCCATTCTTTTACAGCAGAATAAAGCTGTATTGGAGATACATACAAATTAGAGAACTTGAGGGAACCTGTAAACATTCCATTTTTTAAAGAGGTTTGGAATTCCTCTTGTATGGTTTTATCCATATTATTAAAGTAATTAAAGTAAAATAAAGTATTAGTAATATATTATTATATTACTGTAACTATATTATACCATTTTTTACTAGGGGTTTGCAAATCCAATTCTATTACTTAATGAACTTCAATATCAGACAAAGAAAGATACTTTGCTACAATATCAGCTCGTTCTTTGTTTCTACTTACTACAGCTACACTTACAATTGAATCATCTGCTTCGTAATCCCAAAACTCTACTTCACCTTCTACATCTAGTAATGAACCAAACTCTACTCTTGAAACTAGTTGATAGTCATGAGCCACTTTTTTAAACTCTTTACCTTTGAACTGTACTGTTTCCTTAAAACCATCAAATTCAGGTATTCTACCTTCATTATGTCCAAGGTAAATAATATTATCAGAAGGGATAAGGACTAGGACATTATGTTCTTCTAACAGAACTTTTGCATATATTGATGTGGGTTCACTCTGGGTTGCATACAAAGCCTTACCTAAAACTTTGTATGGTTTATCCTTAATAACTAGAGTACTTCCTTCTGTGATTTTTTCTATAATGGTGTTCATATAATTATTTCTTGTTAAATTATTTGTACCAAAATCTTTATCTCTCACTAACAAACTCAAACCTATTTACTACTGTACCATCCTCTAATTCTTTTGTACCCATGAAATCATCTAACTTTCTAACCCATGCTTTAGTTTCACTTTCTTCTTTGTAATACAATGGAATATATAATACAACATCCTCTTCTGTTTCAGAATCTTTAGCTAACATTAAAGCTAAATACATTCCTCCTTTGAAATGTCTATACACACCTGGTTGGAATTTTCTTTCTGTATTTCCCATATATGAGATATGTTTTAAAATAATTAGTTAATTATATACTCATTTGGAAATCTTTGCTCATCTTCTTTAGTTTAACAATCGCATTGTCTAATCTCTCCTTTACATCTTCTCTACAATGCTTCCCTATCCATACAATATGTCTATCTATTAGAGCAATGTGTGGGATATCCTTTTCATCTAAATAAATTGCAACATTATCTTCCCCCAGAAAATCTGGATATATATCCTGATTTGATAATTCTAGAAACTTTTTAATTAACTCAATTAAAGTTTTCTTAAACTCAGCATATTTTGTAGTATAGCTATGTAACTTCTTAGAATCTATTCTAAAAATATCTCCTTGTATATTATCTATCCATTTGGTAGATATTAGAACAGTTTTCTGTCCTGTTCCCATAGGGTCATCACAGATAGAGTATTTCTCTTCTGGTATTACTAAGCTAGGTATATTACCAAACTCAGAGGAGTACCAATCAGTTTCTTCTTTCCAATCTCTGATAACTTCTTGCAAATCTTCTATGGTATCTCCAGTATATACAGGTCTTGCTCTGAATTTTAGATATGGACGATTATTATGGTTAGGAGTTTCTTTAGAAATTAGTAGTGTTTTATTACAAACATCCTTATCTCTAAATACAAATGTTTGTCCGGCATAATATTTGTACTCTCCATATTGCCCTTTGTATTTTGATAATAACGACTCTACTGTTTTTCTACGTTCTTTGCTTTTGGAATTTGATGTAGAGTTCTTTTTAGGTTTTTTCATATTTGATTATATATCCTCTTCTTTAAAAATCCTATTCACCCTTCTGTATATTAAATCTTCCTTATCATCAAAAATATCTTCCAGTTCTACTAAGGATACCCATTGATAGTTAATATGTTCATCAGATAGTATTACTTCAGGAGTATTGTCTAAAAATACTAAAAATGTAGTTTCTGTTATATTCTTAATATCACCTTTCTCTGTAGTAAAACTATATTTTTCAGAATCTACCTCTTTTAACTCTCTATCTGATATATCTATACCTGTTTCTTCTTTTACTTCTCTTACTACGGTTTTTGGCATATCTTCACCTTCTTCAATACCTCCAGATGGTAATTCCCAAAAACCTGGAAAGGAATCATCTTTTGGTGTCCTTTGGATAAGGAGGAACTTTTTATCAGGATTGAGTAGTAAGCAAGAGATATTTTCTTTTGTGATTATCATTGTGGTAGGTATTTAAATTTAGTTGTTTCTGAAGCAGGTATCCTATTGCTTTTTGGCCTTCTTTGTTTCTAATCGTTCAATCCTTTTGTCCCAGTCACCATTCCATCCCTGAGACTTTGCTTGTTTAACCAATTCAATTGCCTCATCATACTTACCCTGTTTATCAAGAATAATAGCTAACTGAGTATATCCAGGATGAGTTGGCAGTCCTCCAGAATAGCTCTTTAGAAAAGCTTCTGCAGCTTTTGGGGATAAGTCTATCTGTTTTTGAGCAGATTGTATAGCGATATCCAACGCCTTCGGGTCTATATCACGAAGTTTGTAATACAATCCCATTTTTGCAGCCCAGAAGAAGTGTTGATCTAAAGTATCCCCCTTCTCTACATATTCTTCCGCCTTGTTAATAAGTTTAAATGCTAAAGTTCTATCTCTTGGGTTATCAAACCAGCTAGATAAAGATGAGAGATGAAAAGATGCAGATTTTTCTGTTAGTTTTGACAGCCCATTCTTTAATCCTGATGATGCTCCTAGTGGTTGGTACATTTCTTCCATGTGATTTTGTTCTTCTTTTGTAAATTCTTTTTCAAACCACTCTGCTAGATTTAGATTAGGACTGTTGTCTTCAATATCTGTATAAGAGGAGACAACTTCCTGTTCTGTCTGATTCTCTTGATTCCTACTTTTCTTTTTTTGTAGAAAGTAATAAATAATAATAGCTATTCCAACAGGAGGTAAAATAATTAGCAAAAAAAGTCCTATTAGGATAGTACAGATGGATGAGTTATTTCCATTTGTTTGTCTCGTTTTTTTGTTGGTTTTGAATAAATCTCCTAATCCAAATGTGGTTTTATTATAAACTTTGTTATATACGTATCTTTTAGGATTTGTAATCCAACCTGTTCCGCGTGGCATTCGTAGACCTAAGGAGTTTTTAATTTTTCTTTTTATAGAAAATCTTGCTGACAAACTCTTTTTTAAAGATGGCTTTCTTAATCCGAATTTCATATCTGTATAACTCTAATGGTGGGCGATACAGGAATTGAACCTGTGACCTTCACAATGTCAATGTGACGCTCTAGCCAGCTGAGCTAATCGCCCATCATAATGAACAGAATTCTACCCTATTTCTTTAAGTTTTTCCAATTATATATATTTCTTAATTCTCTAATATCTTTCTTCTTACTTTTCTCTGCGTTGTTGTAAAGGGTTTTAAGATACTCCGGAGATTCAAGACCAAGTGATTCAACCAAACAAGAAGTCATGTTTTTACCTATCTCAACAGCTGAAATAGCAGCAACCCAATCATCTCTTTCTATGAAATATACATCCACATTTTTGATATCATAGGCACCAATACGATTAGAGATTAAAACCTTACTGTCGATATCAACATCTGTTACTTTTCTAAATCCCCTTATCTTTTTCTTGTGGTTCTGTCCATGAACCATCTCTTCTAAGCTATACTCAATATCATCTAAGGTTAAATCGAAAAGGTCAGTTGTAAGTAGTGTCCCTTCTTCTCCATGTTCTAAAACACTATCTATGTAACGAGTTAATCTCTCAACCTCATTTTGCTTGATGGCATCTCTGAGCTCATCTCCAGTAGTACATTTAGTATCTGTGAAATCCATTACCTTTTTCTAATTATTTTATCTACCAAACCATAGGCCTTAGCCTCTTTGGCAGTAAAATATTTATCTCTATCAGCATCCTTGGTAATCTGAGCAACACTCTGACCTGTCTTCTCTGAAAGCATCTTGTAAAGCTGTTCTCTAATTTTCATAATCTCCTCTGCTTCAATTGCAATATCACTAGCCTGTCCTTTTGCTCCACCAAGAGGTTGGTGGATATGAATCTTACTATTAGGTAATGCAAATCTTTTTCCCTTTGCACCGTTAATGAGAATCATTGTTCCCATGGAAGCTGCTAAACCAACTGCTGTAGTTGAAACATCTGGTTTAATGTAGTTCATTGTATCGATAATTGCCATACCTGCTGTAATGTAACCACCAGGGGAGTTGATAAACATCTGGATATCAGCATTAGGGTCTTCTTTCTCTAAAAACAACAATTGAGCAACAATGGTATTAGCCATATTCGTCTCTATCTCATCACTAACAAACACAATTCTGTCTTTCAATAGTCTGGAATATATGTCATAGGCTCTCTCACCACCTTTTTCTTTTTCTATGACTGTTGGAATTAATCCCATATTTTTCTTTTTCATAATTTACTTTTTACCTAAAACCTCCTCAATGAAGGTCTTGAATGCTAACTCTTTTTCGCTTACTCTTCTTACATACTCTCTCCACTCTTCATTCTCATATATACTCTCATCTGTACCTTCTGGAGCACTTTTCTTAATGGTTTCAATCTTCTCATTCAATTCCTTCTCTCCAATCTTAATATCTCTTTCTTTAGCATAGAGCTTAAGGAATACATCACTCTCAAGAGCTTCTTTAGCATCCTTCTGCCATAGTTCTCTCATCTTCTCCATTGTTATGTTGTTAGCTTGAAGGAAATTCTCAATCTTTTCATCATCATGACCCATATCATGTACGAAGGAATGTTCTCTTTCATGGGCTTCATAATCAATTGCTGGTTGTGGAATCTTAATATTGGAGAGTTTAATTGCTTGTGCAAATGCATCATCTTCCTGTCTCCTCTGCTCATACATACCCTTCTGCTTTTCCAAAAGGTCCTTAACATATTTTTTCAAGTCATCCAATGTCTTTACATCTTTAATATTCATTAACTTTGCAATCTCCTTTGCCCAAGCATCATCCATCTTCTTAGCTTTTGTTTTGTTACCCTTAAACACATTCTCTAATGCATCATTAACTTCTTTCTCTGTTACCTCAACCTTCTCTTTCTTTACCTTAATCTTCTTCATATTACCTAATGTAAACTCAGGCATAATGGGAATCTCAACAACTAAAACTAAGTCCTCATCTTTTGAGAAGTCTGGGAAACTTTTGTATGTAGGTGGTGCAATTGGAGAGAGGTTTTCTTTTTGAAGTGCAGTTGTAAGGTACATTGGAACCATTTTTTCAAATGTCTGTACCTTGATAGTATTCTTTACCTCAGGCTCTATCATATCTGTTGGAACTTTCCCTTTTCTAAACCCATCTAGCTTTGTATTACTTAACTCTTGTTCTAGAACAGCTTTGTAACTTTTGTTAAAAGCATCCTTGGGGATAGTGATAGTAAATTCGACTACGCTATCGCTAATATCTTTTCTTGTATGAAAATCTTTCATGATGTATATATTTAAATTATGCGGTTGATTCTACACTTTTTGATACAATTTGTCTAGCTTGGCAATGACAACAAGTCTCTTTTCTGAAGTCCATAGAGGAGTACAGGTTATTAAGGTTAATCGATAGTCATCACTCTCTTTGACAACGGATATATCATTAGCTTCTACAATCTTAGTTTCTGTAACAATGTATGTATATTCTCCTTCGGTATGTTTAACTTTAATTTCATCTCCTACCGTAACCTTATCTAAATTGTAAAAAGTGTCTTTTGCAGGTGGAAGATTCATGAATCTGTGCCCAATTACAACAAAATTACCTTTATGCCCTGGGTATGTAGAGCTTGGGAAATGCCAGAATCCCCTATCCATTGTGTATGCATCTGTACCCTGAAAAACATTTCCTTCAATCAGAACATTTGGGATTGAGATTGAAGTATTGAGTTCTTCTAAAATCTTCTTGTCGAGAATGATGTTAGCTCCTTTGATAGATTCTTCTATCGAACCTTCAACAAATTCTTCCTTTAGAAACTTATCTTTTGTTGGTGAGAGAGTTGTTAGTAAGTTAATTGTAGTATCTTTTGCAAGTGAGTAGATGTTTAGAGAGTTCTTTCTTAATGCAATATCGTTGTATTGTGGATATATGATGAAAAGGGATATTGGAATCAGGACCAATAGTATTAGTAAAAGAGTTGTAAGTATCTGTATTGTTTTTTTCATTTCTTCCCCTATTCTACTAAATTTCCTAAACAGTTGCATTAAATTTAGAATTATATTATTCTAAGGTAGGGAGTATATAAATTATAATATAGGATTAAAGTGGCTAAGAAGAAAAACAAGTCTGCCCAAACAAAAACTACCCCAAAGAAGACAGTAAAGACTGTCAAGAATCAAAAACCTGTTGCTAAAAATAGCATGGTTTCTAAGGTTGAGATTCAAGAGAAGAGAAGCAATACTTTATCCAGAATCATAGGGACAGTCCTGATTGTATTAGGGATTGCTTTGATAGGATACGGTGTTTTCTCATATATTAAATCAGATAAGGCTCCAAAGTTAGATGAGGCACTTACTCCTCCTACTACGGCTCAGACATCAGCAATAACGAATGCTGAGAATATTGTCGTAAAGGGAGAGGCTGAAGGTCTTGATAAGGTCATTGTATATATCGACAATGAGGAAGTTGGTAAGGCAAGGGTAAACAAGGATGGAGAGTATGAGTATGAGCATGAAGTTGCAGAAGAAGGTAAATATATTGTTGCAACAGCAGGAGTAAAAGGTTTCTTCAAGAAGTTTGTCACTCCTAAGTCTGATCCTATCGTTGTAACTGTTGATAGAACAGCACCAGAGTTAACAGATATTAAATACTCAAGTGAGGTTGGTACAGATAATTTCGGTGTAATTGGAAATGCAGAGCCTGAGAGTACAGTTGTTGTAAAGAGAGGTACAGATGTGTATGAGACAAAAGCTGATGAAACTGGATTGTTTGCAATTAAAAACATTGCTTTAGAAGAAGGACCAAATGTATATTCTGTTGAAGTTAAAGATAGTGCAGGAAATGTAAATGCAGTTGAGGAGAAGATTGAGGTTACATACTCTAAAGAAAGCAGTGTTAATGGAAATGCAGTTGTAGATGAGAATCTACCAGTTGCTTCAGGTGAGTTAGAAGCAGCACTCTCTGTAATTAGAGATGGAAAGATTATGTTAATCTTAGGATTGATTGCATTTGTAGCATTCCTAGCTTCATCTGGAGTTGTTATCGCAAAGAGGCATAGAATCGAAGGTTAGTCTGTGCTATATTAAATAGTACATTAAGTTTAAGTAGGAAATCTATGCCTAAGATATATTCTGTTGAGAGTAAAAAGGAGAACTCTAGTGGGTCTGGTATGAACAAAGTCGAAGTCCATTTAGATCCGAAGTTAGTTGCTTTGATATTAGTTATCTTAGCTATGATTTTCTTTGGTAAGCAACTTCTTTCTGTGATTCTATTTATGATGTTGGCATTTGTATTTATGTGTACGATGAGGCCAATTGTTAGATGGTTTGAGAAGAAAGGGGTATCTAAAGGTTGGGCCCTTTTTCTTTCATATGCAGGACTGGTACTTGCCTGTGTGATATTGATTGCAATTATTGTAGTTCCATTTATCAACCAAATGGATAGTCTTGTAGCAACATTACCTAAATGGATTGGGGAGATGATAGATTGGTTGAAGGGAATAAATATTGGTGGCAAGGGACTAGATACTGCAGAGATCGAGAAGGCAGCAACTGGTTGGTTAAAAGATTTGACAAACTTGGGTAATGTTAAGAGTGTGACATCTGCAGTAAGTGGTATGTTTAGTGGTTTTGCTACATTCTTCTCAGCAGTAGTTCTTTCAGTATATCTTGTTGCTGAGCATGATTCTCTGTCAGATGTTCTTTTTATCAGAATTAGATCAAAAGAAAAGAAGGACAGGGTAAAGCAGTTGATTGTAGATGTTGAGGATAAAATAGGGAATTGGGTTTTAGGACAAGGTGCAGTTAGCTTGTTCGCTACTATTTTCTCAGCAGTAATCTTGTCAATCTTTAGAGTACCTTTCGCTGTTCCTCTTGCAGTTTTAGTAGGTATCTTAGATGCTGTTCCTACTGTGGGTGCAACATTAGCTGGCATTATTGTTGGCATTATTTCTTTGATTACAATTGGTCCTATTAAAGCAATAATAATATTGGTCTTAATGATGCTCTACCAGCAGGTTGAAAACAACATCATTATTCCAAAAGTAATGAGTAATGTTTCAGGTCTTAAACCACTATACATCCTTGTAGGTGCTATCATTATGTTAATCATTGCAGGACCAATAGGGGCAATTGTTACAGTTCCCCTACTCGTTATCGCAAAGATAGCATATGAATTCTATGTAGACTTGCAAAAACTTGAAGCTAGGGGTATCGTTTAGTAAAGTAAGATATAAATTTTGTACTGCCCAGTATAATGGAGAGTGAGAGTAAGAAAACAACACCAGTATACTTTTTTGATGACTATTCAGCCAAAGAATTAAATGAAAACAAGGTTGGACGAAAAGGTCTAAGTCTTTTCAAACTTAAGGATATGGATGTACCTGTTCCAGAGTTTTTTGTGATTTCTACTGATACTTTCGTAGATTTCATGGTAAAGGCTTTTAAGGATGGGAAGGATAGGATTTTAGCGAAGGGAAGAAATCCAGAGAACAAAGAGGTTGAGGATATGCTTCTAAAAACAGAGTTCCCAAAGGAAGTATTAGATGAAATACTCTCGGCATATACAAGACTCTCTGGCTTTACTGATGCGTGGGTTTCTGTAAGGTCGTCTGTTTGTTTTACAGCAGATAAGGATGTTTCTTTTAGTGGTATATTTTCTACAGAATTGAATGTTAGAAAATATGATGAATTAGTCCAGTCGATTAAGAGAATATATGCATCGATGTTTAGCGATGATGTTGTAGCATATGCAGGTAGGATGAATATTGATTTGGCAGATGCAAAGATTGCTGTGGTAGTACAGAAGATGGTTCAGTCAGAAGTTGCAGGTGTGGTATATACTACCGACCCTGTCACTCAGGATAAAACAAAGCTTAGTATTGAAGCAGTATATGGTCTGGGAGATGTAATCTCTCTTGGTGAGATAACTCCAGATACATATGTGCTTAACAAAAAAGACCTTTCTACTGCAGAGATGTATATATCTCCACAAGAATGGATGAAAGTAAGGACTATGAGGAGAACAGGAAAAGGTACAGTAGGTGTTGAGAAGATAAAGATTTCAAAAAATTGGAGTCACAAACAGAAACTTCCTGATAGGGATATTCAAGAGA
Source organism: Candidatus Dojkabacteria bacterium (assembly GCA_035271645.1). Taxonomy (GTDB): domain Bacteria; phylum Patescibacteriota; class Dojkabacteria; order SC72; family SC72; genus UBA5232. The sequence continues at coordinate 49,310 of DATERJ010000012.1, forward strand.
TTGCGAAGATATCATTGGTGATAGAAGACAGGGGGAATGAAGCACAGAATATTGAATGGGTATTATCTGGTGGTCGATTCTGGGTGTTACAGAATAAACCAATTAGATATATCTCACTATCCGATGGGATACTAAAAGAAGGTGTGTATATTGTAAGGAAGAATGTTAGAGAGGTAATCTTAGGATTCATAGAGAAATACAAGAGTAAGGATGAGATGGTTACCTCTGCAATGACAGAAGCAAAGAAGATTGTTGAAAAGAACAATGATGAGGAGATAAAGAGACTTGAGAAATTGATAGTAGAGGCAAAGAAAGAGCTTGATAGTAAAGTTGCAGTTCCTGAGGTTAAACAAGATGACTTCGTTATCTCAGGTATAGGTGCAAGTTTTGGAAAGGCAACTGGAAAGGTAAGGATTGTGTCTGGAGCTACAGATAAGAAATATACTAAAGATGATATTCTTTTGATTAAGAAATATTCTTCAGAGATGGAATCTATGATTCTTTCTTCTGGAGGTATCATTATGGAAACAGGCGGTCTTACAAGTGATACAGCAATTCTTTGTAGAGAGTTTAATATCCCAGCAGTAGTAGGTGCTACTGGAGCATCTACTCTGTTGAAAGAAGGTGACAGGGTTAGAATTGATGGTAATGCAGGGACAATATACAAGAGTGAGAAGTTAGCAACTGAGGAAACAGAGGTACATCCAGTTGTTGATGCATATACAAAGGGAGACCTTACTGGAATGGAGAGTATTGAACCTGCTAAGGTAGAAGAAGTTAAAGAAGAGCTTCCACCTAAAGACTTCACCCTACCCCCTTCAGCTACAAGGGTCTTTTCAATGGTTACAGACAGTAGCAAAAAGATGTTTGAGTTTGTTGGTGATTCTCATGGATTGGTATATATTGATTTAGATAAAATAATGCTTGAAGATGGAAGACATCCACTTCAGTATGTGGAAGACAAAAAGTTTGTTGATTACACAAAGAAAATTTGTGAGAAAGTTTTGGAATATATTAAACTTGTACAAGGTGATGAAGTAGTTCTAACAATTGGTTCTAGTAAAGTGAGAGAGTTTAGGTCATTAGTTGGTGGTAAGAAGCAGGAGAATGCATCGGTTTCAGCAGAAGCATTTGGTGCCCAGCACTACATCAACAATCCAGAGCTCCTTATCAGAGTTGCAAGGATAGTAAGGAGAATTAGGAATGTACACAAGAAGAGGAATGTTTCCTTAGGGATTCATGCAGTTATGAACGGTGACTTTATGGTCGAAATCAAAAAACAACTCTCTGGTGAGAACTTAAAGAGAACATCATCATTTAAACTCTATGCAGTACTTGATAACCCATCCGAAATTATACTAGCCGATGAAATTGCTAATGCTAGAATAGATGGCATTATCCTCAATATGCCTAGGATTGCTATGCAGATGCAAGGATTTAAGATTGAAGATACTGATGCACATTACGATTTAGCAAGGCATAGTGTTTTCAAAGTTGTGGATAATCTTCTTGCTGAAGTGAAAGGAAAGCTAAGTCAGGTAATTGTTGTTGCTGAGGATAGTAAACCACTTCTTAGATATTGTGTAAGAGCTGGAGTGTATGGTGTTGCTGTTCTTCCTGAGGATATCAAAGATGCACGAAAAGCAGCTGCTGATGAGGAAGGAAAGATAATCTTAGGAAAATAGTGGCTAGTTAATACATCTTCTTCTGTGATATACTTTCCACATGGATAGTACTCCGATGATGAGACAATATTGGGGTTTTAAGAGACAATACCCTGATAAAATACTGCTTTACAGAATGGGTGATTTCTTTGAGACCTTTGGTGATGATGCAAAGATTACATCTAAAGTTTTAAATATTACTCTTACTAAAAGAAACAAAGAGAAAGATGCAATTGCTCTTGCGGGTTTTCCACATAAAGCGTTGGATCAATACCTTCCGAAACTGATAGAGTCAGGATACTCTGTTGTAATTGTAGACCAACTTGAGGATCCAAAGTTGGCTAAAGGAATTGTAAAAAGAGGAGTAACTCGAATTGTTACACCCGGTACTGTTGATGGAGAACAAGCAAGTGCAATTAAAGATTCATATCTAGCTGCATTCTTTTTTGAAGGGAAAAATAGATATTGTTCCTTGGTTGATCTGTCTACTGGGAAGTTTTTAACACTCTCCCCTAGCCCATCTAAGGGATATGTAAACAATATTCTTTCTGCGTATGAACCTGTTGAAATTCTTCTTCTTGAAGGTGAACAGAGTGAGGAGTTAGGAAATTCTCTTGTACATTTTGTAGAGAAAGGTTTGAGGAATTTGAAATATTCACAAGAGGTTGTTCAGGATTTTTACAATGTAAAAAGTATTAATTCTTTAGGAATAGAAGATGATTCTGCTGAAGTAGTTCCAGTAGCTATGTTAATTAAATATATTGAGGAAACACAGTTAATGAACCCTCAGCATATTCTGAAGCCTCAGAAGATTTCATTAAACAGTACCATGGTTTTAGATAGGGCTACAATTCGAAACTTAGAGATAATTAACAATTCATATACGGGTGGTATAGAGAATTCGCTTTTCTCTGTCTTGAACAAAACATGTACAAGAATGGGTACTAGATTACTCTACTCTTGGCTTCTTAATCCATTGATTGTTAAAAAGGAAATAGACCATAGATTAAATGTTACAGATAAATTTTTTCAAAATGAGAGTGTTTTAAGAGATGTAAGAGAGAAATTAGAAGGAATTAATGACATTGAGAGGGTTGTAGGTAAGATTGGGCTTAACAGAGTAACACCTAGGGATATAAAGGGACTGCAAGGATCGTTAATAAATTCTGATGAAATCCTTGAGATTCTCAAGAAAGATTTGAATATTAAATATGAAAAGTTAGATAGAAAATTCTTCACCAAGTTAGCAGAGAAGATAGAGGAAACGATTGCTGATGACCCTCCGATAACAATTATGGAAGGAGGGATAATTAAAACAGGATTTAACAAAGAGGTAGATGAGTTAAGAACACTCTCTGGAGATAGTAAAGATTGGTTGAAAGAATTAGAAGAGAAAGAAAGAAAGGAAACAGGTATTCCTTCATTGAAAATAGGATTTAATAATGTGTTTGGATATTACATAGATGTTACAAAAGCACATCAGGAGAAAGTACCAGATAGGTATATTCGTAAACAGACATTAGTTAATTCAGAGAGATATATAACAGAAGAACTAAAGGAGAAAGAAGAGATAATCTTAAATGCTCGTGATAATCTTAGTGCACTTGAGTATCAATTGTTTAATGAATTTAGAGAATCGCTCCTACCTAATCTTGGAAAACTTCAAGAGTTATCTAAGGTAATAGCCGAGATAGATGTTCTTTCCAACTTTGCACATGTTGCAATTGAAAACTCATATTGCAAACCAGATATCTTTGAGATTGGTGAGAATGATGGATTGATTGAAATAGAGAAAGGTAGGCATCCGATAATTGAATCAATAGCTGATGAGGAATTCATATCAAATGATACTAAGATGTCTTTTAAAGAAGGTTGTATGTCTATTCTCACAGGTCCTAATATGGCTGGTAAGTCAACATATATTCGTCAGGTTGCTACAATTGTTCTCATGGCACAGATTGGGTCTTTTGTTTCAGCAGAGAGTGCAAGTATATCCTTGGTTGATCGAATATTTACAAGGGTTGGAGCATCAGATGATTTAGCAAGAGGAAGAAGTACTTTCATGGTAGAGATGGATGAGGCTGCTAATATTGTAAACAATGCGACTAAGTATAGTTTGATAGTTCTTGATGAGGTTGGAAGAGGAACAAGTACATATGATGGTGTCAGTATTGCTTGGTCTTTAGCAGAATATATTCTTAAAGAAGTTAAAGCTAGGACAATGTTTGCAACTCACTATCATGAACTTCTCAAACTTTCTGAAAAATATCCAGATAGTGTAAGGAATTACAATGTTCTTGTTGAAGAAGATTTGGAGAAAGGAGTTGTAATTTTCCTAAGAAAGATTGTACAGGGTGGTACAGATAGAAGCTATGGAATCTATGTTGCTAAGATGGCAGGACTTCCCGAGAAGGTTGTAAAGAGAGCAAATGAGATACTAGAGAGCTTTGAGCAGAAGAATATGTTTACTGGAAAGTCTAGTGTAAGGGAGATTTCTTTTACAGCAAAGAGCAAGCAGGAGAAAGCTCGTTTAACTGCAATGCAGTATCCTCTCTTCTCTGCAAAGGATTCTGAAATTGAGAAAGAAATTCAAGGTATCGATACTGATAATCTTACTCCTCTTGAGGCACTTAAAAAGATTGTTGAGTGGAAAAAGAAAGTCTAGCTAGACTGAGATGTAGTACCCGTGGTTGTATCTATTTCCAATGATTTTAATTCCAGTACCCTTCTTGGTTTTCTTGTTAATTCTAGAGATTGTACTTTTTGTTGAAGGATTCTCAATCTTACAATATGGTGATTCTCTCCTAATGATGTCTTCAAATGTTTTTAATTCTTGGCTTGTGAGAAGGACTTTGCAATTGTTGTATATTATTGCAGATTTATCTCTACATATTGTAATTCCTTTGTACTTGTACTCCTTGCTTGTTACTTCAAGGTGACCTAGGTACTTTTTAATTAGACAGAAAAGCCAAAACTTAAATTCAGGTAGTGTGAGTATATGGTCTACTCCTTCGGCAGAAAGCTTCTCTATCTCTTGTCTGGATATTTTGTTGATAATGCAAATAATTTTACAATTCCATTTTACATCTGTAGGTATCTCTCTTCCATCGCGTTTGTCAATGATAATCAAATCTGCAGATCTGGAATCATTGTTGTTTACAGAAATCTCTGTTGAACTAAAAGTTCTTCTTAGTTCGTTAATTAGGTCTCTGTCCTTGCTTTTAATTAGTAATTTTTTTGAATATCTATCTGTCATACTTAAATGATACAGGAGAGTTATTACAAAATTGTTACTTTTAATAATTTTAGGAAATAATGTTTCGGATTCGATTTTGTTCGTTACATATGGGTTATATTGTATGTATTGAAATTGCAGTGCTAAATAGGTTAATATATTAAAGTATGAAATATAGTGTAGGTTTTTCAGACAGTAGAAGAAGAAATGTAAGGAGTGCGGGAGGGAAGAGCTCTTTGGGACAGTCGTTTAGGTCTGGGAAGTTTGGGTTTGATAAGTATAAGAATGTAAAGAAGTATGCTTCTAGGAATTTGGGGAGTAAAACGGCTAGACATAGCAGTAAAAAGAGACCTAAAGACAAGAAAAAGCTTAAGAAGATATTCTTTGTGGGTTTAGGAGTTCTGTTCTTCATGGGGTGTATAGGTTTAGTAGTTTTAGGAATCTATTTAAAGAAATTAGGTGATTCACTCCCATCTCCAAATGAGCTAATTTCAAGAAGTTCTGATCAGAGTACACAGATTTTAGATAGGAAGGGTAATGTCCTCTATACCGTATATGGTGATGAGAACAGAGAATTTGTTTCTATTGATAAGATTCCAGAACATACAAGAAAAGCTGTGTTAGCTGCAGAGGATGCGGAGTTCTATCAGCATAAAGGGATTGATTTGGTTGGTATTGCCAGAGCAGTAATTCAAAATATTAGAGGAAGAAGAGTTGTTAGTGGTGCTAGTACCCTTACTCAGCAGTTGGTAAAAAAGACATTGCTCTATGATATCTTGGGTGAAGAGGCTAATGAGAGAACAATTGCAAGAAAGGTGAAAGAGGTGCTAATAACAATGCAGGTGGAACAAACATTCACAAAGGATGAGATCTTACAGATGTATATGAATGAAATTCCTTTGGGAGGTGTGAACTATGGATTTCAAGCTGCGGCACATTCATATTTTGGTAAAGATGTAAGCGAGCTTACTCTTGCAGAGAGTGCTATGTTGGCCGGTATTATTCAAGCTCCTGGTGTGTACTCTCCTCTTTATGGTAGAGATGCAGAGAGTGGTAAAGTAAGGCAGAAGTATGTTCTAGACCAATTAGAGTCAAAGGAGCGATTGTTTGGTATTTCTAAAGAGGAGATAGATAAAGCACGAGAGGAAGAGTTAGTATACAAGCCTTCTAGGATTGATATCAAAGCGCCACATTTTGTCTTTTATGTCAAAGCAGAACTAGAGGAAGAATTTGGCGTGGATGTTGTAGAGAAAGGTGGACTTAAGGTAACGACAACTCTAGACCCTACTCTTCAGAGTATTGCGGAGGAGGAGATTACTAAGGGGGTTGAGAGAGCTGCGAAGCGATACAATGCTAATAATGGTGCTATGGTTGTAATTAACCCTAAGAATGGGCAGTTACTTTCTATGGTTGGTTCAGTTGACTACTGGAAGACTGATGACCCTAGGGTTGATGGGAATGTAAATATTACGACTAGTTATAGACAGATGGGTTCTGCAGTTAAGCCATTCGTGTATTTGAGCTCGATTATAAACAGAGGGACTGGTCCATGGACAGTAACCCCTGATATCAACAATGTTGCTTTTGGAAGGTACAAACCAACAAACTGGGATAATAGGTATTATGGTTTAATAACTTCTAGGAAGGCATTAGTTGAGTCAAGAAATATTCCTGCGGTGTATACATTGCAAATGGGTGGGATTGACAATTTCCTTCAGCTTATGCAGAGGCTTGGTGTGTCTGGGATGGAGAATAAGGCAGATTATGGTTTAAGTATTGCTTTGGGTTCGGCAGAGATGCGAATGACTGAATTTGCGAATGCTTTTGCCACTTTAGCTAATGGTGGTGTTAAACATGATTTGGTGTCCATTTTGAAGGTGGAGAATGCTAAGGGAGAGGTGCTTAAGGAGTACAAGGATAATGAAGGTCAGAGGGTTGTAGATGAAAAGGAGGCTTATCTTGTCAACTGGATGATTTGTGATTTGCAGAGATTTAATGACAGACCTGATAATAGATATTATACAGTCAAAGGAAGGAAGCTTTGTGGAAAGACAGGTACAACAAATGGGCCTAAGGATCTTTTAACCTTCCTTTACAATCAGAGTATCGTTGTAGGTGTTTGGAATGGGAATAACAACAATATTGTAATGCCAAGAGCATGGGCCACAACAGTCTCTCTGCCTCTTGCACATTCTTTCTTGCAGAGAGTAATTGATTCGTATGGAGAGTTCAACTTTAATAGACCTGCTGGTATTATGACTACAAGTGTTTGTAAAGATACTGGAGCAACTCCTGCTGATGGAGTTGAGTGTAATAAGGAGGCTTCAATATATATCTCTGGTAGGTCTCCACAAGTTGATGATAGAAAGGCAATTGAGGTGTGTACTGCTGATGGAACGATTCCTACAAACTTAGAGGTTGCTAAACAGTATGGTTTAACAACAACTAAGATACTTTTGTCAACAAAACTAGAGAATCCAATGCAGGAAGATGCGTATCGTGCCTACCTTAATGCTAGTGAGAAATATCTTTTTGAGATGCCAGAGAGTAAGGTTTGTTTACCTCCATTAGGTCCAGATGGTGCACCTTTAGTAGATATTGCTTCTCCTACAGCAGGACAAGCTTTTTCGACAGGACAGAATATTGAGATAAAAGGAAGTGTAGTAGCACAGGGAGGTTTGAGTGCTTTTAGTATAACGGTTGGTGGGCAGATAGTTCCTGGAGTTGATCAGAGTTCTGTGAGGGCTGATGGGACTTACATAATCAACTATGTTGTTCCTGGTAGTATGAATGGTAGTAAGGCGATTGTTGTTAGTGCAAAGGATATTGCTGGGAAAGTCGGGAGTAAGAGTGTTAATATTACCTTGGGTAACTCTGTTCCATCATCTTCACTTGAAATTATTCAACCAACCGATGGTAGTACTGTAGCTACTAATACACAGATAATTGTTGAAATTGTTGGAGAGGCGATATCAGGGGTAAGTATAACAATTGGAAATGGAGGTATATCCACAGCACCTCAGAAGATTGGGGAGAAAAGGTGGGCAATTACGATTCCTGCAACAATGGCTCCAGGTCCGTATAAAATCAAAGCTTCCGCCCTTGTTGATGGTAAGACATTGGAGAAATCAATAAATGTTAAAGTTAAATAACTTTAGCATCAAACACTCTTTCAAAATCCTTTATAACCTTCTCTGAAATCTTCTTAATATCCTTGTCACTAGCAGTTCTGTCATATTTGCTAGCAATTACTCTTAATGTTGTTCTTTTAACATTTTTCATATTAGGGCTCTTGTAAATATCAATACACTCTACCCTAGCCCAACTCTCTTTGTCATTAAGAATTCTCTCCAATTCTGAAATCATACTTTGACATCCAATCTCATCTTTTGTCTCAAAACTAAAATCTAAGGAGAAAGTGGGATAAATAGGAACCTCAAGATACTGGTTTCTCTTTACATCTAGCTCAAGAAGTCTGTTAAGGTTAATATCGATACCACAACTGTAATCAGAAAGTTTAAACTCTTCTTTAACACTTTTTGTAAATTCACCTACTATACCAATTGCAGTACCATTTATGAAGCATATAGCTGAAGTATTAGGGTCAAACATAGGAAGTATTACTTTAACATCCTCTGGTAAATCTTGTTCTAATGAATCTGCTATTAATACATAATTACATTTATCTGTGTTTAGAACCTTTTCCAAATATTTCTTACCCCAATAGTATGCAGAGCCAGAATCTTGTATATTGTTTTTGTTAAGAATACATGAAAGATGCCAATCTTCTTTTGGTAGAGAGTTCTCATCAACATATCCCTTTATATGTGGAATATTAAGTTCAAATAGTCCAAACTCTTCAAACCCTCTTTGAATATTCTCTTTACACTTGGAAAGAATACTTTGTAGTAATGAAGTCCTCATGAATTTTAATTCTGGAGAGATTGCATTCTTAACCACAAAAGCCCTGTCTAAATCTAAGTTGCTTTTCTGAAAATTGGATTCACTAGTAAAACTGTATGTTAGGATCTCGTTTGCACCTAAGTCAGAGAGAGTTTTCCTAATCTCTTTCTTCAAATTAAATATCTTGTTATCTTTAAGTGGTGTAATATCTTTGTGGGGCAACCTAATATCAATATTATTGTAGCCATGGATTCTTGCTACATCTTCATAGATGTCCTCTTCTATTGCAACATCTCTTCTCCAACTTGGAACAATAACGGTGAGGAAGCCATCTCCTTTTGACTTGACTCTATACTCTAGTGAGAGAAGGAGTTTTTCTACTTCTTCTTTCTTAAGATTAAGTCCTACCTTTATGTTTAATCTCTCGATATTTATTGTTATTAGTTGTTCTTGGTAGGGTTCTTCATATATATCAATAACTTCGGAAGCAACTTTACCACCAGTTATCTCTTTTGTAAGTTCTACTGCTTTTAGGAGTGCAGGTATACATGCTTCGGTATCTAATGAGTGTTTGTACTTTGTAGCAGCATCTGTATTTAGACCTAAATCCATTGAGGTTCTCCTTATACTATTCTTGTCAAAATTTGCTGATTCGAAAACAACTCTCTTTGTATTCTCATCAACACTAGTATCCCTACCACCCATAACTCCAGCAATGGCAATTGGGTTTGTATTATCGGCAATTACCATAACTCGATCGTTTAACTCATGAATCTTGTTGTCTAATCCAAGAATCTTCTCGTTATCTCTTGCCATTCGAACATTGATAGTAATCTTGTTGTTAGCTGCAGGGTCTGTGTTAATAATTTTGTCATAATCAAATGCATGAAGAGGTTGTCCAAAGAGGGCTGAGACATAGTTTGTAATATCAACAATACTGTTTGTTGGTTTAACATCAAGTCTAAGAAGAGCTGATTTGAGCCATGTTGGAGATTCTCCATTAGTAATATTGTCCATAGCTATTGCTGTATATCTAGGACAGAGTGCTTCTGCATCATTTACAACATCAAGACTCAAACAGTTCTGTTCTGGTTTAATATTCTTTTTCTGGTTTCTGTACCATGCTGGACTTTCAAACCTCTCACCTGTAATTGCAACTAGTTCTCTCGCCATTCCTACTAGACCGAAAAGGTCTCCTCTGTTTGTCAATGCCTTGTTCTCAACACTAACTACAAAGTCATTGAAAGAGTAGTATTCAGCAAAAGGTGTTCCGGGTATTGCATCAGAAGGAAGTCGCATAACATGGTCATGGTTTGGTCCAATGTTTAGTTCCTTCTCTGACCCTAGCATTCCATTGGAATCAACCCCTCTTAATTTGATAGCTTTGATTACGAAGGGTTCTTCTTCGTAGATAGAGTACGGGACAATGGAGTTTGGTTTGATGTACGCCACCTTATCCCCTATCTCTAGTGTTTTATCTCCTGCAACTACTTGGTGTCTTGTTTCCTCACCTGTAAATACTTTGTATACTCCTAATTTGTCTGCATCTGGATGATCTTTTTTCTCAACAATTTCAGCTACAACAATACCTTCATACTCTTTAGAAATATCATGAGAGTATTCTACATTCCCAATATGTGTATTTATCAAATCAACAATATCTTCATTCGATATATTGATATCACTAATTGTTTTTAATAGTTCAGTAGTATATCTCATTAGAATTGTCGTAAGAAGTTAAGATTGTTATCTCTTAAATATCTAATATCATTTATTCCTAGCTTAATCATTGTTAATCTATCAACTCCGAAACCCCATGCAAAGCCAGAGTACTTCTCAGGATCTATTTCTGCCTGTCTTAGAACATTCGGATGTATCATTCCACACCCCATTAACTCTATCCATCCAGAGTGTCCACATGTAGAACAACCTGCTTTTTTACAGAATGGACAACTAATTACAAATTCACAATCAGGTTCTGTGAATGGGAAGAAAGAAGGTTGTACTCTAACTTCCAATTCGGTATCTAAGTATTTCTGCAGGAACTCTTTGATAGTAGCAATCATATTTCCTAAAGACACTCCTTCATCGACATATATTCCTTCAATTTGATGGAATGTATGTTCATGACTTGCATCTGTTGCTTCATGTCTAAAGCATCGTCCTGGTAGTACTACTGCAATTGGTGGAGGTCCAAATATTTTCATTGCTCTGTTTTGCATTGTGGATGTGTGTGCGGGTAGGACCTGTCCTTCTTCTGTCCAGAATGTGTCATACATATCTCTTGCAGGATGTCCTACTGGGAAGTTTAGGGACTCAAACATATGATAGTCATCATCTAGTTGTTTGCTTTCTAATACATTGAACCCCATTCCTTTGAAGATTTCTACCCATCTTTCAACTTCGGAAGTAAGAGGATGTTTTGTACCCTTTGTATCCAACCACGATTGTATGTTTTCTTTTTTAATATTTACATCGAAAGGTGCTGTTGGATCAATCCTTTCTTTTGAGGAGTATTCTTTCTTCTCTGTTTCTTTTCCTTCCAGTATCTCAGTTAGGATTTTTTTCAATTCATTTGCTTCCCTCCCATACTCTCCCCTATCCTTTTTATCGATATTAGCAATCTCTGAGAATGCTTTTGTAAGAAGTCCTTCTTTAGATGAATACTTTTTCTTAAGTTCATCTGTATTTAATTTTTCTTTATCTGTTAGAAGAGATTGATATATTTCTTCCAAATTTTTGTTTTTAAAATCCATGTCTTTAGTATACTACATTGTATATGGAAAAAGGAAGATGAAATTGCAATTCTGTAGGGTTTACGGTATAATATAGCCTATGTGTTTAGCACATTAAAAAACAAATATAGATTTCAAAGGAGAAAAAGAAAATTGAAAGAGATTGAAATTAGTTTGCCAATCAAAAGTTCCCCAATTCAAGGTGTCTTATACACCCGTGATTTTGTGGGAAGACGTCACATATTTTTGGATTTTATACTTTCATCTTCACATTTGGAGTGTGAGAATCTTCAAATTATACCGTTTGATACAAGATATGAATGTGCCATTGTGCCAAAAGTATGTGCGGCTGGTGAGTCAGCTCAGAGTCAGTTGATGGTAACTGTTTTGGACAACAACTTCAAATTTTTGCAAAAGCGAACAGTTGGAAAGCAATATATTGTTGAAACTTCAGATGAAGTAAAGAATCCAAAACTGTACTTAATTGAGGATTTGGAAAAAGACTTGTCAATGGCAATACAGAGAAGTCTTGAAGACAGTCACCATCTTCAATATTGGTTGAAGGATTTCAAAGGTTTGAGTGAAGAAGACTTTCTCCAGAAGACTAAAGAGTATTCAAAAACAATCTCTAAAAGTCTGCTTAAGGATTTAAAACCTTAAACCTAAATCTATAATCTTGTCCCACCTAAGGATTGTATATTGAGTTATCTCATCAGTCCTTAGGATTTGTTTTTCATATACTCTAATAACAAAAAAGGACTCTTCCGAGTCCCTTTCAATTTCAATATGTTTTTTTATATCTTATACCTAAAGGGACTTTACAATACTTGTAAATACCTCAGGGTTGTTAACAGCAATATCTGCTAAAACCATTCTGTTTAATGCTATCTTGTTCTTTCTTAATCCTGCAACAAAATCTTTGTATTTAATATCATTATTCTTACAAGCAGCATTAATCTTGGTAACCCAGATTCTCCTTAGTTGTCCTGCTCTCTTCTGTCTATCATTGTATGCATACTGACCTGCATGCATATATGCCTCATGAGCAACTTTGTACAATCTGTTTTTAGTCATTCTGTAGCCTTTTGTTTTGGCTAAGATTTTCTTATGACTTCTTTTTCTTTTTACTCCGCCTCTAACTCTCATAATATTTATTTATTAACATTAACAACTTTTCTAAGCATCTTCTTTCCAATTGTCTTGGAAACCAATGCATTATCTTTTAATCTTCTCTTTTGTGTAGAAGACCTTTTAGTTTTCAAGTGTCCTTGATGGCTCTGTTTGTACATAATCTTGGGGGTTTTATTCCCTCTAGGATTAGATACATTAAACCTCTTCTTTGCTGTTTTGTTTGTTTTTTGTCTTGCCATTAGGTTTAAAATTGATAAATATATTTCTTCCTTCCTTTACTGGACTGGGTTCGATACTACTATAATCTGCGAAATTAGTCAATATTTCATCAAATACATCACTTGCCTGTTCTCTTGATTGTCTTCCTTTGATAAACATGGTTAGTTTAACAGGATATCCTTTCCCTAAATATTCTTTGGCCCTTTCAATTCTGTGATTGATATCAGCTTTGTCTATGACGGGAGTAAATCTAAACTCTTTTGTTTCCTTTGTTTTTCCTTTCTTGTTGCTTCTACTCTTCTTGTTTTGTAGATATATGTATTTAGAGTAGTCCATGATTTTACAGACAGGAGGTCTTACATTAGGTCCGACTTCTACCAAATCTAATTCTACTTCTTCTGCCATTCTCTTAGCTTCTTCCGTTTTTACAACTCCTACATTCTCACCTTTCTCATTGATTAATTGCACTTCCTCTACCCTAATCCATTCGTTTTTTCTAGGGCCATATTTCTTTCTTAAATCCTTTGTGTTGTCAAAAGACATTATTTATATATATTAAAATTAATTATTTTCCTCTGGAGTGAAAGGCTCCTTTGTCCTTATCTCCTCCTTAAGATTGTCGATAAATTCTTGTACTTTCATAAGTCCCTCACTCTTGTTCTTTCTTGTTCTCACAGAGATGGTTTCTGTTTCAATCTCTTTATCTCCCATAATTACAATGTATGGAATCTTCATCTTCTCTGCATCTCTAATTCTTGATTGCATACTCTTTGTTCTGTCATCTAACTTTACTCTTAGTCCTGCACTTCTTAACTCTTCGTAAACCTTGTTAGCATATTCATGGTGTTTATCTGAAATTGGTATGACATATACCTGTTCTGGTGTATACCAGAGTGGGAAATCTCCACCGTGGGTTTCGATAAGGAATGCAAAGAATCTTTCAAATGATCCGATTAAAGCTCTGTGAATGACAAATGGCTCTTGTTCTTTTCCTTCTTCGTCGATATATCGGATGTTGAATCTCTCTGGTAAGTTGAAGTCTAATTGGAGTGTAGATACAGAGTCTTCCTTTCCAAATACATTAACTGCTTGTATATCAATTTTGGGACCATAGAATGCAGCATCTCCTGGCATCTCTTCAAATTCCATCCCTCTGTCAACTAAAACTTTTCTTAAAACTTCCTCTGCTAATTTCCATCTTTCTGGGTCTCCTGCATATTTCTTTGGATTAGCTTCTCTGTCTGATAGAGAGAGTCTAAACTTGTATTTTGTAAAGCCAATATCTTTGTAGAAAATATCAAGTAGGTCCAATACCTCGTTTATTGCACCTTCTAGTTGTTCTGGTGTACAGAAGATATGAGCATCATTCTGTGTGAACCCTCGTACCCTCTGAAGACCTTGTAGCTCTCCAGACTTTTCATACCTGTATACAGTCCCTAGCTCTCCTAATTTGTATGGAAGGTCTCTATAGCTCTTTGGACTTAGGTTGTAAACCATCATGCCTGAAGGACAGTTCATAGGTTTTAGATAGTATGTCTCATCATCAACTTGCATGCCTGGGTACATAGATTCTTTGTAGAAGTCTAGGTGTCCAGATGTTTCAAAAAGCTCTTGTTTGTTAATATGTGGAGTGAGTATATGTTGGTATCCAGCATTCTCTTCAAGCTCAATCATATAATTTTCTAAAATCCTTCTCATTACATATCCTCTTGGTAACCAAACAGGAAGTCCTTGACCAATCTCTGGGATAAGGGCAAAGAGTTCTAACTGCTTCCCAATTCTCCTATGATTCCTATTCTCTATCTCTTCTTGGTTTTTAAGAAAAGTATTTAGTTCATTCTCTGTTTCAAAAGCAGTTCCATATATTCTTGTTAACATCTTCTTTGTCTCATCTCCCCTCCAGTATGCTCCTGCAGTCTTAGTTAACTTTAGTGCACCGATATCCTTAGTAGAATTGACATGTGGACCTCTACAAAGGTCTGCAAATTCATTCTCTCCTGTTATATAGAAGCTTAACTCATCTCCCTCAATTTCTTCTATCAACTCAAGCTTGTATGTTTGATCTGTTTTCTTTAAATATTCCTCAGCATCTTTTCTTTTCATTGTAACTTGAGTGATTGGGAGATTCTGTTTTACAATCTTTTTCATCTCCTTTTCAATCTTCTTTAAGTCTGCCTCCTCTATTGGTTCTACAAAATCAAAGTCGTAGTAGAAACCATTTTCAATAGCAGGCCCTATACCTAATTTTGCATCAGGGTATAGTTTTAAGACAGCTTGTGCTAGTACGTGAGAAGCAGAGTGTCTCATGCTTTCTAGATATTCTTCATGTTGTTGTTTTTCTTCGTTTTCCATATACAAAAATAAAAATATTAATTAAGAAATATGTGTGGGTATGTGGAAATATCACACATTAGAAGGTGTGTGTTGTAAAAACTATCCTACTTAGTTTTGATTTATTTATACCGTATATTTTGTACACTATATGTATTTTATATTTTTAAGTTCTTTTTTGCAACTAGACACCTATGGTTGTATTGTTGATGATAGATGTTTTTGCACTTTCTCAAGTACAATTCGCAAACCATCAAATGTGACTTTTTGCATAGCCTCTTCTAATGTAAACCATTTTCCTTCCAAATGCTCTGCACTCATCTCTTTTGTTGCTTCCAAGTTATCATCAAGTAGTTTAAAAAGATAGAAGGTTACTGTTTTCTCTATCTCTTCTCCTGTATTAGGATGTGTAAATGAGTATTGATGAGTATATAGTGGTTTTTGAAGAATAATTTCTGTATTCTGATAACCTGTTTCTTCCTGTATCTCTCTCTTAGCAGCTGTTATCTTATCTTCCCCCTCCTCTATTCCACCTTTAGGGAGAACCCATTCATCTCTTACTGTTTGATGAAGTAAATATACCTCATGCTTGTTATTAACTAAAACACCACCTGCGGAAAAATGTTTTTTCATCTATTTAACAATAAAGAAAGAAATTACATTCAAACCAAGATTGATACTTTCAACTAATTTTAGATGTTTGATATCAATCTTCTCTAAATCATATCTCTTAGGATGTTTAAGTATCAAAGCACCTTTCCATTTCTTTGTTTTTTGGTCTTGTACTCCAGGTAGTAGTTCTGATGCCATGTTAATAACTTGTTCCATCTTAAATGTTTTCTTTGTGTTAAAAAGTTTGTATGGGGGATCCATGAAGATAATGTCAAAGGTTTGAATATCCTCTTTCTCTTTGTTTGTCATTCTAAAGAGATAATCCTCTACCTTCTCTTTAAGAACTTCTGATTCTATTAGGAATCCAGTATGAGCTACATTCTTCTTAAGGACAGCTTCAGCATTCTTTGATGTATCTACAAATGTAGCACTCTTTGCACCTCTGGAGAGTGCTTCTAATCCAAATGAACCAGCACCTGCATAGAGATCGAGAATGTCTTTGTTTACAATATCTTCCCTTAGAATATCAAAGACTCTAACCTTCATTCTATCTGTCATGGGTCTTGTGGCTTTGGGTACTTCAAGAGTAAAGTTTCTAGCTTTACCTCCTGTTATTCTAACAGTTGTTGTAATGGTAGGTTCTTTACTCATGAGTCTTTCTTTAAGAAATGTTTCTTCCATTTCTATGAAGTCTTCAGGAGTATCTAATCTCCATTTGTTTTTCTCTTTTCTTATTTTTTTAAATGAATCGTGTTTTAAACTCATGTGTATATTATATCTTTTTTATACAAAAAGAAAAAAGCCCTAAGACTTATGAGATATATATTAATATTTTTATCTCTGCTTAGAGCTGTTTGTTCTTTATACATTACTTGTTTGTTCTGTCTTTCTTTACAATTTCCTCATCCATTTCAAGAGGGACTAAGTTAAAGTATCCTATTAGATCGTTTTTTTGAACAAGATAATTCTTTAGAGTTAGTAAATATACCTCTTCCACAGTGCCTGAAGGATATACTGGATGATCGATAAGTATGGGGAGTGTTACTTGGTTGAAAATTAAGTTGACACCGATTCCTGTCATCATACTGAACTTAAAAGCATCGCTAACAGCCTCTTCCAATGTTGAGCCTTCCTGTGCACTAATTGGTATTCGCCATGGTATTCTTAGATGTGGGAATTCCTTCTTCCTTATTGTAGACAACATCTTTATCACCTTTTCCTTTCTTTTTGAATGTTTTTTAATTGTACAAAGAACCCTTAATTATACCACAGAACGATTGGGAACACTATGGGGTCAACCCCTTCTCGTTATCTCATACAAAACAGTAGTTGCACAGTTAGCAACATTCAAAGATTCCTTCTTACCTCTCATAGGGACAAAAATCTTCTTGTCTGAATCTTTTAAAATCTCTTCCCCTACTCCCATCTTCTCATGACCAAATACTAATGCTAACTTATGAGGATACTTAACTTTTTGAAAATCCTCTGCATCTTCAGTTAATTCTACCGAATATATTGGAATATTCTGCTCTCTAATCTCCTCTAATGCTTCTTGTGTAGTATCATAATGTTGGGAAGGAACCATATCTATTGCACCAAGAGCTGTCTTCTCTAGTTTAGGATTATCAATATCCGCTGTCATACCACAAAGATATATCTTCTTTACACTCCCTGCTCCATCAGCAGATCTAAAAATACTACCAACATTAAAAACAGAACGAATATTATCAAGTACAATATGTATCTCCATTATCTAAAAAGATTATCTAAAATATATTCCAAATCATTATCTTCCTTTATCAATTTCTTCGCAAATGTTCTAGCTCTTTTCAGAAGGTCAACATCATATATATCTGCTACTTTAAATATTGGAATACCAGACTGTCTAGTACCATATACTTCTCCTGGACCTCTTGTTTGTAGGTCATACTGTGCAACATCAAAACCAGAAGAATGTTTAGAAAAATACAAAAGTCTTTCTTCTGCAGGAGAACCTTTCTCAACAGAACTAGATGGTATTACAAAACAGTATGACTCTTTATCACTCCTACCTACCCTACCTCTAAGTTGATGTAACTGTGCAAGTCCAAATCTCTCTGCATCTTCCACCACCATAATTGTTGCATCAGGTATATCAATACCAACTTCAATCACAGTTGTTGAAACAAGAATATCAATTTTCTTCTCTCTGAAATTTTCCAGTAGCTTACTCTTCTCTTCTTCCTTTAATTTCCCATGTAAGTATTTCACCTTCAAGCCTTTAAAGATTTCCTTTAGACTTTCATATTCATTCAATACTGATTTTCTTGTAGACTTCTCACTTTCTTCAATTAGTGGGTATATGAAGAAGGCTTGGTTTTCTCCTTTGCTCTCTAGAATTTTTTCTTTCACCCACTCAAAACACTCTAACCTTTTTCTTACTGGTGTGTAATATGTTTTTACTTCAATTCTTCCTTTTGGTTTCTCTTTAATCTCTGATACATCTAAACCTCCAAAGAAAATTTCTGTCAAACTTCGAGGAATGGGTGTAGCTGTCATAGTGAGATAGTGAGGGGAATATTTTCCTTTTTCTCTAAAGTACTCTCTCTGTTCTACTCCAAATCTATGTTGTTCATCAATTATCACAAGATTTAAATCTTTAGGTAATGCCATATCATACAGAATTGCATGTGTGCCAATTATTAACTTGTTGTCTGCATCAGAGATATTCTTGTCTGATGAGATGCAGAGTTCTATGTCGATATTGAAATCCTTAAAAAGTTTGTTAAATGTTTCAAAGTGTTGTTTTGCAAGTACTGTAGTTGGAGCTAGGAGAATTGAAGAGAAACCATTTTTAATACAGTTTAATATTGCAATTCCAGCTACAACTGTTTTTCCACTACCTACATCACCATTCAGAAGACGAGTCATTGGTATTGAATTGTTACAATCAGAGAGAATCTCTGCAACTGCTTTGTTTTGATCATCTGTTAATTTGTATGGAAGTGATTTTATAAAGTTGTTTAGAACTTTACTATCAAGAGGAATCTTTTTAGCCTTCTCTTTTCTTTTTGCTTCTTTTTCCCTCTCTATCTTAATTGCTACTCTTAACATTTCATCAAAAGAGAGTCTTTGTTTGGCCATATCAATATCTTTCTGGTCTTTTGGAAAATGTATTTTTTCAATAGCTTTAGAAATGAAGGGCAACTTCAGGTTGCTTTTTTTAATGTTTTTTTCTAAGGGGTCATCTAGTATTTTAGGAATATCATCTTGAAGGTCTGCAATCTTTCTTCTTAACATTGCAGAAGTTAATCCTTTTGTTTCTGGATATACTCCTACTATCTTTCCTACATGTAGTTGTTTTTCTTTTTCGTATTTAAACTTTTCAAATTTAGGGTTGTATATATTTTTGGTTTTTCCATTCCTGCTAGTTGAATATTTAGCATCGAAGAGATATATCTCACCCTTTTGTAATGTTTTCTGAAGGTATGATTGGTTAAAATATGTTAATCGAAGAGTATCTGTGTCGTCTTTTACCTTTACAGTAGTTATCTTTTTTCTAAAGTATGTTGTTTTTACATCTTCTATCTCTGCAAGAAATGTTCCTTCTCCTCTTTCCTTAAATTCTTTTATTGAGATAATTTCAGATGTGTCTTGGTATCTAAATGGTATATGAAAAAGAAGGTCTCTAACCGTATGTATTCCTAAGTTTTCATAGAGATACAGAGATTTAGGCCCAATGCCTTTTAATTCTGATATTGGTGTATCTTTGCTTAGCATCTTTTTAGAGGTTTGTGAGAACCAAAATCATTGGTACAAGAATACCTGCGAGCATAACTACTATTAGTATTATGTTTAGAATGGTTCTTGCTTTTTGTTTTGTTTTTTTCTTTATTTTTGCCATATTCTATTCTATCTCTTTTTGGAGGGTTTTGTAAATTACTAAAAGCGTTACTTCTTCTTTGGTGAGATATATGCCATGTATTCGCTGATGACTTTATTGGGTTCACCAATGTCTTTGACTTCTCCACCCTCTAACCACAGAACTTCATCACACACTTCTTTTAGTTGTCCCATATTGTGAGAAACGATTATAACTGTTTTGGTTTTATCAAAGATAATTTCTTTAATCTTGTTAAAACTTTTCTCTCTAAAGGAAGTATCTCCAACCGACAGAATTTCATCTATTAGGATAATGTCAGCTTCGAAAATTGCTGTGATGGAGAAAGCTAGTTTAGAAACCATTCCTGAAGAATATGTACTTATTGGTTTGTATATGAAGTCTCCCAGTTCAGAAAATTCAATAATTTCATCTATTTTAGATTCTATTTGACTTTTGCTAAAACCTAGAAGGAGTCCTGATATGTAAATGTTCTCATAACCTGTAAGTCTACTTTTAAATCCTACTCCAATTGCTTGCAATGATACTGTATTATTAAACAGCTCTATTGTTCCCTCATCGGGAGAGAATATTCCTGCAATAGCTTTTAGGAGGGTAGATTTACCACTACCATTCGAACCGATGACACCAAGAATTTTACCTTCTTCTAATTCAAAGTTAACATTTTTTAAAGCTTGGAAGTAATCGGATTTAACTCCTTTGAGTTTTAATAGGTTTCTTTTTATAGAATACGGCTGAATGATACGGTAACTGAGTGATACATTTGTTAATCTTAATGCTATGTTTTTCTTTTCTTTCTCCTTGCTCATGATTCTTAAGATATCTTGGCGTAAGAGTTCTCATGCTTTTGTACTATGTGAATACCGGTAATAATGAGAACAATTGAAATAGCCAACCAAATTAAATAATATTTTATGTTTAATCCTTTTTCATATAGCATAACGTTTCTCATTTGATCTATAATGAACGCTATTGGGTTGCAAGTTAATAGTATTTTGTTAAAAGGTGCAGGAACTCTGCTTCCAATGTCATAGAAGATACCTGTTAGATAGAATACTATTTTCAAAGTAATGTTTGTTAAGTTAAATAAATCTTCAACATATACCCCAAAGTGTAGTAGAAACAGGGATATGCCAAAAGATATTAGGTATAATAGAAGTAATAAAGGTAAGAACCATAATATGTTAATGGTTATAGGAACTTTTAATATGAAAAGTAAGATGAATATTAGAGTATAAGAGATTAGGCTCTTGAATAAGTAAACAAAGCTTTTTTGTAGTAACAAAATATATTTAGGAACGTAAATCTTACTAGTAATATGTTTATGGTCTCTTATCGCTTTTACAGAACCAGATAACATTAGATTGAAGAAATTCCAGCTTGTCAATGCTATTAGTACAAAAGCTGGGAAGTAGTCTTCTGCTGATTTAAAGACAACTTTACCAATGAAGATGTAGATTAAAGTAAAAGCTAAAGGGTCGAGTATCCACCAAAACCAGTTGAGATAGGAGTTTGCAACCTCGCTTTTTAAATCAGACTTTGCTGAATAAACAGAATAGAAAAAATATTTTTTTAGATTCTCAAAGAATTTTAACATGTCTCTTCTTCTAAATGCTTAATTGTTCTTGCAAAGCCATCCTTTAGATCATATCTTCCTTTATATCCTAAACCTTTGATCTTTTCATTGGATAGTATTCCTAATGAGAAAGGAGCATAGGAAGCATTCTTTGTCTCCTGAACTTTTTGAACGACTTTGATTTTGTCACTAAAACTAGCAATGAGTTCTGCTAACTCTTTAATACTAATCTCATTCTCAGGATCGGAGACATTGTAAATGAGTTCTTCCTTTGGTGCAAGTAGGAGTACTTTAAACATTGCGTTGATAGCATCACCTATATAGGTATAGGTTCTCCTAGCTTCTCCTGTACTGTTCATGACTATGTCTTCATTGTTCATATAGTTTAGGAGGAAATCTGACTGAACTCGTCCATCGTGTATATTAATTCCAGGTCCGTATGTATGAGCTAGACGAACGGCTTTAACATTTAAATCATATTGATATTGGTAACATGCTAGTAGGTTTTCTGCATTTTTTTTGCTTTCGGAGTAAGAGTTTCTAACTATTAAATGATCTAACTTTCCATATGGACCTTCTTCATAGAAAAATTTCTGGTCACTTGCAGCTTCTCCATAGATTTCTCTTGATGAAATGAATAGATATCCTTTACTGTTACTCTCTTTTGCAAGTTTTAATGTATTTATTGTTCCAAGAGTATTTGCTAGATTAACTCCTAATGGGTCAACCTTCATAACCTTAGGACTAGCAGGCCCAGCGGTATGTATTACATAATCGATTTTCTCATCAATCTTTATTTCCTCTGTCACATCTTGTATCAAAAATTTAATGGTTTTATCTTCTTGTATTTCCTTAGGAAGTTTATCTTTATTTCTAACAAGCAATATAATTTTGTGGTTTTTGTTGTATAGCTTGTTTAATAAATATACCGTGTAGAGGAAATATCCTCCTATTAAGCCTGTTGCACCTGTGATAAAAAAAGTACTATCCGCTAAATCTAGAAGATTGTTGTCCTTTATTATGTTTTCAACATCTTCTTTTATAATGCTGGTGATTTTCATTTATTTAATATGATGATTTAAATTAGTTAAATACTTCCTGATAATCCTCTGCACTTAATATGCCTAACAATCTATATATATCATCTCGTGTGGTTATTTTAATGTTTCGTCTGTGACATTCAACTGTCTTTATCTTTTTACCAAAGGACTTCATAAGAGTACAATTGTCAATGATTCCTTCGTAGTTAGGGTTAACCTTTCTTACCTTTTTGTGAGCTTCAAAAACTTCTTTGAGAAAGAAGGTCTGAGGAGCTTTTGCAACAAAACATGTGTTTCTGTCTATTACATCTTTCACTCTGAGGTTCTTATCGAGTATGACAGGAGTTTCATAGAGTTTTGAAACAGTTACCGCAGCACCATGTTTTCTACAAGTTTTGATGTTTTTGCTAATTAGTTCTTGGTCGATAAGGGGTCTGACACCATCATGGATTAAGACTACATCATCATCGTGAGCATTTTTAGAAGCTTCCCGTAGACCAATGTAAATCGAGTCCATTCCAGTTTTTCCTCCTGTGAAGACTTTTATTTTTGTAAGTTTGTTTTCTTTAATTAAATCTTTCATGTATTCCTCATAACCGGATTTTATTACTAAAAATATCTCATCTATTTCAGGGTGGCATACAAAATTGTTAAGTGTATGGATAATTATTTGTTTACCTCTATATTTAATAAATTGCTTTGGTTTTTCGTGTTTCATTCTCTCGCCTACTCCACCTGCAAAAATGACTGCTTTGTTTTTCATGTTATTTTCCCTTCTTTTAAAATAAATTTAACTAACTTCTCATTAGCATTATCGATGTTTACAACATACTTTTTCCTCTTGTTCTGATAGAAAGTTAAATCTTCCTTCTGAATCTTTGAGTTGATTCTCTTTTGTAACTCTTTTCTATCCTTAAATACGTATCCTTTATATTCTTTCTCAATATCTATTGTCAAACCTCTATCTTCTACATATTGGTTTAAATCAGGGACATACAAAAATACGACAATATCTCTAACCATTGCATCATATATAACACAAGAGTAATCACTGATTAATTTATCTGAAACAAACAAGAAATCGAAGGTAGTGTGTTCTTGATCATAAATCACTCTATTGTTCTCCTTTGTAAGATTTTTGATTTTGATTCGATCCTTCTCATCTAGTGGGTGAAGACTCAGTATTAAATTATGTTTCGAAAAATCAACAATAGAGAGTATGTCTTTTATATTTTCTAATACGAGATTGTTATTTTTGAATGTGGGTGCAAATGTAATGTTTTCCCTCTCTTTTAATACTGGATATTTTTGATAAAGTTCATCTTGGATCTCCTTTTCATATTTTTTGTTGTTTAGTAAATCTACTCTAGGGAGAGAATAGATATGAACATAACTACTGTCATATCCAAATCCTTCTGCTAAATCTTTAGCGTATTCTTTGGAGGATGCTATTATATAATCATATTGTTTATGCATATTTAAGGAGTGTGCAATGTTTTCACCTCTTCCATCTTTCTTCCCAATAATTTGCTTTCCAAATTTTTTCATTGTTCCCATGGAATGCCATATCTGAAAGACTTTTAACTCTTCTTTATGTGTAAAATTACTTACAGCTAGGGAATAACCATCAATAATTACAACTTTTGAATTGGCAATATTAAACAGGTCTTTTAGAAGTACTAAGTAGTAGGATGGGGAGTATTTTACTTTATGACAAGAAACATAAGTCTCTATTCCTTTTTCTTTAAGGCTTGCTATCAATAATTGGAAGTCTAAACCTGGAGTATTACCTTGTCTTGATAGGAAACATACCTTGTTTCTAATCTTCCTCTTTTTAAAGAAGTGATATATGAAAGAGGTAAGTTTTATAAGAATTTTAATCACTTGATTTCTTGTTAAAAATTACTTCATCAACTATCTTTTTGCAACTGTTACCAGTTGGAATCTCAACCTCCAATTTCTTAAATGTCTTTTGCCAATCTTGAACCTCCAAGTCGTGTAGAGAATCAATTAGCTCCATCGTATTAGAAGATGGGTTAGAGCCCTCGAATTCTTCTAGTTTTCTGTGAGTTGCTCCTATGTGTTGGTATCTGTCTTTATCAGGAGCAAAGAATTTAATAGGGATATCTAAAAGCGCTGCTTCATATATATTTGATGAGAAATCGGTTATTAAGCAGTCAGTTATGAACAATAATTCATTGAAATCTGGGTAATTACTAAAATTTAGAATGTGTTTGTAATTATTAAAGTCTATATCTATCTCTTTAACAAAAGGATGCATTTTCACTAAGAAAAGGCAGTTGTTCTCTTTGCAAAACTCCTCTATTTTATTAAAATCTAACCAATCAAAGTTGTAATATGCTGATTCTTGTCCACCACCTCTAAATGTTGGAGCAAATAAAAGAATCTTCTTGTTTTTCAAATTAGGATACTTTTTATAGAAGCTTTTTCTCACATCATCTTTCTTTTCTAAAAAGCCATCTAATCTAGGCAAACCAGAAACGATAAATTTGTCTTTCGAGATTCCAAAAACATCTTGATATATTTCCACAAGTTTTTTTGTTGGAGCTATCGCTTTGGTGTATTTCCTGTGTGAAGAAACTGCAATATCTGGTCCTGATGGTTTTCCAAACCTTGCATACCCTACTGATTTAAAACCTACACCTGCATGCCATACTTGGACTAGCTCGACATCCTTATCTAAGTCTAAAAAGTTAAAAATCGGGGTATAGTTGTCAACAAAGATGTAGTATGAAATACCTATGTTTATTATGCATTTTAATAGACTGAAAATGTTTTTCTCTTGGAATATATTAGCTGTACTTATTAGGAGTTTTAAATCAGTATTTTTTTGCATGTATTCGTATAAAGCTTTTAGGTTACCTCCAAGTTCTTTTGAGTTTACTGTTAGAAATAGAACTTTTTTCTTACCAAAGCGCCTAAAGGGATAAAGTACTTTATATAGAAGCATCATACTAAGTTTGCCAAGTGCAAATAGAATTCTTTTATACAATTTCCCCTTGTCTGACATAATCCTTTTAGGATTGGGTTTTTCCACTTTCTTATAAAAGTTGAAATTGATTGCTGGGGTCTCCTCATCAAAGGTAAGAAAAGCGAGATACTGCATGTCTTTACCATATCTAAAATGGCGATCACACTCATCGATTTGGGGATATAGGGACTCACATAGCTTTATATCCTTGTAATTGTAGTGAAAGTTATATTTTCCAAATAGGAATCTGTCTTTATTCTCAACATTAACAATGTTGATTTTAAAGTGACAGGGTTTGACTTTTATCATAGGGATTTTCTCTTCGTTAGCTGTGCGGTATAAGAATAATTGTGGAAGCTCCTCAGTTAATATTAGATTAAGATATGTTCCTGTCCAGTAAATATCTTTTATTTTTATTTCATTCATATTTGT
The DNA here is from genome assembly GCA_035271645.1 of Candidatus Dojkabacteria bacterium. Lineage (GTDB taxonomy): Bacteria > Patescibacteriota > Dojkabacteria > SC72 > SC72 > UBA5232. The sequence goes on from DATERJ010000012.1 coordinate 75,060, forward strand.
AATTGGTGTGTTAGATATATATTTTTTTTGTTTTTCTTCAAAACGTTTTATTGCGAATCTGTTTCTAGAGTTACTTAGTTCTTTAAGAACCTTTTCTTTTAAGTATGGGTTTTGTTTGGCAATCAATTCGTTGTCTAATTCGTAGAAAGAGAGAGTGTCTTCATCCTCTTGAAAAAAGAATTGCTCATGCTCATCCTGTGTTATCTTCTTGTATTTGTTATTAACGACATCATGTATTTCATCTCTTGTCCAAATGACCTCCTCATTTAAAATTTTTGCTGGAGTTCCTCCTATGGAAACATTTGAAGGAAATGTTTTGGAACCGAAAATGCCTGCTCTAGCTCCCACAATACTACCACTTCCAATGGTTGTTCCTTTGCTAATAAAGGCATTAGCTCCAATCCAAACATAATCTCCAACAAGGACAGAGGCATTTGGGTTTATGAGTTCTTCTCCCTCTACTTTATATACACTATGTGCATCTGTTGTCCTAATAGTGATGTTTTCAGAGAGCATGGCTTCATTTCCAATGAAAACGTTTGTATCGCTAGCAATAATCCCAGTAAATGGGGTTTTGGTTTTGATTGAAGCATTCTCTCCAAAATAGAAAGAAGCATTGCTCCACAAATCAATCCTCAAATTAAGAAAATTTTTGGTGTTTTTAGTTCTTTTTGCTATATAGACAAGAGAATTATTGCCTAAAAATCTAATGTCGGCTTTGTGTAGATTGATTCCTTTTTCTATGATTAGTAGGTTATTTTTAGAATCTTCCTTGAAAGAAATTACAGACTCGTTTAATTCACCTTCGCAGATAACTTTGTTCTTTCCTATATTACCTCCTTCTTTCCTGTATTGTAGATACATGTGGTTTTCTTGTTTAAAGTTAAGTACTTTAAATTTTTTATAATTTATTTCCTTTGAGGGGTACTGGATTATATATATTTATGTATTTATATTCAAGATTTTTCACCCACGATGTTGATACTATGGGTTGTTTATGGTATAATTCATCTGTCAATTCAAACGAACTGACGCTCTTTTACAACTTACTTCAAAGAAAACAAACCATCCGTAACAAAAAGAAAGGAAAGGAAAAAGTGAAAAAGAAAATATCTTTGTTATTCGTGTTGTCAGTTTTAGTGCTCTCATTGCTTCTAGGTGGATGTAGTTCTGCTCAAGGAGTTGGTAGTGCTAAAGTTTTAGGAGCCAGTCCAGTATGGTTTGTAATCACATTGGTGGTTTTTGTTGTTATTGGAATCCTGGTAGCTTACTTTGTTGAGCCAGAAGATGAAAAAGGCAGGCAAGGGAAGACATGGGTGTTTATTGGTCTTTTAGTCGCTTTTCTTATACTCCAAATGGTGATTGGTGGTTTTGTTACCGTTGATCAGACAGAAATCGGAGTAAAAACCAGATTTGGTAAAGCAATAGGTATTACTATGCCTGGTGGACATTTTCTTGTCCCATATATTGATAGGGTTGTGATTTTCAGCGCAAAAGATTGGACATACTCGACTATGGATGAAGATTTCATGGCGGTATCCACAGATGATTATGAAGATCATCCAGCATTATTGGTGACAGCTGATAATGTGCAGGCATCAGTTACATACTCAGTTATTGGTAGAATTGATCCTGTAAGAGTAATGGATATCTATCAAAGGTATGGCTCTCTTGATGAAGCAGTTGAAAAGGCAGTAAAAGCTCCAAGTAGAATTATTGTTCGCCAAAAATTGAAAGATTTTACTGCTAAGCAAATCTATCTTGAAGTGGATAATGTTGATGCGGCGGTTGTTGCAGAATTACGACCATTTATGGAAGATGCTGGCCTGCAACTTGTTTTCTTCGGTTTTAGGAAGCCAACACTTGGTATTAACGGAGACTATGAAACCGAGCTCAACAACGAAATGGTGGCAGCGCAAAGAGCTTTGGTTGCTCAGCAGAATATTGCTGTCTCTGAAGCACAAGCCCAACAGGCGATTGCTACTGCCGATGGTGAAAAAGAAGTTGCTATCAGACAGGCAGAGGCTAGAGCTGCTGCTACACGTGCAGAGCAAGAGGCTATTGCCGATGCCACACTTTATACTACGCAAAAAGAAGCTGAAGGAGTTAAAATGCTTGCTGATGCAGAAGCATATAGAATTATTAAAGAAGCAGAAGCAAATGCCAAAGCTAATACACTACTTGCAGCGGTGCTAACACCTGACTTAATCCAGTATATTAAGTTAATACGATGGAATGGTGTATTGCCAATGTATACTGGTATGGATGCTGGGATTTTAATATCTCCAGAATAATAAATTTTTATTGAAGTAAGTCGAAAGAGTAAAAGGGGTTGTGTAGATCTTCTCTACATTAGTATTGAAAATCACACAACCCTTCTATTCCTTTATTTAACCCCTATCTTTAAATTCTTCTTAATCTTACTCCTAGCAGTAGGAGAATTAGCATATTTAAGAGTTGTATCCTTCTGATATCTTTTGTTCTTGTCCACCTTAATTTCAACAGTATCCCCTGTTTTTAACTCTTGTCCCAATTTGGCAGGTTTACCATTAATCTTAGCTGATTCCATACTATTTCCTATATCTGTATGTAACTTAAATGCGAAATCTAAAGGAGTATCTCCTTTGTTTAATTGAATAATTTTACCTTTAGGTGTAAAAGGGAAAACCTCATCTTCGAAGATGTTACATATAATTGGGAAACTCTTTGTTCTCTTTGTTTCTTCCCTACTCTTAGCTATCTCATCTTGTATATCTTTTACCCAATCATATTTGTTGGTTGGCTTAGCAAACCTTGATTTACTAGCTTTGTATGCAATGTGGGAGGCTTTACCAAAAGTATTCTCGTAATACATCTCTTCTGTAAGAATCTGTATCTCTATATACATATCCGAAATCTCAGGGAATCTAATTGGAAATTGTACAGCTCTGTATCCATTTGGTTTTGGATTTGATATATAGTCATCGTATCTCTCTTCATTTATCTCTCCCCTATCCATTAGTTTCTCAATGACTAGATAACAAGAATCTTCATCGGAAGCGGTAATTCTAAAAGCAATTAAATCATCTAATCTTCTAATATTTGGATCAATCCACTCCTTTTCATATTTTTTTAATTTGTTGTAAATACTATATTTGTTCTTAATTCTTCCTTGTATCTCTGGTTTTACCTTGGATTCCTTTATACATTCTTTAATAGTTTTTTCATATTGCTTTTGTAATTTGGGGCATATATCTAACGCATCCATCTTGTTTGTAATACTTTGATATTCAAGAGGTAGGTAGTACTTAAAAGATGTTTCTTCTAGCTGTGCTCTTAGTTTTTCTAAATGAAGGTATTCTGCAAGTTTTGCATATATGTTAATGGCTTTGTAAAGCTTACTTTTTTTCTCGTTTGCGGGAATCTCATCAAATGAAAGGACATCGTGCAGAGTGTCATATATTTTAAGATATACAGGTCTAAGGTCTTTTGAGGTGTTTAGAATATATTTAATGATTATTTCAGGATTGGTATCTTTACTATCTGTGCCTCTTTTAATTTTTGTAATGCCATCAAGTATATTTAATACATCTACTCCAAACTCTTTAGTAATTTCTTTTCTTGCTTTTTCATCTAATGTCATTTCATGGAAGAGTGTGGCAAAAGCTGTATTTAAATCTAGTCCTTCTTCTAAAAGCGATATGGCAATTTTGAGTGTATGATTAACCATCGGTTCATTGTTGTACCTGTATGAGTTTTTGTATTTCTCTTCTGAGTAAGATATTGCCTTTTCTAGGTCATCCCCAAAAATCTTGGGTACAAGAGATTGTATCCTGCTTTTTAATACACCAGTTGGTGTTATTTTTTCCATTATTATTTTTGAATTGTTATATTTGTAATATGTTTACCTACCTTAAGGGTTAGAGGAGAGTCTGTAATAGTTATCTCTTCATTGTAGGTAGTCTTTTTCTCATCGTTAATCTTTACTGCCCCTTGGTCTACTAATCTTCTTGCATCACTTTTGCTTTTTGCAAAATCAATTTGTACAAGTAAGTCATTTAGAGGTAGTTTGTTTTCTTTGATTTGTATTGTTGGTATTTCTCCTTCAACATCTTTCTTCTGGAATACAGATTCAAAAACTTTTTGTGCATTTTCTGCTTCTTCTTCACTCTTTATCTCTGCTGTAACTCTGTATGCTAATTCTTTTTTAAGAATCATTGGATTCTCGCCACTTTCTAATCTCTTTTTGTATTCTTCTTGTTCAGGAAGTGTTGCTTTTGTAAGGATTTCAAAACCGATTAGTATTTTTTCATCATCAAAAGACATGATTTTTCCATAGATATTCTCTGCTGTGTCATCTAGTCTAGCCATATTTCCTTCTGATTTACCCATTTTTTCTCCATCTGCAGCTGTTAGGAGTTTTCCTGCTATTACTATTTTCTCTTTGTTAAGATGGTTAAATACCATATCTCTTCCTGCAAGCATATTGAAGAGTTGGTCATTTCCACCTACTTCTACATCAACATCCATCATTACAGAGTCATATGCTTGCATTAGTGGATAGAGGAATTCATTTAGGTATATTGGTTTATCTTCTTTTAATCTCTCTTGGAACATACTTCTCTTTAACATTTGCTGTACTGTGAATTCTGATGCTAGTTGAATTACTTCTGCAAAGGTTAATTTGTCATGCCATTCTCCATTGTATTTAATTTCTACTGGATTTTCCTTGTTATCTATATCAATGATATGTGATGCTTGTTCTACATAGTTTTTTAGGTTATCTGCAATCTGTTCTTTGGTTAATACTTTTCTTGCAGATGCTCTTGCCTCCTTTTTATCCCCAGGGTCCCCTATTCTTGCTGTGAAGTCACCGATGAGGAAGATTACTTTGTGTCCTAGTAGTCTAAAGTCTTCTAGCTTTCTCATTCCAACAGTATGTCCAATGTGTAGTGTTGGTGCTGTTGGGTCAAAACCTTGATATATTGTTAGTCTTGTACCTGAGAGAAGCTTTTCTTTTAGTGCTTCTTTTGAAGGGAGTATTTGTTCTACTCCTTTGGTTAGTATTCTTTCAATTATTTCTAAGTCTTTTTTAATTTCCATGTTTTGATTATATATGTATTTGGTGGATTTAGCTATATCTCTACTTCTTAATATACTTTCTATATTTTAATTTATCTGGCATACATTGTTGATCTGACTTCTTACTTGGTAAATCATGGTCATATTCATAGTCTTTACCATATCCAATATCTTTCATTAGTTTTGTAGGAGCATTTCGTATATTCATAGGTACTGGAAGATTGCCATACTTCTCAATATCTACTTTTACCTCACCCTCTACTCTGTATGCTGTATTGTCCTTAGGTGCATTAGAGAGATATATTGCTAATTGCATAAGGAATACTTCACATTCTGGCATACCAATCTTCTGACAAGCTTCATATACAGCATTTGCTAATATGACAGCTTGTGGGTCTGCATTACCGATATCTTCACTTGCAAACCTTAACATTCTTCTTGCAATGTATAGTGGGTCTTCTCCTCCTGCTAACATTCTTCCAGTCCAGTAACAAGCAGCATCAGGATTAGATGACCTCATTGATTTGTGTATAGCGGAGATAATGTTGTAGTGTTCTTCTCCTGTTTTGTCATAGTATACTGGCTTTTGTACTGTTGTTGTTAATATATCCATAGTTATTTCTTTCTTCTCTTCATCTTTTGCATTTGCTAGTGTAGAACTCATTTCCAATATATTTAATGCAGACCTAATATCTCCATTTGAGAGATTAGCCATTTGTTCTAGTACTTTCTTTGATATTTTAATCTCTGGATATTCTTCCTTTGATATTCGTTTTAGGAGGTTGTATATATCTTCTTCTGTTTGTTGTTTGAATACAAATACTTTTGTTCTAGAAAGAAGTGCAGATATTACAGTAAATGATGGGTTCTCTGTTGTTGCACCGATTAGTGTAATGATTCCTTTCTCTACATATGGTAGGAGTGTGTCTTGTTGTGCTTTGTTCCATCTGTGTATTTCATCTAGGAAGAGGATTGTTTTTTTACCGTATTGTTGATTACCAATTGCTATTTTAATGATTTTTCTTAGATGTTCTTTCCCACTATTTACAGCTTGCATTTTGTGAAAGTCATAGTAGAGATTAAGGGAAAGTATGTATGCTAAGGTTGTTTTACCTGTACCGGGTGGTCCCCAGAATATCATAGATGGTATTTTACCCGTTTCCAAAAACTTCCTTATGGGGCCGTTCTTTCCTACTAGGTGTTCCTGTCCTACAAACTCTTCAAGTGTTTTAGGTCTGTATTTTGATGCTAGTGGTTCGTTAGTCATACCTGATTATACTACATAGTGGTGGTATAGGTGTTAAAGGTCTGGTCTGGGTCAGACCTTATACATTTTACGAAAAGCGTTGTCGCACGACCATTTGGAAGGAAAGCCAGTCCAAACCGAGAAATCGTACCCAACAAGTTAATCAGGAGAAAGCGGTTGTTTTCCTGTCATAAAAGGATATTACTAAGTCAGACCTAGGTCAGACCTGTTGAGAGTCTAACCATAAATATGCAAATATTCACCATTACTTAGTTTTTCTTTCTTTTTTGCTTTTAATCCTTTGATTTCATATCTATAACTAAATACCTCACCCCCACCCTTAATAAATTTCTCAAACTTCTTTTTCAATATACTCATACTCTTTTCATCTAAATAACAATATATTTTTGTAAAATCTTTTAGAGATGCTTCATATATATTCTCAACATCAAAAATGATATCTTTGTTTGTAGGATACTTTAATATTCTAAATGCTCTGGCAATGATAATCATGATTGGAGAGAGGTCTAAACCATAGCATTTACACTTAGCATTACCATATGTTTCCAGTACTACCTTTCCATCTCCACAACCTAAATCTACAAAAGTATCATCTTTCTTAAGATTCATGAAATCAATAATTTCATGAATGATATCCCTAGGAGTTTTAAGAATAGGAACTAAAAGAAGATTGATTAAAACAGTTAAAAGGAATGCTCCAATGAGCATAATCACAATTAAAACAATACCTACAGTTATTCCATTTGCCATTTGTATAGAAGAATAATATATAATTAGGTATATGATAGACGGAATCTTGTTAATTAACAAGGAGAGAGATATTACATCGTATGATGTGATAAGAAAATTGAAGAGGGTTTTGCCTAATGGACAGAAGATCGGCCATGGTGGTACTTTAGATCCTTTTGCAACAGGTTTGTTAATTGTTCTACTTGGTAAAGGAACAAAGTTAATGAATACTATTCATTCATTAAAAAAGGAATATATTGTAAGAGCAGAGTTTGGTTACTCTACAGACACTCAAGATATTACTGGAAAGAAAGATAAAATGTGTGAAGATTTAGAGAAGGTATCTGTGGAGGAGATTGAAACAAAGATAAAGGAGAAATTTTTAGGTAAGATATTACAAACACCTCCAATGTTTTCAGCAAAAAAGATTAAGGGAAAGAAGGCATATGAGTTAGCAAGAAAGGGCGAAGAAGTTAAGATAGAGCCAAAGAAAGTTGAGATATATTCTTTTGATTTAGTTAATTACAACTGGCCCTACTCTACCTTCTCTATTTCATGCTCAACAGGTACATATGTGAGAACCTTAATTCATGATTTGGGTGAAGAGATAGGTACATATGGTACAGCTATTGAACTTGAGAGAACAAAGATAGGGGGTTTTAATTTGAAAGATGCTTTTGATTCGGAAGATATTGTTGATGATAATATTGATAAAATTATTGGAAATGTAATTAATTTGGACAATTTGGAATTATGAAAAAAGGGAGACTTTTTGTTGTAGCTACACCGATTGGCAATCTTGAAGATATTACATTTAGGGCTGTGGATATATTAAAGAGTGTGCCTTTTGTATTAGCAGAGGATACCAGGGAGAGCAAAAAACTTTTTGATAGGTATGGGATTGAAACCATGTTGATATCGTACAGAGATCAAAATCATGAAAGAATGATAGGCAAGATTTACGAAAAATTAAATATGGGATTGGATTTAGCACTGATTTCTGATGCAGGAACCCCACTAATCTCTGATCCGGGATACAAATTGGTGAAAGAATTAAGAGAGGAAGGTTATGAAGTTATCTCAATACCAGGTGCTTCAGCTGTGACAGCTGCCCTTTCTGTTAGTGGACTACCTACAGATAGATTTGTGTTTTTAGGGTTTTTACCAAAGAGTGAAAGCAAGAGGGAGAAGTTAATTGAGCAATACAAGGAGTTGGAGAATACCATTGTGATATATGAGTCGCCACATAGGTTGAGTAAGTTGCTAAAGCTAATGTTAGGAATGTGTGGAGATATTAGGGTATTCCTTGCAAAAGATATTTCCAAGATGAGAGAGGAGAGTTTTAGTGGTAGTATATCTGAAGTTATTTCTGAATTTGAGTTAAGAAATTTTGATGAAAACCCTCATGGTGAGTTTGTTTGTATATTTAGCAAAGAAGTTTAGGACTTTAGGAAAAGTTGTTGGTAATTTTCATCTGTAATTGCTTCAAGTTTTTCCATTGATATGTTTTTTATCTCACAAGCAACTTGCATAATTTCTCTGATATGTTTTGGTTGTGCAAACTTTTGCTTGATACTCTTCTTTTTTCTTACAGATTGAGGTGGTAAGAAAGGTCCATCTGTTTCAAAGAGGATTCTTTCTACTGGTGTTTTCTTTAAGATTTCTCTTACATTCTCTCCACTTTTGTATGTAATGATTGCATTAAATCCTACATGGAATCCTAAGGCCAGTATCTGTTCTAATTGTTCCAAGCTTCCTGTGTAGCTGTGGAAAGACCCTTGAAGAAGTCCTTTACCCTCTTCTGCCACTATTCTAATGGTATCATCTATACATTCATTGCTCCCCATTTGGTCTCTAGCATGAATGCTTAGTGGTAAGGAGTTTTCTAAAGCTAGGTGAATTTCTTCTTGTAACATTAATTTCTGAACTTCTTTTAATTGTTCTTTAGTGTCATCAGAATATGTTTGATTGATTGAGAATTGATAGTAGTCTAATCCACATTCACCAATTGCAGAAATCTCCTCTTTGTTTTTGTTAAAAATCTCAATGAACTTCTTCCTTTCCTTTTGTGATTTTTCATAGATATTGTCTTCCAAGTCTCTCTGTACTGTAACTTCCTCAAAGTATGTTGGGTGAAGCCCAATGGCTACTTGCATAACATTGTTTTGTATGAGGTTGGCTCTTTTTGCAATTTTGAAGTTGTCATCAAAGTCTAGCATGTCTGTTCCTTGTGTGAGTATATGTTTACCACCTTCATTAACAAAGTCTCTTACTATTTCATCTAGATTGGTTTTTAATGGCTCCATCGCCATGTGTATGTGTGAGTCATGCATGAAAATATTTTACCACATATTAAAATTGAAAAATGTGGTAGAATTATACTGTAATGGAAAAACCAAGGAGAGTGAATTGGATTATGGTTATTACTGGTGTCCTGTTTCTAGTATCAGTTGGTGTTTTGGGATACAAACTTTTTTCAGGGGAGGAAGTAACATCGTGTTCTTTCGAAGGTGGTGAGGTTGATTACGGCAAAGAGGTGATTTCTGCTAAAGGGGAGAGGTGTGTTTGTGGAGATAAGAGGAAGATGGTTTGTCAGGGGGAAGAAAGTAATGGAGAACAGGAGTCATTTTCTACGGAGGGTTTGGTCTTTGAGTATAGCTATTTGAATACAGTTGTAGGTGATTCTCCTAACATATCTAGAGTTTTACCAATTGATATCAATCAGAATGAAGGGGAATTGGAAGTTATTCTTGAGAGAGAAAGTTGGTGTAGTGAAGATTTTGAAGCTTCAAGTCAGGTTGGGTATTATGAAAAGTATTCTGACAAGTTAGTACTATCAACGATAACGAGTAGTGATGCAGAGAAATTTAATATTCCTTGTGTGGTATCTAATACCTTTAAGATTGCAAATTTTGATATAGAGGATGTAGAGGATTTTGAAATATATTATCGTAATGAAAAAGGTAAAGAGTTTGACCTCATGGCTTGTTCTTACAATGGCGTATTGTATGGTGAGGGTGATGTTTTTGCGAGTAACTCGAATGAGGCAGTATGCAGTTGTGAGCAAGGAAAAGTTGCTTGTGAGTAGTTAGAGTACTATTCCAACGTATAGCCCTACGATACAAGCTGCAAGTGCAAAGAGCCAAAATCTCATTACTACTTTGTATTGTGGCCATCCATTAGCTTGGAAGTGATGGTGTATCGGTGCAATTTTGAAGACTCTTTTCTTAAAGAATCTTAGGCTGACAATCTGTATTAAGCTTGAAGCCATAATACCCCATGTGATTGATGACATGATGAAATATGGAATGAGGTTGTTTGTTATCAGTCCGATGTAGAACATTGCAAAACCAAGTGGCATAGCTCCAGGTCCACCATTCCAGAATCTTGCAGGAGGGATATTGAAGTAAAGGTCAATGATTTTAACACCGAGCATGATAGCTAGTATTGGGACAAACTCGTATTGTTGTTGTACGAGAAGTAGGATTGTCATAAATATGTTAATTATCATAAAGATTCCGACCATTAAACCATCTGCACCATCAGTTAGTTCTGCAGAATATATTGCAAACTGCCCTACTACTCCACTAATTGCTGCAACAAGAGGTGTGAAGTTAATGACAAGTCCACTCCATGGAGTTAACTCCTTTAGATGGCCAGTTTTTTGTAGAAGTAACATTACTCCAATATTCATTAGTATTGAAAAAAATAACTTTGCTAATCTCCACCCGAAGGTTTCTTGGAAGGCTCTCATTTTCTCATTATTCTTAAAGCCATTTGTAAAAATGACAACATCAATTAGCCCCCATATACCAAAGAGAATAAATCCTATTAAGAATACTCTGACAAGTTCAGATATGGGAATTGTGAAAAGTATGATTGTTGGGACAATGATGAGTATCATTAAACCTCCCATATTTGGTGTTCCATTTGTAGTTGTTGTCTTCATGATTTTCATGAAGAGAGAGTTATCCCCATCTCCTATCTTTGTTTTCTTTATCCCACTAACTTGATTCAATTTGTATAACAGGGAAATCATTATTGGAGCAAATACTATAGATACTCCAACTGCTAGGAATAGTAATTCTAAACTTTTCTTTAAAACATCTGCCATTTGTTAGAACAAATAAGGTTAACTATTTATTATCTCAATTTCTCTTCTTAATTTCCATATCATCTGCAATTTCTAAGAAAATGTCTCGCCAGACTGGTACAGTAGTTAATGAAGCAAAGTTTGCAATCTGTGGTTCTTCTAGTCTTACAATCATTAGCATTTTAGGGTCTTCTGCTGGGGCAAAACCAATTACTGTATCATTGGTGTAATCTGTTTTGTATCCAGCTTCGCCTTGTTTTGCAATCTGTGCTGTTCCTGTTTTAGCAGCAATTGAATAGTTGCGGAGTTCTCTTCCTAACCCTCCAAGTAGTCCATTGTCGACTGCCTTTTTCATAGCATCTCTAACAATATTTGCATTTTCTGCAGACACAGGTTGTGAGAGAATTTGTGGCTTTGTTTTTATTGTTTCATTTTCATCTGTAATTTCTTCTATAATGTATGGTCTCATCCTAACTCCTTCGTTTGCAAGTGCACTAAATGCTGATACTGCTTGGAGTGAGGTCGCAGAGATGGCTTGTCCATATGATGATGTAATGACATCTAATTTGGTCCAATATTTAAATGGTTTGAGGAAGCTAGTTGCCTCATCTTGAAGTCCTATTCCTATAAACTTGCCTATTCCAAAATCTTGTAATGCTTTGTAATATTTTTCAGCATCAATTTCTAGCCCCATTCTTGCAGCACATGGATTATTTGATGTTTTAAATATTTCAGCCATGTCTAATTTCCCAGCTGCTCTTTTGTTCCAAGTATATACTTTTGAACCTTTCAAATCAGCATACCCAGTAGCTTTGTATAAATCTAGATAACCCGTATTATCAAGGCATTGGTAATCTTTTGTTATCGCTCCATTTTCTAGTGCAATTGCTGCTGTAATTGGTTTTTGGATAGAACCGTATTCGTAGACATCTGCTACCGCTTTGTTTTTTAACACCCATGCTTCTGGGGCTCGCCAGTATTCTGCAGGATTGTATGTTGGGTAGTTTGCCATAACTAAAATCGCTCCTGTCTTAGGGTCCATTATTATAACTGAACCACTTTTTGCTCTGGTATGCTTTACGCCCTCTTCTAATATTTTCTCAACCTTGCTTTGGAGGTTTGGCACTATTGTTAATTTAAAATCTTTTCCTTCTCTGGGCAATACAGGTAAATATTCGGAGGTTAAAATAACATTACCGGCGGAGTCTTTCTCTTCATATGAGTATCCTTGTCGGCCGTTAATATCACCAAAATAGTAGCCCTGTATACCGTACTGTCCAACAGATTCTCCTTCTGCATCTTGCCCTATGAATCCTAGTACATGTGCAGCTAATGTGTTGTTAGGATAGATTCTTCTCTCCCTCCTTTCGAAATGTAGTCCAAATCCTCTTGTGTTCTTTCCAAAAATCTCAAGGATTTCTAGGGCTTTTTTCTTCTCTGTAGAAACATCTTTTTGTATAGGGGCATATACAAAGTCTTCTGTAAGTTTAGATTCTACCTCTTCTTTTGTAATTCCTAGTATCCCAGACACTTCTGTGGCAAAAGCTTCTTTGTTATCAAAAAAAAGCTTTCTTTCTTTTTCATCCTTGCTGAGTGTTGCATAGACATCCCAAACAGGCTCATCAACAGCTAAGACTGTATTATCTGCTGCAGTTACTTTTCCTCGAGGTGCTACAGAGATATGGGTTGCTCTGTACTGTTCTTGGGACATATCTTTGAACTTTGAAGCATAGATAATCTGCCACCTAAAAGCCTGTGTTATTACAACAACTGCAAGTATGATTATTCCCACGACAAGAATCTTCAGACTGTTAAAACCCTTGTTCTTCTTCGATTTGGAGGTAAAACCCATTCTACGTTTTCTTGGATGACCACTTAGGTTTACTTTGTGTATGTGTGACAGGCTAGCCATAGTTACTTGTTTGCGACAACAGATGTCTCTTGCAAGTATACAACGGTTTTTTGATTTGATGAAGACAATGAAAGAGACTTGTCTGCTAATTGTCGTATTACTGTAATTGAATTACTCTTTGCAATCTCTTCTTCCATTCCCCTGTTTTCTTCAACAAGGTAGTTCTTTTCACTGTTTAATTTTTGTAGTTCTGTTCCAAGAGGAGCAAGGATAGAGTTTGCGACCAGTTGAGAGAGAATGAATGCAAGTAGTGAGAAAATGAAGAGTGTAGTACATATATTTTGCTTTATTTTACTAATAATTTTCACAGAATCTTTTAATTTTTAATTAATGTTCTTAATTTGGCAGAAGCGGAGCGAGGATTTGAAATTCTCTCTTCATCGGTTGGGGCAATGTGTTTTGAAAAAAGCAAATTCCCTTCTCCGCTTCTCGATTTTTCTAAATTAAAGTTTTTAACGATGCGATCTTCTAATGAATGGAATGTAATTACTGAGAGTCTTCCATTCTTGTTTAAGATCTCAAAAGATTTATCTAATGCCTTCTCTAAACTACCCAACTCATCGTTTACCACGATTCGCAGGGCCTGAAAGACCCTGCGAGAAGGGTTCTTAGTAAAGGAGTTCTCAGCAGCCGGTACTGCTTTGTAGATAAGTCTTGTAAGATCTCCAACTGTATTGATATTAGAGATGTTCTTTTTGATTTCTTTGGCAATTCTTTGTGCATATCTTTCTTCTCCATATGTCCAGAAGATTCTAGCTAGTTCTTTCTCTGAGAGTACATTTAGTAAATCTTTTGCTGTTACTCCTAATCCTTCATCCATTCTCATGTCTAAAGGTTCTTTTTCTTCTTGGTAGCTAAATCCTCTGTTGTGAGATTCTTCTAGTTGTCTTGAAGAAAGACCAATATCAAGTAGTATTCCATCTGGTTGTCTACCTTTTCCAAATTCTTTTACAACTTTATCAATCTTGGAAAAGTTAGACTTAACGATTATCCAGTTATCAAGGATTGATTCTTTGTAGTACTCTTTAACAAAATCAATTGCATGTTGGTCTTGGTCTATGCTGATTAAGAGTCCTTTTGGTGAGAGCCTTTTGAGAATCTCAAAACTATGCCCACCATCACCTAGTGTTCCATCAATGTAAAAGCCATCCTCTTTTATTGCTAAGGAATCAATCGTTTCATTAAGAAGTACTGGAATATGAATCTTATCCATTCTTACCTTCTGACATCTTACTTATCTCTTGAGCTATTTCATCTCCATGCTTTTGTAGGTACTCTACTCTTTCTGCCCATTTCTTTGCATCCCAAATTTCAATCCAGTTAACGAGTCCTATGAATACAATTTCATCTGTTAAACCTGCATGGTCGAAAAGAGCTTGAGGGATTACAAATCTTCCTTGTCCATCCATCTCAATTTCTTTTGCACTTCCTACTAAGAATCTACTTGTATCTCTAATATTTTTATCTGTAAAAGAGCCATTCATTACATCTTTTGCAACATTTTCCCACATTTTCTTGTTTACAAGGATTAGGGCTTCTTCATATCCTCTGGTGAGAATTAAATCTTCACCAATCTCTTCCCTAAACTTTGTTGGAAGTGATACTCTTTTCTTTTCTCCTACTTTACTTTTGTATTCTCCGATTATCATGTTTTGACTATATCATATTTCACCACTTTCTACCACTTCTTGCCACTAATATAGCTTGGGGGGCTTGGGGTGTCAAGAGAAAAACATTACAGGCTCGAATATAACACTCTGGGCCACATACTTCTCTAAAAGTAAAGCCATTTTCTATATGTGTGCTCTCCCTATTGTCATCTCCTCTGGAACCGATAGGTTTTAGGTCTGACCTAGGTTAGACCTTCGATTTCCTTCGGTTTTCGCATTGTACAATCGTTTCCTAGTCCAAAGCGCCGTATTTCGGATGAACTTTGTAAGCCGAAATCAGAAGTGTCCAAACCAACAAACCTTGATAGGTAGGTAGATAGGTATGGAAAACAGGGGACAGATCTGGGACAGACCCTAAAGATGTTGGGCTTGCTAAATAACGGTAGAAGCAATATATTATGTTAAGGATAAACTTAGAACTGTACTGCTATGAAGATTTTTCTAAAAGATATTAAGGAGAGATTTCCAGAGTTTGAGTTTCAAAACTACGATGAAAATGCTTTTTTCACAGGATTCTGTTATGACTCCAGAGATGTCACAGAAGGTGACTTGTATATCCCCATTGTTGGTGAAAGGTTTGATGGTCATGCTTTTGTTGTTTCCGCTTTAGAGAATGGTTGTTCTGTAAGTTTGTGTGAAAGTACTAAAAAATCTTTTTGTGAGGAAGCAAATGGTCCAATAATTCTGGTTGATTCCATTGAGGAAGGGTTAATGAAAATCCTCAACTACTCCATTGGGTATATAAAGAAGCCGGTGGTGGCAATTACAGGTAGTACAGGAAAGAGTACAACGAGGAGGATGATTGTTCATATAGTTGAGAAGCATCTAAAGGTACTTTCCTCAAGTAAGTATAATACTGTGTGGGGGAATGCAAGGTTGCTTGGTCAATATGCAAATGAAGATGTAATTGTATTGGAATGTGGAATGGATCGAGTTGGAGAGATTGCATGGCATGTTAATTCTGTAGATCCAGACATAGGTGTTCTTTTGAATGTTTGTGATGTACATGCAGAGAAGGTTGGTGGTATAGAGAATGTGTTTAAGGAGAAGAAAGATTTGGCTGACTATATGGAGCGAACAGGAAAGCCTCTTGTGTTAAATATTGATGATGAAAGATTGAGACATATTCTGGAGGCATATAACAAGGAGGCACAGTTAATTACATATGGGCAAAACCCAGAAGCAGATTTTGTCTTAAGTGATATTGTTGTTGACCACGAAGGTACGCATTTTAAGTTTAGATATTATGATGCTAATGTTGTTTCGGTAGATTTAAGTGTATATGGAGAGGGTTTTGCATATGATGCCATGGCGGCAATCATTGTAGCTAATGAATTGGGTGTAAGTATTGCTGATTGTGTCAAAAATCTGAGAGATTATGAAAATCAAGATGGTAGGTTCCAAGTTTTAGAGTATGGAGACCTTGTAATTGTAAATGATGGTTACAATGCTAATCCTGTTTCTATGAAGATGGCTTTAGAGACATTTTCTAATCTCTACTTAGAGAACTACTATACTATCGCAATTCTAGGAGATATGAGAGAGCTAGGAGATGTATCAGATGACAGACACAAGGAGATTGCTGATTTAGTTAAGGAATATGAGTTTAATGAAGTCTACTTAATTGGTGACCTATGGGGAGATTCGGATGTCGGAGAGAAGATTGCTTCTGCAGATGAAGTTGCCGCTCTGTTAAATGCTAAATTACAGGGTCTAAAAAACAGGAAGGTTGCAATCCTACTCAAAGGTAGTCATAGACATGGTCTTTATCAAGTACCAGACTTTCTTAAAAAGCTTGGAGCAGTCTAGTCAACCCAAGAGATATCTGCACCAAGTTTCTGTAAGTTTTCAACAAAGTTAGGATGTGCTCTTTTGATTGGGTCTGCATCTCTGATAATGCTCTCACCTTTAATTGTTAGTGCTACCATCATTAGTGCTACAGTTGCTCGGATAATGTTTGGACTGTCAACGGTTGCAGGTTTTAGAGGTTTGTCTCCAAACACGATTATCCTGAATGGATCACACATCACAATATGTGCTCCGAATTTCATCATTTCAGGAATCCAGAAGAGTCCTCCTTCGTATAACTTGTTCCAGAACATGATATTACCTTCTGATTTAACAGCAAGAGCTATCATTAGTGGCATTAAATCTACTGGGAAATATGGCCATGGAGCTGCCTCTATTTTCTGTAGCATATTCTTTGTGTACGGTTCTTCTATTACAAGTTTCTCTACTGGCTTGACGATTGCAGTTTCTTCTTCATATTCAATATCAACACCAAATTTTTTAAATGCTTTGACAATGAGTGGAAAATGCTCTGGTTCCGCCCTGTTTACTCTAACCTCTCCTCCAGTCATTGCACCTAAAGCAAGAAGTGTTGTAATCTCATGGTGGTCAGAAGAAATTGTGAAATCAGTTCCGTGTAATTCTTTTACTCCTGTAATCTTTAGAGTTGAGGACCCTATTCCTTCAATTTTTGCACCCATTGAGACAAGGAAGTTACAAAGGTCTTGAACATGTGGCTCAGATGCAGCATTCACCATAGTCGATGTTCCTTCTGCTTTGGATGCCGCCATTGCGAAGTTCTCTGTTGTTGTGACACTCATATAATCTTGCCAGAGAAATCCACCTTCGAGTCCATTACTTATATCAATCTTTAAGGTTGTCTCATCATAAACCTTAGCACCAAGTCCTTGTAGAACCTCAATATGTGGATCTAGCTCTCTAATTCCTAAAGAACATCCCCCTATTTCTTTTCTAACCTCTATCTTTTTCATTCTTGTAGCTAATGGACCAAGGAGTAGGACTGCACCGCGCATCCCCATTGGAAAACCTTCTTCATCAAATTCATTTTTGAAGTTAGAGTTGTTAATCTTTAGAACACACTTCTCCTTATTCCAATCAATCTTAGAACCCATTGATTTCATTAGTTCGATAAGTTTGTTGACATCTGTAAGATCAGGCATATTTCGAATTATGACATCTTCATTTGTAAGGAGTGATGCACAAAGAATTGGTAATGCAGAGTTTTTGTTTCCTGCCGGAGTAATTTCTCCACTTAATACATTGCCTCCGCGTACTAAAAGGTTTGACATATTTTAATTAATTAAAATTTATATTATCTACAATTTTTTGAGCTGCGTTGGGTATAAAGATTCTTTTTCTTTTCTCCTCATCAACATGTCTTTTCTCTTGTGCAAAAAGATTAGTTGTCATTACTAACTTCTCTGGTGTTAACTCGCCCTCTCTTATAATTCTGGCAAGCCCTACATCTTTAAGAACTTCTGCATTACGCATCTGTTCATTATGTGTAACCCATGGTATAGGGATGAGGATGGAAGGGATACTCATCAAACCCATTTCGTAGACAGTATTAGCACCTGCCCTGCCGATGAACATATCTATATTATTAAATACACACCCTATTTCATTATCTTGCACATACTTTGTAATGAATATTCTTTCTCTTAACTCAGGCTCAAGCTTATCTTTTTCCAGATTAAGTAGGTTGTAATCATTTGTTATTTGGCTGTCTCCTGTTTGTAAAATTATCTGAAAATCTTGTAATAGATTAATCATAGATTGTTTTATAGTTTTGTTAATTAGGTGGGAGCCTAGACTGCCACCAGATATATATATAATTGGAAACTCTTCTTGCTGTTCAATCATCTTCTTCAGCTTGGTAGTTAACGGAGTTTTTCCAGAGTCTAGGAATACCTCTTTCCTGACAGGGTTACCGGTTAATATTGTTTTTTCTTTAGGGAAGTAATCTTCAGATAGTGGATATGCAATTAAAATCTTTTCAGCATATTTACCAACAATTTTGTTTGAAAGCCCTACTGCAGCTGTTTGTTCATGGAGATAGATTTTTGCTTTAAAGAAGAATTTCCCAATTAAGCAAACAGGAACAGTTACGAAGCCTCCCGTGGAGATAATTATGTCAGGTTTGTATTTACTTAATATTTTGTATGAGTCTACAAAACCTAAAATGGTTCTTAGAAGTAGGTAGATTCCTCTTAAGCTAAATCTTCTCTGTAGCTTTCCTCCTCGAATATATCTTTGATTTATCCTCTCTTTCTTCATCACTTTCATATCTAATGATGAACCAGGTTTTTCTCCTACCATTCCTAAATCACTTCCAATGTAGAGGAGGTTGTCGCTTGTGATTCGAAATCTCTCTTTAATTTCATCAATAATGGCTTTAGCAGCAGAAATATGTCCCCCAGAACCACCTCCTGTTATAATGATTTTCTTCTTCAATTCTTCCCTTTTACTCTGCATTCTTACTTGTCGAATATTTACTAATGTTTAATAGTATACCAATTCCCACTAGTGTAGTGACAGTACCAGAGCCACCATAGCTAAGAAGTGGTGCTGGTATTCCTGTGAGTGGTATGAGTCCTACATTGGCAGCCATATTAAGAAGTGCTTGTACTGTCAACCATGTTGATATACCAATAGCGAGGAGTTTACCAGCTTTGTCTGGTGCACTATTAGCAATCTTTATCCCTCTTAAGAAGAACAAGACCCATGTAATTATTAAAATTACTCCACCCAAGAATCCTAGCTCTTCTAAAATGACTGCGAAGATAGAGTCTGTGAATGCTGTACTTTCTACCAAATACCCAAATCTCTGTCTTGATTGCCCAAAACCTTTACCAAAGAAGCCACCAGATCCAATTCCAATTAATATCTGATGTATTTGGTATCCTGCACCTCTAGGATCAGAAACCTCACCGTTTAGGAGAAGATGTATGTATGTCTTGATTCTTTCTAATCTATACGGTGCTAATATTGCGGCAATTAAACCTAGTGGTGTGAAAAGAGCAAGAAGACTAAGTATTGAATATTTAGCATGATCTTTGTGATTCTTTGCAACAAAGAACATGGCGAATGCAGTAAAGGCAATGATAGCTGTAGTTCCTAGGTCGGGTTCGAGTATGATTAAAACAGCTACTAGTCCCAATATCACAAAAAAGCTAATTAGTACCTTCAAGAAATTACCTTTCAAATCTACTTTTACTTCATCTTTGAAGTATGAGGCTTTTGACATCCAACTTGAGAAGTAGAGAACTATTGCGAGTTTTGCAAATTCTGCAGGTTGGAAGTTGCCAAATCCTGGTAATGTAAACCACCTTTTTGCACCATTGATATCTTCTCCTAGAGCAAGGACTAAAACTAACAAGATAATGACAACAATTAATATAGGTAATGAGAGTTTAAGAAGTTTTCTGTAATCCCAGAAGTACATAAGTGTTGCTAAAAGTCCTCCGATGATTAACCACCCTATCTGTGATTTTAGGAAGTAAAACGGGTCTCCGAAGATTTCATTTGCTTTAAACACACTTGCATCAAAAATCATGATGGCTCCAAATATTGCCATTATGATAAAGAAAGTGAGTATTACCTTGTCAGGTGAATACTTTTGTTTAATTCTTTTCTTCTTGGGTTGTTTTGGGTCTCTCGACATATGTTAATTATTAATATACTATATATACTAATGAATATGAAGAATCTACTTTTTGTTGTAGGTGGTCCCGGTAGTAGTGGTTCATCTACAATTGCTAAAATGTTAGCTGAGTATTTTAATGTAGAAAGGGTGTATTCGGGGGCTGTTTTTAGAGAGGTTGTTGCATCTCAGGGGTATAAAACTTTGGATGACTTCTACATTGCAAACAAGGATAACAAAGAGAAGTTTTTTGAGATTGATAGGAAGGTCGACTCTTTTATGTTAGAGAGAGCAAAGGAAGGTAATGCTTTGATGGATTCAAAGGCTTTTGCAGGTTTGGCCACGATAAATGGGATTTCTTGTACTGCAAAGATATGGTTGGAAGCAAATATTGATACTAGGATAAAGAGGTTTTTGGGTAAGCAAGAGAATTTAACACCACTTAAAAAAGTATTTCTCTACATTAAGACATTTTTTGATTTGACTAGGAGGAGAAAAGCAGATGGTAAGAGGTTCAAGGAGTTGTATGGGATAGAATATGGTAATCCAGAGTTGTATAATGATATTGTGTTGGATACTAGTGATATTGGTGTGAAAGAAACATTTGATTTAATTTTATCTAAGCTTAAAGATGGAGAATACATCAGTTGAAAATATACAAACCCCACCTATTCCACCAAGTGGTGTGCCAATTGAATTTTCTAAAGAGAATCCAAATCCTGTTAATGAAGATTTAGATAGTATGTGGTTGAGATGGAAGTGTTTGGTTTGTGGTTATGTTCATGAGGGTGCTATACCACTTAAGGTTTGTCCAAAGTGTGGGAATAGTAATCCTGATAAGTTTGATGATGCTGAATAATTGTTAGGTTTGTAGTTTTTAGGGAATATGAGGAGAGAGAGAATGCAGGGGGTGTTGTTACATAGCAAGGCGGTTGTAAACCGGCAGGCAGCTTGCACAAACCCACTTTTTACCGCAAACCTCTCTCCTTTTTGTTCTAAAATTATATGTATATAATTTTAGATAGGACCATCTCGGATTCTGTTTCCGTTCATTGTACCTCCATACAATGTTTTTGTTTCTCCACAAACGTGTTTGTGAAGTTGATTTACAAGGAGAGCAGCCGAGCAGGCATGAAGCCTGATGTCGTGTACGCGGTGCTTCCCTGTTGTTAACTTTTCAGATCTAGTCAGAATCGAGATGACTAGTTCTTTTTTTAAGAGCTAGGATTTTATTATCCTACATACATTATATAATATTCTTTGAGAAATGTCAATACTATGGGTTGGGACTTGTAAAGTCCACATTACAACTGATTAATTTGGTTATAATAGAGAATACAAGTGATAATAAAGTTTTAGTTTTTAAGGAAATAAGGGTGAGAGGGGCGAGTGCAAACAAATGGGTTTGTTAACCACTAATGTGGCAACTCGTTGAAGTCCCCTCCCACCAAGCTCTTATTAAGAGTCGTTATCTGCCAATAAGCAGAATAAAATTCCGATTGCAAAGTAAAGACAGGAGTCACAAGCACCTAGATGATGCAGGACTTCAGTCTATGCCTCACTTAAAAAAATGTAAAGTGGGCACAAGAGCCACAAAACCAATATGGTTTGGGTCAAAGACGTCTCACGATGTCGGAAAAGTGACACTTTTTAAGAGCTAGGATATATTATCCTACACACATTATATAATATTCTTTGAGAAATGTCAACACACTATGGGTTAAGGCTTACAGTCTAGATCCTTTATACTTAAACAACACGGATGGTCTATGTCCCCCTCCTGTTTTCATATTCTTTGTTTTTGTGACTTTATTTTTAATAATTCTTCTAAAGGCAGCATCTAATAACTTCTTACCTAATATCACTTCATAGACTTGTTGTAATTCCCCTAGTGTAAATAACTCAGGCATCATATTAAAAACAATATCAGTATACTCTATCTTGTTTTTTAATCTTTCAATTCCAAGAGCAATTATAGAAGCGTGATCAAAAGCAAGATACTTGTTTTCGACAGCATCATACTGATACTTCTCTGTGGTATGTTGGATTAAACGTTTTTCTACAGTAAAGCTAATCTGTTCCTTATCACTTTTTAATTTAATATCAATATATTGTCCTCTTTCCTTTATTGTAATATCAAACCAAGCAGCATTAGAAGGCAATTTGTCACTAAGTAGATTTTTATCTATTAATGACATATATGCAACACTTAAAACTCTCATTCTAGGGTCTCTATTAACCTCTCCCATTGTATATAACTGTTCTGTATATATATCATGGAGATTTGCTTCATCTGCCAACACTCTTTCTACAGCATCTTCTATTGTTTCTTTAACATCAATAAAGCCTCCAGGTAAACACCATTTATCCTTAAAGGGATGAGTATTTCTCTTAACTAGAAGAACGGAGAAATTCTTTTTGTTAAGCTTTCTATAGTTTGTTGTA
The DNA here is from genome assembly GCA_035271645.1 of Candidatus Dojkabacteria bacterium. Classification (GTDB taxonomy): domain Bacteria; phylum Patescibacteriota; class Dojkabacteria; order SC72; family SC72; genus UBA5232. Next base: position 97,689 of record DATERJ010000012.1, read on the forward strand.
GGTGTGTCTGAAACACTAAAAATCAGTATATCAACAGTAGCGGATAAGCGTTCATATTTGCTAGGATCATAGTGTTTTAGAAACTCCTTTTCTGATTTATATTGTTTTTCTTTCATAAAGCTGTTTCTCTCTAATATATTTTAGTATATTTTCATCTAAATGTCTTTTTAAAATCTTACTATCATCTTTTTTTAATAATTCTTTACGTATAATTGTTGAAGAAATGTTGTAGTTATAGTTGGGTGTTACTAAGGTAATCTTTTTTTCATACTCTTTCAATTCTTCTGGAAAGAAGAAAGGTTCTCTTTTGATGACAATGAGTGGGTAATTTTCTAATATATACCTATACTCTCTCCATGTTGTGAAATTTTCAAGGTTGTCACTACCACATATTAGATAGATATCATCAGAAGGATAAAGAGATTGAAAATGGTCTAAGGTTTGGTATGCATATACCAATTCTTTATTTTGCTCGAAGTTGGAAACAGAAATGTTTTCTTCATCTTCGGTCATAATCTGTAACATTTTATACCTATGTTTGTTAGGTACTAAATCATTTTTGTCGTACCTATCTCCAGTTGGGACAAAGATAACATTGTCAACGTAGCCTCCGTTTACAATGTTTTTCGCTATTTGATAGTGTGCCTTGTGTGGTGGATTAAAAGATCCTCCAAATATTCCAATTCTCATCTACCTTCTGTATGTTGGTATACTGAATTTATGTTGTGAGTTCTCATGCATTTTCTTAATCTTCTCTCTAGCATCTTTTGACACCTTGTTAGGGTCTTCCATGTAATCAGCAACTTGGTTGTAGTTTATTCCTAACTTCTCTTCATCTGTTTTGCCGGAGAGGCCATCATCTGGGGTTTTGTAAAGGCAAGCCTTTGGTACCTTTAGATATTCTCCAATCTTAATGACTTCTTCTACTGTATAGTCTGCAATTGTTGCCATGTCACTTGCACCATCACCCCATTTTGTAAAGTAGCCAATAAATATTTCGCACTTGTTTGATGTTCCAGCAACGATATGTTGTTTTCCTGTTTTTGCAGTCATATATGCTGCGATGTAGTAAAGGGTAGCCATTCTCATTCGTGGTTTTACATTGATATCTGCATTAAGCATATATTTTTCATCTTCCCCTACTACCTTTGTGACTTCTTTTTTAAATGTATCGTATGTTTCTGTAAGTTCAAAGGAGAGTAAATCTACACCATAGTAGTCGGCAACTTCTTGAGCATCTTTCATATCTTGAGATCTAGAATGGCAAGGCATCCATACACCAACAACATTCTCCTTGCCAAGTGCTTTAACAAGAAGTCCTAGTACTATTCCACTATCCTTTCCTCCGCTAACTCCAATGACTACTCCACCAAGATTATATTTTTTGAAGTGATTTCTGATGAACCGTACTATGTTTTTAGTTTCCTTCTCTGCATCAAACTCTTTCATTTCATTCTTTTGTTAATTTAATAAGTTATTAACTAAGAGGGTATGACTCTTCCCATTCGTTGTCAATATCTGTTTCTTGCTTATACTCCGGAACGACTATTACTCCTGCTCCCTTCATCCATTCTAATGCTTCATGGCTTCTTTCCTCTCTGTTTTTACCATTTACCTCGCCACGGAATGTGTCAACAGCATTTTCTGGAACAATGAGTTTTGTTTCACTTTTCCTCTCATCTAAATAGTCTTGAAGTGATAATGCTAGGTGTAAAACACAGATATCTGTGCAACAACCGACAATTACAATTTCATCTAGATTACTTTCTATTTTTTGTAATTCTTTGCAAAATTCATCACTTTCCATAGCGTTTGTTGAGTCTTTTTTACATATAGTTGCTTCTCCACGCTCTACATATCCCTTTAACGCATCAATAGGTTCTGCTTCTTCAGTCTTATCGAGACAATGGACAGGATAATTTTTAAACTCTTCGCTATTCTCATTATGTGCATCATTAGCGTAGATAACACGACCCCCTGCTGTTAAGAATTTGTCTATGAGCTGAGTGATTGCAGGTACTATTTGACCAATATTTGGGTCTGCAAGTGCACCTTTTTCGACAAAACCCTTATTCATATCTACTACAACTAGTAGTTTTCGATATTGGTTTAAATCTTTGTTTTTCATTTAATGTGAATAATAATTTATTTTGATATTAACATTATGACAAAAACAGGGCTTTTTGTCAAGGGGTTGTCTATATTTATGAAAAAAGCACCACTTGAGGTTGGTTTAAGATATTAGAATGTACATTGTTGTACATATATCTTACCTCTTGTGGTGCTTTTCCGTTCCTTATTGTTTAGCAGTATTGAACGCCTCTTTGTTCAAAGATCATTCGATTCCTCATATCTGCCAGTTTGACAGAAAGGTCAACGTAGTAGCCATGCGGATTGTCTAAACGTATGACTTCTGGATAGAGAGTTTGAAATTCTCTTGAACAATAATCCTGGCTCTCTTCGAGTGATGGGACATTGTAAACTAACTCTCCCTTTTGGAAAATTGGAACTTGAAGTTCTTTCAATATATAATTCGACAGATCTTTGTATTTCCAAGGATGATTATGGTCTACTAACCTATACTGGTCGGTAGGAATTACCTCATCTGCTAAGGCAACTAAGTCGCCAAGAGCAAAGCGAGTATCCTTATCGTAGAAACGATATACCTTCTTAAACCCTGGTGTGGTAGTCTTTGTATTGTCTTCGCTCACTTTGATTGTAGGAATGATTAAACGGCCCTTTTTTATTGCAGCAAGCTTGTAGACACCTCCAAAAACGGGGGTTCTTTTTGAAGTGATGAGGTTTTCACCAACTCCAAAGGAATCGATGGGTGCTCCCTGTGCAAGCAGACTTTGGATAGTGTACTCATCCAAGGAATTGGATGCTACAATTTTGCAGTCTTGTAATCCTGCCTCATCAAGCATTTTTCTTGCTTGCTTGGCAAGGTAGGCTAAGTCCCCACTATCCAAACGAATACCCTTCAATCTTTGACCTAGAGGTTCAAGATATTCCTTTGCTACTCTTATAGCATTAGGTACTCCACTTCTTAGTGTGTCGTATGTATCTACGAGTAGCACAGTATTGTGTGGAAACTCTCTTGCATATGCAATGAAAGCTTCATATTCAGTATCAAATTGGGTTACGAGACTATGTGCCATAGTTCCAAGTAGTGGAACATTGTACTCTAACCCTGTTCCATAGCACGATGTGCCAGCGCACCCTGCCATGTAAGCATATTTCGCGCCGTTGATAGCTGCTGTTAGTCCTTGTGCTCTTCGAGCTCCGAACTCCATTACTGATCTTCCTGCTGCGGCATGGACAATTCTTTTTGCCTTGGTAGCAATCATTGACCCATGATTGAAGCGATTCAATATGTCTGTCTCAATGATTTTTGCTTCAATTGCTGGAGCCCATACTGTTATTACAGGCTCGTTTGGGAAAATGGGTGTACCATCTGGAATGGCATACACATCTCCAGTAAACTTGAATGTTCTTAAATATTCTAAGAACTCTTTTTTCAAGTCACTATTCTTGCTCAGGTAGTCTATTTCTTCCTTAGAGAATGACAGGTTCTGAATGTAATCGATGATTTCATTTAAACCTGCACTTATAGAGTACCCCTTCTGTTCTGCTCCTTCTCGTCTATCGTTTCTGAAATAGACATCAAAGCATTGCCATAGGTTTTTGAAGCCGTGAAAGTAATCAACCTGAGCCATTGTTAGCTCATAAAAATCTACAACTTTTTTCATTATGTTTCTCCTTTACTACTTGACTATTTCTATATATTTTTCTAATTTTTAAAGAACAATAAGGAACGATGTGTAAATTCACTAAGTGATATATTTACACATGCATTATATCAGAAACCCACCACATATGCTATAGGGTTTGTGCTTCTAGATATTTTAATGCCTTTTTTAAAATAACTTCCCTGTTTTTCGATGTGTCAAAAAATTTTATATTTAAATCTTTACACTCTTTTTCTAAAACTTTGCTGAACTTAATGTTCGAAACCACAATCTTTCTTAGCTTATCTTTACTTAAACCATAGGACCAGGAACATTTGGGGTCATGTTTTTGAATTAATTCTATCTTCTTCTCTGTGGTTATATTGGGATAACCAAGGAATATTACTATAGTGTCTTTATTGTTTAGATTTGCAACATCTCGAGGGTATAATGTCGGAATATCAAATATGTAAAAATGTTTGTTGATATTAGAGTTGTTTGACCCTGTGATGCTGTTCATAAGCTTTACCAATTTAGGGCTTGCCTGAGGCCATCTTTTCCCACTAGTTTTGACGAAGTTATTAAATATCCCTCTTTTTATACTATCCATAGGTATGTAATTGTAGTAGGATTTCTTTTTTCGTATCATGGAAGCTAAGGTGGTTTTACCAGACCTACTAGTTCCTGCAATTATGATATGTTTTTTCTTTTTAGCTTTATTCATACTTCATTAAAATATCTTCATTATCTACCCAGCTACCATTAAGATTCCCATTTGGATGGAAAACCATTTCATAGACTTTATCTTTATGTTTAGCTTTCTCTGCGTATAGCTTTTTAAGGTCTGCAGATTCGGAGCATACAACTACATTATTATATTGGTATATCTCTACATAGTAGTAATACCCTAAAATATTTTTGATAGGTACAAATTTGGGGTTTTTATCAATTTCTTTCCAGATGTCATTCAGTACTACTTTGTTTTCTTTGCAATATTTCATTTTTTCGATATTTGACATAGATTTTTCATCATAATCCATCAGTTCTCTGAAGATGACATTATCAATTCCAAGCTTTTCATAGAATTGAATGTAGTTCTCTATGTCTTGCATTGTACTGATACCACTTTTTAGCAAGAGACAACTTAGTCTTGGTCTTAACTTTCTTTCCAAAGCATATGGTATTATTTGTGCTAAATCTTCATTAGAGCAATACCCTTCTCTATATCTCATTATTTTCGTGTTTATATTGTCATCATAATGTGTTTTACTAATATTCAAATGATCAAAGTTATATTTGATTAGTAGATCGAGGATACTTTTACCATTGATTTTGTGTAATAGGTAGCTTCCATTTGTGGTTATGGTTCTTTTTCTCATATTATGTTTCTCTAAGAGTTCTAGAATACCTGGTAACTTAGGTGATGCAGTTGGTTCTCCACCAGTTAATGAAACACTTAAATTAAGGGGTTCTAACTTTGTTAGCACTTCATCTAACCTTTTGTAGTATTCATTAGTATTCTTAATTGTTTCTTTTTTGTAGATTTTAGCCACATTCTCATATCGTAGTTGTGCTACACAGAATTTACAGTCCGCATTACAGAAATCATCAACAAATATTGATAGATTACAATTCCCGTAGACCTTTTTCTTCAACCCATCAAAGTCAAAATCTATAAGCTCCTTTTGATTTATGTCAAAATTTGCTTGACGTGTATATCTTAGTTTTTCAAATTCAGACATGTTTTTATATTTAATAATTTAATAAAACCTTACTTCTGTTATTCCAATCTGTATCCATCAAACGTCCGTCTGCATAGAAAACAAAATCTCTTATAATGTCATTGTCGTAATCTTTTTCTGTATAGCACTTAACAATAGAATCTTCATAAGCAAATACTTGTACAGAGTAATAAAGTCCCTCCATATCTCTAATATGTTTAAATTTTTGATTTTTTCTTAATTCCTTAACTATTTCTGATATGTCAACAAATTTATTCATGTAATTGTCATAATTAGGTGCAGATTTCTTAATGTTGACTAGCTCCCTAAAGAGTGTAGTTTCAACTCCAAGGTTTTTATAGAAATCTCTATAATCTAGTATTTCTTTTAAGTTTGTTACTCCTCCTTTTTGTAGAGTACATCCCATTCGAACTCCCATTCCGTTTGTGTTACAAAATGTTGCAATCCTTTGTACATCTTCATTAGAGATGGCATATGGAGTCATCATAAGTTTTGAATTTACTCTTTGGTCTGAATGCATGCGACTAATATTTATATTCTGAACTACATTGTTTTCTAACATATGTTGTAATATTGGCTTGTTGTCAACTAAATCTAGCAAGCCACTACCATTGGTTGAGAAACTTTTATATCTGTATCCATATCTTTTAATAAGTTGTAAGGTTGGTACTAATTTTGAACTTTTTGTAGGTTCTCCACCAGTTATAGCTATTGCTGGGTTTAAATCTTTTAGTTGGTTTAATACATAATCTAGTCTTTCAATATATTCTTTATCACTATTAATCTCTTTGGAGTAGAGATAATTATCCTCGTACTTATTCATACAGAAAGGACAATTAGCATTACATTTGTTAGTTATATATATTGTCAGAGAAGCATTCCCGTATACTCTGTATTTCTTTTTATTAAAAATCTTCTCTTTGATGTCATAAACCTCTATATTGTGTGTTTCAGTTCTTTCATTACTTGCTGGTGTAAATTTTATTGTATTCATTATTTTAACCCCCTTTCATAATTGCTTCTTGCTATTAAATCTTGCTTAAAGTTTTTACCATCGCAGGAGTAAATATACCAATCATCAACATTCTGGACAATTACAGGCAAATCATATTCACTTTCGTTTTCATATTTTCCATATCGTTGTAGATAGTAAAGATTTGATATCTTCTCTAAATCTTTTTCTTTTATTAATTTTTTTAACCAATCATCTTTTTTTCTCAATCTTACATTTAAAATAATGTTGAAGTCTTTTATGAATTCAGTAGAGAGGTGTAAATCTTTAGCCTCATCTATACAATTCTTATTCATGTTATATAACCAATAGTTGATACTAATTTTTATAAGAACAGGTGTTTTGTACCATTTGTGAAGTTCAACTAATCTATGTATATGTCTTTTAAGTAATATGCCATTTGTTACTATGATTATTTTCTTACATCTATTTGTACTTTGAGCGTATTCTATAAATAGATATAAGTCTTTGTGTAGGAGTGGTTCTCCGCCTTCGAGTTGAAGTTCGAAGTCATCATCATATGAGTCTATAATTTCTTTAAATTTATCAAATGAGATGAAAGTGGTTTTTGATGATTCGGACCACATGCAGCAAAATTCGCAATCCGCATTACACTTGTTGGTTAGATTAATATATATTCTTATTAGTTTCATTGTGTTGTTTTAATACAGATATATGTTATTTACATTTTGATAATATCACACCTAGGGGTATCTGTCAAGTGTGTGAAAATGATTACTAATCTAAGCATGTTATCTAAATTTAAACATTATGGATTATATCTCTATCTGAGAGTTAAAATCCCATGTAGAATATAGATTACCATCTGTTCTGTATACCAGATATCTGTTTGTACTATCCATACATGATTCATCAACCCACACATTATATTTCTCTCTTAATGTTTGAGCTTCTGTAGTTGAAAAAGTCTGTCTATGTTCTTCTATATATGCATCTACCTTAGGGTGATGGTTTGATGTTTTTTGTAAGTATTTAACTGTTATCTGTTTATCATCCCCTGCTCTTTCTCTTAACCTTACGATATCGGTATATGATAATTGATCTGTTAGGATAACTGTATATCTAGTAATTCCAAAATCAGCAACTGGAAGCTTAGTTGGAATTTTATTCATAGAATATGCTACTACATCTATTTCAGGAAGACCTTTGAAGTTCTGATTAGCTGTTTGTATTTCTACTTTACACTCTTTATGTTTAGAAAGTATTTTTAAGGAGTTGGTTATAAAATCAGGAAAGAGTGTTGGTTCTGTCATTCCTGTAATGACAACGGTAGATATATTGTGATTGGTTATGACATTGTCTAATCTTTTTAAATATAACTCTGTATTATTATTGTAGAAATCATCGTTATATGGATTCTCTCCCTCAAAAGCTGATACACAATATGGACAACCATATGGACACTTAATATATGGACTGGTTAGTTGTAGGTTCATTTTTGTTAAAATATTGGTAAGAATGCAGGAAGAGGGAATCGAACCCTCACTCTATTGCTAGAACGGGATTTTAAGTCCCGCGCGTCTGCCTATTCCGCCATTCCTGCTAATAGGTGTGTGTATTCTATCAAAAAAGACTTAGAAATATAAGGTGACGACGGGATTCGAACCCGTGGTAGTGGTTTTGCAGACCACGGCCTTAACCAGCTTGGCTACGTCACCCTAGAGATTAAGAATATCTTTGACAGTTAAGATTTCTAATATACTATCTGAGTCTTTGTTTTTAATAGAGCTTCCGCTAATTATAGCGATTTTGTCTAATAAATCCAACTCCCCACTACCATATACTTTTTCTACTGCAAGAATAACGTTGGCATCTCGATCATCAGATAGTTCTTTTATGTGGAATGTTTTTACTCCACGATAGATAGCATTCTCTCGGACTGTTTTAATAGAGGAATTAAGAACATAGATTGGTACATTAGGTCTGTGTCTACTAACACTACCTACAATACCTTCTGAATTAGATATGATTATGATTCCCTTAATTCCAATTTCCTCAGTTAGTTTACATACTGTTAAACCCAAACAATCTTCATGTTCACCTGCAGATGTTTTTCCTTCAATTGGTGAGAGCTTCATAATGGCTTCTGTTTTCATTGCAATTCTATTCATTGTTTGGACAGCTTCAACAGGATAATTCCCAGTAGAGGTTTCGGCAGAGAGCATTACACAGTCAGTTCCATCCATTACTGCGTTTGCTACATCTGACACCTCTGCTCTTGTTGGTCTCTTGTTCTCTCTCATAGACTCCAGCATCTGTGTTGCAACAATTACTGGTTTACCTGCTTGTCTACATTTGAAGATTAACTGCTTCTGAATAATGGGAACATCTTCTAAATCCATCTCTACTCCCATATCTCCCCTAGCAATCATTACAGCATCTGTCTCTTTAAGTATCTCATCAAAATTTGCAACACCTTGCTCATTCTCTATCTTCGCAATGACCTTAGTTCCATTCTCCCCTATCAACTTTCTAACTAAAAGAATATCCTCTTTACTTCTTACAAATGAAGCACTAATGAAGTCAAAGCCATGATTTGCGGCATATATGATATCCTTCTCATCTTTTTCTGTTAGCGCTGGAAAGTTAAGATTAACAGAAGGAATGTTGACAGTTTTGTTAGGCTTTAGAATACCACTCTGAATGACATCACACAGAACCTCAGTACCTTTAATCTGTTTAACTATTAGTTGAATATTTCCATCATCAAGCATAATCTTTGTACCAATTACAACATCTTCATGAAGTGTTGGATATGTAACTTTAATGATATTTTCATTTGGATTATCTACAGAAGAAAGAACAAGTGTGTCTTTAACCTCAACCTCTTTGGCTAATCCCCTAACTCTAATCTTTGTTCCTTGTGTATCTAGAATGGTTGCAATTCTGGGAGATATATCCCTAAGTTGTTTTGATACTCTTTCCAATTCCGCTTCATCGGCAAAAGAAGCATTAATTCTAGCTAGCCTCATGCCATTCTCATACATCTTTTGGAGTATCTCATTATCCCATGTAGAGGGACCTATGGTGGCTACAATTTTTGTTTTTGCGACATTTTTCATTTGAGCAGTTTCTTAATATTTTAGTATACAGCATTGTAAAAGTTTTGGGAATCTAGTATCCTAAGGTTAGTAAATTGTAGGTTTATTTTAATGAAAGAAGGTTCAAAATTAGTTCTTGTTGGGATGCTAGTGCTCTATTTCGTTCTAAGTTTGTTTGGAGATGCTTTTCAATTACCAGAATCTTTTCTCTATCTCTTCCTAACTCTTTTAGGAGGTGGGATTGCTTTGCTTCTTGCTTGCCCTGTTCTTAACTTTTTGACAGTTAAATGTAACTTCATAACCTTTCTTTTGATGGGAACTTTAATTTTAACAGGAGTATTGCTCTTAATGAACTTAATTATGGTTGGTTTTACTGTTAATGAATTTCAGTTTGCTGGATTGAAATTAGGTAATGTCCAAATTAATGAATTTAAAGTAATTCCCCTTGTGTCTATCGCTATCGCTTCTTTTCTAGCATCATTGTTAACAGCAATATACAAAGAGCTTGATAGGGAGTAATTTTTCTTAATTTAGTGTATAATTCAATTATGGATACAACAAAAATATTATCGATAGTACAAATAGTGGTCTGTGTAATACTTGTTATCAGTATTCTTCTTCAAAACAGAGCTGAGGGTTTGGGACAGATGTTTGGAGGAGGTGGTGAGATATTTAGAACTAAGAGGGGTTTAGAAAAATTCCTTTACTATCTAACAATTGGAATGATTGCAGTATTAGTTATCACCTCTGTAGTGATTTTGAAGCTCTCTTCTTAGGTAGATAACCAGCTGGTAATTTTATGAAAAAGAAGAAAAGAGATATTGTTGCTGATAATACGATGAAGGATGCTCTTGAGGACTTGAATATTTCAGCTCCTTCAACTTCTCCTGAGAAGAAATTTAGTATTCGTGATGCCATTTGGAATTATCCTAAAACCTTCCTCATGCTCTACAAGAAGTTAATTCCACTTAGCTATATTTTCCTTTTTGCAATCGTGGCAGGTATTTTAGTTTTGTTTTTAAATAGCTCTGTGGTTAGTAAGGTGGGTAAGGAAAGTGTTAGGAAAGACACTTTTGTCGAGGGTTTAGTTGGAACTGTTGATTCTCTAAATCCTTTGTTTGTGACAAATAACTTTTCGGATAGAGCTATCCAGAGTCTTGTTTTTCAGAAATTTGTTAATATTGATAATGAGGGAAATCCAATAGCAGGTGTGGCAAGTAGTTGGATTACCAGTGAAAATGGATTGGTTGTAGATTTTAAGATAGATGATGGATTGAAATGGAGTGATGGTAGCGATTTAACAGTAGATGATGTTGTTTTTACTTTCGAGACTGCCATTGCTCTTGCTAAACGTAGTGGTTTTGACTCTGTGGGAGAGGCTTTTCAGGATATAGGGGTGGAGAAAATTGATAATGAAACAGTTAGGTTTCAATTGAAGGAGAGAAATCCTGTTTTTTTTAAAGCGATATCTATATATATAGTTCCAAAATCTAGACTTGAAGAGGTTGATGTTGGGAGGATGGCATTTGATCACTTTGCTAAATATCCGATGGGAAGTGGAAAATTTCATGTTGTAAAGATAGATGATTACGAGGTTGTGCTCGAGGACAATGAGTATGATAAGTATGAGCCAAAGATTAAGAAGCTTGTATTAAAGATATATCCAACATTGGAAGCAGAAGAGATGGCTTTTAGAGTGGGAAATTTAGATGCCGTTGGTGGATGGGATAGGAAATCGTTTAGGTATACAGAGGAGTACAGGAATTATTCTAAATATTCTATGACTATTAGGGATAGAGAGAAACTAATTTTCTTTAATCTTCGTAAGGATTCTTTGAAGAATGAGAATATGCGAAGGGCTCTAAACTATCTGCTTGATAAGGAGAGGTATCTGGAGGAGCTTGATGTTGGAGGTGAGATTATGCATGGTCCATTCCCTAAGACTTCTTGGGCATATAGTGATGATTTTGAGAAGTATCAATACAATCCGCAGAAAGCTAAAGAGTTGTTAAAGGATTTGGGATATGTAATGAATACTGAGAGTGGTTATTATGAAACGGAGAATAAGGAGATTCTTAACTTCACTCTTAGCTATCTTGATACACCTACAAATAGTAGAATGGCAGAGTTGTTGATTGATTATTACAAAAAGGAGGGAGTATTTCTTAAGGGTAATGGGGTTGGGTATGATCAGATTACACAAGAAATTATTGCAACAAGAAATTTTGAGATGCTTCTTTATGAAGTGGAGACAGCAATAGACCCAGATCAGTATAATCTATGGCATTCACTTAAAGTTAATTATCCAGATTTGAATCTTTCAGGATATGATTATGAAAGAGTAGATATTTTGCTTGAGGAGGCTAGACAGACAATAAACAAGGATACAAGAAAACAGAAGTATACTTTGTTTCAGAGGTATCTAAATAATGACAGTCCTGTGATTTTTCTCTATAACCCATCTTTTGAATATATTGTTGATTCAGGACTTAAAGGAATCGACTTGGAATCTATAAATAACTCGTATGATAGATTTCATAATATTGAAGAATGGTATTGGGAGTAATGCCAAGGGGGGGAGTTGAACCCCCACCCTATTGCTAGGACTACGTTCTGAACGTAGCGTGTCTGCCATTTCACCACCCTGGCAACTATTTCTTTGAGGTTAATGATACTTTTACTTTCTTCTTCTCCTTTCCTTTATCATCATCAGGGTCTTCATGTTTAAAATCCTTAAGGAAATCTATCTTTGTGACAATTCTTTCTTTCTCTTCTTTTTTAGGTTCCTCTTCAGATTTACTGGCAGTCTTTATCTCATTTATCACTACTGGTTCTACATTTTCCTCCTCTTCAATAGGTTGCTCTTCAACAGGCTTTTCAAATCCAACTTCTTTATTAATCAATTTCTCTCTTAGTGTCATAGGTTTTTCCTCGGTGTTAATGGGTTTCTCTAGTGTCTTAGATGCGATTTCAACTACTTTGTTCTCTCTGTTTTTCTGAGAGATTGTTGTAAAAAGTAAACCGAAAAGTATCCCTAAAACTAATGCAGATGCAAGGAGCATTATTAAATCAGTATTAGTAGAGAAAACTTCTTTGATATTAGTACTATCAATATCTTTGAAGGAGAAGTGGATTTTCTGTCTTTCATCTTCTTTAATCTCTGGCTTCTGGTTGTTTCCAATATCTAATGTCATCGAATCTGCTAAGTTACTTGCGTATCCGTATTTTCTTACATATGCTGTAAAGGAATAGGTTCCTGTTGGTATACTATCAACAACTTCAATTCTCCATTTTCCATCCTCATCAACCTCTCCTACTTTGGTAATCATTTTTTTATCTGTACTTAGTAGTAGAATTACCTCTGAACCTGCAAGTCCAGAACCAGAGAAGATTATCTGTGATGTTTCTACAGAGGGGGTATTTAATATTGGAGCTCTAGGAATGATAATAATTTCCTTATCTATTGTTTGTGTTGCACCATATTTGTCTACAAACTTGAATTTAAGTAGGTGATTCCCAATACTTAGAGCTGGCAATGAGTATGGACTTTTTATTGTAGTAAAGCCTTTTTTATCTATCTCCAAGTGAACACCTTCCTTCTCTGTTGATGGGTCACTAAATGTAATAATTAGGCTTGGATTATCAGTTATTGTCGGTAGTTCTAGTGCAAGTTCTTCAATTGTAATTGTTTTTCCCTCTTCTTTGTTGTTCTCTGCAAAAACAAGGAAAGGTGAAAAGATAAATGATAATATTACGAGAACGATTGATGCTTTTTTAAGAAATTTCATTTTAGGCAGAATTTAATTAAATTAATTTATATCCTATCGATAAATAATACACCATCTAGGTGGTCAATTTCATGTTGTATAGTAATTGCATTAAAATCACTATATTTTTCTGTATGCCACTGACCCTTTTTGTCCTGATATTTGATTTTCACCCTCCTATATCTTAATACTTTTTCCTCTCGATTGGGAACACTTAGACAAGATTCCATCTCTTTGCTTTTTACAAAACCAATTGGTTCTACCGTTGGGTTGATAAAAAGTTTCCACTCATCGGTATCGTAATCTAGAATGTAAAAGATCCTTTTATTTACACCAACCTGTGGTGATGCGATTCCACCTGCAGGTTCTTCACTCTCTTGTGCAGTAAGTAGGAGGTCATCTAGAAACTCTTGAAACTCTTTAGAGTTAAACTCTTCCTCTTTAACAGGAATACTCGGTGTCCTTAATGAAACCTCATCTTCCTTTTTATCAATTTTTAGTATTCTTAAAGCCTTTGCCATAATGAAAGTATATCATATTTAGATGTGAGGATTTTGTGATGTTGTTTAATGTAAAATGATTAAATGAGTAATAGAACAAGTATGAAGCTTGAAGACAGCTTAAATGAATATACCTTAACTGTTGTTAAGGATCTTTTTCTCTGTACATTAGTAATGTCTTGTCTTAGTCTTCTACTCTGTTTTTATGGTATGGGAGAGCATTACTATCATCTGTCTTGCCTTTTCTTTTTACTTGCAATCTTTCTGTTTGTTGTACTCAAAAGAAGAGATAAATGTGGGAAATTTTTGACAAAGATGATAGCTATATTCACTCCACTACTACTTTTGGGTCTTTTTTTAGTTGATGACTTTGTAATTTCGATAAAACCTTTAGTCTACCTCTATTTCACTTTCTTTTTGATAGAGATTATTAGGATGGCATTTTTGTTAGATTCTTATGTAAGGTCTCTTTTAAAGAAACAGCAAGAATATCAGATTGTTGCGAGTTTTGAGAATCGTAACAGGCTTTTAGGTAAGGTTTCTAGGTCATTACTTCACGATATCGCTACACCAGTAAGTATTCTTCTTGGTTGTTTAGAATTGTCAGAGGGTAGAAAGTTGAGCAAAATAGAGCGAGAGGATTTATACACCAATGTTAAAATAGCTGTAAATCAAATGGATTCCATATTGCATAGCACAGATTTTTTGATGAAGAGGTCTTCTTCTGTTGAAAGCTTTTCAATTGATGAGTGTATAGAGGAGATAGTTACTTTGCTAAGGGTGAGGACTGATGAGGCATGTATTCTAGTTGAAAGAAATTATCATACTAAAGAGAATATTACAGGAGATAGAAATGTGTTTTTAAGGGTGTTTCTTAATGTTTTTCTGAATGCTATAGAGGAATTGGAGAAAAGGAAGAGAGATGTTAGAAAAATATCAATAAAGACATCAGAGACACCTGAATTCTTTACAGTATACATCTTTGATAATGGGGACGGTTTCGATTCTAAGTTGCAGAGAGTATTTAACAATGAGGAGTTTATCTTTTCTGGAAAAGCTTTAGATTTAGGAAGTGGTTTGGTTTTTGTAAAGTATTGTGTGAGAGAGATTTTTAATGGAGATATTAAGATTGAGAATCATAAAGGTGAAATGAGGAATTGTTTAAAATTAGTAATCCCTAGGGATTAGTATTCGATACCCTATCCCCGATACAGTTTCAATAATTTCTTCTTCACAATGTCCTAACTTTTTTCTTAATCTACATATTAGTGTGTCAATACAGTGTAGACTTCTCTCTTCATAGTTAATATTTAATCTTTTTAAAATGTTTTCTCTTGTACATACATGTCCATCTGATTCTAATAGATACTCTAGGCAGATTTTTTCCATTTTAGTCAGAGAGATTTCTTTGTTCTTTCTTCTAACTACTCCTTTTGTGATATCGATGAGAACATTCTTTGTTTTGAAGATGTTGTTTTTACAATCAGGTACAAGGTTCTCAATTTGAATACCTAAGAGTTCGAAGCAGATAGGTTTTTTGTGGAAGATGTTAACTCCTTTTTTGTAAATATTTATTTCTTTTTCAATATCTTTGGGTTGTGAAATTGCGATAATGGATAGGTTTTTCTTTACCTCCTTTATTTTTTCAACAACCTTTAACCCACATATATCTGGTAATCCAATATCTATGATTGCAAGGCAGATGTCATTTTCTATTCCTAACCTTATACCGTCGCTTCCGTTACATGTACACACTACTTTGTATCCTTGCTTTTTGAGGTACTTTTCTAAAACAAATATTAAACCTGGACTGTCCTCTACAATAAGTATTTCCTTCTTATACATACACCAATATACAACAAAGGATATTACAAAGTTGTTACAATTCCTCTTCTTCCTCTTCTCTCCTTTCTTCTCCTTTGTCTTTAGGTATGAGAAAGGAGATTAACAGAAGTATTAGGAGCATTGTAGGAAAAGCGATTACTATCAACCAAAGGTAATTCATGGAATAGTTGACTTAAATTATTTCTCTTCCTCTTTTTTCTTTTTAGGTTTCTTTGTAAATATGAAGATGCCAGCAAAGAAAATGATAGAAGAGGTTAAAATTAGATAGAAAGAGAATGAGTCTCCGACTAATCCGAATTGATTAACTATATTTCCCCCTTGGGCAAGGACAGAAACACTTGCAAAGAATACTGTTAATAAATTAATGAATGCTAGTTGTTTTACATCCAGTTTTTTATATAAGAATATGAGGACTAAAAAGTTAAAAAGGACAATGAGGGAGAGAGCTATTAAAGGTGTTCTAAAATGTGTTAATACCAATGTATGTTCGTTTGTGAGTGTATCCATAATTAATTCATGTAAATTTATTTGTATGATTCTATCATTTTCTCCACTAGTGAGAAACAACAGCCACAGTAATTCTGTTTGTAGAAACCACCATGCTTCTCATTTGAACCTGAATCTATTTCAACAACATTCAGTTCATATTTTTTTCTTAACTCATTGAGTATTGAAAGTATATTCTTTTTTGATTGATAATGGCTAGTTAGTAGTGTTGTTGTAACATTCTCAATATTATTCTCTTTTGCATATCTTAATGAATACTCAAGTCTTAATCTCCAACACTTCATACACCTCTCTCCTACTTCTCTATCTCCTTTCATTATCTCTCCCATATATTCTTTTGGTGAATAGTTGGGTATTACAAGTTTGATATTCCATTTCTCTTGTAATTGAGGAAGTATTTTTTGTACAGCTTTTAATCTTTCTAAATATTCTGTTCTAGGATGAATGTTGGGGTTGTAAAAGAGGGAGGTTATCTCAGTTTTACTGTTAATTAACTTCTTATCCTCTAGATTAAGTAATGCATTAAGTAAGCAATCAGCACAGCATGTATGTATTAGTAAGTTTTTCATATTTGATTTTATCATATAAAGTGACTTGCGAACTTTTTAAATTAGAGTGCTTGGTGTATAATGAAGGCCCTGTTGAAAAAGAGATGGTAGAATTTCTTTTTAGCAGAAAGAAGATATATTAACTTCTGTTGAATACTCCCCTATTCAATGTTTTGATTAAATATGGAGAATATAGTAGAGGAATATTTTGACCAAACAGATACAGATGATTTGTTTGTACGTCCAATTCTGTTTGTTGGAGAGAATAGGAGCAATATGGCTCAAGAGAAGGACTGGAGTTGGGAAAGATGTCAACTGGAGAAGAAACCTAGGAATTGTGCTAATCAGCTTTTTGATGCTTTAGAATATTGTGGTATAGATCCATATGATATTTCAAAGATACATTTTATCAACGCCTTTGAAGATGACCTTACTGAGTGGGTGGTGAATGAAGATTTGCATGACATTTTTCGTTTTTACTGCGAATCTGGTTTTGCGATAGTTTCTTTAGGAAATCGAGTTCACAGACATTTGGAGGAAATTGATATACCACATATTCAATTAATACATCCTGCTGCAAGGGGAAAGATAAGGAAGAAGGAGAATTATAGAGAGCATGTAAGAGAGAGACTATTTGAAGGTTTGACTCATTGGTAGTTCCCCTGTTTACATTCTCCAATTTATGGTATAATTAAAATAGCTATGGAAGCTTTCTGTGATAGACTGCTTAGAGTGTAATCTCCCATATTTATGGTGTAGCAAATTTAATTTTTATTTATATAAATAATGGGTAAAAAGTTATTTGTAGGCAACCTCAGCTGGAACGTTAGAGACGAGGAGTTGAAGGAAGCATTTGCTCCATTTGGTACTGTTGAAGAAGCAGTCGTTATCATGGATAGAATGAAGAACAGATCTAAAGGATTTGGCTTTGTTACAATGTCCACAGAGGATGAAGCACAGAAAGCAATGACTGAAATGGATGGTAAAGAGATTGATGGTAGACCTGTCAATGTCTCATTGGCCAGAGAAGAGAAAAAGGAAGAGTAATCCTTTTTAATCTAGGAATTGCAGAGGGGGTAGAAATACCTCCTCTTTTTTTTTGTATATGTACGACTTTTTTAGGGTCTGCTTTAAGGTCTGACCTAGGTCTGTCCTCCATTTTCCTTAGCTATCTACCTACTTATCAAGGTTTGTTGGTTTGGACACTTCTGATTTCGGCTTACAAAGTTCAACCGAAATACGACGCCGTGGACTAGGAAACGGTTGTACAATGTGAAAACCGAAGGGAATTTAAGGTCTGACCTAGACCAGATCCTTAGGGCTATTCCTCTGCGTTTAGCTTGTCGAGCTGTTGTTTTGCATAGAAGGTGAGGTTCTCTCTCTTTGCCCATATCCTTTCGGTACTTTTAAGAAGCTTCTTTCTAAGTCGGATATGCTTAGGTGTTACCTCTATCAACTCGTCATCTTTTATAAATGACAATGCATATTCAATGGTAAGTTGGATTGGTGTTTTAAGTGCAATCTCTGTCACCTGTGCATGGGACATCCTAACATTTGTCTTATGCCTCTCCTTACATGGGTTTACCTCTATATCATCCGTTGTGTTAGTAACACCAATTATCATACCCTCATATACCTCTGTTGAACCTGATATAAAGAGTCTACCTCTCTCTTGAACACTCATAAGGGCATATGCAAGAGCTGTACCAGTCTCTGATGATATGATAACTCCTTTTCTAAATAGTTCATCTCCTTTCTCATGAGGGACATATTCTAAAACAGCACTGTTGATAATGGCAGTACCCTTTGTTGCTGTCATTAAGTTCCTATGCAACCCAATTAAATTCCTAGTTAGAATATGATATGTAAACCTACTCTGTCCCTCTTCACTCTCCATATTAACCATCTTTCCTTTTCTCCCACTAACTTCTTCTGTAATTGCACTTAGGTATTCTTCTGGTGCATCAATGATTAACTCCTCTAATGGCTCACACTCTACACCATCAATGTTTTGCAAAATAACCTCAGGCTTTCCTAATTCAAACTCATATCCTTCTCTTCTTAACTGTTCAACCAAGATTGCAAGTTGTAGTTCCCCTCTTCCAGAAACATAGTGGGCATTTGCACCTTTACTTTCAATCTTTAGACTAATATTTAACCTTTTCTCTTGGTCTAACCTCTGTTGTAATTGTTTTGCAGTAACGAACTTACCTTCTTTTCCAACAAATGGAGATGTGTTAGCAGAGAACTTTACTCTAACTGTTGGAGGTGTAATCTTAATATCAGGCAATGGCTCTGGATTATCAACACTACAAAGTGTGGCACCAATATCTGTAGAATCAATACCAGTAACTGCAACAATCTCCCCTACTCCAGCTTCATTAATTGGAGTCCATTCTAACCCAACTTTAGTAAAAAGCTCATTAACTCTTCCCTGTTTCTTTTCAAAATCTTCTTGGTTAGAAACAAGAACAATTGGATCTCCTACCTTTACTTTTCCATTTGATATCTTTCCAATCAAGTATCTTCCTAGATGTTCATCATATTCAATACTTGTTATCTGCATCTGAAATGGTTTGTTAATATCCCCACTTGGTGCAGGAAGGTTTGTAACTATCTCATCTAATATTGGAGTTAGATCTCCACTTGTGGTTTCTGGTACTGTTAAATCTCCTTTTGGCATCTCTTTGAAAACTTTTCCTTCTCTGGAGATACCATAATATATTGGGAAGTCTAATTGTTCTTCTTTGGTAGCTAATGAAAGGAAAAGATCATTGATTTTAGATGTTGTCTTTTCAATGTTAGCTAGCTTCTTATCTATCTTGTTAATTATCACAACTGGCTTTAATCCTAACTCTAATGCCTTCTTAAGAACAAACTTTGTTTGAGGCATCGTTCCTTCTTTTGCATCTACAAGTAGAAGACAACTATCTGCCATATTAAGAGTTCTTTCTACCTCTCCACCAAAGTCAGAGTGTCCGGGTGTGTCAATAATGTTTATCTTTACTCCTTTGTATTTAATAGCGATATTCTTTGCATTGATTGTAATACCTTTCTCTTTTTCTAGTTCTCCTTTGTCTAGTATTCTTGTTTGTTTCATCTCCTCTTGGTTATCTCTAAAGAGGTGTGTTTGCTTCATGAAGGCATCAACCAAGGTTGTTTTGCCATGGTCTACATGTGCGATGATAGCAATGTTTCTTAGGTTGTTTTTGTCATTCATATTCTCTGACATACCAGCGGTGATTCTATCACTGTTTTTGGTTTATGGAAAGGTGGTTACAATGAGGTATACATGGGTATTGCAAATCTATGGGACATTTGGTATAATTCGGTAATAATTAATTTAAATTAGGTGTGTTGTCTTTACATACCATTAGATAATATTTATTAATTTTTAATTACAAATTAATGAAGTTCAACAAAAAATCTTTTTGGAAGTCTTTGTACAAGATTTCGACAGTCCTATTTTTAGTAGGATATAACTTTGCCCCTGTTGCTTTAGCAGCTGAAGAAATTTCTAACCTTGAACCTGATTCTAATCAATCGGTATCTGTTACAACCGAAGATACTAGTGAAGACATTCTTGATGAAGGTATATCTAACCCAGAGGGAATTGCTAAAGGAGAGAATGTAAAAGGGGAAGAAGCACAGAAATCAGTTTCATTGCAAGACACTGTATCTAAGAAAGAGAATGACAGTCAAACGAAAATAGAACTCAAAGCTTCTCCTATGGGAAATTCTGATTTTATTAATATCACTTCTGTTACTGTTGATAACCAGTCACACACCACTGTTGTACGTCCGGGCACAGTCAGAGTAAGGGTAGATGCTACAAAGAATATCCCTTGGGGATCTACTTATTATAAGTTGAGTAACAACAAGTATGCATGTGTGGTTAAAAGTGATACAGAAGGCACAACACATGAGTTTGACCTTGATATTGGAATGGATGTTGGACTTGGTGAATATGATTTGAGTATAACAGCTTACGAGAGATCGGATTGTTCTACAGGTTGGTTCTGGAATCCTAGTTACAAATCAGATACAAAAGTTCTAGCGAAAGCTGTTAAAGTACAAGATGCTCCTAACCCGTTACTAGGTCAAACTTGTGGCTTAGATATCTCTTTGGTTTTAGATACATCAGGTAGTATCGGTTCGACAAAGCTTCAACAGATGAAAGAGGCTTTCTATCTGTTGATTGATTCCTTAAAAGGTACTCCTACTAGGTTCTCTTTAGTAGAGTTTAATACTAAAGCATATGTGAGACAAGACTTTACTGATGATTTTGATTTAGTAAAAACTAAAATAGCACAATTCCAAAGTAGTGGTAGAACAAACTGGTACGATGCTCTTTTAAAGTCTGAAAGTACATTTGACCCAAGACTTGATAAAGCTGATTTAATAGTGTTCGCTTCTGACGGAAATCCAAACGAACCATCGAATGCATTAAATAAAGCTATTGAACAAGCAAACTTAATCAAAGGTGATGATATAAGAATTTTAGGAATAGCAATTGGTATGAATGTGAACTTGAACAATATGAAAGCTATTACTGGTCCAAATCTAAATACTGGTGATTTCCGAACATCAGATGTCATATCCGCTGATTTTGATACTCTTGCAGACCAGTTAGGTAAATTTGCAAGTGATACTTGTGGTGGTTCAATTTCCATAAATAAGTATATTGGAAGTCTTGGAACAAAAGGTGGTGCAGGTTGGGAGTTTACAGTAACACCTTCTGACCCTCTTCTGAAATTGGTAACAGATGAGAATGGACAAGTTAACTCTGGAGAGTTATCTGTAGGAACATATTCTGTAATAGAAACCTCTTTAAGTGGTCATAATTTTGTTTCAGCTTCTTGTAAAAAGGGCAGTGGGATATTAGTTGGTCAACCTACTAAGAATGGTGTTAAGAATATTCCTGTTAATGCAGATGATATTATAACTTGTGACTTTATTAACGACTTGTCATGTAAGGCTGGACAACATACATTAGAAGGACAGATAAAAGGAAATGGGTATACAACAGGGCAACTTTGTGCAGGTAGTGGTGCTTGTTGGGCAGAAGGTGATAATGTCCCCGCACGATTAACAATAACAGGATTAGAAGTTGGTACATCTTACTCTGCGATTGTATCTCACGATTTTGAAAATGCATACGGTAAAGTTGGTTATGTCAATTTTAACAATGTGCATAGTGGAAATAATACCGCGACAAACATCACTCTGTCAGAACCTACTATTGAAGGAACAGGTCCGACAACAAAGAAGTACACGATTACATTTACTCCTACAAATAGTACAGTTCAGTTAGATTGGAATGCATTATTAAGTGATGAGGCTGGAGAATGGAGTGGTGGTTCATTACACTATCGATTGGAGGATGGGGTTTGTGGTGGTCTTGGTAAAAGAGAAATACCTATAAACCCAAATCAGATTCAAATAAAAGGTTCTATTAAACCTATCAAATCAAGTGAAAACAATATCAATCCAACACAGTGGTCATTTAACATCTCTGGTTTGGTAAATGTAAATAATGTTGCTAGTGGTGAAAAGGCTACAGGTTTACCTCTTGGTGATAAGAATGCAGATGCAACATATACAATAACTGAGACAGGATTAAGTGGATATGAATTAGTTTCTGTTAGTGAGCCTTGTGTTTTAGATGACGATGGAAAAGTCACTGTTACTTTAACTAAAGCTAATCCTGATGTTGAATGTACATTTGTTAATAAGTTAATGGTTGGAAATATCATTGTAAAGAAAGTAACAGAACCTTCTGGAAGTACAGAAGTATTTACATTTACTACAACTGGAACGGGGTATAATGGCTTTACTTTGACAGATGCAACCTCAAATACTCAGACTTTAGTTCCTGGTACATATACAGTCTCCGAGTCTCTAACTGAGCTACAAAAAGATAGCTGGTATTTAAAGAGTTCTACTTGTGATAGCTCTATCGTTGGGAAGTCACAGTCTCCTTCAAACTTGAATTTAGCAAGTGGTGAGACTGTGACTTGTACATTTACCAACACACAATATGGCTCTATCTCAGGTCATAAATGGAATGATGCAGACGGTTCTGATCTTACAACAGATGATAGGACAGGAGTTAAAAATTGGAGGATTTTCATAGATGAAAACGGAGATGAAAAATATGATGAAGGTGAGAAAGTTCTTCTAACTGATGAGAATGGCTTCTATAAATTCGAAGATCTCAAACCAGGTACATATGTAATTGTAGAAGATATGAACTCTTTAGATGGGTGGTATGGCTTAAAGGAGGGTATCAGTCATACAGTATATGTAGGGCCAGGAAAGGATGTGGAAGATGTTGACTTTGTTAATGTTAAATATGGAAGCATTACAGTCTTAAAGAATGTTGATGGTAATGGAGATGGGGATTTAGATGATGAGGTTGATGTAAAAGGTTCAGACCAGTGGAATTGGACAATTAATAGTGCTGATGCAGGTAAAACTGGAAGTACTCAGTCTAACTTAAAGACAGGTGAGTATATTATTAATGAAAAAGATGGTCCAGTAGGTTACTCTCTGGTTTCAGTAGAATGTACAGGTAGTGAAGGTATGAAAACAGATGCGGATGGTACAACTACAGTAAACCTAAAGTCAGGTGAAAATGTAACATGTACATATACTAACGCAAGAGATACAGGCACATTGATTGTTGAGAAAATAGTTGTAGATGCTGATGGTGGAATTCTCCAAGCAAAAGACTTCTCATTTAAGGTTGATATGATAAATGAGGATGAAAGTACTACAGAATATATTTCTCCTACTTACTTTACTCCAAATACAGAGAACCCTCTATCAGGTAAAAATACAATTACACTAGTTCCAACAGGTACCTACTCTATTACAGAAGTAGAGGCAAATCAGAGAGGATATACAACAACATATAGTGATAATTGTACTAATAATGTAAATATCCAAAAAGGGGACACAGTTACTTGTACTATTACTAATACGCCCAGTGCTCCAACATTGAAGATAGTTAAGGATGTTATTAATGATAATGGTGGTAATGCAACAATATCAACCTTTGGTATTACATTAACAGATACACCATTAACATTTGGAGATGGAACACCTGTTAATGAGACTACTACTAGATATGAAGCTACTCCAACAGTTGTTGCTAATAAGACATATACCTTGTCAGAGTTAGATAAAACAAAAACAGGATATGAGCAAAAGAAACTTGAGTGTTTAGATACAGATACAAATACAAGAGTTGATAACAAAGGTGTATTTAGATTAAATCTTGGTCAAAACATAGAGTGTAAGATTGTAAATGATGATATCGTACCAGTATTAATTCTTGACAAGGAAGTCAATAACAAAGATCTTCCATGGTATTTAAGAAAATCAGCATCAGCTTGGACATTAACGGCTACTGGTCCTACTACATTAAGTGGTAAAGGTAGGAGTAACTATGCAAATGATGTTCCGAGTGGAAAGAAATTCAAGGCTGGTACATATACTCTTTCAGAAACAAATATCCCAGGATTTAAATCAGTTAATGGTTGGGTTTGTAATGGTGTAGCTTTAGGAGAGGATAATAAGATAACTCTTGGGGTTGGAGATAGAGTTACTTGTAAGATTGTTAATGAAAGTGTTTACGGTAAGATAATTGTCAAGAAGTTAGTTGAACCTAAAACAGATCCTACTTTGTTTACTTTTACAGGTGATGTGGCTGGAATAATTGGTCATAATGGAGAAATTTCAAAATATGTAATTCCTGGAGAGTACTCTGTAACAGAAAAATCTAAAGATGGTTGGAATCTAAGAGATTTAACATGTACAGATCCTACAAATAACAGCTCTCAAGATTCTACCAATAAGTATAAAGCAAACATCAATGTAGGAGATAATGAGACAGTCCGATGTACATTTACTAATGAAAAGTTAGGAATAATTTCTGGCTTCAAATATGAAGATAAAAATGGAAACGGAAAATGGGATGTTTTACCACTATTCTCAGAATTACCATTAAGAGGTTGGAGAATCTTCATTGATTTGAACAACGATGGTGTTCTAAATGTAGGAGAGCCATCTACCACAACAGATGTGTTTGGATCTTACACATTCACTAATCTACCAGTAGGAGGCACATATGTTGTTCGTGAAGTACAGCAAGATGGTTGGACTCAAACAACTGCAGATCCTGCTCCTATCACAATTGCAGCAGGAGATGTGAGATTGTTGGTCAACTTTGGTAACTTCAAAGATGCTACAATCAATGTAACTAAAGATGTTGTTGGAATTGACGGTAAAGCAAATGTTGCAGACACACATGAATTTACTGCACTTTTAAACGATGAAACAGTTGGTAAGATAATTGCAGAAGGAACCACAGCTACATACAAAGTAGCAAATGGTGCACATACAATAACAGAAGCAGAAGATGAGGACTACACATCTCTGGGTTGTTTCATTGGTGATGAAGAGTTTACTAATTACTCGGTAAAGAGTGGTCAAACATACAATGTAGTATGTAAGAATGCACAACTACCAGCAACACTAATCGTTAGAAAGAATGTAGTCAACAGCGAAGGAAAGGATGAGGGTGTGTTCTCAGATGATCAGTTTGATATTGTCTTGGGTGAAGAAACACAACAGATTGCGGATACTGCAAATGGTAAACAACCAGCAATATTTGAAGGATTACAGCCAGGTGTTCATACATTCACAGAAACACCAAAAGAAGGATATATCTTCGAAGGATGTACAGATGATGGTGAGGTTACATTAGGAAGTAATCAAACTCTTGAAGTTGTATGTACCAACAAAGTAATTGATCCAATCCTTAAGATTGAAAAGAGTAATGATGCAGTAAGTTCATTGTTAGCAGGTGATATGGTTACATACACAATTACAGTAACAGCACCTATTGATGATATAGAGGAAGGTACATATGTTCTAAATAATGTAGTAGTCTCAGACATTGCTCCAGCAGGATTCAAATATATCCTTGGCTCATGGACAGTAGAGAAAAACAGTGTTGATATTACAGATGAAGTTCCAGAACCAACATACAATGATACAAATGTAGCACAGTGGATGATTGGAGATATGAAAGAAGGGGATGTTGTAGTACTAACATACAGAACTAGAATCTCTCTCTTACAAGATCCTGGTAACTATCCAGACATTGCATGGGTAGCAGGTACATCACTAATAGATGGTGCAGTACTAGGTGCTTCTACAGTAGACCCACTAACACCATTTGTAGGGACAGATGTAACAGTCATAGAGCCTGATATTGTAGAAGAAGGAGAAGTATTAGGTGCTTCCATCACCCTGCCAGATACAGGTGCAAGCACATATCTAACATTAGGTGCATTAATTATGATGATTCTAGGTGTAATTGCCCTACTCTTTAAACCATTCAAGAAGCTAAACTATGCTCTTCTTACTGGTCTAATGGCAGTATCATTTGTAACCCTACTTACTCCTAACAGAGTATTAGCAGAAGACAGTGATATTAAGGTAAGAATTATGCAACCAGCAACTCCAACAAACAAGAGTAGCTTTAATGTCGGATTTGTAGCATTAGACCTTAAGAACAATCCAATTACAGTAGAATGTTACAAAGATGCAGTCCTGTTTGAAACACTTCCAAATGTAAATACAGGTAATTGTCCAGCAAAAGTAGATGCAAGTGGTACATATACTTTCTATGTCATTGCAAAATCTACTTCAGGTGAGCAAAAATCAGCAGATGTAACAGTAGTGGTAGATTTAGAAAAACCATCACCCGTAATTGATTACTCAAAAGCAGGTAATGTATTAAAGTTCAAAACAGCAAATGATGGTAAAACAAAGAAGGTTGAAATCCATAGGTCTACAACACCAAAATATACTGCAAATGAAAGTACAAGAATTCATACCATGGATGTATTACCAAATACAGAATACTCATGGACAGATACAACAGCAGAAACAGGAAAAACATACTACTATGCTCTTAGAACAGTAGATGCAGTTGGAAACGTATCTACAATAGTATCAGACCCTGAGGTTAAGATTGTACCACCTACTACAACAGGTACAGGAACAACAGCTACTGTTACTACTCCAACAGAAGGTGAAGTAGCTGGTCAAACAGATACCAAGAAAGAAGGAGAAGTAGCAGGTGAAGCAGATGACCTTGTAGAGGGAGAAGAAAAAGATGTAGAGAAGAAAGAAGAAACAAAAGAGGATACAAAGGCTGATTTGAAAGAAACAGGAAAGAAGATTTTAAACAAATGGTACATCTGGGTTGTAGCAATCCTAGTACTTGGAGGAGTAGCATTCTATGTCAAAAAACAAAAGAGTAATTAACAAAAAGGTTCTAGTAGGAGTAATATTACTCCTACTAGGCCTCACTGCCCTTCTCTTGACATACTGGCCAGTAATTAGGGCTAAGATATCTCAATGTAGGTTCTCAGAACCATCTACAACCAATGTAGTTATATCCGAAAATCAAGATATTACCAAAGAGATTACCCCAGATACAGAAGAAGTAATCCTAGATCCAAAGTTCGGTTTGTATATTCCTAAGATTAAATCTAATGCATCAGTTGTAGCTGATGTAAATGCATATGACAAGGGGGAGTATATCAAGGCATTAGAGACGGGTATTGCTCATGCAAAAGGTACAGTAACACCTAACAAAGAAGGTAATGTATTTCTTTTTGCACACTCTGCTGTTAATTTCTATGAAAGAAACAAATATGATGTATACTTCTACCTTCTTCATGAATTGAAAAAAGATGATGAAATATTTGTAAGTTATGATGGCATTATCTACAAATACAGAGTTCAAGAGGTAAAAATTGTAAACAGAGATGAAGTTAAATACTTAAGTAAATACTCTGATGAAGATACCCTAACCTTAATGACCTGCTATCCTGCAGGTACAGACTGGAAGAGAACCATAGTGATTGCACACAGAGACAATACGACTCCTTTTCTTTAGAGTTACCACCTTGTTCGTTTTTTCCACATAGTAGTGTATACTGAAATTGGTTAATTAAATTATTAGTTAATACATATGACAAAAAGATATCAAGTATACAAATGTAATATCTGTGGAAATATTGTAGAAGTATTACATGAAGGAGGTGGTACGCTAGTATGTTGTGCTCAAGATATGGTCCTTTTTGAAGAGAAAAAAGAAGATGAAGGTAATGAAAAACATCTACCTGTTGTAAAGATAGAAGGTAACAAAGTAGTTGTAGAGGTTGGTTCAGTCCCCCACCCTATGGAAGAAGTACACTACATTGAATGGATTGAGGTAATCAATGGTGATGAAAGCAAGAAAGTGTTTCTTAAACCAGGTCAAGAACCTAAAGCAGAGTTCCTTTTTGAAAATATTGGTAAATTAAGAGTCAGAGAATACTGCAATCTTCACGGTTTGTGGGAAGTAGAGGTTTAATTTTCTACTGATTTGAAACTACAAAGGAAACAGTAGCTTCAGAACTCGCAGAAAATGTTCCTCTTTCTGTAAACTCCTCTATCACCTGTATACAGTTTGTATCTGGCTCAGGTGATAGTACAGAGAGATTAACAGTTACTTGTTCAGGAAGGCTTTCGTTAATGAACACCTCATGTTTTATTTCATGACAAGGACTTGGTTTGGTTCCAGTAATTGTATACTCCCAGGTGTTCTTTTCTTTGTATTTTGCATCAAACTGATATCCATCCTGTTCTATACTAACACTCTTCTGCTCTATTTTAACGATATTATTATCTACAGCATCATCAGCCTTGTTTTTATCTAAAACAAAAACCTTAACCAATATTCCTCCAATGATTGTTAGAATTATGATTAACATACCTACTCCAAATACATTGTTTCTGTTCATTTCTTTCCTTTCTTATTATTTGAAATATGACTCTTCCTTTTCTCAACAGTAAATATTGCTAATACTGCGAGACTACCTAGCATCATTACAATGCCAGCACTGACTATTACAAAATCAAAATACACTTTGTTTAAACTTGCCAAACTTCCAATCAATATACTAAGCCCTGCTGTAAAGAGGCTGATAATTGTTTCGTAAAATCCATATTGTAGCCCCTCTATACCACTATCTACATTCATAGCAAAAAGCTTTCTCCAGTTTGTAACACTTAGTGCAACTCCAAAACCAAATACAAATTGTAGAAGATAGTAGTGCCAAGGTTCTGTTATATGAGGATAGAAGGTATATGGAAGACCCATTAGTATCGTACCTGCTGCAAGAAGAAGTATCTCATCTTTATCACTCTCAATCTTATCAGTAAGATAGCCCATTGGAATTTGTAATATGGCTCTTGTGAAGAAGTATATTGATGTCCCTATTCCAACAAATTTTACTGCATCAACACCTAGCTTGTCAGAAAGGTAGATACCAGAGAGCGCGGAAATGATGAGAAAAGGTCCCCATGAAAGCATATCTGAGAGAGTTAAGAGCATGACTACTTTGTTCGGTCTTTTTCTTTCATGTTTCTCCATATATATAGATTACAATGTTGGAAAATATTTATCAATATGTTAAATTGGAATCATGAATCTGTCCACTTCTGAAAGTATATCTCTTTATCTATCTGCATTGGCAGGTATTGTTCTTTTCCTCTTCTCAATTCAATCACTTGGACATGAAGTACAAGCATTAGCCACTGAGAAGTTTCGAAAGAACTTAGTCAAGTGGGTCAAGAACAGGTTTAGTGGTGCGTTAGCAGGGGCTCTATCTACGGCACTTGTTCATTCTAGCACCGCTATTACAACAATTACTGTTGCTTTGGTGAACTCTGGTGTTATCTCTTTTCATAGTAGCTTAGGAGTTATCTTAGGAAGTGGAGTTGGTACAACTATTACAGCACAGATTGCACTATTAAGTGACACCCCTATTGCCCCTATTTTAGTAATATTAGGTTTTCTGATGCAATTTCTAGGAAAGAAAGTTAAGAAGTACAGTAATACGGTTCTATATATCGGCCTTATCCTTCTCTCTTTAGGTTTAGTTTCATCTTCGGTTACTACATTAAGCCAAAATCAGGTTTTTGACTCCCTATTTACCTCATTCTCCAGTCCTCTTCTTGCATTCCTCATCGCCTTTATATTTACTGTTTTAGTAAACTCTAGCTCCATTACTACTGGTCTTTTGGTTATTCTGGCCAGTACAGGGGCTATACCTGCAAATATGGCGATAGCGATGGTTTTAGGAGCTAATATGGGGACAAGTATTACCTCTTTAATTGTAACTCATGATTACTCTCTCTTTGCAAAAAGAGCTGGATATGCAAACTTCTTCTTTAAAGCGATAGGGTCTTTAATATTCTTGCTTCTCATTAAACCATTTACCCACCTTATGACAATGATAACTCCTGATATTGCAGCTCAAGTTGCCCTCTCTCACTTGATTTTTAACCTAGTTAATACCTTCATCTTCTTGCTATTCCTAACACCTTTTGAGAAATTTATAAAAATTGTAGTTCCTGGTGATGAGAAAGAGGTTTTGCTAGAGACAAGATATATTGATGAGAGGAAAGATAAGGAGTTTAAGGAAGAGATTGAGGATATTAAGAATGAGCTAGTATATGCTGTTGATAATACAATACGAATATATGAGAAGAGTCTTGGAATATATTACAATCCTACTGAAAGGCTAAGATTGGAGATTGAGAAGTATGAGACACTTAACGACTACTTAGATGATGCCATTACAAAAGCACTTCTAGGACTTTCTAGGTACAAGCTATCTAGGAAAGTAGCTAAAGAGAGTGTTGTGTTAGTTAAGATATCCA
The DNA here is from genome assembly GCA_035271645.1 of Candidatus Dojkabacteria bacterium. Classification (GTDB taxonomy): domain Bacteria; phylum Patescibacteriota; class Dojkabacteria; order SC72; family SC72; genus UBA5232. Next base: position 128,194 of record DATERJ010000012.1, read on the forward strand.
ATACGATTGAACAACTGGGTGATTTGGGGATAGATTTTGGTGATGTATTTAGAAGGATGCACAAGTCTGCTATCTCTCCAGATGAAATACCTCTACAACGACTTACAGACCTCTATGACAAACTCATGGAGCTTTTTGAGGGTATTAAGGTACAGATTAAGAAACAGGATATAGATGAGTTAAAGGCTATGAAGGAGTATGAGGAAGAAATCTATGCAATTACTCGAGAGGAGTATGATAGGCATGTACAGAGATTACAGGAGAGTACTAGCTATGATGGTAATGTCTTTGTAGATGCTGTCTCTGTTATTGAACTTTCTGTCTCTAAGCTCAGAGATATTAGGAAACTGTTACTAGGATTTGCTAGAGAGTTTAGTAAATGATATTTACTTCTGGAATGAGTTCAATATCATACTGTTCCTTCACATCTCTCTGCATCTCCTTAATGAAATTTAATATCTCCTCTCCTGTTGCATTCATATTTGTAACAACACAGAGAGCATGTCTTTCAAATGTTGCTACATTGCCAATCTTTTTTCCTTTCCAACCTAGCTCATCTAGTAATCTTCCAGCAGGAATCTTCAAATATTCATCACTATACCCCTCTGCGGGATATGATTGAAGTTCCTCTATTATCTTAGAAAGGTCATTAAACTTCTCTACTGTTACAATTGGATTGGCAAAGAAACTACCTGCTGTTCCATATTCTTCAACACTTGGTAATCTTTTGCCTCTCTGTCTTACTATCGCTTCCATCACATCTTGAATACTGTATGGTTCTTTAGCGAAAGAATCTAACTCTTCCTTCAATGATCCATATCTTCCGGCTCTTTCATGATAGCTAAGTTCAAATTCTTTAGTATGTTTCGTTAGTTTAAATATGGTTGATGTAATTAAATATCTATTTTGCCATATATTCTTAAAATTACTCTTTCTGTATCCATATGCACAGTCCTTAGGTTTTAATCTTTTCTCTTCAAATGTTTCAATATCCAACACCTTTATCTCTTCAATAACCTTACTTATCTCTTGTCCATATGCACCGATATTTTGTGATACTCCTCCACCAACAGTACCAGGTATCATTACCATATTCTCAATTCCTGCATAATCATTCTTAACACACCATCTTACAAACTCATCCCAAATCTCTCCTGCACTAGCTTGAACATATACATGTTTATCATCTTCTTTAACCACATTTATTCCCTTTAGATTAGGAATTAGTACTAATCCATCCCAATCTTTTGTGAACAAAACATTACTTCCACCACCGAGGATAATTAGTTTTTCATCTTTGAACTTTTCTAAAACCCCTTTTATCTCTTCAATTGTTTTGGGTATTGCTAGATATTTAGCTTTTACATCTACTTTAAATGTATTGTAATTTTTTAATGAGGTGTTCTCCTCAATTTTTAAGTTTTTCATTAGTTAATATTACAATTTTCAAAGAGATATGTTAAGTGGTAGAATGTATAGGTAGTTTAATTAAATTTATTAAATAAATATATGAAAGGATATGTAGATGATATTGAGAAGATTACAGAAGAGAATACAAACTTTAGAAAGGTTGTATATACTGGAAATCATCTTCAGTTAGTAGTTATGTCTCTAAAACCAGGTGAGGATATTGGTGAGGAAGTTCATCCTAAGGTAGATCAATTCTTTAGAGTTGAAGAAGGTAAAGGAAAGGTAATTATGGATGGTGAAGAGACAGAGTTTGAGGATGGTTTTGCAATTGTAGTTCCTTCTGGTGTAAGTCATAATGTGATTAATACTGGTGATGAGGATTTAAAGCTTTACACAATCTATACTCCAGCTAATCATATTGATGGTATTGTGCATGCTACTAAGGAAGATGCTATGGCAGATGAAGAGGATGAGGCATTCTCTGAGAGTGTTAATGCATAGTACTGAGAAAGGAAAGAAGTGGGTCAAATCTGAGCTTAGTCTTGGAAAAGACCCACTTGTCCTGTAAAATTTAACTTACTAGAAGCTTTGTCTTGTAGTATATTAACTAATCGTAACAAAACAGATATAGTCCTTACTGTATATAGAGAAATTGATAAGGTAACCACAATCAAGTATAATCTGTTATGCTTGAAAAACTACTTATAGAGAAGAATATATCTTCCATAGGGTTTGATTTGGATAATACGCTTCTTGACACAGATCCGTACTATATAAGGGTGAAGGATGCTGTGTTTAAGGAGTTTGTTGATACATATTTTGATGGTAATGATAAGGAAACAATAGTTGAGAAGTTGGCAGGTGCTGCAGATTTTAGATATAAACATGAGCATCGACATGGTCTTAAACCCACCCTAATCTTTGATGAATGTTACAGTACTATATCAGATACCTTTCCCAATATCTTAGATGATAGAGTAGATGCTATCTTAGAGAAACATACAAAGGATTTTTACAAAAAGTCTCCTGATTTGTATCCAGAAGCGATAGAGTTTTTAAATATACTTACAGAGATGGATAATGTAAAGCATATTTTTGGGGCTACAGATGCACAGGAGGAGTGGTCAAGAATCAAGGTTGAGTATATACTTAAAAGTACTAATTTGAGTAAATTCCCCTACTTCTCAACTGATTTAAAGGTACGAAAGAATCCTACATGGTGGTTGTCTGTTTTTTCAAATCTGCATGTTAAACCAGAGAATATTTTGATTGTTGGAGATAATTACTATACAGATGTGTATAGCTCACTTCTTGCAGGTGTAAAGCATGCCGTATGGGTTAATAGATATGGAAAGAGTATTGATGAGTTTGGTGAATATCCCCTACCCGAGCATGCAGAGGTAATGGTTGTACGTAGTATTGATGAAATATTGAAATTATGAAATAATAATATGCAACACTACCATTAATCCGCAGCATATATCTATTGGTTGTTGCAAAGCAACCTCTTTTGGTTGCTAAAAATAACTTTAGAAATATATAAATGAGAAATGTCGGAACTGTGGTCAGAGGAATTAGAACTCCAATAATTAAGAATGGTGATAATCTTGTAGATGTGGTTGTTGATTCATTAATTAGAGCTTCAGAGAGTGAAGGTTTTGAGTTTAACGATAGGGATGTTGTTGGGATTACGGAGGCAGTTGTATCTATATGTGATTCTAATTATGTAACTGTGGATGATGTTGCAAAAGAGATTGGAAAGAAATTTGGTAACAAAGAGATTGGGCTTGTCTTTCCAATACTGAGTAGAAATAGGTTCTCAATGATACTTGAGGCTGTTCTGAAGGCTTGTAAGAAGGTGTATATTCTGTTCAGTTTCCCATCTGATGAGGTTGGTAACCATATTGTTGATCCAAAAATGATGGAGGATGTGAGCTTAGATGATTCTTTTGATGAGAGATGTTTTAGGGATATTTTTGGATATGACTTTAGGCATGAGTTTACAGGTATGGACTACATTGAATACTACAAAAGTTTAGGAAAGGAAGGACAAGTTATTCCTCATTTCTCAAATGATCCAAGGGAAATATTAAATCTAACAAAGAATGTTTTAGTTTGTAATATTCATGCTAGAGAAAAAACAAAAAGGTTGGTCAAGGAAGCTGGTGGTGAGATTGTATATGGTTTAGAAGATATTTGTAATGAGGTTGTAGAGGGAAGGGGTTACAATGTAGATTATGGTCTTCTAGGTGCTAATAAGGTTGGTGATGGAAGCATGAAGTTGTTTCCAAGGGCTAAAGAAGGAAGAGATTTAGTGGTGAAGATACAGGATGAATTATTAGAGAAAACAGGTAAGAAAGTAGAGGTTATGATATATGGTGATGGTGCTTTTAAAGATCCTGTTGGACAGATTTGGGAATTAGCAGATCCTGTTGTTTCTCCTGCATATACTGATGGGCTTGTTGGTAGACCTAAGGAGATAAAATTGAAAGTAATATCTGAAAATTGGGATGGTAATGGTGATATTGAGGAGTATGTTAAAAATGCAATTAATGAGAAGAAAAAGAGTGAGTACAATGGGGAGAATTCTTTAGGAACTACTCCTAGACAGTTAACAGACCTTTTAGGAAGCCTTATGGATCTAACAAGTGGTAGTGGTGATAAGGGAACGCCTGTGGTATTAGTACAGGGGTATTTCGATGATTATACTGTAAAGTAGGCAACAAAAAAGGATGGCAGTCCCAATATACCCCATCCAACGGTAGCATTGCATGTATTACTACATACATATTCGGACCTTAGAGACGAAGAAGAGAGAGTGATTCTCAAATCCCGCCACTAAGGCATTAATGTTGCAATCATTAATATATCATCTAAAACCTCAGAAGCAAAGATACAGGAAATTGGTCCTATACCAAGGCTTGGTACCAATCTGATAGGATTTAAATGTGCTAGTAATTTATGCTAAGCATAATAAAAAGATATGTCAATGATTAAATACTAAAGGTTTGTTTCATAGGGAATGCCAAAGTGTAGGATTCTTTGTTAGTACTTGTGGAGTGGTTGTTTTTAGATGTGTGCTATAACATACTAAAAAGAGAGTACACATTTGATAAAATATTATCAATTGGTCGCGTGTACTCTCTCTAGCACTTAATCAATCATTCTGAGAAGAATGAACAACCTCTCAGAAGAATGTGGGTTTGAAGGTTCTATGCAAGTTACCAAGACAAAGTCATTGGTTTGTAATATTGGGAATAGGTCAAATGATGAGACACTTCTGTTTGTATGACTAGCAACGACTGCATCTACTACTTGTAGACATTTTGTGTTAGTAATACAAATCAGTGCATCTTGAAGAGAATCTTTGAGATATAATTGTCGGAGGACTTCTCCAAATTCCATATCCCATGGGAGATTTGTAAATCTACCTGAATGGGTATGTAAGATTTGATGATCCTGAACAATTTTCCAATGACTCTCTTGATACCTAAACAATTCTGTTATCTCCTCATAGTCACATTCATCAGAACATGTTAAGATTTCAAGATCTTTTAACATATCTTCTCCATTTAGAGTTACTTCATATATTCCTTCTTCTAGTATCTCTAATGTAGGGATAGGAGTTGGAGATGGTGTAACTGTTGGAGTAGGCTCTATAGTTAGAGTCGGAATGTTTGTACTTGTAGGGATAACAGTTGGAATGTACACTTCAATAGTGGGAGTAGGCTCCTCTATCGTAGGTGCATATCCAGCAGTTGTTTTTACTGCTGCCATGGATAGTGATAGCAATATTGCTATCAGTATGAAAAACCGTTTACCTAATTTTCTTCCGAAAAAACATTAAAACGAATATTCCTCCAAGTATAAGCGCACCAATTCCTATGTCCTTATAAAAGACATTAGGATTACCACTACCTCCCGAGGGGGGGATAATGATATCAGGAGTTGGTGTCATTGGAGGATCTGTAGGTTCCTCCGTAGGCACTTCAGTTGGCTCCTGTGTTGGAGCATTCGTTGGCGTTGCCGTCGGAGATTCCGTAGGCGTCGCTGTCGGAGATTCCGTAGGCGTCGCTGTTGGAGATTCCGTAGGTGTTGCCGTCGGAGATTCTGTAGGTGTTGCCGTTGGAGGTTCCGTAGGCGTCGCTGTCGGAGGTTCCGTAGGTGTTGCCGTTGGAGATTCTGTAGGTGTTGCTGTTGGAGATTCTGTAGGCGTCGCTGTTGGAGATTCCGTAGGTGTTGCTGTTGGAGCTTCCGTAGGCGTCGCTGTCGGACATATTTCTAAATAACTCACATGACTTAGGTCATGTCGGCACGGAGACAAAACAAAATGATATGGCATCTCCTCAGGTGGGTCTAGATATATCGGTCCTGGGCAGTCGTTACCAGCCTTCCAACAATATCCAGCAAGAAGACAACCATCTTGACTGGGATTGAACCAGTATTCACAAGGTTCCGTTGGATTATCATCCTTAATCCAACCATTACCTTCAGGACATGTCTGTTGCCCTGGTTTAGTTGGAGTTGGGGATGAAATTGTATAGATATTACCTAATTGCTCTTTTGCAGAGACATTTGTATCTGCAGATGTAAAGATGCTAAGAGAAAGTAGGATTACAAACAATACGATAGAAATTGAAATGAATTTTTTCATTTAAACCTCTTCTTTCTTTTTTTATAGTTTCCTATTCTCAATATTCAACTTTTAAAGTGCTATATTAAAATCATAAAGCGATTAAATATTTAGCGACCAAGCTCGTATCTAATCAGATTTCAACATCATATTATATCACAAAAGTGGACAGAACACAGCACACTATGGGGTGATAGTGTATCTAATTTTTGTTTCAAGAATCTTTAGGACTTTTTGATCAACATTTATCTCTTTTGTCTTAACTGCATCTAAAAGTGATTGATATGCTACTCTTTGTGAATATCTATCATCATTAGAATATTGAATATACATTAACATATCCATACCGCTTTCTATCGATTGCCTTGCTAGATTTGAAGGAGTGTTTAAGTTCTTTAATGCTCTCATCTCCATATCATCAGAGATTATGAGACCTTGGTATCCTAAATCATTGACTAATCTGTTTGTAATTATTTCTTTTGAGATAGAGGCTGGTAAAGAAGCGATATTAGGAAAGAGAATATGTCCAACCATAATACCATCAATATCTTCCTCTCTGATGACTTGACTAAAAGGTCTAATGTAGTTATCCCATTGTTTTTTAGTAATATTAACACTAGGTAGTTTCTTATGTGGGTCCGTAGTTGTTTCCCCATGTCCAGGGAAGTGTTTAAGTACAGCTAGTACATTGGTATCCTTGTACCCTCTTACGGAAGAGATGGTTTTTTGTACAGTCTCTTCCATATCTCCTCTGTATGTTCTTTGGTACATAAAGGAGGTTGTTGAATTACTAAATTCAGCAACTGGTGCTAGGTTCATGTTAATGCCTAAACCTCTTAATATCTCTCCTCTACTCTTTGCAATCTGATATGCTTCTTCTGGGCTGGATATATTCCCTTGAGGTTTGGTTAAGGTTTCATTCCATTTTAATCTTGATACTACCCCACCCTCTTGATCTATGGAGATAAAAAGGGGAATGGTGGGGTTTGTAGATTGAATTTCAGCAATGAGGTTCTTTAACTGTTTTTCATTAGTGATGTTTTTAGAGAAGAGTATTACTCCTCCAGGTTTTGTATCTATGAGAAATTGTTTATTTTGTGGGTTTAGAGATTTATTTCCTTCAATACCAAAGATGAATAATTGTCCTACTTTTTCTTCAGGTGTCATTTGAGATAGGAGTACTTCTTCATATGGTTTTGGAGGTTCTGATTCCTCTGTTTTGTCTATTATAATTTCTTCAACATTGGGCTGTTCTATTTCAATCACTACACTCTTCTTTTGATAGTGTTGATATATGCGAAGCGATATGAGCGAGATAATTGAAAGTATTAATAGAACAAGAAGTACTGTCTTTCGTCTCATGGCTAATTATATCATTACGGTTAAGATATATGGTATAATATGCTATGGGTTGTGAAAACATTGAAAATCACAATTTAGGTAATGAGCCAAGAGATTTAGATGATATGAGAGGTGAATATGATGTAGCTATCATTGTTTTAAGTGGTCCTGATGAAGATGAAAAGTTTAGGGAGTATGCAGCAACACTAGCTCATTTTGAAGCAGGGCTAATGGGTAAGAAAGCTGTTATCATTACTGCTGGTAGTCGTTCTCATTTGATAAAAGACAGGCTTGTTAATGAAAGAGATATTCCTGAAGAGGATATAGTTGTTGAGAACCATTCCTATGATACTTCTAGCAATGCTATTTTTACTAGTGAGATGTTAATGAGATTAGGATTTGAGGAGCAAGGGGATGTTCTGTTGATAACAAATGGATATCATTTACCTAGGTCAGAGATGTTGTTTAGAAGATATTGGGGACCTAGTTTTAAGCCTATCAATGCTGAGAGGTTTCTTTATGAGAATCGTCCTGATAGTTATTCTTTACCAGGTGATACAGAGCCTTATCCATATGGTTTAGATGCAAAGAATCATGAGAATGAACCTAGAACCAGAATCCTTAAGTTTATAGATAGTGTTGTATTCAAAACTATTTATAAATATCCTGCAGGAGAGTTACTTATGAGAAGTTTAGCTAAAAATAGGTTGCAACAGAGAAAGAAATCACGTAGTCAAATTAATCAAGAAAACCTTCACTTTTCTTCTTAAATCCTCTTCACAATTCTTTTTAATTTCATCAAATGTTTGATTTGGAGAAGCTACTTCATATATATCTTGTATTAGATATTCTTTCTTTAACTTACCATCATCTAATTCATTCCTACCAGCAAAGATAACTAAAGGTATATTTCTTTTAACAGTTCTTTTTGCAATACCACTAATTGTTTTACCCATCATAGATTGTTTATCAAACTTCCCCTCCCCTGTTATCACTAAATCAGCATTTTTTAGGGCATTATCAAAATCACAGATATCCAAGATTAGGTCTATACCATGTACAATTTCTGCATTAAGAAAGAATGAACATGATGCACCTATACCACCAGCAGCACCTCCTCCTTCTATTGTTGATAAATCAACACCAAATTGTTCTTTTACAATTTTTGAGAAGTGTTGTAGTCCTTCATCAAGAAGTACAACTTCACTATCACTTGCACCTTTTTGTTTGGCATATATGTATGCTGCACCGTTCTTTCCATAGAGGGGATTAAGGACATCACAGAGGAGAGTAAATTCAACATCTTTTATTCTTTCATCTAGTAAGGTTTTATCAATCCTTACAATATCTTTTAATGTAGATCCTACTGGTATGAATTCTTTGTTCTCTTTATCTAAAAACTTAACACCTAAAGCTGATAATAGACCTGTACCTGCATCATTTGTAGCACTTCCACCTAATGCAATGTATATTTTCTTTACACCTGAAGATATTGCATGGTCAATCTGTTCTCCCATACCTAAGCTAGTTGTATACATTGGGTTTTTAGACTTTGCAAAGAGTAATCCTGCACATTGTCCTGCTTCTATAACCGCAGAGTTATTAAACTTTACATATTTAAAATTTTTCTTAGTAAAATTTGGGGAGGTAAAGGTATCTTCTACATACTCTCCATTGAGGTTTTCATGGAAGGTATCTATTGTCCCTTCTCCTCCATCTGCTACTGAGAATCGAATAGTTTCTATATTAGGTATCCCTTTCTCTATCTCTTCCTGAATAATCCTACCTGCTGTAAGGGAGGTCATTGTTCCTTTGAATGAGTCAGGAGCTATTACAATCTTTATCCTTTTCTTTTCCATAGTTCTCTTTCAAATACATTTTGTCCTAAATTTTTTGATTTTTTAGACCAATATCTAGGTAGTTGTTTGTAATCAAATGCATTGATTTTATCAATATATTGATTTACTAAATCTTCTTCTTTTTGGCTACATCTTTTTGAGAATTCTACTAGTTCTGTATATGTGGCGTTTTGTGAGGCGAGTTTTCTGTCTTCTTCTATGAATTCTTTTTCTAGTGTTCTTGCTTTTTGCATCCATTCACCTATATCTATGTTGTTTGTATATATTAATCTGTTTAGTTTTTCTCTTTTTAACCAGTATTGGAGACTTTCTTGCTCGTTTGTAAAGCATGGTGGTACTACAAAGTCTCCTGTGGGGTTGAAGTAGAGAGGTTTGAAGATTGAGAGACATGGTGTTGAACTTCCTGTTATCCATACTGTTATACTTTTGTCATTTACGATTGATACCATACTACCTGTTGAGTGGTCTGTTAGTATTCCTGCATGCATACATATGCTAGTAGATGTTCCATTTTTGATTGCTTTTTCTTGTGTGGTTGTATGTAGTCTTAGAATATTGAAGTATTGTTCTAAGTTATGTTCTTCTATCTTCTTTATATTCTCTGTACCCATATCCATTCTACTTTTAGATCCTGAGAAGAATGTTACTATTGGTTCTGTGTGTTTTTGTGCGAAGTTATCTAATGATAGTCTGTTAGAGATGTTTGCACATTGTTCTACTTTTTTGAGTTGGTATTCTTTTCCTGCTGTTTCTAGTATGTATGCTTCTTCTTTGTCTGCAATTATATATGAGTTGTCATAGTAGAATTCATTATCAAAGCCACAGTTTCCACCTTGTCCGTATTCTAGTAGTAGTCTAATTATTTCTTCTGATGCTTGTTTAGCTGTTTTAGTTCTTTCAAGAGCTAGTCTTATGAAGTCCATACCTATTAGGGATGGTGTTTTTTTGTTTTTAGATTTTGTAAATACTGCTTCATTCCCTATACTTACTCCATATTCGTTTATTCCCATTTCGGCTCCCCATATCCATGATGGTTTTACAAGTAATACAGCACAGTGTTCTTTGGGATCAGGTATGGATATGTATGTACATTGTACTTCTCCTCTAGCATTACCTGATGGAAAGAAGAGTACTAGATTGGGTTCATTTACAGATCTATCACTGTTTTTAAGGAGTACAGAGTATTGGTTTTGTTTCGTCCATAGTGTATCACACATATGTTATTTAAAGATATCATATGGGGGTGGAGGGTGTAAATGATAAAAAGACATTTCTAAAAATATTTGTTAAAATCATGTTGATTTAATTGTTAAGAAATGTGTTAATGATAGATTTCTCAAAAACACTTCAGTCTTTTTTAAAACAAGCTAATACTTCAGATTTGAAGACTAGTTTGTATCCTAAAGTTTACAATGACTTAACAGTAAAAGTCTCTTTTGGACAAGGATCTTCGGCTAGAATTCCTTGGATTGCTTTTCTTACTGATGGAATCCAGGTTAGCAATGGTTTTTATCCTGTTTATCTCTATTACAAAGAATACAATACACTTATTCTTTCTTATGGTATAAGCGAAACTAATGAATTTAGTTCTACATGGCCACCTGAAGTAATTGGACTAGCTCCAACGATTTTTGATTTTTTTAGTCATAAAGTAGCTCGATATGGAAGTTCATATGTTTACAAAGCGTATAATGTTGAAATTACTAATAACGAGGTTTTCTTGTTAGATACACATGATGGAAAGAAAAAAAATAGTGATGAGATAAATAATGATTTGCTAACTATTTTAAATAAATATAAAAAAGTGTTTGATGAGGGTGAGCATACTGAAACAGTAGAAAATATAGGTATAGGACTCTTTTACATGGAAAAACAACTCGAGGACTTCCTTATTCAGAATTGGGATAATACAGAGTTTGGAGAGAAATATGAATTGATCATAGAGGAAGGTGAGATTGTTAGTCAACAATACAGAACAGATGTCGGGCCAATAGATATACTTGCTAAAGATAAGGTTAACGGTAATTATGTAGTAATAGAATTGAAAAAAGATCAAACCAATGATAACACCATTGGGCAACTAACTCGATATATGGGTTGGGTAAAAGAAAAATTAGGGGATAACAATGTTAAAGGTATTATTATCTCAGGAGGATATAATAAGCAACTAGATTATTCTGCAAAGATGGTACCTAATGTTGAGGTATATTCTTATAAAATAGATTTTAGAGTTAAGAAGGAGAATTAATTCTTCAAACTCCCCTACTGCAACCTCTCAAATTTACCATCTTCTAATTGTCTATAATATCCTGATCCCTCTGGTCCATATAGACTCCATGAGTTAATAGGAACTTGATATGCTTGACCTGTACTTGGTGAAGATAATGTCTCATATCCTCTCATACCCTCTACCCATTTCTCACTAGATTCAGTTATTAAACCTTTATGATAAGCACTACTTTGAACAGTAATAGAAGCTCTTGTATTCTCAGTAGGTTCAACTATTGGTAGTAATGTATTCTTCCTTATCATACTACTATCAACAAAATCAAAACTATCTTGCATCTTCTGTAAGGTATCTTTTACATTATCCCAATTCTCAGCTAATGTCATCTGTCCAAATCCATAAGCTGATGCATATTTAGTCTCACCTGCAGAGTATGGAGGCTGATATATTCCTACAGTTATTTTACCTAGAATAGGTATACCTTGCATCTTAGCACTAAGGTTAAACTCCTGTACACTATACCCTAATACCTGAGAAGGTAATACTGTTTCATCTGTTAATGTAAGATCTGTTATTTCCTTAACCTCTGCGAACGTCTCTTCTACCCAAAATTTAGGTGTATAGTCACCTTTTAATTCTGTTGTGTACATGTAGCTAAGTAATGTTCTTTGATCAGGTCCTACTAATTGAATAAAACCTTCTTTCTCTTCTGAGATGGTGTAACCGGTAGCCTTATCTAACTGGAAGTATTTTCCTTTGTATTTCTTAAAACCTTCTGGAGTCTCTTCCTTTACTTCTTCTTTGGGTTTTGCTGTTAAAATTTCATCTGTAAGTACTTTTGTTCTTGCAAAACACCCAGTAATTTCCTTTAAGAAACCTTCTCTCTCTTCAAATATCTCTGCAGGTGCCCAATATGCTTTAAATGTAACAAAATCTTTTGTTTTAGAAATATGCATCTTCCCCTTAATATCATATTCGTTGATTTGAGCTATGACATCTGCATAAATCTCGTCCTCTAACTCTTCTATCTCTTGAATCTCCTGCATCTCAAATGTCCCACCTCCTTCTTCAGTAGTTTCTTTTAAGATTTTAGAGAATGTATTTAGGAAATCCTCTTTTGTTAATTCTGGCTGTAATTTAGCAGTATATATGAGTACTGCAGTAGTATTTGTCTCATCTTCCATTATTGAGACAGTACCGCTTTCAACCGCATAATACCATCCATTTGGAACACCAATACTAAAGGCGTTCTCAGGATACTCTATCCTCTTCAACGAACAACTAGGGTTGTCGTTTTCTACAGTCTCAGCATAATACTCATCCCTACCAATACCTAAGTCCTTTAGAATTGTTTCTAAAGATCCTGTTAGGTAGAGAGCACCTAAGAGTGCAACTACGAGGATTATTATGATTGAAATAATTATAGATTTCTTGTGTTTTGTAAAGAAATCTGTAGACTGGGCTTCTTTCATATTATTTAAATATAAAAAATTAAGTCCTTAGATAAATAATAGCAGATATGTGAGTGGTGTCAAATAGATTGCATAGGTTACAAATATATGAATTCTAAAGCCATACAGTTTATCCCTTAGCCACTAAAACAAATCTTTCTATTGTATCTCTACTCATATTCAATGATTTGGGAAGTTGTTCCTCTATTCTATCAACCCACCTACCTTCTAGAAGATGTATGTTCTTAATTTCACTTACACTCTCCCCAACACTCATATACAGTTCATCTAAAGTATCCTTACCCTCTTTAGCAGAATGTAAGATTGTATCTTGCATAGACTTGCTAACAGAATACTTACCAAAATCTCCAACAAATATATTTGAAAAATATTCTTTTAGGTATGAGGTAGTTATAGAGGTAGTAGGAAATATACCATCTTTATTTCTTATCCCATTCAATACCACTTTAGGTTTAACAACCCTATCAAACCCTGCAGAGAGTCTAAGATAATCCAAAGTATTACTATCAGCACCTGTTGTTTTTAAATATTCCAACACCTCATCAACCTTGCTCTCAAATGAAAGTAGTTCACCTAAGTTACTGTTGCTATCTCTCACTTGTGAGTACTTAAAAATATCACTAATCTTTTTAATAATATTATTAGGAATATTACTGTCTCCTACAATCTCTACTATATCATCATCTGATAGGATCCTATCAACATCTTCAGTTGTATACTCCTTCTTAACCTCATACTCTAGATTGTAATCATTCTTAAGAAGATACTTTATCTCATTGTACAAAACTACTCCTAATATCGGTTCATCTTTAGTAAATTCTCCAATCCACATTCTAAGATTTCGCCCTATCCTGTTCTGCTCTTTTGTACTTTTTGTACCCATTCTCTCTTTAAGAGCATTAGCCATCTCTCTAGCTATCTCTGTATGTACTAACTTCTCAGGCTCATATTGGCCTGGAAAAGTAATGACTTCATTGGTTGATAGTACAAATTTGTATTGTAATGGCTTCTTATCTCCATCACGACTTTTTTGTTCCACTTCTATTTTGTAGAATGAGGAAGTTAATGATTTATCCTCAAGAAGTAATTTTAAAGCCAGAACACTATCAAATCCATGTTTTTCAACAGAATGACCATCGTATGATATTCTTTCTGGATTATCTAAATATATCTGGAAGTACTCTTGTATCTTTGACATATCACCTTTCACATTGGATAGGTTAAAACCATACTCTAATTTATTAGAACGGTATACTGGTATTTCTAATCCATTCTTGTCTAAGACAGCAGTACCATCTTCATATCTATATATCTTCTTCCTTTTTCCATTTGGTCCATTCTCATATTGTAAATATCTAGCTTCTTCCTCATTACTATTTATATGCGAAAGGTCTGGTTTGAGTATTCCGTATGATAAATCTCTTCTTCTTACAAATATCATATCTCCATTAAATTTTATACCTTTTGTATGTCTTAAGTATTCTTCTGTAACGATAGTAATACCTTTAGATCTGTATACATGAGTATTTACAAAAGCATTACTAACCTCATTACTATCTATACCTTCAATTCTGTTAATATCTAAATTCTTAGTTTCGTATGTCTGAACTCCAATTACTAAAGGAAAAGGAAGGTTCTCCTTTATCAGTCGATTGAACTGATCAACTTCTACAGAATTAGAACCAGGTGTTATTAATGATACTGGGGTTGTATCTAGTTCTGTTTCTTCAGTTTGTAATGTTGGATCATCATCTATACCCATATTTCATATTAACAAAATTAGATGGATATTAGTAGGTAGAAATGATATAATGCTATGGGTTGAGATCGTTGAAAATGGAGGTGTAGTATTACAAAAAAGATAGTTATTTGGATTGTTGGGAATCAGTACATTGGGGCAAAAGATACATCTGGGTTAATTTATATTAATTTAACTCAAAATGATTTAATAATTCCCCAATCTGGACATATTGCATATGTTCTTGAAAAGAAGATCATCGGACTTCCTCCGAGGGTGGATAATGTTCGTTTTGTTGTAGATAACTTTGTTCTTCTTATGTCAGGAAGAAAAGATTTGGTATCTATTGATACTGTAGAACAATTACTATCAAACTCAACCTAATTGGTAGGTATCTTATATTTTTAACAAGAAGATGCCTACCTTTTCTTTATTCCACCTAGATAGCATATTGATTTACAAAAAAAAGGAGCACCTCCGGTATAATCACTCAAATGAGTAGATATTGTTTTACCATCAACGGTGCTCGTCTTGCATTAATAGTTATTCTGGTGCAATGGTTGCATCCACTTCCTCGTTTAGTATTTGTACTAATTCGGTTATGGGGTCTATGTGTAGATGAGAGCCAACTGGAAGTGGTTTAACTTCATGGGTTTCACCATACTTCTGAACAATTGCATTTAGCCAAGTTTCAAAGTTCTCCTTGGTTACTCCCTCTGCTGAAATATCTGCCAACCAAGGCATTTGTTCCAAAAGAAATGGTTGGCACTCTTTAGATGCTCTTGGTAATTGGTGGGTAAATAGGTTGTCATTTGTCATAAAGTTGAGTATTGCATAAACACCCTCCATATGACTAGGGGCCAGTAGATATCCAGTGGTGACTGACAAAATATCCCCAATGTGAAAAGCTTTAGATTTAGACATATTTTTATTCTCCTTGTTTCTTTGTTGTTTTTAACATATCCGAATGGATAGCTTATTAACTATTAGATTAGTAATAAGTAATAGGCTACCCACTCAAGATTAAAAAAGAGAGAACCCCAATAAACTATTAAAGTGCAAGTATTTATATTATATCATAAAATGAAGAGAAATGCTATGGGTTGTGAGTTGGTTGACATAATTATGAACTTAGAACTGTAAGAGATTTTTTATCTTGAAAATGTGCTTAAGGAAAGAATGTTGTTTTATAAAGAAGAAAAGCCTGAAGGTTTATGAGATAGATGGATAGTATACACTACACGGGAATCCCTACTTCAGGCTATTCTTGCACTTATTTATTAATCAAATGTGGAAGTTACCTCCAAGACATACTTTTTGTCAGCATTTTTTACGATTGCTGCTGTAGTTAGTGCTCCCCCTCCTATTGCAAGGATAACTAATAAGATTATTAGGAATCCTGCAGCAGAGTCCTTACTACTACGTCTTTTATTACTTTTACTACCCCCTAAGAAGAAATCTGTAACACTTTGAAATGCTCCAGGTGTATGTTTAGCTGCAGACCATATATTTCGTGCCTGAGCGTAAGTATTCCAGCCAGCTACAGCAATATCTCCAAATTGTCTTTTTTTCCAAGCATTAATAATAGAGTGAACCCAAATCACAGTTCCACTTGTAAGTAATGCAGGGATTAAAATGAGATATCCTAGGTTGAACATCACCGAGGCTTGATCGGGAGTTAAATATTCTAATGCTGTAGCACCAATTGTCAGAATAGTCAGATATACCCAAGTAAATCCAACTGCTGACATAACAACACTGGCCCAAACAAGAACTCTTGGCCAGCCTTTGATAATCTTTACTTCGGTCCAAAATCGACCAGCACTCCAAGCATTCCACCACGAAATGCCGAAGTTCAACAACAGACATAACAACAAAATTAATGGGTTCATTATTTATTCTTCTCCTTTACATGGTAATTTACTGCAATTTGCAGGCAATCCGAATGGATAGCTTCTGAGGTATTAGGAGATTACTTAATACCGTAGAAGCTACCCACTCTTTTTGAGAGTAAAATGAGAAGTAACCTTCCATCGATTGTTAAAGTGCAAGTGGTTACATTATATCATAAAACGAGAAACAACACTATAGGTTGTAGGTCAATTGGTTGACATAATTATGAACTTGGAACGGTCAGAGATTTTTTTATCTTGAAAATGTGCTTAAGGAAAGAATGTTGTTTTATAAAGAAGAAAAGCCTGAAGGTTTATGAGATAGATGGGTAGTATACACTACACGGGAATCCCTACTTCAGGCTCTGTCTTTAACAAACTGATATTTACTCTTTCCTGTGGCTAATATGGCCATAGATACGATATGGATAACCATTTCCGCGGTTGACACCAGCAATTATATGAACCAATTGAAGAGCAGGATTGTTATAATACCTTCTCAAATAATCTTCATATAATGCAGGGGTTCCTTCTGGGAAATTCTTACTTGCTTCCTGAAAAGACTCTTGAGATTTCTTGTAATCCCATTCATACAGTTGGTCAGAATAAACGTAATTGACACCAACCACAATATCGCTCCCGAATGAGGAAATCAATTCATTGCCAGGGGCTAGAAAGATGGTTTGCTCGTTGTTGTGAAAGCGACCGTCTGAGTAATGGGGATTCAAGAGATTCCAAGTTATAGGCGTGTTTTTATCTGTTTCAACATGAATAATTTGTCGAGTCATTTTCTTTTCCTTTCTAGTTGAGAACAAACGGATCGAGTAAACTTTTTAGTTGTTAAATAACTCTATAATTATATCAAAGAACAGGGGAAATTGCTATGGGTTGTGGGGTGGAAGATGGGACTTGAACCCACAACCTCTGGTGCCA
The DNA here is from genome assembly GCA_035271645.1 of Candidatus Dojkabacteria bacterium. Taxonomy (GTDB): domain Bacteria; phylum Patescibacteriota; class Dojkabacteria; order SC72; family SC72; genus UBA5232. Next base: position 145,699 of record DATERJ010000012.1, read on the forward strand.
CAAACCAGCGCTCTAACCAGTTGAGCTACATCCACCATATTCGTATATATTATTATACTACATAATCTGTCCCTTAGCTATTGGTACTTGTGATTTTATCTCTTGAGTGTTATGATTATCTGCTATTTGATTTCCAAATATTTTAATTAGCTATTTAATACAATGAAAGACAACAAACTAATCATCTCTAAAGATATGTTTGCTAAACTTAAAGAAGAACTCAGGAAGCTCCTAGAGACTAGGAAGGAACTAAACAAAAACTTGGAACATGCTAGACAGAGTGATGTTAGCGAAGATACTGATTCCATTGCTGCTGTTACAGATGAGATAAGTAAGATTAATATGAAGGTTGAGGATATTGAGGAAACTCTCGAGCACGCAACTGTTATGGAGAAGAAAGGAAAAAAGACATGTGTTGATATAGGGTCTGTTGTAAAAGTAAAAACTAATGGTAAGACTCAGGAGTTTACAGTAGTTTCTGATGTAGAAGCTAATCCCTTAGAAAGAAAGATTTCAGATAAATCTCCATTAGGTAAACAATTGATGAATGGTAAAAAGGGGAAGAAAGTTGTAGTTAAAACAGAAGATGGAGATGTTGAATATGAGATAGTCGAGGTTTCTTAGGCTATATATTCATCTAAATCCTCAATCTTTACTCTTTCCTGTTTCATTGTATCTCTATCTCTTACAGTAACAGTATTGTTTTCTAATGTCTCATAATCAATTGTGATACAGTAAGGTGTCCCAATTTCATCTTGATATCTGTATCTCTTACCAATATTTCCTCTACCATCCCATACAACTTTGTAAGAATCAGAGAGCAAGTCAAAGACCTCTCTTGCTTTCTTAACAATATCTTCCTTGTTTCCAACAAGTGGAAATATTGCAGCTCTGTATGCAGCAATATCTTTGTGTATCTTTAATACTGTCCTAATATTTCCTCCACCCAAATCTTCTTCTTCGTATGCATCAAGGAGAAGGTAGAGGAATGTTCTAGTAACACCACCAGATGTTTCTACAATGTTTGGAATATATTTTTCATTTGTAATTGGGTCTGTATATGTTAAATCTGTTCCTGAGAACTTCATATGTTGTGTTAAATCATAGTCACCTCTCCAATGTATACCTTCATTCTCAGCCCATCCCCAAGGAGTTAAATATTCAATATCGTATGCATCTTTAGCATAGAAGACTAACTTGTCTTTTGGATGCTGATAGAATCTAAGATTGTCATGTTTTCTGTAAAGTTCTTTGTAGAACTTCATTCTTTCTTCTTTCCAATATTCAAAATATTTCCCCATATCATTAGGATGCACAAAGAATTGTAAATCCCACTGTTCAAACTCTCTCACTCTAAAGGTAAATCTTCCAGGAGTAATCTCATTTCTAAATGCTTTACCTATCTGTGCAATACCAAAAGGAATCTGTTGCCTTGTACTATCTACAACATTCTTAAAGTTTAGATATATATTTTGGCATGCTTCACCTCTTAGATATGCTTTTACTTTAGAACCTTCAATTACACCAACTTCTGTTGCAAAGAGAAGATTATATGACCTGGGTTCTGTAAAATCTTTCTTACCACAGTTTGGACACTTCTCTTCAATATCTTCAGGTCTAAATCTCTGATGACAACCCTTACATTCAACTACCTCATCACCAAAATTTTCTACATGACCTGATGCTTCCCAAACCTTAGGATGTGTAATGATTGTTCCATCAATTCCAACAACATTCTCCCTTTTATCAACCATATTCTTCCACCAGTACCTCTTAAGGTTGTTCAACATCTCAACACCTACAGGACCGTAGTCATAGAAGCCCCCTATACCTCCATATATCTCTGAATTTGGGTATATTATCCCTCTTCTCTTACAAAGGGCAACTATATTATCAAGTGTATTTTTATCTTCCATGGATTTATTATATATCAAATATTTAAGTAAACCAATATTTTTAATTAAAAACTATACATCATTGCTTCTTTCTTCATATTCCAATATATTAATATATGTCTTCATTAAAGAAACCTAAGGAAACAGTATCCATATCTCTAGGAGCAGTATTAGGTATTGTGGTAAGTATTCTCTTAGTTCCCCTCTCCCTTTACCTTGTTCATAGGGAAGAACAGAGGTATGTAAAGCAGGTGGAAGGTCCTGATGTCAAAGGAGTTGAAATAGATAGTACAGAAAGTATCCCTGCTTCCGAAGTAATAGAAGGGATTAATCTTCTAGGCAAAACAGAAGAATACTTTGTAAGAATGAGTTTTGAGGGAGTGTACAAAACAATATCACATGAGGATTTCTCTACATTCATTACAGATACAGATTTAGATAGGGAGAAGTTTGATGATTATGTAAATGAGAAAATAGCCCCATATTTTGATACAATCTTTGGAGAGAAGGAGCTAGTGAAGAACAGTAAAGGACAATTCTATACTCGTAAGGGCGACATTGCTCCTGACTTTTCAACTCTTTATGACAAAGTAAATAGTGCTTATCTTAATGGTGAAAAGGATATACGTGTTCAGATAGATGGTGGACAGATGCCAGGAACAGATGGTAGGTATGCAGGGAAATATATGGAGGTAGATAATTCTCAACAGAAGCTTTATGTCTGGAAAGATGGAGTTGTTGAGAAGGTAATTGGTTTGTCAGGTCCAGTATATGGTTTTCAGGTGTATGGTGTTTTTCCCATTGTTGACAAAGGGAGAGAACCGATAGCACCAGGAGGAAAATATATGCCATATTGGATGGCTTTCCATTATAGTCGCAAGCAGGACTCTTGGTATGGATTACACGGATTAATCTGGATGTACAAAGAAGATGGAAGTAAATGGTTTGAACCTGAGAGCAACATATATACTCGACAGAGTGCAGGATGTATTAGAATGGTTGTAAAAGATGCTAAGTATCTCTATGAGAATTTTCAGAAAGGAGACCTTCTGCTAATACATGAGTAGTTTTTACTTCCCCCTATTTAACTGTAACAGATTTTGCTAAGTTCCTAGGTTTATCTATATTATTCCCTAATACAAGCGAGAGATAGTATGAGATCAATTGAAAAGGTATTACATTAGCAATACTTGAGATATTCTCTATCTGTGGAACAACAATATATCTATCAAACACCTCATTCTTCTGGAAATCTTTTGAACCTACCCCTATGGTAAGAGCTCCCCTACTTTTAACCTGTTCCATTGCACTAATTAGGTCACTACTTTCATTATGTTTTTTCTCTGGCATTATTCCAAACACTACTGTCCCCTTCTCTATCAGCGCTATGACACCGTGCTTTAACTCACCAGCAGCGAAGCCTTCTACATGTTTGTAAGATATCTCTTTAATCTTTAGAGCACCTTCTAGGGCAATACAGGAGTTCTCACCTTTACCTAAGATAAAGGCATGGTCTTTCTTTTTCATTAAGTTACCAACAGATTTAGTTTGTGCAAGAGCTTCTTTTGTGAATAGTTTACTTAACTGTCTTGTAAGCTTTTTGATATTCATTTGAGCTTCTTTGTATTGCTTAACTAAGACCATTGCAAGTAAGTATCCCCATGCACATTGAGCAGTAAAGACCTTTGTCGAAGCAACACATATCTCTGGACCCGAGTTAGTGTAGTATTCATAGTCTGACATTCGACTAATTGTTGTACCAAACATATTAACAATACTGGCTACTTTACATCCTTTCTTCTTCAAGGCATCTATGGCTTCAATTGTATCAGCTGTTTCCCCACTTTGAGAGAATGCAATTACAACATCTCTCTTCTTAATTATCGGTAAGTATGAATTATATTCATAGCTCTTTATCTCTTGAGCATCTATCTTTGCAATATTTCTTAAGAAATATGCAACTTGTCCTGCAGCAAAACCAGCTGTTCCTGCTCCTACTGTATATACCCTTTTAGCTTTCTTAATTGCTTGTGTAAGGGGTTTTAAGTCCTTCTCAGTATATTCTGTTGCTAAAGGTATTGTTTTCTTTTGATCTACAATTTCTTTGATCATAAAATGCTTGAATTTACCTTTGTCTATTTCACTAAATTGGTGCTTTAATTCTTTTACCACTATATTCTTCTTCCCTTTTTTCATTAAGTTTTTAATCTTAATATCTGTTCCGTCTATCTCAACCATATCGTAGTCATCTAAGAGAATAACCTTGTTTGTTGCTGTTGAGAAAGAGAGGGTGTCAGATGCTAAATATGTACCATCTTCAGCTACACCTAATACTAAAGGTGAACCATTCCTAACTGCATATATCTTTCCACTCTTACTATCTAAAACAGCAATGGTATTTCTTCCTTCTAGTCTCTTAAAAACAGTTACAATTGCATCTTTTAATGTTTTTTTCTTAACTAATTCTTGTTCAATTAGTTTTACTATTACCTCTGTATCTGTTTGGGATACAAACTTTTCTTTCTTTTTTAGTAATTCTTTTTTTAATGAATCAAAATTCTCAACAATACCATTCTGAACAAGTGTAAATTCATTGTGAGATGAGAGATGAGGATGAGCATTTTTTACAGTAACACCACCATGTGTAGCCCATCTAGTGTGACCTATACCTACAATTCCATCTTGAAGTTTTGTTAACTTATCATCTTTTTTAATCTCTCCGATATTCTTGTATTGATATATCTTGTTTTCATTAAGTATTGCTATCCCCCACGAATCATATCCTCTATATTCCAACCTCTTTAATCCATTAAATATCGCTTCTTTAGTTTTCTTCTCTCCTGAATATCCAAAAATACCGCACATATTTGTGTAGCTTTAATTTATCTAAAAGGGAATTGTTGATTACCTCTTTGTTGAATTGTAGGTAATCTTTAGGTCAACAATATGACCTGAGAGTATCCGCTGATTATCCGACTGCTCTCTCCTCGTAGTAGTTCCTAGCTACCCATACGCTATTTATGTTAAATATCCCTTGGGTATATATTACAGGATTAAAGTTTTAGGTCAAGTTTGCTATATATCCTTTGTCATATTAATATCAATATTGTATATTTAAATATGGAATTTAAGAAAGGTCAAAAATATATCTGTCTTCTTGCACCATCTTTCATTACAGAATATGAATACCCTAACATTATTTACAGATTAAGAAAGCTTGGGTTTGATAAGGTGATGGAAGTTACTTTTGGTGCAAAAATGACTAATATTACATACTACTCCCTTCTCAAAGAGAGTTTAGAGAAAGGAGAAAAGAAAACATGGATAGCTAGTCCTTGTCCTACAATTGTTAACTTCATTAGAGTAAAGTATCCGCATTTAGTTGAGAATCTTGTTTCTGCACACTCTCCGATGGGTTGTATGGGATTGTATGTAAAAAAGAAGTATCCTAAACGCAAGGTTGTTTTCATAGGTCCATGTATGACTAAGAAGCTTGAAGCAGGAGAAACAGGTGTGGTTGATGATGTTCTAACTTTCAAGGAGCTTGAGGAACTTTTTAAGAAGTACAATATTGAAGAGGAGGTTAAAGAGAACAAGTACTGTATTGGGTTTGATAAGTTGTACAATGACTATACTAAGATATATCCAGTCTCAGGAGGACTCTCAGATACATTGCATGGTGGTTTGCTTAAGGACAAGGACATTTTGATAATGGAAGGTCTTAACAATCTAATGCCTGTTTTTGATGCTTTTAAGGATGGTGTTTACAAACATTACAAGTTTTTAGATATTCTTAATTGTGATGGTGGTTGTATTAATGGTCCAGGTATGATTAGTGAGAAGAATATTAAAGAGAGAAGGAAGAAGGTCTTTAAGTACAGGGATTATGCAAGAAGATATGAGAAGGATTTGGGAAGGACAGGTCTTAAAGCTCATGCTAAGGGTATTAATTTCAAAAGGGAGTTCTAAGATGAATGAGTTTATGCAATTAGCTATATACAAAGCCCGAGAAGGTATGCAGAGGGGTCACGGAGGTCCTTTTGGTGCTGTTATTGTAAAAGATGGTCAAGTTATTGCCTCTGCACATAATGAGGTTTTGAAAGAGGATGATCCTACTTCTCATGCAGAGATTCAAGCAATTAGAGAAGCAAGTGAGAAATTAGATACACATGACCTTTCAGGTTGTGAGTTATATACAACAGGTAAGCCTTGTCCTATGTGTAAGAGTGCTATACAGTGGGCAAAGATAGAGAAGGTGTATTACGGTTGTGATTATGAAGATGCTAAGAGAATAGGTTTTGATGAAGTAAGTGGTAATAGTGAGAGCTATACAGAAGAACAGATTGATCATAAAGAGTGTCAAGAACTTTATGATGAATATCTATCTTCAGATAGAGAAACCTATTAGCCTTTATATTTCCTATAAGAAAAAGCCTGAGATTGTTGAGGTTAGTGATGGTCTTAACCAATCATTGTAACCTCTCTCAGGCTATCATACTTTAATATAATCTATTGGTTCGGTTTTAATTCAACAAGTTTACACTCATTGAAATGGTAAATATCATAACAACCAAGACGGGTTGGCCCACTTTCGTATTCACATATTTGTTGTAAATCTCTGGTACATACGAAAGAGGCTATCTCACCAGCTTTTAATGCCATAACCCTTAAGTCGTTGGCTGTAATAATATTGATATCTCCTTTTGATACAAAATCAACAGGAGGGTTTACCTCTAAGACTTCACCGCGTATGATTTGGTTATTGTCTTGAAAGAAATCCCCTATTGTTCCATGCCTCATAGAACCAATTAGTTCTGTTGGGTAGTTTTCTGGTTCTTCTGTGAGTTTCATGGTAACGAGATGAAGTTTTGTATCACGAACTTGGTTTGCTTGGGTGGTTTGCGGTACTGGACCACAACCACTAAGAGCAATCAGTAAAGATAGGGCAAGAATAAGAGATATTCTTTTAAACATTTTGATACTCCTTTTTAATAATCTCTCCAAATTTTCCTACATTCCTCTAAAACACCCCACGCTTTTTCAACAAACTTAGGATTAAAACGAGGTTTTCTTCGCAGTAATTCTGGTACAATCATTTTTGAACCAGATAACGGGTATTCAAATCTTTTCATATAGTGTAGACAACTAAGGATTTCCATCCATTCTACTTTACTAGTTGGTAACCCATGGTCCAGAACTTTTAAATCTTTTCGTACTTGTATTACGATTGCTTTATACTCTTCAGTTAAATTGATGTTATCAAGATCAGCACCGTTCTTTATTTTCTCATCAAGAGATTGTAGGTCCCAGTCAAGACGAGTTGAGTAAGGCCCTGACCAATTCCATGAAAAGCTGAAATCTTTAAATTCTCCAACAATAAACATTTTCAGGAAATAGCACATTTTTTGTGCCATGTCATGAACAACTGCGAACCTACGATTTCCCTTATCTGTAGGATAAGCGGAATAGTCTTCTTCGTAAAATAATGCGAAAAGTGTCAAGAACTTCTTTTCATTAAAATCAAGTGTTGTATCCATCTTTTTTCTCCTTTTTTATATATTTTTTGTGATTACTTCTAACCAATAGATTGTTAAAGTGCGACAAGGTATTATAACAATCTGAACGGGACAAAACAAGGCTATGGGATTGGTTGTGTGGGATTACTTCTTCACATATAGTTTGATATCAACAGCATATGCCTTCTCTTCATTAAGCATAACTGGATTGATATCCATTGATATTATCTCAGGGTATGTAATGAGCAAACTCTGTATTTTCATTATAATATCAACAAACTTCTCTCTAGCTAGTTTTGGTTTACCCCTATACCCATCAATTATCTTAGAAACACTTGTTTCAGAAAGTATATGGTCTACCTTCTCTCTCATCTCTGGGATAAGGACATGTTTAATATCTTTGTAAACCTCTGTGTATACACCACCCTTACCAATTGCCATTAGATGGCCAAAACCTACTCCATCTTTCTCGTAAATATGACTATCTCCATCTCTATTTGCACCTATGAACATCTCAATCTTACTGTTTTCTATCATCTCCTGTACAAGTATCTTCGGAGAGGGATTCCCTGTTATCTTTGTAATACCTTCTTTAAGTTCAGTATATTTCTCTTCGAACTCAGTAATCGTTCTAATATCCAAATGTAATGCTTTAAAATCTGTTTTGTGTGCTAAGTCTTGAGATGTTGCTTTAATTGCTACTGGGAAAATAGTTGCTGCAAAGTCTCTAGCCTCTTCTAAACTACTTGCAACCAGTTGTTTTGGCATCTCAATACCAAATTCTTCAAATATTGCAATTGCCAACTCATCAGGTAGTACAGCCGTTTCTGTATTGTTGTTCACAAATTCTTGAATTTCTCTCTTGTTTCTAGTTCTTCTAACATATTCCTTGCTATTTATCAGCTTGTTTAATCCTTTTCTCATCTCGAAATCTGCAAGTTTAGCAATAAGGTGCATGGTTTCTTCTACATCATTAAACCACCCTATTCCATTACTTTGTAAAATCTTGTATGCAGGTCTAACATCTTTTCCTCCTAGAAAACAGGCGTAGATTGGTTTGGAGTTCTTTTTGGAAAGTTCCACTATTGCCTCAGCCGTACCTTCAATATCGGTCATTAGTTGTGGTGTAAGAAGGACTACTACACTGTCAACATTTACATCTTCTAAAACTGTTGCGATTGCAGCTGAGTATCTGTCGCTTTTACCATCACCTAAGACATCAACAGGGTTTCGTGTAGAAGCCTCAACAGGTAGAATGGTTCTTAATTTCTGTTCTGTTTTCTCTCCTAAATCTACAATATTTAAACCTTCTATCTCTGCCCTATCTACTGCTGTTATACCAGGACCACCTGCATTAGAAACTATTGCAACATTCTTGCCTTTTGGTGTAAATCCTGTGTTAATTAATTCCATGAGCTTGTAGAGCTCTTCAGAGTTCTCTGCAAGAATGATATTTGCCTTCTTGACTGCAGCTAGTACAGCATCGTAAGAAGATGCAAGTGAACCGGTATGGGATGAGATAGCTTGTTTTGACTTTTCAGAACTACCAGGAGCAATTAGTAATACTGGCTTCTTAGACCTTTGTACAATTGATACGAATTCTTTTCCATCAGCAAATTCCTCTAGATATATTGCCACAGCTTTTACAGAATTGTTGTTTAAAAAGTATGGAAGTAGTTCATTTTCATTAATATCTGCTTTGTTACCTACGGATATGACATGTGAGAAACCCATTCCTGTTTCTGCTGCCATATCTAAAATGGCTGTACAGAATGCTCCAGATTGTGATATGAAAGCGATATTACCATCACCTGGGTTTGATCTAGCAAATGTTAGGTCTATCTTAGCTTTGTTGTTGATAAAGCCAAGGCAGTTCGGTCCAATGAGGCGAATGTTCGCTCCTCTTAGTTTGTTTGTAATCCTTTCTTCTAATTCTTTTCCTTCATCTCCTGTTTCTGCAAATCCTGCAGACACTATTAATACCGACTTAACCTTTTTCTCTATACATTGGTCTACTACTTCTTCAACGAATTGGTAAGGTAAGGCTATTGCTACCATATCTATCTCTTCATTAACTTCAAGAATGGTTGGGTATGCTTTTCTACCTTGTAGTTCTGTATATTTAGGATTTATTGGATATATTCTTCCATTGTATCCAGTCTCAAGAAGGTTTTGCATCATGACAGAACCTACTTTCTCAGGGTTCTCTGAGACTCCAACTATTGCAACAGACTTAGGTGAGAGTATTGTTTCCATATGGTTTAACTATTCGTGTATTTTAATAGCTCTTTAATATTATATTCCTTGACCTCCTCTGCTAATTCAGAAATTATTCCTTTTCTACTGTGTAGGTTGTCATAGAAGGTGGGAATGGTGGTATCTTGGAATATTATGCCTGTATATATCTTCTTTGTTTTGTTTGCAGTTTCTAGGAGTTCTTTTGCAGCTTCCATTGAGTTTGAGGAGTATTCAGGTAGTGTATCGAGTTTGATAATGTTTTCTTTAAACCATTGAGGTGTCATCTCTCTGTTGTATGTAGGACAAGATTGTGAGATGTTGATAACGCTACATCCTTTGTGTTGTATTCCTTTCTTGATTATCTCAGTTAGTTGTAGTGGGTCTCCAGAGTATGCTTTAGCGAAGAATGTTGGATGGAGATTGAGAATGAAGCTGTCAACATCTAGATTTCTCTCTGGACTTCCATGTGGTTGAGCGTACATCTTTTTTCCTTTAGGTGTGGTTACAGTTGCCTGTCCTGTTGTAAGAGCAAAGTTCTGATTGTTGTGTATGAGGATTGTAATGTCATAGTTGGATTTAATAGCATTTACTAGGTGGTCTAATCCTTCATGAAAACACCCACCATCACCAATATCTGCAATTACTGTGAACTTTCTGTTTGCAAGATGTACACCAGAAGCAACTGCTATTGATCTGCCGTGTAGACCCTTGAAGGCATATGTACCTACTGTATCAGCACCATTTCCATTACAACCGATATCAAAGGATATTAGTGCTTCTGATGGTTCAATATTTAACTCAATGAGTGCTTTTTTTAGTGCTGTGTGTATAGCAAAGTTTCCACATCCTGGACACCAGGTAGGAAGTGTTGTTGAGTTGTAGTCTTTTAGTTCTAGTGCCATCTATTTATTTAAGTAATCTAATATATCATCTACAAAGAAAGGTCTTCCATCATACTTGAGAAGTTTCTCTTTGAACTCGTAACTACATTTCTCTCTAATGAGGTTTCCTAGTTGTCCTGTCTGGTTGTTTTCAATTAATATCATTCTTTTTCCTTTCTCTGCAAGCTTAAGCAGAGTGCCTGTTTTTAGTGGAAGGATATATTCATATGAGAGGTATGCGATATTTTCTCCTGTTGATTGTGCATCTAATACTGCATTCTTTGTGCTTCCACTTCCTATAAATATTGCTTCTGCGTTCTCACTTCCAAAAAGTATTGGTTCTGGTATCTCTTGTTCGAGTGTTTGCATCTTTCTTGCTCTCTTTTCGGACATTTCCTTAACTTCATCCGCAACATCAGTAGAATGTCCGTTTTCTGTATGTTCATCGCTTGTGCTAATGTATGGTTTTAATCCTTTTGTTGGCATCCATCTAGGAGAGATTCCTGATTCTGTAATTTGGTATCTAAACTCTCCTGTTGAGAGTCCTCTGTCTACTTTTTGTATCGGTGGTAGAGAGGATGTTGAGTATATTGATTCTGCTATCTGCTTCTCTGTGAGGATTATAACTGGTAGTTGATATTTATCTGCAATGTTAAATGCTTTTTGTGTTAGTTCAAATGCTGAGTTAATGTCTGATATTGAGATTACACATCGTGGGTAATCTCCGTGTCCTCCCTTAGTGGCTACAGATATATCTCCACTTCCAGTCCATGTGGGTACACCTGTTCCAGCTCCTATTCTTTGTGCTAGGACTATAACAAGAGGGGTTTCTGAGATTCCAGCACATGAGAGTGTTTCTGTCATTAAGTCAAATCCTCCTCCTGAGGTTGCAACTAAGACTCTTGTACCCATGTACATACTTCCAAGTGCCATTAGGGCTGCTGTTATCTCGTTTTCTGCTTGTTTGACTAGTATCTTTGTTTCATCAGCTGTTTCTCCTAAAAATTTCTGTATTGATGTAGCTGGTGTCATTGGGTATCCATAATATGCGCGTACTCCTCCTGCTAACGCTCCTAGTGCTACAGCTTCATTACCTGTCATGAGAAGTTTACGTTGTAGTGATTTGGAAGGAAGTTCTATATCTTCCCCCAATGTATTCCTATATGATGGATGACTGTATCCCGCTACTATACATGCTTTCTCTGCTTCTATATCAATCTTTTTACCTTCCAAGAGTTCTAGTACTTCCTCAATGAGAATATTTACATCCTGTTTTAATATTTTCCATATATATCCTAGAAGGACGACATTGGCCATAATCTCAATACCACCTGCTTCTAGTGCAACTTTCACAGAATCTAGATATATTATCTGTATGTTGTTTTTCTGAACAAAAATCTCTTCATCCTGATTTAATTCAATTTCATTCCCATCGTGTATTATGATCCCATTCTCTAGAAGGTCATAGATGTATGTATGTAACGCTTTTTCGGAAAGTGTACAAAGGATGTTTGTTTTTTTACCAGATGCATATATCTCCTTATCTCTGACATCTACTTGATATGAAGCAACTCCACCTTTGATAAGTGATGGGTACTCCCTATTAGAAAAGGTAAAGAGTCCTAACCTATTGAGAGATTGGGTTAACATTCTGCCAACAGTATTTATTCCCTGCCCTGATTCTCCCCCAAATTTTATTACAGTTCTACTTAGATACATATTCTTTATTGCTCACCACTTGTCATATTACCTTCTCCGTTGAAGATAACATAATTAAAGATTGAATAACTCCAGCCGACATCAGGTACTATTACTTCTTTTGCTCTATATGTTCCATTGCATGTAGCAGAAGCTCTTAGTTGCCAAAGCTGAATGCTTTCAGTACAATAATCCGATGGCATACTGAACTTGAATGTCAGTTCTTCTCCTATTGCAGTAAGTTGAATTCTTTCAAATAAATCACCTTTGAATGGTACTGGGATTGTTAATGTAGTATCACTCTTAAAGTAGTCCCATCCACCTGCTGGTGCAACAAAGTTTGGGTTATTACATCCTGTTCCATCATTAGAAAAACAATAATTAATCGTATCTGCATAGTCGTATTCTTGAATTTTTCCTTCTTTTATATATATCTTGTTAATTGTAAACCCTCCATGCTTGTATCCTGTATTAGGAAAGGAGATATTGATACTACAACTATTTCCTAGGCTTCTCCCACCAATTGGAAAGACAAATGTTTCTCCTGGGCGAAGAACAAACTCTGTATCTTCATTTGTTTTACTAAGTTTTAAGGTGTACTCATTATTGTAGTTCGAAAGTGGGCATATATCTAAATTTTGAAGATCTAATTCATGGTTTAAGGCTCTAGTTAATTTTGTTATGGCATTACTACTTGAATCTTCTTCACCAAATTGCTCTATCTGCATACCCATATCTCCTTGTATGCTCATATCTCCTTCCTCTCCTTCAATAGCTGGTCCTTCTGGATCAATATGTCCACCATCATACTTCTCTTTATACAAAAAGTCTTGTGCTATTTTCTCTTCCCACTCTTCTGGTTCTGACAAAAGAAAATTGGTTAGTATTATATCTGCTACCTCTAGGGCTTCAGAAGATTCTCTTTCTTGGAGAGCGGCTTTCTTCTGAGTCATCAACCTTGAGAAGACAGAGAATCCTATTATGGATGCTACGACAAGTATTATCATTACTATCGCCAATGCTTGAGCTGTATATGTTTTTTTTGTATTCATACTGACAGTAAGTAAATGTAAATATATCCTACATAGAACTTAAAACCCTGTCAATGTTGTATAGTAAGTCCTTTTTATCTTGCGCATTCTCCTTTAACCATTCTAGATATTCCCTATCTATCTTAACAATTTCTTCCAGATTCTGTCCTGCATATTTACCAAATGTAAGGGTACGAATATATTGTGGTTCTTTAGATATCATCATCATATTTTCTGGTGTCAATACGGAGTTCTCTTGTAGATAGTTAAATAGATTCTTTAGTACAACAACATCTCCCATTGCATCATGTGGAAGTATATCTGTATTGTTTTCCTGTTTGTAAAGACCTAAGTAGTACCTAAGATATTGTAAAGAGTAACTTTCCAAATCTCTCTTGTTCTCATCCTCTAACATATTTCTAGCCACCTTAAGTGTACATATATATCTAGGTATTTCTATACCTTTCTTCTTTAATACCTCCATATCAAATTCAACATTATGTGCTACCCAGATATATTCTTTAGCAAGATTATTTAGATGTTGAGCTAGTGGTATCTCTGAGAACAGTGTCATAGATGTATCGTCTTGTATACTCCTTGATTTAAATGATGGTTTGTCTTCTAGAAATTCAGGTGTAATATGGTGAACAGCCATAGCTCCAAATGCAATTTCTTGTTCAGGTTTAAAATATTCATTAAATTGCTTACCATCACTAGTTAGAAAAGCCAGTTGAATGATATCTTTACTCTGTACATCTGTTGTTTCTGTATCAAAAAAAAGAAATTTTTGTTCCATTACTTGATTATACTATCATAAATGCTCCCTATTTTCCCCCCATTCTCCTTGGATATTTGTAGGAACTTATCAATATGGTTGGTTAGCCACTCAACATCACTCTCTTTATTGTGCAGTAAGAGTACTGTACCTTTACCCTCTTTATATAGCTTTCTTAGATAGTTTTTATCCTCATTCTCTGTGATAGTCCACCTCACATTAAAAAGATTATTTTTGGCGACCCACTCTAACCATATTTTGTCAAAATACCCATACGGAGCTCTAACACTTTTTATACTGAAATTGTTATCATCTAATATCTTTCTAAACTTTTTAGTAAAAGTAGAGAAGTCTTTTTCTAGTTCCTCTACTGTTCTTTTTCTAGTATGGTCTGTTGTGTGATACCCTATCTCGTGTCCTGAGTTATATATCTCTCTCCACAATTGTATATGTTCAGGATTTCGAGAATTTATATATATCGTATTAGGAAAGAATGTGGCTGTGATGCCATATCGCTCTAATAATTCAAACATTCTTTTTGTTTGTTTAAAGTCATATGAATCATCAATTGTTAATACTAAGTTCTTACCAAATATCCCCCAATTTTTCTGGGTATCGTGTGGGAGTTTAGTACTACCATATCTATTACCATTTACCTTCTTTTTCTTTCTAATATATGGTGAGAAGCATTTGTTTTTCTTTGATATCGGTGTGTACATATATCTATACGAATATTCATTGCATATATCTTTACTGTAATCGTACTCAACTCTGTATTCTACTGGCTTAGGTATGTTTTTGATAAAGAAGAACATACTGTATTTTAACATGTTTAACTTTTTAGTAGTGCATATCCTAAATTGTGTATAATGAGAAGATGGATTTGGAGCTTTCACCTACACAAAAGAAGACAGTAGAGAGTATTTTAGATTGGTACAAGGGTAAGAAGACTCGATATTTGACTCTGGGAGGTTATGCAGGTACAGGTAAGACTACCCTACTTGGTCATCTTGGGAACAGGTTGCATAGGGAGTATAAAGGTATCTCAATTGCATACTGTTCATTTACTGGTAAGGCTTCATTGGTATTGAAAAAGAAATTAGAGGAAAGTAAATCTCTAACTCCTTCTGACTACATTGGTACTATACATAGATTAATATACAAACCTATTCTTGATGAGGATGATAATATTATCGGTTGGGAGAAGATACCTGTTGATTCATTTGAATATGATTTAATTGTTGTAGATGAAGCATCTATGGTTTCTGAGGATATTTGGAATGATTTACTTAGTTTTGAGAAACCAATTCTTGCTGTTGGAGACCATGGTCAGTTACCACCTGTTGAAGGTAAGTTTAATCTCATGGCTTCCCCTATGCTTCGTCTTGAGGAGATATATCGTCAAGAAAAGGGTAATCCAATTATCATGGTTTCAGAGCTA
>DATERJ010000013.1:0-32281 GCA_035271645.1 Candidatus Dojkabacteria bacterium
ACTATAAGGCTGTTGGTCAATCTGTTAAATAATTGCAATGAGGATAATTGGTTCTCTCTCTGTTTTCTTGTAAATGACTTTACTTAAGCTCTTTTCTAACATCTCTTGCAGTTTGTCATACTTCACTTTCTTCTCTTTTCCAAATTGTTGCAACCACTCTCTATGCGTATCAAAAATGGTGTTGGTAATCTCTTTGAGTAGGTCTTGGGAATGCTTGAAATATATGAATCCTCTGGAAAGGAATCTAGGTTTTCCAATAATCTTGTGTGTATTTGCACTAAGATTTAGTATTACTGTAAATATTCCATACTCTGCAAGTTGTTTTCTGTCTTTAAGAACAATATCTCCAATATCTCCAACACCAAGACCATCAATTAGAATTGGTTTTGATTCAATCTTCTTTCCTCTTTTCCAGTATTTCCCGTTATACTCCCACATCTGACCATCATCTGTAAGGTGAATATTGTTGGGATTAAAGCCCCATTTTATAAAATTTTCTTTGTTAAAATATCTGAAAGTTAATGAACCGTGTATTGGCATAATGTTGCGAGGTTTAATGAACTCAACCATAGCTCTAATGTCTTCCTGATTGCCATGCCCTGTTGAGTGAATCTTCATGTTTACCGTGTCTTTTATCAAATCTGCCCCAAGAGCAATCAGTCTGTCTGTCATTCTCTCAATACTTGAAACATTCTCGGGAATCTCAGAGGAGGACATAATTACAAGGTCACCCTTCTTTATCTTAATCGTCTTGTGTTCATTTAATGAAATTCGGTTTAGTGCAGCAAATCTCTCTCCTTGGCTACCAGTTGAGAGAATCAAAAGTTTCTCATCAGGGTACTTCTTAAGATCTTTGTCTTTAATGAAAATGTCATCTTCTGCTTTAATGTACCTGTGTTCTCTTGCAATCTTAATTGCCTGATCTAAACTTCTTCCAGCCAAAAGAACTTTTCTGCTAGTCTTTTTTGCAATCTCAATTAGTGAGTACAGTCTTGTGATTAACGATGAAAATGCTGAAACAATGACACGTCCTTTGTGTTTTGAAATTATTTCCTCTAAGTTTGCAGAAACAGCACTTTCAGAAGGAGCTCTACCTGGTACAGTTGCATTTGTGCTTTCGATAAGTGCTAAGTCGACCCTTCCTCTTAATTCTTTTAGTTTTGCATAATCAGACTGGGGCTCGTTTGCTGGTTTTAAGTCAAACTTGAAATCACCAGAGAAGAAAATATTACCTCTTGGTGTTTCGACAAAAATTGAGAATGCATCGGGAATACTGTGGTTAATTCCTACGAATGTTGCCTTGAAGTATTTGCCAATTTGAACCTTTGTACTTCTATCAACACTGTGAATTTTCACCTTTTTTTCCATTTTATATTCCTTGAGTTTTTCCTCAATCAATGCTTTGGCAAAACCGCCTGCATATATTGGTGGGTAGTCCAGTTCTGGCAGTATCCATCTTAAAGCACCTATATGGTCTAGGTGTCCATGTGTTATTAAAATCGCTTTTATCTGATTTTTTTGCCTTTTGAGGTATTGGATATTAGGTATTAGGTAGTCAATACCGTACATTTCCTGCCCTGGAAAAGAGTACCCAGCGTCAACCATGACAATCTCGTCTTTGTATTGGATAAAGTTTGAGTTTCTCCCTATCTCTGTCGTTCCAGAGAGTGTGCATAGCCTTAACAAATCCATACCTCGTTCATTTTGTTTTTTCTTCATATCCTCCCATTATACCATGTTCCACAGAGATATGGCATGCAGGGTCTGTCCCTGATCTGTCCCCCTTTTTGAAAAACGTTGGTTGTATGTGGGCTCAGCGTTTTTAAGGTCTGACCTAGGTCTGTCCCCGAGAGGGGTCAGCGGATGTTGTTTTTTGTGCTATATGAAACCGTTGGTATGTAGGGCTTTCTGAAGGGGTGTTTCACAACGGGTGTTTTTGTTGGAAGAATGGGCTGTTTTGTGGTGTGGGTGGGTGAAGTTGCAATACCTCAAAACATCTTCCTGCTTTATTTGATATAATCCAACCATGAACAAAGAAATATCTAAAACATTTGAATCAAGCCAAAGAGAGGTTGAGATATACAAGCTCTGGGAAGAGTCTGGTTTGTCCAATCCTGATGTAATGAAAAAGTATCTCGAAGATGAAGGTATAGAGGTTCAAACTTCTTTTACAATTACACTTCCTCCACCAAATGCAAATGGGACTCCACACCTAGGCCATATGTGTGGGTATGCTTTTCATGATGTCATAGGGAGATACAGAAGAATGACTGGTCACCCAACGCTTCTTTTGCCGGGGAAAGATCATGCTGGGATTCAGACGGAGGCTGTATTTACAAAACTCTTGCAGTCTCAGGGAATTGATAAGCAGGAGATAGGGAGGGAGGAGTTTTACAAACGCTGTTATGACTTCTGTGTGATGAATATGAAAGAAGCAAGAGAATATGAACAGAGAATTGGACTTTCTGCAGATTTCTCAAGGGAATTTTTTACGCTAGATGAAAGATTGACAAAGGTAGTGTACGAAACTTTCTACAAAATGTATGAGGATGGCTTAGTTTACCGAGATAAAAGAATTATTAACCAATGCCCAAGTTGTAAGACAGCCTTGGCAGATATTGATACAGAACATGAAGAGAGAAGAGGGATTTTTGCATACTTCATATATCCTTTTGTTAATGAAGAAGACAGGAAGAAGGCGAAAGAAAAGCTTGGTGCAGAGGGTGTAACGGTTGCTACCACAAGACCTGAAACAATGTTGGGTGATACTGCTGTAGCAGTTAATCCGAATGATGAAAGGTACAGGGAGTTCATCGGTAAAAAGGTTCTAGTTCCTTTTGTTGAAAGGGAAATAGAGGTAATTGCAGATGAGGAAACAGACATGGAGTTGGGTACAGGTGCTGTAAAAGTGACGCCTGCACATTCTCCTGTTGACTTTGAAATTGGGCAACGACATTCTTTGGAAATTGTGAATGTGATTGATGAGGATGCAAAAATGACTGGAGATATTCCAGAGAGGTTTAAGGGAATGGGAACAATTGATTGTTCTAAGGCTTTGGTGAAGGAGTTAGATGAAATGGGGTTGCTTGTTAAAATTGAGAATATTAAACATGAGGTAGCAATTTGTGAAAGGTGTAAGACAGCTATTGAACCTATCATTTCCAATCAATGGTATGTAAATGTTGAGTCTTTAGCTAAAAAGGCATTGGAGGCTCTTAAGGAAGGTGATGTTAAAGTTATTCCCTCTGGACAGCAGAAAGCCTTAGAGCATTTTTATGAAAACATTCAACCTTGGTGTATTTCAAGGCAATTATGGTGGGGTCAGAGGATACCTGTTTGGTATAGCGGTGGAAAGAAATTGTTTGATTGGCTTAATGAAAACAAAGGTAAGGGTGTTCAGGATTTTGAAAAGGAATTTAGTACAAAAGCAACTGGAAGTGGAGAGATATTCTTAGGTGAAAATATGCCAGAATCACAGAATGGTGAGGTTTGGGAGCAGGAAACCGATGTGTTTGATACTTGGTTTAGTTCGGGTCAATGGCCATACACAACTCTTGGCGGACCAAATGGTGAAGATTTTAAGAAATACTATCCAACACAGATGATGATTCATGCACGAGATATTCTTTTTTGGTGGACAGGTAGGATGTTGATGTTTGGTTTTTACAGAACAGGTCAGGTTCCATATTCATTAACTTGGTTGACAGGCATGATACTTGCTGCAGATGGGTCGAAAATGTCTAAATCTAAAGGAAATGGTGTTGAGCCTAGTGAGGTGTTTGATAAGTATGGGGCAGATGCCTTGAGAATGTGGTACTACTCTGATGCTCTACCAGGGTCAAATTCTCCACTAAGAGAAGAGAAAATTAAGGGAAACAGGAACTTTGTTACTAAGATTTGGAATGCAAGTCGATTTATTTTAATGAATATTGATGATTCTGAAATTGAAGCCATTGCTAGTGCTAAAGTTAATGAGACTGAGAGAGTGAAAGCAACAAAAGCACATATTAAGAAAGTTAAGAGATATATTGAGAAATATCAATTCAATCTTGGAGCAGAGGAGATTAGGGAATTCTTCTGGCATCAGGTGTGTGATGTTTGGATTGAAGAGGTTAAGGCGGAAATTAAAGAACAGGAAATTGGGAGTCAAGTGAGGATTGAGAAGCTAGCAGAATTGCTTTACATTCTTAAGGAAAATCTCAAGATTATGCACCCCTTCATTCCGTTCATTACAGAAGGAGTCTGGCAAGAACTTGTTAAATTAGGTTTAGCCGAAGGACTTTTGATGTCTCAACAGATATAACTCTGCTATTTGTTTCACATGCGCCTATAGTCAGTCTAGGATTCCTAGAAAAGTGCAATATAGTCTTTTTGTGGTAAGGCTTTACACACGAGGTAACCATGTGAACTCTAGGCTCTGTTGGTTCTCTTTCCGTTCTCGTTTTTGGGTTTATGATATAATCAAAAGCATGGAAAAACTATATATTACAACAACCCTACCTTATGTAAATGCAGAGCCTCATATCGGTCATGCTCTGGAATTTGTTCAAGCTGATGCAATTGCTAGGTATTTTAAGAAGAAACTAGGAACAGAGAATGTCTTTTTTAATGTTGGAACAGATGAGCATGGACAGAAGATTTGGGATAAAGCACAGGAGGAAGGGGTTTCGGTTCAAGATTTTGTAGATAAATATTCTCAGAGATTTAAAGATTACTGTAAGCTTTTTTTTGTGGAGTATGATAATTTTTACAGAACATCTGATAAAGAGCATGTGAAGGTAGTTCATGATTTTTGGAATGCGTGTAAGGCATCTGGTGATATATATAAGAAAAGATATGTCGGGAAATATTGTATAGGGTGTGAAAGGTATATGACAGAAAAAGAATTGGTGGATGGTAAATGTCCTGACCATGATAGAGTTCCTGAAGAGAGAGATGAGGAAAACTACTTTTTTTCATTGTCTAAGTACAAAAAAGATTTGCTTAAGTGGCTTGATGAAAATCCAGATGTATTGAAACCAAAACAGAAGCTAGGAGAATTAAAAAAGATTATTGAGGAGATTGAAGATATTAGTATTTCAAGGTTAAAGAAAAATCTCTCATGGGGAATTGAGGTGCCCAATGACCCAGAACATGTAGTTTACGTTTGGTTTGATGCTTTAGCAAACTATGTTGCTGCTGTTGGTTATGGCACTGATGAGAAGAAGTTTAATGAATGGTGGCCTGGTATCCAATTTTTTGGTCCTGACAATCTTCGATTCCAAGCCGTTATTTGGCAAGGTATGCTTAAATCTGCAGGTCTTGCACATTCTAAGAAACTTTTGGAGCATGGTATGATTTTAGCTTCTGATGGGAGAAAGATGGCTAAGACATTGGGGAATGTAATTTCACCTTTTGAACAGGAGGAGAAGTATGGTGCGGAGATTGTTAGATTCTATCTTTTAACAGGTATTTCCACATTTTCTGATTCAGCATACAAGGAAGATGATTTGGTGAATATGTATAACTCAAGGTTGGCAAACAATTTTGGGAACTTGTTGAACAGAGTTATTCATCTTGCAAATTCTAAGGATGTGGAGATAAATAATGAGGAAGCTGTTGAAAAGGAGTTCAAGGGACAGGTTGATGAGTATAGGAAAGATATAGAAGGTTTGTATGAAGAGTGTGAGATTGCTTTAGCTGGAGAAAAGATAGATGAGCTTGCAGATTGGGGAAACAAGTATATTACTGAGAAGGAGCCTTGGAGTAAGGAGGTGAAATTAGAAGATGCTGAAAAAATTCTGAATAATCTTAGTTATCTATTGAAAGTTGTGATAGAACTTTATGAACCGATAGTGCCAGTAAGTTCTCAAAAAGCATCCGAGGCTTTAAGTAAAAGAGAGAAAATTATTCTATTCAACAAAATATAGTCCTTGTGCTATACTGAAGAATAAAATTGAAGACTGCCCATGGCTAGAGTAAAAAGACAACCAAAATCTATCAATCTTTTGCAACCTGTATATTCTCCCACGGATGTGGTTTCTACTGTGTATACTTGGCTAACAACAGTAGGAAAGTACCTTCTAATTGTTGTTGAATTGGTTGTTTTAGGTGTCTTCTTTTCCCGTTTTATCTTAGATGAAAGAAACAATGACTTAACTGAAGAGATAAATAGTCAGATTGCATTGTTAAATGACTCTACGTGGAGACAGAATAATCGGGTTTACACTAACTATCAAACAATATTATCAGACATTGAAATTGTAAGAATGGGGCAGAGAACAAACTCCGATATTGTTAGCGAAGTTGTCAGTAGTATTCCTCCAACTATAGCTCTTAAATCTTTTTCGCTTAATGGGGATAGAGTATCTTTGAGGCTTACAGCATTAAATCTTGATGATATTAGGGTCTATGAAACTGCATTAAAGGCAAGTAGTAGGTACTCAGATGTAACATTTAGTATTACAAAAGTAGAGGCAGAGGTAGCAGTTTCAGTAACATTTAACATTGTTAGAGAAGTCTAGTAATGGTACCACAAAAGGCAAATACAATTGATCATATAAATGCAATTAGAGAGTCAAAGACAAAGACAGCTTCTTTAATTACTTTTGGTGTTAGTCTTTTGATTGCAATTCTTCTAGTAGTACTTGCACTTAGACCAACAATTCTAACTATTACTAAAATTAACAAAGAGATTAAACAGAAAGAAACAGTTAGCAATCAATTAAAGAACAAAATAGAGGCTCTTTCAAATTTAGACAAGGAATATAAAGACTCAAAAGAGAAATTTGATTCCTTGCAGTTTGTTTTTCCTGAAAACAAGGGTTTTGCCCTTCTACTATCGAACATAGAACCGATTGTTTCTAGGAATGGGTTTGAATTAACTTCAATATCATTTAATTCGTATGATGGGGAGACATATAAGTTAGCGCCTAAGGTTTTAGCCCCTTCTGCAATGCGTGTAACAGTAAGGGGGGATAACTCTAATTTGCTTAGTTTGTTGAAAGACTTAGAGGGTATGCCTAATTACCCTGTATTGGAGGTTGTTTCATTTACTGATCGAAAAGATGATCAAGGATTAGGGGTTTTTACTATCGTTTTAAGGATATATGATGTTAATAGAGGTAATTTTTATGAATAATAATTATGGAGAATGTTAAAAAATTTCTTTTTGCAATAATCCTTCTTGGAGTTATTGCTGTTGTATGGGTTGTTTCAACTTTTGTTTTTCAAAGTAAGGATACTAGTATTACTGATGGTGCAGAAGCATATACTACACAGATAGCAAAGAGTTTTGAAATGGAGGAACTAGACAAGGTTCATGAAAGAGGAACAAAGTCTTTTCCTGTATCACCTCAAGAGTTTCTAAATCTCGTAGAGAAGAATTAGTCTATATAATCCGCAAGTTGTTTTTGTGAGGATTTTTCTTTTAATTTCTTTAATGCTTTTGCCTCAATCTGTCTGATTCTTTCTCTTGTTACACCGAATTCTTTACCTACTTCTTCTAATGTTCTTGATACTCCATCTTCAAGTCCAAATCTTAGAGCCAAAACTCTTCTTTCTCTATCTTGTAATCCATCAAGAATTTCTCTTAATTGATTCTTGAGATATTCACTTGTGGCATATTCATCTGGTGATTGTGACCAGTCATCTGGGATTAAATCTTGTAGCTTACTGTCTTTTTCTTCTCCAATTGGAGTTGAAAGAGATGTTGGATTTTGGTTAATTTTTCGTATTTCAGCGATTCTTTCTACTGGAACATCCATCTCTTTTGCTACTTCTTCATCTGTAGCTGGTCTACCTAGTCTTGTTGCAAGAGTATTGCTAATCTTGTTGTATTTGTTAATTGTTTCAATCATATGTACTGGGACTCTAATAGTTCTTGCTTGGTCTGCGATTGCTCTGGTGATTGCTTGTCTAATCCACCATGTTGCATATGTGGAGAATTTAAAGCCTTTTTTGTAATCAAATTTCTCTACTGCTCTCATGAGTCCAATATTACCCTCTTGAATGAGGTCTAGAAGCTCTAGATTCGATTTACTATACTTTTTGGCAATACTGACCACCAACCTGAGATTCGCCGTTATTAGGAGCTGTGCAGCCTCTTCATCGCCCTTTTCTATCCTCTTTGCAAGTATTACTTCTTCCTCACCAGTAAGTAGAGGAATTCTCCCAATTTCAAAAAGGTATGATCGAATGGCATCAGTTGAGAGGGTTGATTGGATAGATTTAAGGATTTTAATCTTTGTTTCAAGTGTCATCTCCTCTTGTTCTTTTGGCCCTGTATCTTCTTCTGGTTCTAATACCTCTATTTCATTCTCTTGTAATTTTTCAAAAATATTGTCTAGAAGGTCAACATTTTCCTCTATTGTTGGAAATACATCTAAGAGGTCTTCTTGTGTAAGAAAACCTTGCTCTTTACCTTTTTTAATGAGATTGTTTATCTCTTTTGTGTAATTTTTTATAGCCATTGCACATTATGGTATAATTTATATATGGACAGTACAGACAATATTATATTACAAAGAAAGCAATTTTTTATAGATACGATTGCAAAATTTTGTGATAAGTGTGGCACTCCGTATACGGTAGATGATCTTAATATCGTCCAGAATACTGGAATGAGTACGATTATACACTTTTCTTGTAGAAATTGTAAGTCTAAACATATTGCGACATTTGTTTCTCCTCTTGGTATGGCTCAGAGGATACCTGTTAATACGGATTTAGGTGTTAATGAGTTTGATAAATTTATATCTAAGAGTGAGATTAAACCACAGGAATTGTTAGATGTTTATGAACAGTTAGGAGAGAGTGATAGTGTGAGGGTTTAGGTTTTCTTTTTTAGTATTGATAATTGAGCAAGACTTTCAAGTGTAAAAACAAATTTTATTCATTTGGAAAACGGGGTAGAGAAGGACTTCGTATCATATATAAAATATGGAGCATATAGCTCTACGAAATCCTTCTTCTATATTGTAAAACTAAAGTCTATTTACCATTCAAACTTTTTTTTTCGTTACAACACTTTGAAAATCTTCAGGTAAACCATTTGTATCTATACAGTCTGTATAGAACTGATTAAACAAATCCCAAACAGGTTTGTTGGAAGAAAAAGAAATACAAGAGTTATTACGTCTTAAACTTAAACGAATGTCTGGGTCTTTTCTATAATCTGTAGGTTTGTAAAACAG
Source organism: Candidatus Dojkabacteria bacterium (assembly GCA_035271645.1). Taxonomy (GTDB): domain Bacteria; phylum Patescibacteriota; class Dojkabacteria; order SC72; family SC72; genus UBA5232. The sequence goes on from DATERJ010000013.1 coordinate 9,174, forward strand.
TGAGAAAGATGAAGTAAAACCCTTATCTCTCAAATATCTTTCTAACAGTTTGTCATATTCTTTTAACTGTTCATAGTATAATCTGTCACATTCTTTGTCTGCTCTTCTTGTTGGTGGGATATAAAAGGTTCCTGCCGGAGTCCGGTGCCATGCAGGGTCTATGACAGAATAAGAAATATCCAAATCATAATAGTCTACTTTTAAGTCTTCTGCGAGAATATCTATCATATTGGTTGCTGACTCAATCGTTACATATGCATAATCGTTTTCCAGTCTAAAGAAACATTTCCTTCTTTTGTCATCATAAAAACGGACATATCTAACAAGGTGTTCATACAAAAAATCTTCTTCCTTAAGTGCGAAATCTTTTGTTTCGAACTTTTTTGGTAGTTTATTACATTCTGCCAAAGTTTTGTGCAAATAATCCATTAGGTTCTGTATATAATATTTATACCTGTTAACAGGGATTTTTGATGGAAGAAGTCCATAAGTATGTTTTACTTTGGTGATTTCTACCAGTCTACGCATAAGTTTTTTCCTTTCTTTGTTTATAGTTGAATAGACTTTAATTTTTAAAGAGCTTTGTATCCTACAAAACCTTGTGCTAGTTGAGCACTTAGATACATCGGCATTATATCACTCTATAGGGTTGTTGGTCAATGACCATGTATTTACTTGGAAAGGTTTGAAGGATACCGTATTGCATGTTTAAATGCGAACATATATATGTTCTACGGTATCCTTCTTGAATAATTAAGGTCTAAGGCTTTTATCTAGGTTCCAGTATAGAACAACTTTGTGTTCCTCTGGTAATTGAGTGTAACTACAGCCAATGGAATTTACAAACCATTCCCCAGAAGAAGGTTTGTAATAACCAATAAACATGGCTCCAGAATCTAGCTTTAGAGCTTTGAGGTATTCATCCTTTGGGGGATGAATCTGAGGGTCAATTCCTGGATAGTAATTTTCCCCTTTCTCTGCTTCATCAGCCATTCTTTGTAAACTCTGGCGAACAAGTGGCAACTTAATCTCCGGCTTTCCATCTAATGATGATAAGTCGTATGGACTTTTTCTGCTTGGATCATTTACATGCTCACGCATTCTACACCTCCTTTCAGGTGATTTTTGAAAAAATTTGAAGCTAGATAGACCTTAATTTTTAACGAACTATAATATCTATATAGATATTGCTAGCATTATAACACACTATGGGTATATGTGGTAAACCTAATTAGGAATATCCCAAACAATCTGATATTCTACATCCCTATTCAAATCAAACCTTGTTGTTAACTGATTACTAATAGTATTTAACCCCTCTGCCTTTCTTAATGTCCATGAAGAAGGATATGTAACATCAAGCTTGTATGCATGTTTCCTCTCTCCTGCTTGTTTGTATATATTTAAATCTAAGAACAATGCAGATTCTTGTTTAACGATAGGGAAGTTACTACCAACCTTCTCTCTGTTAAGCTTGTATGAAACTTCTAGAGTAGAGATATCTTTAACAGGGATATTAAACCAACCACCAATCACTTTAAAACCACTCTCTTTGTATACATCATACTTGTTATCCTTAATACCAACAATTCTAGTAATCTCTGCCTCTGCTGGGATATATATTCTTTGGTAGTTGATATAGTCGCCTTGTGGGTATGTATTGGAGGTTGATGTATTCTCAACTGTTAGGGTATATACAAAATCGATATCATCTTCTCCTCTTACATTGGCTGAAAGGGAATGGTTCTTGTTTAAATACTGATTTGCCTTGTTCCCTCCCCAGTTCCAATCTACAACTATTGGAGCATCGTTATATTTGTAATCGAGTGTACCAGCCCAATTCCTAGTAGCGAAGAAATTATGTGCTTGAGAGTTCCTCATGGCTATCTGAAGATGCTTCTCATTCATTGCTTCTGTAAGAATATCTCCCATCTCCAACAGCTGATTTATATCCATAGTAAGGAATTTCTCAATTATCACATTTGCTAAATTTGCTAAGAATGTTGTTTTCTGTGTTGAACCTGGTGTGAACTCTCTATGCATCTGATACACTTTCTCTTGAATATTATCGGCAGTAATTAATTCATCTTCCCCTGGGACTTCTACACCTCCCCATTTGGTAAGTAGTTTCTGGAAGAATGCAATATCCAAAGTTATTACTCCATCAACTTCATATCCTTTATCTAAATCATCAACAAATTGTTGTGATGCAGACCTAACTTCTTGTAGGTTTGGAGACCAGTTTACTAATGAAAAAGTCCAATCCTTGATAGTTAATGCATTTGCCATAGATTGTGGAGGAGTATATCGTTTCCCTTGTACTCTTAGTGTCCCATCAGCATTGTATATGTCATCAACAAAGAACTCTCTGATTTGTCCTCCTTCAACACCTACAATTCCATAGCTTGTAATCCAGCCTCCTGTACTTCTAATCTCTGATTCGTTTTGAAGGAGTATTAAATATCGTTGTCTCTCCTCAACACCAAGTATTTCTGGTAAGAAGACAGTTGTTTCTTTGTATGTCCTTGTTGCAGTTTCTGCTGTTTGGGCAAGCTCTTTGACCTGTGCCACACTATCTCTCATAAAAGTGGGGAATACATTTGTTTCTACTGTCTTTAGTAGTTCAGATGCTATTGATATTCTGTAAGAGGCATCATCAAGTTTGTATTGATTTTCATCAATCATATTAAGATATTCCCTGTACTCTCTAGAGGTAGAAGCTGTTGTATCTTGTAGGTTTACTGCGGGTTCGAATTCTTTGATATACATAGCTACTGGATATGTAGCATCTGCTAGTTGTTGGACTCCTGTTGCAATGTCATTCCCTGCAACAAACAGTTTAGAAGCGTTGTTATATACTTCTTCATTGTTTGTTATCTTAAAAAGCCAGAACAGATTATCAAAACTCTGACTTGCTCTACTAAGATTCTGCTTAATCTTCTCTGTTTCGCTCTTACTTTTAACAGGGTCTGCTCCCAAGAAGGACTCAGATAGCTTGGTTATTGAATGTTTAGCGGTGTAAAGGCCGATACCTGTACCAATTATTGGATATATCAAGAAATATGTGAGTAGGAGAATGGCAATCCCCCCAACTATCCATCCTGCTATCACTTTCGGTGCAGGTTTTGCACCACTTTTTCCTTCTTGTATCTTTTCTTTTGCTCTTCTAAATGGTTCTTTAAGCTTGTCGATAAATACTCCGAGTTCTGTTTTTGTTTCCTTCCTAATCGTTTTAGGAGAGGTTTTTACAGGTTCTTTTGAGATATCCCAAGACTTGTTAATGTTATCGTAGTAAACCTGTATCTGATCAATCATTGCTTTCTCCAGAGTTACTTGCTGTGACCACCCATACTTACTTGCATGTGGTGCTGGTACATAGATATCTTTAACAACAAACTTATCTTCAGGGTCATCTACAAACTTAATGCTCTGTGCCTCTGTGTTAAGTTCTAAGAGTTTGTATGCAATTGAGAGGGTGGTGTAGTCATTTTTGTTTGCTAGTGTAATTACTTCTCCTTTTGTGTTGTTTCCAAATGTTAGTTTTAATATTCCGTATGTAGCATCATCTTCGTGAATGAGGTTATGAATATCTAACCCCTCCCCCTTTATTGTTATCTGTGCAGTCTCTGTTGCATCTTTAAGGAGAGAATCTAACGCTTCGTCTTGTAGCTTGTTGATACCTTTTCCAATCAATGTGCCTAATCTTAAAATTCTTGCATTGATATTTGTTTTGTCTTTGTACTCTGCAACCATTGTTTCGCAATATTTTTGCAATTCAATGTTCGAATATGGTGCAGGAACAGAGATTTTACTTCCGTTTGTCCTGTCAGCAAGCTCTCTGTTTAATTTTAATGATGTTACTAGAGCAAACTTTGCATCATTCTTCTTTGTTTGTGCTAGGCTTGTTTCTAAATATTTTGTCTCTGCAAGAAAATCTTTACTTTCAAATAGTGCTTGTGTAAGCTTGCCATCAAGTAGGTAGTAAAGGTAGTCAAACCTTTTAATATTCTTAAAAAGTGAATCAAACCCTTTGAAATCAAAGAAATCAACCAAGTCGGATTTTTTTAATTCGGAGATGTATTTCTTTGTGGTGTTGTCGAATTTGTCGATTAAAACAACATATCCTCCTTGTTCTGTAAGGACTTTAGTGATTAGAGAACCTAACCTGTTTCCTCCATGTACAATGACAGTTATCGGTGTTTGATTTTTTACTTTGTTAAATCTTAGGTTGTTCATCTTTAAATTCCTTCTAAAGTATCTGTCCCTATTGGAATGGGGAATTGGTAAACTTTCAAGTTAAGTTGAAAACCCTCTCTTACAAATACAGGGATTTGGATTTCTTGATAGCCTTCTGCTTCTACTTTAACTTGATATTCTCCATCATTTAATTCAAGGTTTGTTAGAGAACCTCTTTTCATGAATTCTCCGTTTATGGAAATCTTGGTGTCTTGGGCATTTGTTGTTACAACAAGATATCCTTTTTTCTCAGTTGTTTTTGTCGGTGTGTAGTAAAGGATTGTTCCGTGAAGAAGTTCCTCTGGTCCAATCTCCATGTCAATTCTGGCAGATGTGTTTTTGGATAGTTCTACATTGAATGAATGTTTTTTGTAGAAAGAGTTCTCAGGGGCAATCTTCTCCATTTCAATTAAATATGTTCCTTCTGGCAAGTCAGATGCGGTTATCGGTGTTTCTCCATAGTCTTTTTCATCAATCCATACTTTAGCTTTTCCTTTTTGTGTAACTATTTCGATCGTAGTATTGTTGTAGAATCTGTTTAAGAAAGGAAGCCTCCCAATTAGTTGTTTTGGTGGGAAAAAGTAGAGTAGGACAGAGAGGACAAGAATCGATGCGGTTATTATAGCGGCAGTTTTTAGTGCTTTCATAAGTCCATTATATTGATAACTTTTACTTTTGTCTATCTCTAGTATGAATATTTAGATTCCGGAGATTCTTCCTTTTTCTCCTTCTCCTGTTTCTTGGAAGCTTTGATATTGATTAGCACTATTATCCCAATTGAAATTGCAATTACAAAGACAAGAGCAAAGTATTTGAGTGCTCCTGTTGTAAGGATTGCAAATGCACCTAAGAGAAGAGTGATTGCCATCTCTACTAATACAATCTGCATTCTGTTTAATCCAAGTTTAATCAATTGATGATGAAAATGATCTAACCCATTGATTTTAATCAGTTCCTTGAAGTTTTTCGGCTTGTGTTCAATATATCTTTTGATAATTACATATACAAAATCCATTATGGGCAGAGCAAGGAGAATAATGGTGGTGGATAGTTTGGCATCTGTGATAATCGAAAGAACACATATGAGGAAACCGTAGACAGTTTTTCCAGCAGAGCCAGTCATGATTTTCTGGGGAGGTAGAGCAAAGATGAGAAATACTGAGAGTCCTCCGGCAATGAGGATACTGATTGTTGTTGAGAACATTGAAGAGAAGCGTACTCCGATTATGAAAATGAGGAGGAATATTACCAATGAATTGCTCTCAATTATACCAGGTGAACCAGCAGTCCATTTGAATGCGTTGATACATACCACAATCCAAAGAATGAGAAGTATGTCTCCTGGTAATACGAGGGATTGTTGTAATCCAAAGAGTGAAAAGTTCCAAGTATATACATCTAGATTGATATTGAAAATTGAAAGGTTTGTTAGATTGATAACAGAAAAAGCGATAATTGTTGCAGCAAGTGTTTGATATATGAATTGTGCTTTTGCTGGTAGATTAAAGATATCATCAAGTGCAGAGCCAATAATGAGGATTAAGAATGCGACAAGGATAGGGATTGTAAAGCTGTCTAATTTGAAGAAAAGAAGTATTGCAATGAATGCAGGAATAGTTATTGCAAGCCCTCCTAAAGCTGGTGTTATGCCCTCATGAATAGCTTTCTCTTGATTGTCATACTCTCTTCCTTTTCTTTTTATTCCAGGCTTGTATGTAATGTCATATTTGAGAGCTATTTGTCCAATTATTGGTGTTAAAATCAGAGCTGCAATTGCTCCAATTATGAAAATTGGAAGAAAACGTAGGTATTTTTCAAAAGTATCTCCTACTGTTGAAAAATCAAAATGGTTTAATATTTTTATCAACAGATTAGTTGTTGTCGAAAAGTCCATTTATATAGATACTAGGTTAATTAAAGCAATTGTCAAGAAGATTACAAGAATGAGTGTGCTAACAAGTAAAAGTTTTACTAAGTTCTTCTCTCTGTTGTAATTTTTTGAAATGAAGAAAGTTGATACTACAAGCAATGAGGCACTTAAAACGGGGAATGCATAGAGATATTTTGTTTCAATTAGCTGTTTTGTGGGTGAGGTGTAGAATCTTAGAATAGGGAGATATGTTGGAAGAGTTTGAATGTTCTCAAGAATTGTTTGGATTTGGAAGTAGATAAGTATTGTACTAATTACAAACATTGCCCATACCAAGGGGTCTTTTAGAAACTTAATTACTTCAAGTTGTAGTACTGCTGTATCAAATTTTCTCTTTGCTTTGTAGAACTTGTTCTTGTACGGCTCTTTTATATCTAGGTCCAACTGTTTAACCTCTTCATTTTGTTGTCCTTTCTTCTTTTTATCCATGCCCAATTATATCATCAAAATTAAGAAATATTAGAAAAGAGTAATAAATACTCCTCAAGTGATAGATGCTGTGGTCTTTTTTCTAGGAGATTCGACACCCTTTTCTCTGCTTTAAATTCATATCCTTTTAGATTGTTAGTTAATTTTTTTCTAGGTTGCTTGAAAGCAGATTCTAGGAGTTCATCAAATTTTATTAAATCTACTACGACTAAAGGCTTTTCTAGTGGAGAAAATTGTGTAAATGCACTTGTAACTTTTGGTCTTGGTTTGAACGATTCTGGCCCGATATCAAAGAGTTTTTTAACATCTGCATAGACTTGAGTACGTAAAGAAAGGAGATTGTTGTTTGGTTCTCTATCTGTATATTTCTCGGCGACTTCCTTTTGGATAATGAAATATGCATTGCTTTTGAAATATTCAGATTCAACTATTTTTTTAATAATCTTCTTACTTACATTGTATGGAAGTGATCCAAAGAAGGTTATATTCTCTCTCTTGTATTGTGCTAATTCCTTGAAATCCCAATCTAAAAAATCCTCATTTATAACAACTCCATCTTTGATAGTATATGCTAAGTTTTGTGCGAGTAAATCATCTTTCTCCACCATTATCACTTTCGTTCCATTACCTGCAAAGAGATCCGAGAAATATCCTTGTCCCGGCCCTATCTCTACAATCACTTCTGGATTATTACCTTTAACAACACTTACTATCTGTTTAGCTAGATTGCTATTAATGAAAAAGTTTTGTCCTAAAGATTTTTTAGGTTTTGTCATAGTTCCCTAAAGTCCCAAACATTATCTGTTTTTTTGTACTCCTTCTTACACTTTTTACATTTAGCAATATCTTCTTCAAACTCTAAATCTCCTTTACATGCTGGACAGGCAAGAATATCCTCAAGCTTTTGATATTCGTGAGGTTTAATTTTTTTCTTCTTAACCTCAGTTTCTAGGAATATACTTGGTGAGAAGTTTGTCCAAGAGAGAGTTGCTTGTATGATTTTTTCAAAAAACAGTAATATCTCATCATTGAAGAGTTTTTTCAGGAAAGGAATCCTTAAGAAAGAGCAACCAATTTTCTTTTTAACTACAAAATTATGTTTTTCAAACAGTTCTTTTACATGTGCAGGGTGGTAGTTCAGGAAAATTCCTTCGATATTATCACCTGTTCCTTCTGTAACACTAATTGAGGGTTGTTCATATACCTCTTTAGAAAAAATCTTGAAATTTCCTTTTAGCAATCCCCTGATTATTGCCTTCAAGTGTACCTTGTTTGCAAATTCCTGTATGTATGTTGAATTGGGCTTCATAATTCTCTTCAGTTCTTCAAAATATGCTTCTGGGTTCTCGATATGGTGTAGTACTCTAACCATCAAACCTCCATCAAAAACATTGTCTTTTAGTGGCATTTTGTATGCATTGGCAGCGATGAGATTAATGTTCGGATATTTGTTCTTCAAAACCTCGTAGTTGTTCATTAACGTTTTAGCAGAGTAATCAAGAATTACTGGATTTTTGTATTTCTCGTAGTATGTAGAACCTAATCTACCGTATGACCCACCAATATCAATGAACCAATCGCCTGACTTCTTCTTAAACAATTTGTTTAACACATGCTTCTCTGCCAAATCCTCATATCTTCTCTTGGTCCAATATTTAGAATAGTCGTAACTAAAAAGGTCATAATCTGAAACATCATTATTCATTTTCTACTTTGTTTCTAAGTTTAGATATTTTTTGTAGCTCTTCTAAAGCTTTTTGATACACTTCTTCATTCTCAAGTTCTTCACTCATGGCAATTTCTGTACTTAATTCCTTCTGTCTTGCTTGGTAATATTCTACTTTTATCTTCTTTATTGTAAATATCAAATCTTTCTCTCTCTCCTCCTTGTTCTCTGGAAGGTTTAATGTATTAAAGACCATATCATCAAGAATTTCCCTGATATCCTCATTCTCATCGTTTTCTTTGTACCATTTCTCCTTCTCTTTTGGGGTATGAATCTCTTTAATCTGGTTGTATATTTGTCTAATCTTCTCATCTGTAAAGAACCTTTCATCTATCAAGTAATCCTTTTTCTCTTCTGTAAGTAGTAAAAGTTGCAGATAGTGGAGGGCTAAGTTCTGTTTTCTCTTCTCTCTCTTCTTTTGCGGTTCCTTAACTTCTGTAATATTTCCTTCTCCTTTTTTTATTCCATACTCAATCTTTGTAACCTCTTTTAGCTTTCTAGCGTAGAGTGCCTTAGTATTTTTATCTTTCACAGCATTTAACAGAGGAAATATTGCTCTCTTAACCTTCTCCAAATCTTCAAGCTTGTTTAAGTTTTTACCTTCGATGGTGTTGGAGAGGATATATGAGAAGGCCTCTTTCTTGTTTTTAATCAGCTTCTCAAACTTCTCAGGTTCTTTTTGTAACAATTCATCAATATCTTTGTACGGTGTTGATACAGCTGCATATGGGTTCATGTTTAATTCAGAAGCGATAACGAAGCCTCGATTTAGGGCTGCTTGTCCTGCTTCATCACTATCAAAGAAGAAAAGTACGTTCTTTGTGATTCTTGAAATACTCTCTAATTGTTCCTTGGTAATACTTGTTCCTAGAGGAGCTACTATGTTTTTTACACCATATTGGTGTGCTGCAATGACATCAGTAGAACCTTCGCAGATAATGGCTAGGTCTTGTTTCCTTATCTCTTGCCTAGATTCATATTGTGCAAAAAGATTGTATGACTTATGAAATACAGGTGTTTCAGGAGAGTTCATATATTTAGGACCATATTCATTCCCAGCATTCTGTCTTGCGGTAAACCCTATGACCTCACCTCTTCTTGACCTAATTGGGAACATAATTCTATCAAAGAACTTATCCCTCAACTGTCCATTCTTTACAACAAAGAGACCAGAATCTTCTAAAGCCTTTTTACTAAAGGAACCAGAGGTTTTAATCCTTTCCTGTAACTTGGGGTATTTAGGAGCATATCCAATCGCAAACTTTTTAATCGACTCATCATTTATACCTCTTCCCTTTACATATTCCATTGCCTTTTTATCTCTCAAAAGTGCATTGTAGTAGTACTTAGTGGCAATATGATTTATCTCCTTTATCTCCTTGTACTTTGTATTAACTTTTACCTTCTTTAATTCAACTCCGGCAACTTTTGCTAATCTCTCCAGAGCTTCTACAAAGTCAATGTTCTCAATCTCTTGTACAAAGTTGAAAATATCCCCAGACTTTCCACATCCAAAACATTTGTATCGTTGAATATCTGGACTAACAATGAAGGAAGGTGTCTTCTCTTTGTGGAATGGACATAGTCCAACATAGTTCTTTCCTGTTTGTTTTAACCTTACGTATTTCTCAATTATTTGGACAATATCAATCCTGTCCTTGATTTCCGCTATTTGATTAGATTCATCCATTGAATGATTATACCATTACTTACAATCTAGAGCTTCCCCACTTAATGTACATGTCATCTCTGCAATTCCTTTTGCACTACTTGCAGGCCAAGTAATCTCTTTTCCATTGAAAGATATCTTTGTATTACTTAATCTTCCTGTTTTGATATATATCTTTTCCTTAAACTCATATTCCTTCTTAGATGGCTCAACTACTTGTGCTAATTGATTTACATCATCAATATCTAATCGAATCCATGCTGCAGAATCAAAGATTTCAAGGAGAATGACTTTCTTAATCTCTGCAGGCTTCTCTTCCTCTGTTGATTTAGTATATGTAACTTTTCGTACTTCAACAGTTTCTTGTACATCGTTGTTATTCTTCTTCGCTTTTATCGTAATTATATTAACCCCCTCTGTTAGTTTGTGCTCTTGAGAAAAATTACCTTCTTCATCTAGCTCTGTAACAACACCATTGATTTCAATGGTAACTTCTTTCTCTGTCTTTCCTTCTACAATGACTGTTTCTTCTGTAACAGATTCTTCTTGTTTAGGTTGTGTAATCTCCAGCTTAGGAGGTGATTGAAATTTATATATCTGAAAGAGAATATATCCAATTACTAGCACACCAAAAAGGATTAGTATTGTGGTAATAATCAGCTTAGGAGTGAATCTAAACTTCCCTCGAGTGTTTTTTCTCTGTTTTAGAACTGGTGCTTGTTCAATCTTTTTGTTTGGATTAGTTCTTCTGTAGAGTGCGAGGACCTTGTTTACATCAAGATTGAGATATTTTGCATATATTTTGATAAAGCCGGTTAGGAATACTTCTGATTCAAATGGGGAGAATTCATTCTTCTCTATGTACTGTAAGAATCTTTTTTGTATCTTTGTTTCAGAAGAGGCTGTATCTAAGCTTATTTTTAAGTTTTCTCTTTTGTTTTTGAATACTTCACCAACTGTTACCATGGCCCATTTTACTACTATTTGTACATATTAGGAAGGTGTGGGGTGTAAATATGGTATTATTTGTAATAATTTGTTAAGGAATGATAAGAATGATTAGATACTACTGTTCAGGTTTTGATGTTAATAATGCTTTTGGTCATGGACTAGGTGATATGTTTAAATCTGAGCTGAAAGGAACAAAGAGTATAGTATATATTCCAGGGGGTGCTGACAGAACAGAAAAGGCGAGAACCAAATATGTGCCAATCTTTACTAACCATTTCGAAAATGTAGGGATTAAATTTGATGAGGTAACTTTGATTACTCCGGATGGTGATAGGTTGGAAGCGCAAGAGAAAGTAGCAAGTGCGGACTTTGTTATGTTGATGGGAGGAGATCCTTTTAAACAGAAAGAGATGTGTGATGATTTAGGATTATTACCGTTTTTGAAAAATTATGACAGGGTGATGTTAGGTATGAGTGCCGGTGCAATGTTGATGTCTAAATATATTATCATTACACCATGTAGTGATGAATATCCTGATTTTCGTATAGAGGAAGGATTAAATTTAGATGGGTTGTCAATCTTTCCACACAACAATACATCAAGTGATATCTATCCTGAATTATTGATTGTAGGTGATGAAACATACAAGAGAGATGATTTAGTTACGGTGGCACAGAAATATGGTTCTTTCTACTTACTTCAAGACAATGTTAGGGATGATGGTTCTACGGATGTGAGTATTATTAAGTCGGTAGGGGGAGATTTAGAACTTTATACTGAAAACGGAGGTATGGCTTGGAAGGTAGATGAGGATGTTGTTTTGATAGATAGGATATGAGTTGTTGGATATTTACCAAAAACCCATAGTATGGTATAATATAATATAGAGGTACTTGATGTGTTATAGTTTAAATAATTAAATTATTATTAACTTTATATAATATGGCAGAAGAAAAGAAAACAACTCCTGAAGTCGAGAAAAAGACAAAGGTAACCTTAAATACTGCTTTTAATGCTGGTTGGAAAAAGTATGCAGAGTTTAAGGGAAGATTAAGTAGAAAAGGATATTGGCTTTTTACAATTGGTAATATAATTACCTATATCTTAATCATAGCCCTTGTTGCTGTATTGGTTGAATTTGGAGTTAATATTCCAAAGGACATTCAATTAGAGGAATGGTTTTGGTTAGTAGCTCTCTTACCAACTCTTGCTGCAGGTGCACGAAGATTACATGATACAAACAAGAGTGGTTGGTTACTTTTAGTTGCCCTTATCCCTGTCATTGGACAGATTATTCTCTTAGTATTCTTCCTTCAAAAGGGAGACCAAGCTGAGAACGATTACGGTCCAGTACCTGAGGAATAGGATATAATGGTTTGTGATTAGGAAGAGCTCTTAATGGGCCCTTTTTTAATACTCATCCTCTGCATCATCACCTAGTATCTCTGATGCATCTTCTACTAAAACCTTCCTTGGTTTAGAACCCTCCTCTGGACCAATAGCTCCAGCCTCATAGAGTTCATCTATCAACCTAGCTGCTTTGTTGTAACCAATTCTCATCTTTCTTTGCAAGAATGATGCTGATGCTTTCTGTGTAAGAACAACAATCTGTAATGCTTTACCAAAGTCTGGGTCTCTCTCAGAAGAGCTCCCAATACTCTCCCCTGTTTTTGCTTTCTCCATTGCATCTGCCAATCCACTTGAATACTCAATCTCCTCATTAACCTGTTTCTTTACAGCATCAACAACACTCTCAGTATCCTCAGTAGAAGTATATGTACCTTGGATTCTAATAGGTTTGGGTGTTGTCTGATCCTTGTACAACATATCACCATTACCAAGCAATGTTTCAGCACCAGCCTCATCGAGGATAACTCTTGAATCGATTAAGGTTGATACTGCAAATGCCATTCTCCCAGGGATATTTGACTTAATTAGGCCTGTGATAACGTCAACAGTAGGTTTCTGTGTTGCAAGAATCAGGTGAATACCAACAGCTCTTCCCATCTGTGCAATCCTCTGAATTTTTGTTTCTACTTCCATACCCGAGGTAAGCATTAAGTCTGCCATCTCATCAATAACAATGACAATGTAGGGCATAGCAGTAAAGCCCATCTTTGCATTGTACTCTGCTAACTTCTTCGCATTGACCTGTTTAAGTTGTGTATACCTCCTCATCATCTCTCCAATTACCCATTCCAAAGCATTTGTAACTAAAGAAACATCAGTAACAACTGGAGTGAGAAGATGTGGAATACCATTGTACAAACCCATCTCTACACCCATCTTAGGGTCTACCATAATGAACTTGACCTCATCAGGAGTTTTTGTCATCAGTAGTCCAGCAAGTAGGGAGTTAATGGCAACAGACTTACCTGTACCGGTAGCTCCTGCAACAAGAAGGTGTGGAATCTTCCCTAAGTCCTTAATTACAGTTTTACCAGTAATATCCTTCCCTAATATCAAAGGTAACTCATACTTATCAACCTCTTGTACCAACTTCTTTACCATATCTCTGGTATATACAAAGTTTGGAGTAGGGTTAGGAATCTCTACACCAATGAAAGATGTACCCGGAATTGGTGCTTCAATCCTTAATGATGCTGTTTGTGAAGCTAATGCTAAAGCTAAATCGTTACTAAGATTCTTTACCTTAGAAACCTTTGTACCTGTACTAATACTTAAAGAGAATCTTAAAACAGTAGGACCTACAGATATTGCTACAACCTTTGATTGAATCCCAAAGTTCATCAAAGTTCGTTGTATGACAAGAGCTTTTTCTTTGTAAAGCTTTTCATCTTGTTTCTGCACTTCTTTCTCTTGCAGAATATCAATACTTGGGAAAACCCAATTAGTATATTTAGGTGCTTGTGGTTCTTCCTCCTTGTCAGAAGAATCAGTTCTATACTTTGCAACCTGTGCTTGAGTAGGGGTAAAGTCAATATCATCATCTTTATCTTTGTTGATAATCTCCTCAATCTTTCTATCAGTATCCTGTTCTGATTGAATCAAAGGCTCAATCTCATCATCCTCCTCTTCTGGTTCACTACCATGGTGTATTTTAATCTCATCAACCTTCTTCTTTTCTCCAATCTTTTTAAAGAATCCTAACAAACCACCTACCTTCTCATCATCATCTTTCTTAGGTTCTGGAATTGAACCTTCGATGAAGTCCCTAATCTGTTCTAATGTAGTTCCTGTAATTAAAGAGAACCCAATTATGAGTACAACTAACACAATTATCATCTCAATTAGTCCTCCTAAAACCCCATTTAACGTTGTATGTAGATATTTCCCAACCTCTCCACATGAGGTCATGAGTGATTCTGGATTATCTAACTGATCTTTGTTCTGCCAGAATGCAAGGAGGATAGAGATGCATAGTGCAAGAAGTAATATCCCAAAAGCTTGTTTTCCATTTACATTCTTTTTGTTCTTTAAAAGAAGAAACATGGAAAGATACATTAAAAGTATTCCCCATGGTATTGCACCATATCCAAATATGAGTGCTAGCTTTTCAAATATGGTGGCAGTTTCAGTTACAAATGGTGATAGTGTTAGAGCTAAACCTGTTACAAATACCACTATTCCAAAGAATATCTGGGTCTCACTACTTTTGATTGTTAGCTTTTCTTTTTTCTTCTTAGGCATGTATGTAGAATATGATAGTGTATTATGGGTGATTTTTCAAAGGGTAAGGTTTTTATGTTTATTAGCAATGGACAAAGAGGCCTGTAGTGTGGTATAATGTAGGTAGATATCTAGTAATAGATATATTGCTCATTAAAAAGACAAAGGTTATATTCTCCTAAATGTTTTTGTATTTCCTATGCTACATAGAGTTCTTAATCTAGTATTAAGGGTTGTATGTAGCATAGCTATAAAAATAAAAATATATTCCCTATCGGGGAAAGGAGAAAATAAAATGAAAAAAGAAAGTTTTTTTTGTAGATTCGTCAAGGATAGCTGGAGCAAATATTGGGAGATTTGTGTGTCGATCTTTGCAATTATGTTCTTGGTATTTCTGGGAGTAAAGTTTCCTTTATTCTTTACTATCTATTTGTACATAGCTGCAGTTGCTGTAATCGTATGTGCATGGGCTTACGTAATGGGCATCTTCCTATTCGAATCGAAAGAGTCTTTTTTCCTCTTGGATTGCTGTGAGAGGTTTAAAGTGGACAGGAATTATGAGAACTACAAGAAACTAATAAAAAGTATATTGTGGTGGTTTGTTTGTGTGGGAGTGGGCAGCTTCGCCATTTTCAAATTCTCTAAATTCTTTTGGATTAACTATAACGGTGTTTTGTCCTTCTTTTTTGATACTCCTACTTTTTTCTTGATTCTAACTCTTGTTCTAACCCTTTCAATTGTTGTTTATGGGTGGTCTGAAATGAAATCGTTTTATCAAAAACTTCTTCTTGATTGAGAATAATTGAGAATATAACCTGTCTTAGTAATAGGACTCCTAAATTTGTTTTTTAACGTTTAGGGGTCCTACCTATTTTCTCAAGTATCTAAAAATCCTAAAATATCCCCAAAACTGTTGACTTTAGATATCTTGTATGATAAAATTCCCAAAGTCGCTTGATTGTTGGTTCTAAAAAGCGGTATTGTATAGTTCTTTTTTGAACTTTTGGGTACTGCTTTATTCAAGTAATATGTTATAACATAACTTACAAAATAATCCTATGCTAAAACCAAAAACTAATAAGTCTGGGAGATTAAATCTGGGATTGGGTTACTCAGGAGACTTCGAATTCCCAAATTTAATTGAAGCTCAGATTGCTTCTTTCGAGAATTTTAAGAAAGAAGGCTTTCAGAATCTCTTTAACGAGATAAATCCTGTAAAGGATAATATGGAAAGAATGTGGACTCTGGAGTTTAAAGATTTCAGATATGGTGAGCCATACAGAAGTATAGATGAGGCAATTAAGAAAGGTTTGTCATATGAAGTACCTGTATATGGAAAGGTACAGTTGATGAACAACAAAACTGGGGAGATTAAGGAACAAGAAATTTTCATTGCAGACCTTCCAATTATGACAGAAGATGGAGTTTTCATATTTAATGGTGTAAGAAGGGTTGTTACACACCAGATTGTTAGAGCAGAGGGTGTTTTGTATGAAGAATCTGACAAATTACCAACAAGAACATTGTACAAAGTAAGATTAATGCCAGGGAAAGGTCCATGGTATGAGATAGATACAAACAGACACAATGTCATTTCAATGAGAATTCTTCCAAAGAGGCCTAAGGTGTTAATTACAGAACTTCTTAGGGTTTTTGGATATGAAACAGATGATGAAATTAGAAAATTATTCGCAGATGTAGATACTCATGAAGAATACAAATATATTGAATCTACACTCGCAAGAGACTTCTCCAAGAACAAAGAGGAGGCAGTAATTAGTATCTACAACAAGTTAAGGCCAGATGAGTCTGTAACATTGGAGAGTGCAGAGAGATATATTAAGAGTAACTTCTTTAATACAAGAAAGTTTGATTTAGGAAAGATTGGTAGATATCAATTAAACAGAAAGCTTGGTACAACATATGATGTTAACAATCCAGAGGAGGCAATCTTGTTCCCAAGCGATATTGTTTTAATAGTTAAAAAACTGATTCAACTGAACAATGGTGATGTTGAACCAGATGATATTGATCACTTAGCCAACAGAAGGATTAGAAGTGTTGGCGAGATTTTGGAGAGGCAGATGAATGCAGCTATCAGAAGATTGGAAAAGAATGTAAAGGACAAGATGAGTTTGTATGGACAAGATGCAAAGGTTACCCCTTCTATGCTTGTAAGTACACGACCAATCGCAGCATCAATCCAGTCATTCTTTGGTGCAAATGCACTTTCTAGCTTCATGGATCAGACAAATATTCTTTCCGAATTAGAAAACAAGAGAAAAGTTACAGCAGGTGGTCCTGGTGGTATTGCAAAAGAAAGAGCAACATTCTCAATTAGAGAGGTTCATAACTCTCACTACTCCAAGTTTGACCCAGTAACAAGTCCGGAGTCTGCAAATATTGGTGTTGTTGTTCAGTTAGCTATGTTAGCGAGAATAAATGAATTTGGATTCCTAGAAGCGCCATACAGGAAAGTATTGAACAAGGTAAAGAACAATGAGAAGGAGTTGTTAAACAGGATTCTTGCTGAGGATGTAAAGAAGATAGGGAAAGCAGGTCAACTAATTGATGAGAAATTAGCAAAAAAGATCTTCGCTGAAAAGAGTGTAAAAGAGGTGGAGGTTAAACCTTTTGTAACAGACAAGGTTGAATATTTAGATGCAATGGATGAGGAGAAGCACTACATTTCAGCTGCAACGATTAAAAGAGATGAGTTTGGAAATATTTTAGACACACTTCTTCCAGTAAGATACAAGGGTGACTTCTTGCTTGAAGATGTTGGTAAGGTTGCATATATCGATGCTCTTGCAAACCAGCAAGCAGGTTTAGGTATGGCGTTGGTTCCATTTGTATCTCACAATGATGCAATGAGAGCCTTGGTGGGTGCAAACCAGCAAAGACAAGCAGTACCTTTGATAAAGCAGGAGGCTCCACTAGTAGGAACAGGAATGGAAGAGGTAGTTGCAAGACAGTCAACATGGGGAGTATTTGCAGAAGATGATGGTGAGGTTCTCTATGCAGATGGAAATAGGGTGTCTGTTAAGTACAAGAAAGATGGAGTCAAGGAGTATGAATTAACATCTTTCTACAGGAGTAATGACAATACACCATTTACTCAGAAACCAGTTTTAGAAACAGGAGCTAAATTTAAGAAGGGTGACACATTGGTAGATGGTCCAAGTATGGTAAATGGAGAACTTGCAGTTGGTACAAACTTAAGAGCAGCACTAATGTTCTATGAAGGTTACAACTATGAGGACTCTGTAATCATTTCAGACAGGATTGTGAGAGATGACCTTTTAACATCTGTCCATATTAGAGAATATAGCGTTGATATTAGAGACACAGAGTTAGGTCCAGAAATAATTACTGCAGATATCCCACATGTAAATGACAGAATATTGCAGAAATTAGATGTACAAGGTATTGTAAGGTCTGGAGTTCAAGTTCAGTCTGGAGATATCCTTGTAGGTGTTGTTGCACCAAGAGGAGAGAAAGAACTAACAGCAGAGGAGAGATTACTTAGAGCAATCTTTGGAGAATCTGCAAGTGATGTTAGAGATAACTCACTTAGAATACCTCACGGAGAGGAAGGAATTGTAATTAGAAGTCTAGTTCTTTCAGCAGATCAAGGTGACAAACTACAACCAGGTGTATTACATCAGGTAAAAGTTTGGGTGGCAAATACCAAGAAGTTAGGGTTTGGAGACAAGATTGCAGGTAGACACGGAGACAAAAACACAGTTGCAGCAATTAGACCAGTTGAAGATATGCCTTTCACAGAAGATGGAGAACCTGTTGATATTGTCCTAACACCAACATTCCTAAAAAGAATGAATATGGGTCAAGCAGAAGAAGTTCATTTTGGTAAGTACGCCCAAGAACTTGGTGAAAGATTAGCTTTCCCAATCTTTGAGGGAGAAAATATGGAGTGGTTAGAGGCAGAGATGAAGAAGAAAGGTAAAGATTTGTCCCAGAGAGTTGATCTGTATGATGGGAGAACTGGTAAGAAATTCCCTAACAAAGTAACTGTTGGTATGAAGTATGTATTGAAGCTTCACCATATCGCTGATGAAAAGGTACATGCAAGGTCAACAGGTCCTTACACAGCAGTATCACAACAGCCATTAGGTGGAAAAGCACAGATGGGTGGACAGAGATTTGGAGAAATGGAAGTCTGGGCATTAGAAGCTCACAGTGCACCATATGCACTGCAAGAGATGCTTACAATCAAATCAGATGACATTAAAGGAAGGTCTGCAGCATACAAGGCTATCATCCATGGTGACAAGATTGAAAGTGTAAATATACCAGAATCATTCAAGGTCCTTGTTAAGGAGTTGAATGCACTCTGTTTAAATATTGATTTAATTTCAACAAAACCTGAAGAAGAGGAGGTTGCACAAAATGAAGAGAAATAAAAATAAGTTCGACAATTTTGATGTCTTAAAGATCACTTTGGCATCTCCAGACCAGATATTAAACTGGTCATATGGTGAGGTTACAAAGGCTGAGACTATCAACTACAGAACGTTTAGAGCAGAGCCTGATGGTTTGTTCTGTGAGAAAATCTTTGGACCAACAAAGAACTACGAGTGTTACTGTGGAAAATACAAGAAGATTAGATACAAAGGTATTGTTTGTGATAAGTGTGGAGTTGAGGTTACAACTTCTGATGTAAGAAGAGAGAGAATGGGGCATATCGATTTGGCAATTCCAATTGCACATGTTTGGTTTGCATTTGGTATTCCCAACAAGATGTCAATTGTCTTGAATATCTCACACAAGAAGATTCTCTCTGTTGTATATTACACAAGATACATAGTTATCAGTATAGATGATGAGAAGAAGCAAGCATCTCTCGAGAAAGCAATTGCTCTGAAGGATGAGGAGATTGCACAGCTACATAAAGAGCTGGAAGAAGAATTGGAAGCTACTGCAGACTCTTTTGAGGCAGAACTTAAAGAATTAAAGAAAGAGAAGGGTAAAGGTTCTGACCTTAAGATTAGTCAGAGTGAACACAGGAGAAAGCAAGCCTTAGCAAAGGTTAGGAGAGATTATGCAGAGAGGGAAGAGGAGCTTGAGGCTTTGTATTCTGGAATCTACCAGCTAATTGAAAAGATGACAGTAGGTACAGTCATTTCCGAAGATGAATATTCTGATTTAATGGATAGAGACCTTGTTTTCTTTGATGCACAGATGGGTGCAGAAGCAATAGAGCAACTACTTAAGAATTTGGATTTAGAAGCTGAATTGAAAAAATTAAGAAAGAAGTTAGAGAAAGAGAAGGGAGAGAAGAGATTGGCAACAATTAGAAGAATGCAATATCTTGAGGGCTTCTTAAAGAACGGAATGGATGCAAGTTGGATGGTTATTAGAACACTCCCAGTACTTCCACCAGAGTTAAGACCTATTATTCCTCTCTCAGGAGGTAAGTTTGCAACTTCAGACCTTAATGATTTGTACAGAAGAATTATTAACAGAAACAACAGGTTGAAGAGATTGATGGAGATTGGAGCTCCTGATGTCATTTTGAGAAATGAGAAGAGAATGTTGCAGGAAGCAGTTGATGCATTGATAGACAACTCTCATAGACCATCTAAACCAATGATGAATAGCAAGAGATTGCCATATCAGTCATTGACAGATGACCTTAGAGGTAAGAAAGGTATTTTCAGAAAGAACCTTTTGGGTAAAAGAGTCGACTACTCAGGACGAGCTGTTATCGATGGAGACCCAAGTCTTAAGTTTGATCAATGTGGTATTCCAAAGTCAGTAGCACTAGAGATGTTTAAACCATTTGTAATCTTCAAGCTTTTGGATAAAGAATTGGCTCCAAATGTAAGAATTGCAAAAGAAATGATTGAAGAGGGCGAGGCAGTAATTTGGGACTTACTAGAAGAAGTCATTAAGAACAAACCAGTATTGCTAAACAGGGCACCAACACTACATAAATATAGTGTACAGGCTTTCTATCCTAGACTTGTGGAAGGTGAAGCAATTAGAATTCACCCATTGATATGTAAAGCATTTAATGCAGACTTCGATGGAGACCAGATGGCAGTTCATATCCTTCTAACCGATGAAGCAATTGAAGAAGCGAAGAAGGAGATGATGTCCTCTTTGAATATTGTAAATATTTCAAATGGTCAAGTATTAGCATCTCCAGCAAAAGATATGTTAATTGGTTTCTACATGATGACAGATCTTGTAGAGAGTAAAAATCCAAAGATATTTGCTAATGCAAACTTAGCAATTAAAGCATATGAAAGAGACAATATTACAATTAATGAGGAGATTGCTGTAAGAACAAAGGGTGAGACAGTAAATACTTCTGTTGGAAGAGTAATCTTTAATGAAATCCTTCCAGAGAATTATCCATTTATCAACAAGCAGATTAATAGTGGTGAGATTAGGAAGATTATTGACAACATTAAGAATGCAGAAGAACTATCAGAGGTTGTTGAACTTTTGGATAATATGAAGCTCCTAGGTTTCAAATATGCAACAGATTTAGCATTCTCCTTTGCAATGGAGGATTGTAATGTAGATTTTGATTTAGATTCTGAAATTAAGAAGATTGAAGATAAGGATGAACAGTTACAGGAGAACTATCTACAAGGCCTTATGACAAAGAAAGAGAAGGTAAATCTTTCTACAAACATGTGGGATGACTTTGCAAATGAAATTGCAGATATGGCATGGGAGAAGTTACCTAAGAACAACTCCATCTATCAGATGGTAGAGTCTGGTGGTAATGGAGGTAAGATTCAGGCAAGACAGGTTTTAACAATCAAAGGTGTTGTTAGAGACTCAAGAGGTAACCTTATTGCTATGCCAATTAAAAGTAACTATAGAGATGGTTTAAGTGCATTTGAATACTTTGTAGCTGCAAATGGTGGTAGAAAAGGTATTGCAGATAGGTCACTTAAGACATCCTCTTCTGGTTACTTAACAAGAAAACTTGTTGATGTGGCCCATGATGTAATTATTAGACAAGAAGATTGTGGCTATGATGGAGAAGGTTTTGCAATTAGGAGAGAAGACGACAGAAGAATTGGGTTTAAGGAAAGAGTATTTGGAAGGGTATTGGCTCAAGACCTTGTAATTGGAAAAGAAGCAGTTGGAAAGAAGAATGAAATTATCACTCAAGAGATTGCAGAGAAGATTGAAGAGGCAGGAATAGAGGAGGTCTTTGTAAGAACACCTTTACTTTGTAAGTCACCTCTTGGTATGTGTAAGAAATGCTACGGTTTGAACCTTGAGAACAACAAGGAAATAGCGATGGGTAGAGCAGTTGGTGTAATTGCTGCTCAATGTATTGGAGAGCCTGGTACACAGATGACTATGCAGACATTCCATAAGGGAGGTGTGGCAAAGATTGATATCACTCAAGGTCTTCCAAGGGTTGAGGAGTTATTTGAAGCAAGAACACCAAAGGCAGAGGCATCTATGGCATCAATTGATGGGAAGGTACATATTGATATAGCTGAAGATGAGTCTGCTACAATAGTGATTACCGGTTCTAAGAAGATGTCCAGACACTACATTGTATCTAAAGCAAAGAAAGTTCTTGTTGAGAATGGACAGGAAGTAAAAATGGGTCAGGTTATGTACATAGATTCTGACGAAACAGAGAAACAAGTACCATTTGATGGGAAGATAGATTTAGAGGGTGGAGTCTTAACTGTAGATGGAGAAATGAAAGCAGAAGAGACAATCTCAGTATTACCAGGAATTGGTATTCTGGTCGATGATGGAAGCGAAGTAAAGGCTGGTACTCAACTAACCGAAGGTTCTCTTGATCCGAAGAAGCTGGCTGAAGTTTCTGATATCACTACTGCACAGAGATATATCTTGGATGGAGTTCAAACAGTATTCAACGAACAGGGTGTTTCTATTGATGATATTCATATTGAGATTATTCTTAGACAGATGGTAAGACTAGGAAAGGTAATAAACTCAGGTGATACTTCATACTTGATAGGCTCACTTGTTAACAGATTTATGGCAGATGTAAAGAATGACCTATTAGTAAAAGAAGGTAAGAATAAAGCTTTGATAGTTCCTAAAATATATGGTATTAAGACATCATCTCTTAATACTGAAAGCTTCCTCTCTGCTATGTCTTTCGAACAGCAAGTAAGAGTTTTGACAGATGCTGCAATATTAGGAAAAGAAGACTATCTCAGAGGTATGAAAGAGAATGTCATCATCGGTAGAACAATCCCAGTTGGGGACTCTGCAGAGATAGAAAATGTAGAAGAATTAGAAGAGCTTCAATTTTAATTGATTTTGTTATATAATACGTTCTATGCCAACAATAAACCAATTAGTAAGAAAACCTAGAAAATCTACAAAGAAGAAGACAAAGCATATTCATCTTGCTAGAAACTTCAATCCTTTGAAGAATAGATACAAGAAGGCAGCAAACCCATTTAAGAGGGGTGTATGTCTTCAGGTAAGAACAATGACACCTAAGAAACCTAACTCAGCACTACGAAAGGTTGCTAGAGTCAGAATGTCTAATGGA
>DATERJ010000014.1:0-48625 GCA_035271645.1 Candidatus Dojkabacteria bacterium
ATTCTCTCCCATCCACTCTTAGGCATATCTTTTCTAAGAATAGTTCTCTCCCAGAATATCTTTATCCACGTAATTAACCTAGTAGGGAAGAGTAACAATGACCATATGAACTCTTTAAAGTTCTTTGCATATCTAAGTACAAACCCAGTATATTGCAACTCAATCCAAAAGCTTCTAGATTGCTTATCCTTCTTAAAAATACCCATCTGTTTTAATTGTGTAAATCCACCTAAAGACCTAACTTTTTGTTTCATATAATCTTTGAGGTTAGTAGGGTATTTAACATAGCACATAGCTTTAGGGGTATATGCTACCTCAAGATTCTTGTTTCTAATATAATATGAAATATATGCATCATCAGAGAGAACATTTGTAGGTAGTTTAATCCCTATATTTCTAACAGCCATGATATATCCACTCATAGGGAAAAAGGTCTTTCCACTAATATAATAGTCTTTCTTCCTCACCTTTTTCTTTGTGTCTATCCTTCTTTGATGTGCTGAGTCAGCAAGCAGATGCCCCCAATATCCAAACATATTCTCTCTATTATCTCGAGATACAGGTCTGCCACTCACTCCACCAACCTTTTTATCTTCAAAAGGTTCTAAAAGTTTCTTTACTGCATCTTTCTCAAAATATGTATCCCCATCTGTAAGTATGAATATATCACCTTTTGCTTTCTTAAAAGCCATTCTCAAAGCATATGGTTTACCTTTCTTAGGGTCTTTTATCTGAATATACTTCTTTCCCAATCTGTACTTCTTGGCTTCTCTCATTCCAGCATCTAAAGTTTCTTTATCTGGAGATACTTGGAGAATTTCAAAATTGTTGGGAATACCTGAATACTTCTTATCTACAATTGAAGATATACATCGACCGATGGTCTTAGGTTCCTTAAATGATGCTATTATTACACTGATCATTTAGTAGTTTATAAATGTTATTCAGCGACCTCTTCTGTTTCTGTAGCTTTATCTTCCTCTGCAGAAGCACCTTCTTCACCCTCTTCTGTTGTTTCTTCATCTTCAGTTGTCTCTGGCTCGAGAATCTTCTCAGATTGTAACTCTGTGATTGTAACAACAGTCGCATTCTTTAAATCTTCATTCATAATCTCAAGTGCTTCTGGAATATTCAACTCATCTACACCAATAGATTGTCCGGGATGCTCTAAATTGGAGATATCGACATTAATAGAAGGGATAATTTCACTAACTTTACATCTCACCTCAATATCATCTAATACCTGAATCAAAACACCAAGATTATTCTTTACTGCAGGAGCAACACCAACAAGTTCAAATGGAATTGTAAATACCATATCTGCTGTTTCATCTACACTAAAGAATGCAATATGTCTTAGGTCGTCAGTAACAGGGTTATAATCGATTTCCTTAACAAGAGCCTTGAACTCTTTTCCTTCTAATTCTACATCAAAAATGGTTGTGGAAGTGGCCTCTCTAGCTATTCTCTGAGCAGTAGAGGAGTCTAGCATAATGTTCTTGGATTCAGTCTTTGAGTTATACACAACTGCAGGAATGAACCCTTCCTCTCTCAAAATTTTATTCTTTTTTCCGTTAATATCTCTTTCGAGAAACAGTATTTTTTCCATTGCGATTAGGAGTATATCAGATAAGTAAGTTTCTAGCAAGATTTTTAGAATAATTCTCCAAATATTTTTCTAAGAGGTTTCCTTTTATTATTTTTCTCCATCTGTTTCTGTTTATATGCTTGTATATCCAACACCTTTTTATTATAGTAGTTAAACTGAGAAAATATGTTTAGAAGTTTTTTCCTTTTACTGTCAGTTGTCGCTCTTAAGCTGTGTATATGATACTCTACGAGGGAAGAACCTCCACTAGGATAACTATGATTTATCTTATGGATATCGGCTGTAGGGTTCAGATCTTTCATTGTTCTAGCTAAATCCAAAGTTTCTTGTATTTCAGCTGGTTTAAAGAGTTTCTTGGGAGTATTATGAGGGTAGATAAGTGCACCATCATTTGTTAGAACAATACAAGGATGTTTTTCAAATATATTCACCATGTTGTCGAGATTGTCGTTGCCATAGAGGTTTATATGGCTAAGACAACCTTCGGTTCTATGCCATAGTGAGAAGAGGTCAAAACCTTTTTTTATATAAATATCTTCATTTCCTCTAAACAAAGCAACTTCTTCCTCACTTGGTAGTTCGACTATTTCAAATGCAAAAGGATACTCTTCTGTTAACCTATTATTAAATTCCTCATTAAGTTCAATATCTTCTTGGTTAAAAGAAACTGATGGAAGTTTTTCTAGTGTCATACTTTGACTTACTCAATTTAACACAAGATTGGGGTAGTAAATTTGTTGCTTTAAGTATAGCAAAAATGGCTTAACAATACAATTACATCTCTTCTTTTACAAACAGCTCCTCTAAAAGGCTTTGTGTTCCCTCATCATTAAGATTTACAGGCTTACCTATCGACCTAAGATATTCTTCAATTGAAAGCTGGAATCTACTTGCTGCATACAAATTTCTTTCATCTTCACAATTATAAAAATCTTCGTTTAGTGTTTCTGTATTCATGTGGTTTTTAGTAAAAACTTAATACAAGATTGGGGTAGTAAATCTGTGATGTCAGTATAACAGAAGAATAAGGAACATACAAAATAAAGCACTAAAGACCTTTGGAACAAGCTTCTTTGAATATCGAATTATAAAAAGGTTCTAATCCTTCTTTAAAATGCACACCACTTACCAAAACACTCCTTATATTCATCTTCAATTTCTTTAATCCTTTTGTTTTTCTTGTTGAAGGAATTCGTTGCCAGCTGGAGATAAGGAAATCCTCAAGTATCTCTCCATGGCTACGTTCTACTAAGTACTCAACACTCTTTTTTACTCTCTCCCACTCAAGAGGTATTGGAGTATATGAACAGTTAAAGAGGGTAAGCCCGTGTTTTGAAACGACAATATATTCAAAAGGAGGAAGGATAGGGTTTGTTTCCTGTTCAAATCTTCTTCCTTGAAACAATACCCCAACATTACTTCTGTCTTCAAGTGTGAATGTTGCAAAGCGTCTAGAATGTTCTTGAATGATATTGTTTGTAATTACCTCATTGATTTCAAAGAAATCTTCTGTATCAGGTTTAATTAGTTCTTTTTCCATTGAGCGTGAGTATATCATAGAGAACCATTTAGCACTTGACAGTCTTGATTGCTTGTAATATACTTTTAGCAGATAACTTAACGAATTGCTAAAAATGGACTTAACAGAGAGACAAAGAGACATCCTAATTGCTGTTATAAAAGAGTTTATGCGAGAGGCAGAAGAAGTTGGATCTTTAGCTTTAGTTGAGAAATATGATTTGGGTGTTAGCTCTGCAACAATTCGTAATGAGATGGTTAAGTTGATGGATTTGGGGCTTCTTGAGAAGAGTCATATATCTTCAGGTAGAGTTCCTACTGATCAAGCTCTTAGACTCTATGTATCTAATGTGATGTCAAATAATCAGCTTAATCCATTAGTTAGTGTTGAGATTAGGCAGGGGATATACAGGGATAGGTTTGACAGGAATGTTTTGGTAAAGGAGATTTTGGAACTCCTGTCAAAAGAAACAGATTGTCTTGTCTTTATGATTCTAGATGGGGAGACTCGATATTGGGGAGTTTCTCAACTACTTAAAAATAATGAGTTTAAAGATATTGAGAGATTAAGAACAATGTTTAATATTTTAGAAGATGATACCTTCTTAAGGGAATTAACAAGTAAGTATTCAGCTTCCGGTGTGTCTTTGATAATTGGGAAAGAATTGGGAATTAAAGATTTGTCTGATGCAGCAGTTGCATTCACAAGAATTCCTTTCTGGGATAAGGAGGAAGCATATGTAGGTGTAATTGGAACAAAGAGAATGGATTACTCAGTTGTTTTACCTGCTTTGGCGGAGGTTAAGAAAGCCTTAGAATCATCCATTGCTGGATGGAGATAATTTGTAGATAAATAATGTAATGAAACAGAACAAGGATCAAAATGGCAAAATTGGAAAAAAGTGTGATTGTGAAAATTTAGAGAAAAAGATTCAGGAATTGGCTCTTACAATAGATAAAGTAGAGGATGAGAAGTTGGTTGTTGAGAATCAACTCAAGAGAGCATTGGCCGACTATCACAATCTTTTGGCAAGTAGTGAGAAGAGACAACAGATATCATTCTTTCAGATGAAGAAGTCTTTAGCTGAAGAATTGATGCCATCACTAGATGCTATGAAACTAGCAATTGATAGTTCAAAGAATCTTAATCCGGATGCAGAAGAGAAGGCATGGTTAGAAGGTATTGTTGCTACATTTGAATCAATTAGTAAGGCACTTGAGGGTATAGGTTTGAAAATATATTTTCCAGAAGTGGGAGATATATTTGATGCATCTATACATGAGGCTCTTGCAACTGTAGAAGGAGGGAAAACAGGAGAGATTATTGAGGTAATTCAACCTGGTTATACACTCGATGACACAGTTATACGAGATGCCAAAGTTGTTGTGTCTAAATAGAAATTAAATTTTTAATATAAAATATATGTCAAAAATAATAGGTATAGACTTAGGAACAACCAACTCTGTAATGGCAGTTATGGAGGGTGGTAAACCTACAATTATCTCTAATGCTCAAGGGAGTAGATTAACTCCTTCGATTGTTGCAGAAGATGATAAGGGGGAGGTTTTAGTTGGAACACCTGCAAAGAATCAGGCAGTAGTCAACCCAGAAGGTACAATATATTCTGTCAAGCGATTGATTGGTAGGTCTTGGAGTGACAAGGAGGTTCAGAAAGATACAAAACTGCTTCCATTTGAGATGAGAAAATCATCGAGTGGTGGTGTTGAGGTAAAGATGGGAGATAAATGGTATACACCACAAGAGATCTCTGCAAAGGTTCTTGCAAAGATGAAGAAGGATGCAGAGGAATTCTTAGGAGAAGAAGTTAAAGAGGCTGTAATTACAGTCCCTGCATATTTTGATGACTCTCAGAGACAAGCAACAAAGGATGCTGGTAAGATTGCGGGATTTGAGGTTAAAAGAATTGTAAACGAACCAACTGCAGCTGCATTAGCATACGGTCTTGATGATAAAAAGGATCAGAAGATTGCAGTCTTTGACTTAGGTGGTGGAACATTTGATATCTCAATTCTTGAAATGGGTGACGGAGTATTTGAGGTTCTTGCTACTAACGGAGATACACATTTAGGTGGTGATGACTTCGATCAGGAAATCATTGACTATCTTGCAGATGAGTTTGAGAAGAAAGAAGGAATGGATTTGAGGGGTGATAAGACAGCACTTCAGAGATTGAAGGAGGGTGCAGAGAAAGCAAAGATAGAGCTTTCTACATCTGAAGAGACAGAGGTAAATATTCCATACATCACAGCTACGGATAAAGGTCCAAAGCACTTAAAGGAAACTTTGACTAGGTCTCAATTGGAGAAATTAACTGCAGATTTGATAGATAAGACAGAGAAACCATGTGAGAAAGCACTTAAAGATGCAGATTTAGATAAGAAGGATATTGATGAAGTTCTCTTAGTTGGTGGAATGACAAGAATGCCAGCAGTTGTGAAGAAGGTTAAAGAAATATTTGGTAAAGAGCCAAACAAAGGAGTAAACCCAGATGAGGTTGTTTCTTCAGGAGCAGCAATTCAGGGAGGAGTATTAGGTGGAGATATTAAGGATATTACACTTCTTGATGTTACACCTCTTTCGTTAGGTCTGGAAACATTAGGTGGCGTTATGACAAAACTAATTGATAGAAATACAACTATTCCAGTAGAGAAGAAACAGATATTCTCTACAGCGGCAGATAATCAACCTGGTGTAGAGATTCATATTCTACAAGGAGAAAGAGAAATGGCTGCAGACAACAAAACATTAGGTAGATTCATGCTTGATGGTATTGCTCCTGCACCTAGAGGTGTTCCTCAAATTGAAGTTACATTCTCTATCGATGCTAACGGTATCCTTAATGTAAAGGCAGTTGACCTTGCAACAAAGAAGGAGCAGAAGATTACCATTACAGCTTCTACTGGTTTGAGTGATAGTGAGATTGATGAGATGGTAAAAGATGCAGAGAAGAATGCAGAGGAAGACAAAAAGAAGAAAGAAAGGGCAGAGAAGAGGAATAATGCAGATACACTTTGCTTTAGTGCAGAGAAGTTTGTAAAGGATAACAAGGAGAAGATTGATGAAAATAAGCAGAAGGATATTCAGGAGAAGGTTGATAAGCTCAAAGAAATTATCTCAAAAGATGACTTTGATTTAGATGAGGTAGATAAGAAGTCTGAGGAACTATCTAATGTAATGCAAGAGGTAGGAACAAAGATGTATGAAGAAGCTGCTAAATCTGAAGAGAAGAAGGAAGATGAGAAGAAAGAGAAGGATGATGATAAAGAAAAATCAGAAGATGTAAAAGAGGGAGAGGTTGTAGAGTAATATAAAAGACATCGAGATTTTAGGAGGAGGTTTCGGCCTCCTCTTTTTTGTAATAAGGCTTACCTCTAAAAAGACAAACACCTCTAATCTTGATATCTTTCTTAATAGATTTAATAACTTTGGATATCTGTTCAATAGTACTACCAGTAGTAATAACATCATCAACAACTATAACTTCATCAGTATCTTTTAGTAAATCATAATTGTTAATGTAAAAATCTATCTTATGTCCAACCCTCTCTCCTTTATCTAACAAAGATTGGTGAACATCACTCCCATCTCTCCTGTACACAACATCTTTGGAAAATCTTGTACCTAAAAAATTAGAAATACCTCTTGCAATATCCTCAGTCTGATTAAAACCTCTCTCTCTTAAACGTGTAAGTGATACTGGTACGGGTATACACAAAGACCTGTCCTTGGGCTTAAAACTTGCAATCTCCTCTAGTCTTCCTTTGACCAATTCATTCAAAACATTCTCAATATCTATTGCCAACCCATACTTGTATTTCTTTAATAGAGTGGAGGTTAACTTATTGTATTCCCACAACACTACAACAGAATCTAAAGAATACTCCTTCATACACTTAGAATGTGTAGTATATCCTCCAGAGATTCTTCTGCAGATGTAGCATTCAGGAACTGTTTTTTTGAATAACCTCTTACATCTATCACAGAGATATTCCCCATGCTTAGAGCATATTGTGCAAGACCTAGGGAATATAATGTCAAGTAGAGTTGGCATACATATATTTTAATATACAAAGATGAACGGAAGATTAATTGATAAAAAATGCACTATGATTTATGATATTCAAACATTAAACCAAAAACTTTTTACTCAATGTTGGAGATAAAAAAGAAAAAGAACAGTGTCTATGTTGTTATGGTAATCCTTCTTATTACCAAGGTTCTGGGATTCTTAAAACTGAGGGTAATAGCACAACTCTTTGGTACTTCTCATGAGCTAGATATCTTTTGGGCGGCATTCACAATACCAGACACGCTATTTATGATTACGGTTGCAGGTTCACTCAATGCTGCTTTCATTCCATTGTTAGCAGAAGTCTTCCACAAAGATGGGGAAGAGAAGCTACATAAGTTTTTTAGCAACCTAGTAATCGTTGTAGGGTCAATAATTGTCTTAGCAGCCTTACTCTTTTTCATATTTACTCCTCAGATTGCTCAAGTATTGGTAGGTTCTGATAGGGCACAAACCTTTCTAGGGATTACTTCTAGATTAGAATTACAAGACTTGGAGCTGTTCATTAAGCTAACTCGTATACTCTTACTATCCCCCATACTCTTAGGAATTAGT
The DNA here is from genome assembly GCA_035271645.1 of Candidatus Dojkabacteria bacterium. Classification (GTDB taxonomy): domain Bacteria; phylum Patescibacteriota; class Dojkabacteria; order SC72; family SC72; genus UBA5232. Next base: position 7,774 of record DATERJ010000014.1, read on the forward strand.
AGCATCATTACGGGATATCTACAAGTTAGAAGACAATTTTTTGTAACTTCTCTAGCACCACTATTCTACGATTTAGCTATGATAGTTGGTTCTATCATTTTGGTAACAGTTTTCGATATGGGTGTAATAGGAGTTGCTATCGCTGCTGTCCTTGGTTCTTTCTTCCACTTAATGGTACAGATTCCAACTTTAAAGAAGCACTTTACTACAAAGATAAAGCCTTCTTTTAACAATCTGATGGTTGCATTCAAAGATGCAAAGATATGGAGGGCATTGAAAACCGCATTCCCTAGAACTATTGCAATACTAGGGGAGCAGGTGAATGTAATAGTTAACACATTTATTAGCTTTACACTTGCACCGGGAGCTCTTAGTGCATACAAGTTTGCATTAAGCTTACATATGTTCCCAGTTAATATTGTAGGAAGTGCAGTAGCGCAGGTAACATTACCGGAATTGGCAGAGAATTCTGATAATGAGAAAGAGTTTCGTGGCCTATTTAACAAATCTATACAACAATCGTTGTACTTAGTACTGCCAATAGTGGCAATTTTGGTTGTTCTCAGACTTCCCATTGTTAGGTTAGTTTATGGAGTGGGTGAATTTGATTGGACAGGCACTCGTCTTACTGCTTGGTGTTTAGGACTTTTAGCCATCTCAATTGTTGGACAGACTCTAGCACAGATAATATTGAGGGCATACTATGCTCTAAAAGATACGTGGTTACCACTTCTTCCTGTTGCCATTGGTATCTTAACGAATATTGCTCTTGCCTATTTCCTTACTAACTTCTTTAGTCATTACTATGACTGGAGGCCAATACTTCTCGAGATGGTAGAGCAGATTTCCCATGTTAGTGGAAGTGGTTTTATTGAAGTTCTAAAATCTTTCTTTAGTGACTTTGCACGTTGGTCAACAACAAGAGGTACATCTGAGATGGCTGTGGGTGGCTTGTCATTAAGTATGAGTATTGCATCTTTCATTGAAGTAACCCTTCTGCTTCTCTTCTTAAACAAAAGAATGAAAGTGACAACTTACAAAGATACTGTCAAACCATTGTTGAAAAAAATACTCAACACATTATTGATGATTCTTGGAATGTATCTAATGTTCAAACTGTTTGACTTCAAATTAGATACGAGTAGAACATGGGCAATTATTGTTCTCACAGGAGTCGTTTCTTTGTATGGTCTTCTTTCGTATTGGCTTGGTTCAAAGGTTTTTGAGATTAAAGAGGTCGAATTCTTTGAAGAGAAAGTCAAGGAGTTGTGGGATAAGGTGTTAAAAAAGTTGAAATGAAGGCAGGGAAGGCTATATTAATTGCAATACTTCTTTTACTGATTTTCTTGCTTGGTTATATATCCATCAGATATTTCTCCTGGAAAAGCACTTTCTTTGCCAATAGGGCAAATCTTACTTGCACAAGCCATGATGAGTATGATGATGTAGATATTATCGACAGGGTGAAAAACTTTGTATTGTCTGGAGGGAAAACAGAGTTCATGACATTTACTAGGAAAGAATTACTATCTGTTTTGCGAGATTCCATAAAAGAGAATGATACAGTACAAATAGAAGATATGTGTCTGACTTCTGAGAGGGGAATGTGGAAGGTGTACATTCATCCAAAGGTTGGTGTTTTGCAGTTTCCTTGGGTTGGGGTTGATATTGTTAAGGATGAGAGAGAGACAGCAGAATTGTATTCTAAAAATGTTTACATTGGAGACATGGGAGTTCCTAATGGTATGACAAAGAAGCTTTTAGGGGAGATGAACAAAGGGATTAGTGATGGGTTATTATTGGTGATAGAAAACAACTTCTTAGGCAAAAGCATACAGAATATTGAATTGTTAGACGATTTTATTGTGATAAAGGGGGTGGAGTAATGAGAACGAGGTTACCTTGTGCATTTTCCCTTGTTACATATTGACTATATGTATTTTTCTCACATTTTTTAATTTGCTATGAGACAACTTAATGAAATTCCTCCTCTAGTATATTAACTTTTTCGGTAAAAACCGTTATAGTCCTCTTGTCTACGGTTAAAATGCACAAGGTAACCTTTCTCTTCCTTTCTCTTCTCTCTGTTCTCCTCTTCTTCTCAAGAGGTGGTATAATGTAAGGGTATGTTTAAATTCCTTACGAATCTCTTTGATTCAAATGAAAAACAACTAAAGAAGATTGAACCGATAATAGAGGAAATTAACTCTCTTGATTCAAGAATGTCTGCTCTTTCTGATGAGAAGTTGAAGGAAAAGACCGTACAATTTAGAAAGAGGCTTGGTGTTGATTTAGAAACATGTAGAACTGACTTTGTAACACTCTCTGATGAAGAATTAAAGAAAAGATTGGATGATGAGAAGGCTAAATTGTATGAAATACTCCCTGAAGCATTTGCTGTTGCTAGAGAAGCATCTAGTAGAGTTGCCAATCACAGACATTTTGATGTTCAGATGATGGCAGGATATGTCCTGTTTGATAACAAGATTGCAGAGCTATTTACAGGTGAGGGTAAAACATTGGCAGCAAACCTACCTTTGTATCTCTATGCCCTTACAGGTAGAGGTGCACACTTGGTTACAGTAAATGACTACCTTGCAAGAAGAGATGCTGAATGGACTGGCCATATTATGAACTCTTTAGGTATTACTGTTGGTGCAATTAACTCAGGTAAACAGTACAAGTTTGTTGATGATGAGGAAGCAATTAAGATAAAGGGAGATGAAGCTAAAGAATTGATTAAGGAGAGGAAAAAGAAAGAGAAGGAAGTAGGTAGACTTAAGTATGACCATATGAGTGGAGTTAATCTTGTTGAGTGTACAAAGGCAGAAACATATGCTTGTGATATTGTTTACGGTACAAATAGTGAGTTTGGTTTTGACTATCTTCGAGACAATATGGCAAGAAGTCTTGAGGAGAGAGTACAAGGTCCTAGATATTTTGTAATTGTTGATGAGGCTGACTCCATTTTAATTGATGAAGCACGAACTCCTCTAATCATCTCTACAAGTGCTGATACTGCAAATGATTTGTACAAACAGTTTGCATCTTTGGTAAATGCTCTTCAAAAAGATGTTCATTATAGTGTTGATGAAAAAGCACATGCCGTTTCACTAAACCAAGAAGGTATGGATGCTGTAGAGAGGGCTTTGAAAGTAGATAATGTGTATGAAGATGCACAGTTGGCATATCATTTGGATAATGCACTTAAGGCAAAAGAACTGTATCACTTGGATGATGAATATATGATTAGGAATGGTGAAGTTCTCATTGTTGATGAGTTTACAGGTCGAGCTATGGAAGGAAGAAGATACAGTGAAGGTCTTCATCAGGCAATTGAGGCTAAGGAAGGTGTAGAGGTAAAGAAGGAGTCTAAAACAATGGCTACAATTACCTTACAGAACTTCTTTAGACTATACAAATTTCTTTCTGGTATGACAGGTACTGCTATTACAGAGGCAGAGGAGTTTTCACAAATCTACAATCTAGATACCATTGTTGTTCCTACAAACAAACCGGTAATTAGAGAGGACTACAATGATGTAGTTTACAGAACTCAGGAGGGGAAGTTTAAGGCGATAGTTGGGGAAGTAGTTGAGCATCATGCAAAAGGACAACCGATATTAGTGGGTACTACCTCTGTTGAGAAATCAGAGATTCTTTCCGATATGCTTAAGAAAGAAGGTATTAAGCACAATGTACTTAATGCAAAACAGCATGAACTTGAGGCTAAGATTGTATCAGAGGCTGGACAGTTAGGAGCAGTTACAATTGCAACTAATATGGCTGGTAGAGGTACAGATATTGCACTAGGTGAAGGTGTAAAGGAAGTAGGTGGTTTGTATGTAATTGGTTCAGAGAGGCATGAATCTAGAAGAATTGATAATCAGTTAAGAGGTAGGTCTGGTAGACAGGGAGACCCTGGTGAGTCTAAGTTCTTTGTTTCTTTTGAAGATGATCTAATGCGCATCTTTGGTGGCGACAGAATGAAGTTAATCATGGAGCAGGTAGGTCTTGAGGATGATATGGAAATATCTGTGGGTCTAATTGGAAAGTCAATTGAGAATGCACAGAAGAAGGTTGAAGCATCTAACTATGATATTCGAAAGAGATTGGTCGAGTATGATGATGTTCTTAATCAACAGAGGGAGATAATATATACACTTAGAAGGAAGATTTTGGAAGTTGAGATGCTTAAGGGTGTACAGCTTACCGAGAAGGATATGAAGGAGGATTTGAAGCTTGTGAAGGATGTTGATATTGAAAGGATTCAGGATGGTTTAGATGGTTTTGCATTAAACAGACCGAATACTTGGGAAATTGCAGAGTTAGATAGATTTAAGTATCCACTCTCTGGGTTGGATAAATGGATTGTGAAGAAGAGTTGGGAATATATCGACTATCTTACAGCTTCTGCATTAGCTGACGATATGAAGGTTGATAATGTTGAGGAGAGAAGGTTGTACCTAGAGGTTTTAAATCTTCTTACAGAGGATTTGGAGGGTGTTGCTGTAAGTGAGTTAGGGTACAAAGACTCGATAGAGATGTTCAGAGAGTTGTATTTGAAAGATGATGTTGGTAGGACAAGAGAGTTAAAAAGACTCGTCCTTATGTCTTTCGTTATCCATATCTACTCAATGGGTGTTGATGCTATGCAAGAGCTTTCAAGACATCTCATCTTACAATCGTTTGATAACTTCTGGATGGAACATCTAGACACAATGACAGACTTAAGAGAGGGTATTTCATTGAGAAACTTAGCACAGAGAGACCCATTAGTTGAGTACAAGAATGAGGGTTTCCAGATGTTTGATGATATGTTAGCTAAGGTTGATAATTTTGTTGTAACAAGATTCTTTAAGGTTAGATTAGTAGTTAATCAATCACAAGTACCTCAGAGAACTTCATCTAATGAGGATAACAGGCCAGGTAAAGTAGCTAAACAACAGACTATACAGAAAGGTACAAAGGTGGGAAGAAATGACCCATGTCCATGTGGTAGTGGGAAGAAGTACAAGAAGTGTTGTGGGAGGTAAGGAGCTCAGGATTCAGTTACATGGGGATATATCTCTGGTGGTAATCATCAAAGATATGGATAATTGTATTCATTTAGATTTTGATTTTTAAGATATTCAACTAGATAAAAAATCTCCAATTAGTTTAAATTATAGTTTCTAACCATTTTCCTGAAACCATTCTTTTTTACTTAAAATCCTTGTGATAGTAGGGGGAAAATAGAAAAGTATTTTTCCTGTAGAATACAGGTAAAAACCTGACACTATGAGATTCTTGACACACTATGAACCCTATACTATGCTAAATGAACAGTATGGCAACTACTAAGAAAGGTAAAAAAGAAGAGTTAATTCCAACACGCAGGAGTGTTCATGTAATATATCTATCATGTCCACATTGTTCACATGAGATTGATGATATAAAGATTTGTCCTGTTTGTGGAGAGGCTATGAAAGTAATTGATGTTGTTGAGAAGTTTGGTGATGATGCTGAGAGATTCCTTGCTAGGTTAGAGAAAAGAAAAGAGAAAGAGAAGAATGGAAAAGTAGTTGGTACTACGGAAGAAGAAGAGGAAGTGGGTATTGATCAGGAGGAACCTAATATTATCTTAATGGGTGTAGATGATGATTTAGAAAATGATGGTGGAATTGACCCAGTTGCGGATGTAGATGATACATCTCTTGATGTTATCTTCCCAGATGATGATTCTCCTCATACAGAAGATGTTTCATTAGATGATGATTTGGCAAAAGCATTAGAGCAATTAGATTCTGAGGAGGAAGGGAATGTTACTGCAGAGGATTTTGGATTTGAGGATGGGGAGATTCCTGAGTTGTAGTTAATATTTGTAAAGAACACTATGGATGGTTTTGATATGAGACTTGATGAAGCAGGAGGTTATGGTAAAAGGCTTAGCGATGCTACTAAAGTTCCTGCTGGATATACAGAAGATGTAAGTGGTCTAGTTACACCAGAAAGGTTGAGAAGGCCTTCTCCAGAAGTTCAGATAACCGGAAGAGTTGAGGGGGATATGTTTAGGAGGCTTAATGAAGATTTGTCGAAAATAGAGAAAGGGTCTGGTAGTAAGGATACTCTTGATGTTACTTTAGCATCTTTTGGTGGTGATGTTTACTTTGGTTTTGCAATATTTGACAGAATACGTCAATTTGGTAAAAAGCATCATGCTCCTGTCACCATTACTGGGTATGGCCCAATCATGTCTATGGGTGCATTTATCCTTCAGGCTGGAGATATTCGCAGAATGCCAGAGAGTGCTACAATGTTAATTCATCCAATGACAGGAGGAATGTTTGGAAATACAGAAGATGTGGAATTTAGCCTAGAACAGAGGAAAAAAATAGAGAAAGAGTACCAGAAGATTGTTGCAGAAAGGGTTTCCCAAGCCAGAATAGGTAGATTAAAAGGGGATGAAATGACAAAAGAAAATATTCAAAAAAATAGAGTTTCAAGAAAGCGAATTAGAAAAATAATGTATGCTAATGGGAATAACGGTACATATTTTACGGCACGGGAAGCTTTAGATTTTGGCTTAATTGATGAGATAGTATAATATCCTATGTTAGATATTAAAGGAGAACTCTCTAAATTTTCACTTGATGAAACCAATAGTGTTGTTATTGGTTCTGGTATATTAAATGCTCTTGGTCTTAGAAGGGCTAAGGATATAGATCTTGTTATAAATGAGGAAGTTTTTCAAAGGTTAAGGGGTAATGAAAGACTAAAAGAAGAAATAAATGAATACGGCGTCGTAACTTTAAAAAGTAGTATTATGGAAATAGGTGTAGGTTGGGCTGATGATTCTGGATTTTCTTTTGTTTATGAAGACTTGTTAAGAAATAACCAAACTACTGTAGTTGATGGGGTTAGATATCTGAATTTAGAAACTCTTTTGAAAATAAAAAAGATGTGGGCTAGAGAGAAAGATTTACAAGATATTGCGATGATAGAGAGGTATTTAGAAGAGAATAAATAAATTCTGTCTTTATTATATGAAAAACACAATAGTTGCAGTAGTTGGTCTCTGCGGTGCTGGTAAATCAGAAGTAACTAATATCTTTGTTGAAAACGGTTTTGAAAAAGTATATTTCGGAGATGTTACCTTTGATGAGATAAAAAAGAGGAATATGGAGATTACTGAAGAGAATGAGAGAGTAATAAGGGAGGAATTGAGAGCAACAAATGATATGGCAATATATGCTAAGAAGAGTGAACCTAAAATTAAGAAGGCATATGAAGAAGGTGAGAATGTTGTAGTAGAGAGTCTCTACTCGTGGAGTGAGTATAAATACCTTAAGGAGATATACAAAGATAGTTTTAAGCTACTAGCAGTTGTAACAGATAGAGACTTGAGAGCTGAGAGATTAAAAAACAGACTACATAGACCACTAACAGATGAAGAAGTTACAAGTAGGGATTATTCTCAGATTGAGAATACTGAGACAGCAGGCCCTATCGCCATTGCAGATCATTTTGTTTTAAATAATGGAACTTTTGAAGAGTTAAAGAAACAAGTTCAGGAATATATCGACTCCATTATCTAGGTTTCTAAACAATAGGCTTTTTAAGAAGTTCTAGTATTACTTCAAAATTATCATCAGGTGAACTCCTAACTCTGTGTTCGTAGCCACAGCTTTCGCATCTGTAATATATTCTAAAGATGTCTTTCTTAACTTCGGCAGCAATAGGTTTCATCAATCCTTCACATTTACACTCTCTATCACCAGGATTAATATCAACATGTTTAGAGTAAAGACATTTTGGACAGTGATCAGTATACCCATCTCCTTGAACGGGAGTATTGCAATTAGCACATATGAAGTCTTCTTTTGTAAATTTAAATTTCTTACTCATAACACACAATTATACAACAGATGCCTTTACCATTCTTCTAAGGTATAATATCGCATGTATAATCTTCATGATAAATTTCCTAAAGTAGCAATCGTAGCTGATCAGATGACATCTTTTGGTGGTGCAGATAGAGAGATGTATTCAATGTTGAAAGTATTCCCAGATGCAGATATATATACAGTTCTTTTCTACAAAGAAAAATATCCAACTCTGAAAAACAAGGTATATACATCCTTTGTACAAAAGTGGGTTAAGGTATTTGGAAAGAAATTCCATAGACATCTTAAAGTATTAAATCCTTTTGCATATGAAAATTTTGATTTAAAAGGGTATGACTTAGTAATTAGTATATCAGCAGGTCCAGCCAAGTCCGTTATAACAGGAATAGACCAACCACACCTAGCCATGGTTATGACACCACCTAGAAGTCTCTGGGATAACGAATTGAATGTAAGGGGTTCTAAACTTAAATGGGTATATAAACCACTTTCTCACATTCTCAATACTTACCTTAGAGTCTGGGATCTAAGTATTGCAAAAAGAGTGGACTACTGGAGTGCAAATTCTAAGTTCATTGCAAGGAAGATAAAGAAGACATATGGAGTAGATGCTCGAGTAATATATCCAGGTGTTGAAGAGAGATATTTCAAACAATTAAAAGGTACTAAGGAAGGTAAAAAGGTAATAGCTAGCCTTAAGATGAAATATGATATACCAGAAGATTTTGTCTTGGTTGTTTCTAGATTGTATGACTACAAGAGAGTAGATTGGGCAATACGAGCATGTATTGAAAGTGGGGATAATTTAGTAATTGTTGGAGAAGGTCCTGATAGAAAATATTTAGAGAAGGTTGCAGGAGGGAATGAGAATATACAGTTTTTGGGGTTCATTAAGGATGAGGAAGTTCAAGCATTGTACGGTATGGCTAAGGTTCTTCTCTTCTGTGGTGTTGAAGATTTTGGTTTAGTACCAGTTGAAGCTATGGCAAGTGGAACACCAATATTTGCATATGGATATGGTGGTGTATTGGAGACTGTAAAGAAGGGTGTTACTGGAGAGTTTTTCATAAACGAAGAAGAATTGGTACAGTTACTTAAGAATTATAATAAAAGAGGGTATAATGAAAAGAAAATAATAGAGCATGCTAAGACTTTTAATGAAGAGAGTTTCTTAATTAATTTTACTAACTACCTTAAAGAAATCTATGAAAAAGAAAGGACAAGGAGACAGGGTTAAAGATATTAAAGTAGCAGTAGTTTGTGAACCTCTCTATAAATGGGGAGGAGCTGAACTACATTTGAAATATATTCTTGAAGCTTTTCCTAATTCCGAACTCTTTACTGCATATTATGATGCAGAACTTGTTAAAAAAGAATTCAAAGGTATCAAAGTACACCATTCATTTATGCAATACCTTCCTTGGAAGGATAAATTGAGGTATCTCTATCTTCTTCTTAATCCTTTGGCATATAAAAGTTTTAACTTTAAAGATTTTGATGTAATTGTTTCTCTCTCTTCTCACTTTGCTAAATTTGCACATACAGATGGAGTTCCACATATAGATGATTGTTTGACTCCTCCGAAATTCTTTTGGCAGAAAGATGATAGGACTCTTAAGAGTAAAGAACAGATGAGTGGGATAAATAAGGTGCTCTTTTCTATATATTCGTTTTTCATGGATACATTTCTTGAAAGGCTATGGCAAAAGTGGGATAGAAATGCAGCAAGGAAATGTACCAGGATAATTGCTAATTCTAAGGTAGTTAAGAAGAGAATAAAGAAATTCTATGGATGTGACTCAGATGTAATATATCCACCTGTTGAAGTTGATAAAATTTTGAAACATCCAAAAGTTAACAGAAAGGAGAATTGGTATCTCTATCTTGGTAGAGTTGAAAGGTACAAAGGTGTACATCTTGCAATTAAAGCTTGTGATAGGTTAGATCTACCACTTAAAATTGCTGGAGCAGGACAGGACTTAGAAGCTATGAAAGAACTTGTTGATAAATTAGGTGCGAAAGGTATTGTAAAGTTCCTAGGTTTTGTTTCAGAGGAGGAGAAATATGACCTTATGAGTAAAGCCAGAGCATTGATTCTTCCAATTAGGGGAGAGGATTTTGGTTTGGTACCTGTTGAAGCCAATGCTTTTGGTACACCTGTAATTGCGTACAAGGATGGTGGTGTAGTGGAAACAATATTAGAGGAAAATCCAGCAACAGGTGTATTCTTTGAAGAGTACACAGTTGATTCTCTTGTTAAAGTTCTTAAGAACTTTAAACCCGAGAAATATACACAGGATAATTGTAGAAAACAGGCACAAAACTTTGCATCTGAAATATTTGTATACAAGCTACAAAACTATGTCAGGGACACCATACAAAGTAGTTAAGAGAATATTGGATGTAATTCTATCCCTTTCTCTTCTAATCATCTTTTTACCTTTACTTCTTTGTGTTTCAATATTGATTTTTTTAACTGATGGTAAGAATATTTTTGTAAAAGAGCCACTTAGACACGGATATGATGGTAAAGAATTTAGAATGTTTAAGTTTAGAACAATGATTCCTAATGCTCATAAAGAGTTATTAGAAAATCCTAAGTATAAGGAGCTAAAAGTAATGTGGGAGAAGAATGACAACAAGCTTAGAATAGATGAAGATTCTAGAATTACATGGATAGGGAAAATACTAAGAAAAACGGATATAGATGAATTACCTCAACTATTGAATGTCTTAATTGGTCAAATGTCTCTTGTTGGTCCTAGACCTACATACAAAACCGAGGTAGAGGTGCATTTGAAAAAATACCCAGAGGATAAAAAACATCTTAAATATATTTTTATGATTAGTCCTGGTATTACTGGTATATGGCAGGTTTCTGGTAGAAATGATATTTCACTACATAAGAGGTTAGCTATGGAAGCAAAATATGCAAAAAACTTAAACTTTCTTACTGACTTAAAGATTCTCCTTAAAACGCCTAAAATTGTACTGAGTAGGGAGGGAGCATATGAGTAGAGATATTGTAACGGTAATTAAATCGGTGAATTACTCGGAAGCAGATAAGGTACTTACTGTCTTTGGAAGAGAGAGGGGTAAGTTTACTTTGTTTGCCAAAGGAATAAGGAAGATTAATAGTAAGAATAGGGGGAATGTTCAGACATTAAGTACAAGTAGGATATCTTTCTTTGAGGGAAAAGGAATGCCTTTGTTAACAGAATCTGAACTAGTGAATACATTAGATTTAGACAATCTTCAAGTAGAGAATGTAAGAAGAATCCTTTACATGCTAAACAAGTTTCTTCAGGAAGGGGATGCATATCCCGAGCTTTTTGATTCTTTACAGAATGCTTTGAAGAAAGAGCTAACTTTAGAGGCAACAAACAAGGTTAGGATAATATTTCTTAAAGAGATGGGGTTCTTGGAGAATTTTTCCACTTGTAGGTACTGTGAGGGGAAGGAAGGTATCTCCTATCTAGATAAGAAAAATTTTGCACTTGTATGTGAAAATTGCTACACTAAATACGGAGGAAGTCCATTAGGACCTTTGCCTTACGAATCTACGGTTTTAACAGAAACCTTGGATTCTTATATTAAAAAAATAGTAGACGGAATTTAATGAGAAAACTTACTGCCTTGACATTATCACTAGTGGTGCTGTTTTCCTCCTTTGTTTTGCTTCGGTTCTCTTCCTGGGCACAAGTAGACAAACCAGTTGATACAGTAGTGGTTGTAGGAGAGATGTATTCTCAGATAACATTGAATCCTTTGACTGTAGAGGTTGGAGAGCAATCGACAGTTAATATCCTTGTAAGAGATGCTGGTTATAATCCACGCCCTAATAGAGATATTGAAATTTACGAAGGTGGTGGGTCTCCTAATCTGATAGTAACTCAACCAACTGCTCCTAGTGATCCAGATGGGAATGTAACTGGTTATGCTACAGCATTGACACCAGGTTCATATAGTATCTGCGCTAAAGATGTGACAAGTGGGGTCGGTATTGTAATTGCAGCTTGTCAGCCTTTGACTGTAACAGAAATCTCTCCTCCCGTGTTTGGACCTGAACCTGAACACACACCAGGAGATACAAACACTGTTTCGTGGACAATGGGTGGGACTGGTACATACGAATATTATGTAGAAGTCAGTACAACTTCAAATTTTAGTAATATTGTCAGGAGTAGTGGCTGGATTAGTGATACTTCATATACTGCAACTAATTTAAATGATAATCAGATATATTACTATCGTGTTCGAGCAAGGAATAGTAGGGGAGGTATGAGTGATTGGTCTGCTTCTGTATCTTCAACTCAAGATGCTAGTGGTCCAACGATTGTTTATACAGGAGCTTCTTCTTTGCCTACAGGGACAACAACAGAGGATTTTGATTCGAATGAAACCATCACTCTTGCGTATACCTTAAGTGATAGTAGTGGGTTTGGATCGAGAAACTTCTCTGTTATCTTGTTAGGTGGTACAAAAGTAACAATTCCTTACACAGCAACATTTGATGGTACTAATTGGATTGCGACTATCAAATTAGGAGATTTACCAAAGGAGAACGGTGTTAATCTCTATCCTGCATACAGTTTCTATCTTGAAGTTGCTGATACCTTTGGAAATATTTCAGGGAATGGGACGGGTAATATTACAATCCCAACACCTCCTGTAAAACCGCCGATTGAACCACCAGTAGAACCCCCAGAAGAGGAAGACCAACCTGAAATTCCTCAATCTCCATACACAATCCCAGGTGTACCTGTTCAGGTTACACCTTTAGATGATCCAAGACCGAAATGGACATGGGTTCCCGCTTATGATAACGAAACGGGTCTTGTTGCTCCAGGATATGAAGTGCAATGGTGTTTTAACCGAAACTTCATTGATTGTATGCAGGATGTGATGAGAACTGACACAAACGAAGCTACATTAAAGAATCCGTTAGAGGAAGGAACTTGGTATGTCAGGGTGAGGGTTTATAATCCAGAGACAGGGAAATATGGAGATTGGTCTGACACCTCTTCCTTTTTAATAGTTGCACCTCCAGAGGAAAAACCACCAGTTGAAGAATCTCCTGTTGAGGATACGGAGAAAACTTGGTTTAAAGGATTTGTGAACAATGTTAGTAATACAGTTAAACAAGTAGGCGATAATGTAAATGAATTCTTAGACGACACTATTGGAAACCTCAAGCCAGAAACTAGGGAAGCTATCACGGTTAGTGCATTAGTTGGTAATATGGTGGCAGGTATGAATAGTGTATTAAGCCTATTAGGTTCTGTTCCATACTATTTTACTCAGCTCTCTATTGTTTTACTAAGTCTTCTTGGGTTCAGAAAAAAAGGTGTACTCTCTGGCTATGTATATGATTCGATAACTAAAGATCCGATAGGGCAGGCAATTGTACGTGTCTTTAGTGAGTCCGGTACGCTAGTTTGGACAGATGTGACAGATATTAAAGGTAGATACAAGACACCAGAATTAGAAAAAGGAAAGTATAAGATTAAAGTTACAGCTAGAAAGTATGAGTTTCCTTCTCAAGTAATTATTGGTAATACAGACTTCCCATTAGAGAATATATATCATGGTGGTGTGTTTACTGTGCAGAATGGTAAAGTTCCAGATTTCTCGATTCCGTTAGACTCAATTGAAGCGACTAAAGTACAGATTGTAAGTGAAAAGGTTTTCTCTAGAACAAAGTGGTTGTGGAAGATTTTGCACTCTGTTCTCTTTATAGTAGGTTTGACATTTAGTATATATGCACTAAGAATCAATCCAGTATGGTGGAACTATCTAATTCTTTTCTTGTATATTCCATCTTTAATCTTGTTGCTAATATTGTTATTAGGCAAGAAAGAGAAGTTTGGAATTGTTAAAGATGACTCAGGGGAAGAAATGAAAGGTATTACAATTCAGCTCTCTGATAGTGAGTTTGATAAAGTTGTAGCAACTAGGGTTACAGATGTAAATGGTCAATATAGATTTTTAGTAGATCCTGGGGTGTATAGCATAACGATTGCGAGTAGAGATTATGAGCTTCTTCATGGAGATAAATATCAAAGTGTAGAAGTCAAGGGGAAAGGTAACGAAATTTTGGCTCCCAATCTTACCGTGGAGAGAAAAGAATAATTGGTATTGAAAAAAACTCTATTTGTTACTATAATCTCTCTGTTTATGGGTGTATAGCTCAATCGGTAGAGCAAACGACTCTTAATCGTTTGGTTCAGGGTTCGAGTCCCTGTACACCCACTTTCTTTTACTACTGTCTTCTTAACTCAATATCATAGAATTGTTCCTGAAAATGAGTTTGTTTTAAAATCTCATCATCTGTAAAGTCCATACCATCTGGTGCTGCTACCCATTTCTCCTCAACATCATCATTTCTATGTATAATTGCAATGACTTTTCCAGTCCATTCCTTTAGCGGTTCTTTTGGTCCGAGAATATATACATCTTGTTCTTCTCCATCTCCTCCCATTAGACCTTTGATATAGCCGTAATTAATAGGGTATTGTATATTAGGATGTTTTGGGTGAAATGAACCAATTGGTCTGTCTACTATTACTTTTACAGTTTCTCCTATCATAAAGGTATGTAATATAAATTGTTCAAAGCGAGAGACGGGATTCGAACCCGCGACCTTCTCCTTGGGAAGGAGACATTCTAGCCAACTGAACTACTCTCGCACACATGTATTTTACTAAGAAAAAGGGGGTATTTCTACCCCCTCTTAAAACTCTCTTGGAAGATTATGCAACAATCTGTTTTCTCACTCTCTCCCAGTCACTTCTAAGTTGCTCTCCTAATTTCTTTGCAGCCTTCTCTGTAACCTTACCACTACCCTTAAAACTATCTACAATCTCTGCAACAATCTTCTTGTACTCCTCACCATCGATCTTCTTTCCAGCCTTCTGTACATTCTCAATCTTCTTAGCAACTTCTTTCTTTGCTTTTTCGAAAAGCTCAACACCTTTCTCCTTGGTATCCTTTGCAAACTTTTTAATGTCTTCTCTGGTTTCCTTTCCGGATTTAGGTACTAAAAGAATTCCTGCTGCTGCACCTGCTAATGCTCCCAATGCTACGCCTGCAGCTACTTTTCCTGCTACGCTTCCTTTTTTCTTGTCTGACATATATTAATTAAATATTAAAATTAAATAACTAAAATTTAAAAAACTTAAAGATCAGATATATTAATATAACAAAAATGGAGGGGATAAGTATAGCTAAGAGAATTGTTCCTAATGAATATCTTGGTTGTTCTTCTACTTTAAGTGTTTCTGGGAGACTTTCCTCATCTTCTTTTTCTTCTTCCTCCTCGTCTATCACAAATTCTTCCTCTAAATCTTGAGAAACTTCAACAGGGATTTCCTCTGTCTCTTGAGCCCAGATTTTTGGAGTAGGGGAGATGAAGAACGAGCAAAGAACTATGATTGTAGTTAATACTTTTAATATCCCCATAAATATATGTTAACATATATTCCTATGAAATATCCAGATACAAAATTAGAAGAGAAGTTATGGCAAAAAGGTTTTAGATATGTTCTTGGGGTAGATGAAGCTGGGAGAGGTCCGCTTGCAGGTCCAGTTGTTGTTGGTGCGGTACTCATAGAGAACACTAAGCAGGTAGTGGAGAATGTAAGGGATAGTAAAAAGATGACAAAGAAACAACGGAAGAAGGCTTTTGTAGAGATACAGGAAAAGTCTACTGCCTTTGGTATCGGTATTGTAGATGCTAAGGAGATAGATAGGGTGGGGATAAAGGAGGCTGTAAAGGAAGCTATGATTCTTGCGGTTTCTGAAGTTGAGAAGAAGATTAAAAAGAAGGTTGATTATATAATCTCTGATGGTGCAGTATATCTTCTTGATGACCATAAGATGATGAGTATTAGTCGTGGTGACCTTAACCATTACAGTATCGCTGCTGCTTCTGTCTTAGCAAAAGTTACAAGGGATATGATTATGGAGGAATATTCTAAAAAATATCCTAATTACGGATTTGAGAAACATATGGGATATGGTACTAAAATGCATTTAGATGCAATATCAAAACATGGAATATGTGATATACATAGGAAAAGCTATGAACCTATCAAGATTACTTTGTAATTACACTATATTGACAAATCAATTTCGATCTTTACTTGGTTATGAGAATCCAACTGCCTATATTTCACTCCACACTCATCACACAATCTTTTTGATGCAATGATGGCTTCGGTTTCTGCATATTTATCAGACAGATATATTATCTCCTTTATTCCAGATTGAATGATTTCCTTTGCACATTCATTACATGGAAAGAGATCAACATATATTCTTGATCCCTCTAAATCTTTACGACTGCCTCGATAGTTAAGGATAGCATTTCTCTCTGCATGTACAACATATGGGTATTTAGTCTCTAGAGGTTCTCCTTCTCTTGCCCAAGGAAAGTTTTCATCCTCCCAACCATTGGGTGCTCCATTATAACCAATTGAAAGTATCCTGTTATCATCTCCCACTATGCATGCACCAACCTGTGTACTTGGATCTTTACTTCTCATAGCAGAAAGCTTAGCAATAGCCATGTAATACTCATCCCACTCTATTCTGTCTTTCCTTTGTAGGTTGTATCTCTTCTCTTCTTTTTTCATTACTTCTTCATTGTACCAGATTTTTTTAACACTTGATAGACAAACCTCTCTTTGTTACAATACTGTTACATTTGCTGGTGTAGCTCAGTTGGCAGAGCATTCCCTTCGTAAGGGACAGGTCGAGGGTTCGAGGCCTTCCACCAGCTTTTTTGTAATATGATTACACCAAAATATACACTAACAAATAGAATGCTAGACTACATCGTAAGATATGAGTTAGCACTCTCAGATATTAAGTACAATCCACTACCAGAAGAGTATAGGGTTCCTCTTGCAGAAAAATATGCTGCAGAAGATATACAGAAAATGGCAGACCTAATTGCATATCCTCTTGGTTTTAACAAAGCTTTAATGATTCAAAGAGGACAAGAATCTTCACTTGAGAAGAAGAAATACAAAATATTTACAAACTTTAGAAATGCAAAAGACTTTGTACATTCATATACTAATGCAAACTCATTAAAACCATCTGTTGAATTAGCAGCACATATTAACAAGTTGGTTATGAAAGATATTGTAGATGATTGGGATTTAGCCAAGATTAGATCTTTTTCTGAAAAGCCAAACGAGATATATGATACATGGTACAAAAGTAGAGACTTCTATCCTAACTTAGATATTAACAATCATTTCAATGAATTCTTTGATTGGTTACAGAATGGAAAGGATAACAATCATATGTTAATTAAAATAGCGATGTTGGTCTATGAGTTCATAGACAAAGCACCTTTTGTTGTGGGGAATCAGATAACAGCAATCCTCATTGCAGAGATACTTTCTAAAAAGTATGGGTATAATCCAAACAACATCTTCCCATATTTCAAATCAATTGAATATATATCAGAAGACCTTCTAAGTGCATTTAAGATGACCAAAGGGAAGTCAGATCTAACTCCATTCATAGAGGCATTCCTTTACACGATCTCTCTTACATCAATAGAGGTGTCTAATGATATTAAAAAGACATATTCTCAAAAGGTAATGAAAACAGGAGATGTAGAGTTAGCACTTAATCAAAGGCAGATGCAGATATATGATTTCCTTACACTAAATCAAAAAATTACAAGAGGACAAGTTAATAAAATGATGGATGTTTCTTTCATGACATCTTTTAGAGAGTTGAAAGATATGGAAGAGAAGGGATATATTAAACAGAAGGGTAAGGGTAGGGGTACATACTATGTTTTAAGTAAAGAAGCTTTAGAGAAAGAAGATCAAATGACACCAAAAGTTGAATAGTGCCAGTTAGTGGAAAAGAAGAAAAGAAAGTGATAATATATTCCCCATGAGTAAAAATACAACAAACAAATACGATGTAATCATTGGTTTAGAGATACATGTACAGACTAAGACTAAGTCTAAGATGTTCTGTTCATGTCCAGCTCAATACTTTCAGAAAGAACCAAATACACAAGTATGTCCCATGTGTCTAGGACTTGGAGGTACTCCCCAACCAAACAAAAAAGCACTAGAGCTCTGCATCCTCATGGGTTTAGGAACTAATTGTAAGATTGCTTCTGAAATACAGTTTGATAGAAAGCATTACTCCTACCCTGACCTACCTAAAGGCTATCAGATTACACAAGGAGATAATCCATTGTGTTCAAACGGATATGTGGAAGTACCTAGTGGTGCAAAGGTTGAGATAGAGAGAATACATCCAGAAGAAGATGTTGGTAAATCTACACACCATGTAGAAGCTTCTACAGGTAAGGAATATACTCTCCTTGATTTTAACAAATCAAGTGTTCCTTTAATTGAGATTGTTACAAAACCAAATATTAGAAGTGCTAAAGATGCTAAAGACTATGCTACAAAGATTAGACAGATTGCTAGATATCTAAATGTCTCAGATGCTGATATGGAGAAAGGACAGATGAGATGTGAACCAAATATCTCCATTCAGGAGAAAGGTAAATGGGAATACAAAGATGGCAAGATACTAGCAATTGGTGATTACAAACTAAATCCTAAAACAGAAGTAAAGAATATTGGTTCAATTACAGCAGTAGAGAAAGCAATTGAGTATGAAGTAAAGAGGATGATAGGGGAGTTAGAAGAAGGCAAATCATTAATACAACAAACAAGAGGTTGGAATGCTTCTCGTGGTGTTACAGAGTTCCAAAGAAGTAAAGAAAAAGCTGAAGACTATCGATATATGCCAGATCCAGATATTCCAATAATTGATGTATCTAAGGAAGATATTGAGAGAATTAAAAAAGAACTAATTGAATTACCAAATGAGAAGATAAAGAGGTATGTAAAAGATTGGAAACTAACAGAGTATGCTGCTGATGTCATCTCTTCATCAAAGGAAAGTGCTGAATATTTTGAAAAACTTCAAAAGAAACTCTCTGAGAATATGGATGAAAAAGATGCAGCAACTGAAGCTTCAAACTGGATAATGGGTCCACTCTATGCAATTGCAAACAAACAAGGAAAAGATATTACAGAAACAGGTGTTAAAGGAGATGATTTAGCTTTACTAATCGTTGCTTTTAGAGAAGGTATATTTACAAAAAACAAAGCAGAAGAGCTACTTAATGAGAGTATTGAGAAAGATATTGATATATCAAAAGAGATTGAGAAACTAAAGAGTGCCAAGGAGTCTGTTGGAAGTTTAGAAGATATTGCAAAGCAAGTTATTGATGAAAATCCACAAGCTGCTAATGACTACAGAGGTGGTAAGGAAGCTAGTATTGGTTTCTTAGTTGGTAAGGTTATGCAATTAACACATGGTACAGCTAATCCAGCAGAGGTAAAGATTACTTTAGAGAAAGAATTAAAGAAATGAAAAAACATATTAAATTGGAAGATGTTAGAGAGGATATACCTGGTAAATGCTTAACACAAGATGAAGTCTTAAAGGGTGCTGAGTATACAGAAAAAGGACATGTTAAGGTGTATGGGAAGTTTCTTGGTGAGGGAGGGGAAGCTTAATCTTTATCTTTTTAATATCCTACTCTTTGTAAATTTCAACACCGCTAAATAATATGTGGTTTAAGAATTTTACCTGTTCTTCTGTTAAGTTAGGGGGAACAAAAACATATCCATATTGAGATAGTTGTACTGGTAGTCCATAGCCTTGTTCCGATGCTCTCTCTGAAGTAGCAGAGAGAATATCTAAGCACTCATTATATTTTGGGGAGAATTCCTTATTTGCTTCATCAGCATTTGCTTGATGAAAGGTAAATACTCCTGTCTCAATTAGCTTATATAATTCAATCACTTCTTTCTCTGACATTCCTGCAGGTATCATAGCATGGGTGGTTGTATCCAAGTCAACCAATATCCTTTTTTCTCCTGTTTGATTCTGTTTAGTAGCTTCTATCAGTTGTTCAAATGGCAGGTCCGAAACCTTGTTAGCTAGGTTGACAGTCTCTATGTAACCTGGTTGAGTATTGAAGATATTATATTCACTAGGAATAATTTTACTCTCCCAAGGGGTGTTGTCTTCTTTGTTTATTTCTATACCATTATTATTTTCCATGGTTGGAATTCTATCATGATTTAAGGAAAAAAGCATTGTTCGTACTTGTTTTAATGGGATAGGGAGGGGTACACCTTGAACAATCTTGGTGTTTTGTGTTACAATTAGCAGTCGTTAAATTAAGCTGCTAGTTATATGGCGAAAGAAATAAAGATTACTCCACTTGGAGCCAGAGTTTTAGTCACCGCAGATGCAATTGAAGAAAGAACTTCTGCAGGTTTGTATTTACCACCTTCATCTACAGATGAACAGAAACCTGAAACAGGTGTTGTCGTTAAGTTGGGAGAAGGAAAGGTTAAAGGTAAGACCGTTGAGTTTAATGTGAAGGTCGGTGATAGGATATATTTCAAAAAATATTCCCCAGATGAGCTTGAGGTTGATGGGGAGAGATATCTCCTCTTAGACAATGATGATATCTTAGCTGTTATTAAATAGCTTTTTTCTAGTTAATTTTTTAGTTTTACACATATGGCAAAAGAAATTATTTACAACGAAGATGCAAGAAAGGCTCTTAAAGAGGGTGTTGATACAATTGCAGATGCAGTTAAGGTGACACTTGGACCTAAAGGTAGAAATGTTGCTGTTGCAAAATCATTTGGTAGTCAAACAGTAACAAAAGATGGAGTTACAGTTGCAAAGGAGATAGAGCACAAAGACCCATTTAAGAATGTAGGGGTTGAGATGATTAAAGAGGCTTCTAACAGAGTAAATGACTTGGCAGGTGACGGTACAACAACAGTTACTGTTCTTGCTCAAGCAATTGCAAATGTTGGTTTCAAGAATGTTACCGCAGGTGCTAACCCAATCTCTCTTAAAAGAGGTTTGGACAAAGGTGGTGAGTTAGTCTCCGAGGAGCTTTTGAAGAAAGCAAAGAAGATTACAACAAAAGAAGAGATTGCACAGGTTGCAACAATTACAACGAATAATGATAAGGAGTTGGGAGATATGATAGGTGGTGTGTTTGAGAAAGTAGGAAAAGATGGTGTCATTACAGTAGAGGAAGCTAAAGGTTTTAAAGATGAGGTTGAATATACAGAGGGTATGGAGTTTGATAATGGGTATGTTAGTGCATATTTTGTTAATGAAGCAGAAACTCAAGAGACATTGATGGATAATCCATATATCTTCATTACAGACAAAAAACTTTCTAATCTTCAGGATATTCAAGCTATTGCAGAGAAGGTTCTTGGGGCTGCTGATAGACCTTTAGTTATAATTGCTGATGATATTGAGAATCAAGCATTAGCAACACTTGTTGTTAATAAATTAAGAGGAGCTTTGGATGTAGTAGCTGTTAAGGCACCAGGATTTGGAGATAGAAAGAAAGAGATGCTTAAAGACCTCTGTACTGTAACAGGAGCAGACTTCATCTCTGAGGAGCTAGGAAAAACACTAGACAAGGTAGAGTTAACAGACTTAGGTTCTGCAAAGAAGGTCATTGTTACAAAGGAGAAGACAATAATTGTGGAAGGTAAGGGAAACAAGTCAGATATTGATGAGAGAGTGAAGGAGATTAAAGCACAGCTTGAGAATACAACATCAGATTATGACAAAGAGAAGCTTCAGGAGAGACTTGCTAAGTTAGCAGGTGGAGTTGCTGTAATTAAAGTTGGTGCAGCATCAGAGGTTGAGGCAAAGGAGAAGAAGATGAGAATTGAAGATGCAATTCATGCTACTAGAGCTGCAATTGAGGAGGGTGTTGTTGTTGGTGGTGGATTAGCATTGCATAATGCAAAGAAAGTTTTAGAAAAGGTTAAACTTGATGATGCTGATGAGCAGTTAGGAATTGAAATTCTAAAGGATGTTTTAAGTGAGCCTTTGAGACAGATTGCAGAGAATGCAGGTGCAGATGGAGCAGTAGTTGCAGATAAATGTAGTGGTAATATTGGGTACAATGCTAAGAGTGGTGAATATGTTGATATGATTGAGGAAGGTATTATGGATCCAGTTAAGGTTACGAGATTAGTTCTCTCTAGTGCAATATCCGTTGCTTCTATGTTAGTAACAACAGAAGCTGTGGTTGCAGAGATTAAGGATGAGAAAGTAGATAATCTTCCTGCACCAGATATGGGTGGGATGATGTAATCCAACTTTAGATGGAATTGAAAAGAGGTAGGGTTCTAAACAAACCTTACCTCTTGTGCTAATACCTTCCCTACAACATCTTTATCACCTCTTCTATGCTTAACAACCTCTAAGTTCCCATTATCATTAACTAAAACAGTATCTCCAATCTCATACTTGCTCTTGGGTGAAACAAAAAGAACACCATTACTACCATCAACAATACTCATATCAACAGCAAAAGCATCAATATCAATCTGTAATATCCAATCTGGAGCAGGATAGTATATATATGATTTGCTTTTAGAAAAATCTAAATTAGTTGGGATAGAGGTAAAGAAAAGTATTTTGTTTGCGGAATAGTTATCTACTTGTGAAGATGAATCTTTAAGTAAATCTCTGGGGTCTACATTAAGAGCATCTGCAAGTTTATTAAGTTGTTTAAGTGCAGAACTCTCACCTCTCTCATATCTAGAAATCATCTCCCATGTTTTCCCTATCTTGTCCCCTAATTCCCTCTGGGTATAGTTTTTTCTTTCTCTGTATATTTTAATATTTTCACCAATGTAATTGTTCTTCATATATATAGATTTTAGTTACATATTAAGTATGTTTAAATAGATGGATATTACATATATATGAAATCACATATCCTATTTGTAACAATTTTGTGATATGAAGGAGTTAATATATTTGTATGAACGAAAATAACCTTAAAAAAGAGTTAAGAAGTATAGAGAAAATATTAAGTAGAGCATATGGAAGAGGATTCCTTACAGAACAGGAGTTAATGAAGCTAAAAAAGGAAACTAAACTACTCAAATCTCTTGTAGACAATATCTAACCAATGTTCCTTTAACCATCTATCTGCTTCTTCCTGTTCTTCTAACAAATCTCGCTTGGCTAATTCTTTCTTAATGATATTTCCTCTATGAGGATGATCAAACTTCTTTTCTAAAGGAGACTGAAAACCATGTGTGTAATGACATAATTCATGGGCAATTGTTGCTCTAACAACAAACTCTGGAATAATGTCATGTTGAAAATATCGTGTGATTGTAATAACAGTTACACTCTTTACATCTTGAGCATCTAGTTCATCTTTCTTTTTTTTCATTAACCCTTTAATCTTTGTACCTTGTCTTGCCAGCTTAATACTTCCTAACTGTCTTTTTGAATACTTCCCAAACTTAATTACAACAAGATTCTTTCTAGGAACATCACAAAAGTGGTTGTCCCATAATTCATAGAGCATATTTTCTAAGTACTTATCATCTCTCATTCAATTATCCCCTCTCTCATGATATTATAATCTAATGATTCTACAAGATTTAAAAGGAAAATTCTCTACTCTAAGGAAAGTCCTCTCCTTTATATACAAAAACTATACAGTAGTTGCAGTATTTAGAGACTTTCTTTTTTTGTGCTCTACTGCAGCCGAAATTTATGGAATTACTGTATTTGGTAAGTTCATAGATGCAACTACCCAGGTACTTGTAGAATGGAAGGCATTTAGTTTGAGACATTACCTTGCTACTGACTCATTTAAATATTTAGCTTTAATTCTCCTACTTTGGATTGTTGTTCAGGTATGTAAACAAGTTAGGGAATATCTCTATACTGTTATCTACGAAAAAACATGGAGTACAACACAGTCAAGTATGATAGGGAAGGTTGCACAGTCAAACCTTCAAGATGTTGAAAAGAAAGAGTTTCAGGATATGTTAGCCTTTATACCCGCTTTCTCTATCGATAGATTAATTAGTGTATATGATAATTTCTCGATAGTCTTAAGTAGCATTGTAAGATTAGTTAGTGCAATGGTGATAGTTTTTGGTTACGTTGGACCTTCTGCATTCCTTCTTCTTCTCTTTGTTCTTCCAGAAACAATGTTTATACACCTGAGAAGGAAAGAAGTAAGGGGTTATCTCGACGAATCCATTGGTAAATTAAGATACCTCAACTACATACATGGCACAGCATTAACGATTTCCAACTTCTTAGAATTAAGAGTGAACAACATATATTCATATTTAAGGAGAAGGTATGATGAGGAGTATGGAGAATATCTATCTGGCTATTTTAAAACACTAGATTCTTTTTACAGAACAAGGATAGGGTACAGTATTCTTGGTCAAATTCTTAAGTTTGGATATGTTATCTTTGCTTTCTCAATTGCAATTGTAAAGAGACTAACCTTTGGTACATTTAAAGCCCTCTATGATTACATAGATATCTCATATACCAGTGCATCTAGTATAGTGGATTCGCTTTCATTGATATCGGTTAATCTAGGATATATCGCAAAATATTTCGATTTGATTGAGTATGAAGGTTTTGGAGACCAATATCATGGGAAAGTTAAATTACCAAAGGGTACACCAGTATTGGAGTTTAAGAATTTAACTTTCTCATATCCTGATGATACGAAGACAGTTGTTCTCAAGGATTTGAATATGGTTGTAAATCCAGGGGAAAAGGTTGCGATATATGGTGGAGATGGTTCAGGGAAGAGCACAATTGTGAAAATATTAACGGGATTGTACGGTGTCGATGAAGGAGAGTATCTTCTCGGTGGTGTTCCAACAAAGGAGCTAAACAGGGGTGTACTAAAGAAAAAGTTAGCAGTTGTTTTCCAAGATTTCATCAATTACCATTTTAGCTTGAAGGAGAATATTGTTATCTCAGGTCAAAGGAAGAATGTTGATACTTTACTTTACGAAGAAGTATTAGATGTAGCAGATGGGAAGAAAGTTAAGAAGGATTTAACTATTGATGATGCTAGTATTCTAGGAAAGACTTTTCCTTCAGGTAGGGAGCTTGCCCCTGGATATTGGCAGAGGCTTGCCATTGGGAGGATGCTTTACAGAAACAAAAACATTTTTATCATGGATGAACCATTTACATATATAGGTGATGTTTTTGCAGAGAAGATGTTAACAAAGATTTTTGATTTTGTTGGTAAGGATAGGTCTCTGATTTACATTACACGAAGTACAAACCTACTTGATAGGTTTGACCGCATATATTATCTAAGCAAAGGAAAAGTGGTAGAATCAGGTAGTTGGGAAGAGTTAATGAAAAAGGATAGTAGGTTAAAAAAAGATTATGAAGAATTAACTGTTAATCGTAAAGGTGAAAAAAGATAATATGTTAGGAGAGAAATAGTGGTCATTTTAAATGGTTCAAAAGTTGCAGAGAGTATCCTTTATGAAATTTCTTTGAGAATTCAAGAATTAAAAGGTGAAGGAAAAAGGATTCCACGATTAGACATGATTATCGTTGGTGATGACTACGGTAGTATCAAATATGTGGGAATGAAGGAGAGAGCAGTAAAACAGGTAGGTATGTTAGGAGAAGTTCATCATCTTGATGAGAATATAGATACGAAAAACCTACTTGATTTAACCGATTCTTTAAACAAAGACCCAAATGTAGATGGATATATGATTCAGTTACCACTTCCTTCACATATAGGTAAGAACAGGGTACTACAATCAATAGCACCGGATAAGGATGTTGATGGGCTAACGCCAACTAATCTAGGAAAACTTTTTCAGAAAGACAGGACAGGTATCCCTCCTGCAACTCCTGTTGGTATTATGAAGCTCCTTGAATATTACAATATTAAACTTCTTGGTAAGAATGTAGTTATCTTGGGGGCTAGTAGTATCATTGGAAAGCCACTAGCTGCAATGATGTTAGAGAAGAATGCAACTGTAACAATATGTAATTCTCATACATTAAATACTCAGGATGTTGCAAGAACAGCAGATATATTAATATCTGCAACAGGAAAACCTCTACTGATTAAAGGCAACTACCTAAAACCAGGTTGTGTTGTGATAGATGTTGGCTCAAACAAGCATCCAGAAACAGGTAAGTTGGTAGGTGATGTTGATTGGGATAGTGTTCAAGGTATTCCTTCACATATCACCCCTGTACCAGGTGGTGTAGGACCGATGACAATCGCTTGTTTAATGCTTAATTTAATGAATTGCTATGAAAATGGAAATAGACAAGAAAATTAATGAATTGATTCAGAAAGAGGGAGTTAGGCAGATGGAAGGATTAGAACTGATTGCCTCTGAGAACTATGTCTCCCAAGATGTGTTGGATAGTATGGGGTCAATTCTAACGAATAAATATTCTGAAGGTTATGCAGGTAAGCGATATTACAATGGAAATGAGTATGTTGATGAAATAGAGCAGACAGCAATAGACAGAGCAAAGAAACTTTTTAATGTTGACCATGTGAATGTTCAACCATACTCTGGTTCAATAGCAAATCTTGCAGTACATTTTGCACTCTTAGAAGCAGGAGATAATACATTAGGTATGGCATTAGATGCAGGAGGACACCTAACTCATGGTTTTAAGGTTTCAATATCAGGAAAATACTACAATTCATTAAGTTACGGTTTAGATGAAAACGGGTTAATAGATTATGATGAAGTTCTTAAATTAGCAAAGGAACATAAACCTAAATTGATTTGGGCAGGATTCTCTGCATATTCAAGGATAGTTGATTGGAAGAGATTTAGAGAGATAGCTAATGAGGTGGGTGCGTATCTTGTTGCAGATATTGCTCATGTTGCAGGCTTGGTTGCTTCTGGAGTATATCCTTCTCCAGTTCCATATGCCGATGTTATCACAACTACAACACACAAGACACTTAGAGGTCCAAGAGGAGCAATGATTATGTGTAAAGAAGAGTTTGCAGAAAGGATAGATAAAGCAGTATTTCCTGGATTACAAGGTGGTCCTCATAATCACATTACAGCAGGTATTGCAGTAGCACTTCATGAAGCATCTACAGATGAATTCAAAAAATATTCTAAACAGGTAGTAGTTAATGCTAAGGTCTTAGTTGATTCATTAAAAGATTTAGGATACAAAATCGTATCAGGTGGAACAGATAATCATATGTTCCTAGTTGATATTGCAGGAAGTATTGGTATATCAGGTAAGGAAGCATCAGATATGTTAGAGAAAGCAGGAATAACTACAAACAAGAATGCAATTCCAAATGATCCAAGAAAGCCATGGGACCCATCAGGTATTAGACTGGGTACTCCAGCTCTCACAACTCGAGGAATGAAAGAGAAAGAGATGGAAGAAGTAGCTAAATATATTCATCGAGCATTGACAAAATGTAAAAGCGATGAAGATTTTGTTAAATTAAAAAATGAGATAAAAGAGTTTACTGCCTTATTTAAAATTCCTGGTATTAATTAAATAAATATGAAATTAAACTATCGTAAAGATTTAAATATCGCTTCCATTAAGTCGGAATCTAGTTGGAACAAGATTAATGTTTTGACACTTCTACAGAACAATTGTGGGAACAGGCAACCTTCTGTCAATGCATATTTAGGAGCAAGATATAGTCGTTCTGCTGACTCAATTGTGGACATTGCATCTGAAATTATTAGTAGTGGTACAAATGCTGCAGAGAGATTGGAGAAAATCTTCGCTGGTTATGGACATAAGTCTGTCGGGGATATGGCAGACCTTTTTGTTTGTATTGAGAATATTCCTATGCTTACAGCCATGCGAATATATTACATGAACTCCGTTATCTCTGGACAAGAGAGATCAACAAGATATCAAAACTTTGCAGATCCACAGTTTGTAAAGATACCTTCTGAGGTTTGTAGTGATGTAAGTGTTAGGAAGGGGTATGAAAAAATCATGCTTAAACAGATGCGAGATTACAGGGAATTGAACAAGAAGAGTAGAGAGGAGTTGCAGAAGTTTTTCAAAATTAATGAAGAGAGTAAGGAGGAGGTGTCTGCATTGAAGGCTAGGAGTTTTGATGTCTCTAGATATCTTCTTCCTGTTGGTCTGAGTACTAGCTCTGCATTTTTAATGTCTGCAAGAAATTGGGCTGAGACAATAGGGTATTTAAGTGGTGGGAGTAGTGTTGTTGAAGATGAAGTAGCTAAGCTTCTTCTTAATCTTCTGGGAGATTCTACACTTGAAGCAAGAGGGTATGTGAGAGAGGCAGAGGGTTTGATAAGGCATACAGATCCGAATAGTTCAAGGGTTAATTCGACTAGAGAAGTTTTAGAATACATGAAAAAGAATCTGAAGAGAGAGCAGATGAAAGAGATTCCTGATAGTGAATCAGAAGCAATCAAGGTTAGTTATTCTCCTGATTGTACTGAGACTTTAATTTCACATTATGAAGCATTGCTAAACCCTCTTGGTTCAAAAACAGAGTATGAGTTTTCAGATGAGGACCAGGAAGAATTGAGTGATATTCTTTTTGAGTATCATAATCAGCATAATACGGTGGGGAATGTAGGGCAGAGTGGAGCGATTAAGATAGAGGGTTTTGCTTCTTTGGGGACTCTTAAAGATTTGAATAGGCATAGGAGTTTGGAGAGGTTTGTTCCATTGTTTAATGAGTGTGTTGATATGGATCAAGAGTTAGACAGGAGAAATGAGGATTGTTTCTATCTCTGTAACTATCTTGATATTCCTCAACTAAAATCGTTAAAGAAAGAATATATGGAGAGGCTGGAGGAGACCTATGAGATGATAAAGGAGTGGAGGGAAGAGGCGAAGGATTGTATGCCTAAGGAGGTTGTTGATGAGTTTACTAAATATCTTTTACCACATGCTCATGCTACGAGGTATATTTTCTATGGTTCATTTGATGACTTACAGTATGTGATTAATCTTAGAACTAGAAATGGTGGGCATATTGCTTACAGAGTTTTAACATATGATTGGCTTAGAAGATTAAGTGTCCAGGATTACATCTGGAGGGCATTGTTAAAGAAGATTGTTGTTCCAAAGATTGATGATAAACACCAGTTTGTTGATAGGTCTTAGGTTCTAAGATGAGCATTTAACTATATTTGTGGTTGTTCTGTTGTTGTTTCAGGCTCTATCGGTGTTGGTGGTTGTGTAGTATCTCCTCCTGTAGGTATATTGTTAATCTCATTGTTTACAAGTGCTTGCAAATCCATAGCTTCTTGTTGCTGGGAAACCTCAATGTCTGCTTGGGTAGGTGTTTGTTCTGTTGGTGTTGCATACAGATGGGAATAGGAGTCAGTAGGTGTTGTAGTAGTAGGTTCTGTTGGTGCTGTAAATCCAATATGTGGTAAATCTTCTGAAGTGTCTGCAACAGTTTCTTGTGGTGCAACAGGTGTTTCAAAAGTTGGAGTAGTTACTGGTTCGGTAATGGGAGTTTCCATAGGGGTTGTAAAAGTATCAGTAGCAACATTCTCTTGTGGTGTGGTAGGTTCTTCGAAAGTTGGAGTAGTTACTGGTTCGGCAATGGGTGTTTCCATAGGGGTTGTAAAAGTATCAGCAGTAACATTCTCTTGTTGTGTAGTAGGTGTGTCCAAAGTAGGTGGAGGTGTTAGTTCAGCAACAGGTACTTCTATGGGCGTTGTAAAGGTGTCAGTAGCAACATTCTCTTGTGGTGCAACAGGTTCTTCAAAAGTTGGAGTAGTTACTGGCTCGGCAATGGGTGTTTCCATAGGGGTTGTAAAAGTGTCAGTAGTAATAACTTCCTGTGGTGTAGTAGGTGTTTCTGAAGTAGGTACAGATTCAGCAATAGGTGTTTCTGTTGGAGAGGTAGATGTTCTAGGGTCTTCGCTCATAATTAAGGCTTCTAAGTCTTTCTGATGATTTCCAACAGGAGGTGTTGTTGGCTCGGTCTCTGTAGCTGTTGTACTTATGCCAGCATTCACCATATCTTGTAATGTCGGTTTCTCTTCGGTTGTTATCTCTTCCGAGGGGGCTGTAGTAACAGGCTCTGTTGTTGCGACAGATGTTTCTGTTTGTTCTGTCTTTGCAGTATTTCCTTTCTCCTTAGTAACCAACAATATTATAATTGAGAGAAGAAGAACTCCTGCAACTCCCAAAAGGATATATGGTAAGAAATTTGTAATTTTTTTCTCCTTCCCTGTATCTGTTGTAGGGGTAGACTTCTGTGTGGGAGTAGTTGTCTCTGCTACTTGTGGAGTTTCATCTCCAGTTTCTTCTTGTTGGGAACCTTCAATATCCTTTGTACTGCCAATGCTTAAATTACCTATCTGTGATTCATCTGCTAGTACTGTAAAAGAATAATCGGCGGAAGTTGTAGTGAAGTTTATATTGGCTATTGATGCATTAATAGGTGATTCTTCCTGTGTGGTACATGTAATCTCAATTACAGAGTCTTTTTGTGTTGATGATAAGGTGGATGCTTCCATTGATGAAAGAGTGTGTGAAAAAGAACTACAACTATAATCTCCTTCTTTTATATCACCTACTGTTACATTATCTGACACCTTTATTGCAACCTTTACTGAGTTCACAACTTCTCCTTTCGTATCTATCTCTACAGCAATAGTTCCTTTAGAACTCTCATTTAAATTAACCTCCGCAGCTAATATTACAATAGGAGAGATTGCAAGAAAAAGAATTGCATAAAAAACTGAAGATTTTTTCATTTTTAAGGGCAGTCAATTTATTGCATTAAGATTACCATGCTCTATTACTGATGTCAAAGCAATTTGACTTAATCTTTGCAAATATATACACTTTAAAACATATGGAATATACTGCCCCTACAAATTCAAACAGTCTTAGTGGTGTTGATGAAAGTCTGAAGGAGATTGTTGTTCTACAAGAAAAACTTCTTCAATCCTCTGCTCCTGAAAAACTAAAAGAGGATACGATTCATTCAATTGAAAGGTTAAAAAGAATGGCCAAACTAGGTGGGTACAGTAGTGAGTTTGAGAATGTAAACAAATATATTGACTGGATTACCCGTATTCCTTGGGGGCAGGTTTCGGAAGATAATCTTGATATCAACAATGCAAAAGCAATTATGGATTCCTCTCATCATGGTATGGAATCAGTCAAGAATCTCATACTCGACTATCTAGCAGCAATGCAACTCAGTATGGAGAATGCGAAGAGATTAGAAGCTCCTCAGGTAATACCAACGCAGATGTCTAGTTTTGTCCAACCCCCAGTACAAAAAGTTGCTACCAGTAATGCAGATGCATCTTCTCTTACGGCACCTGTTTTCCTCTTTCTGGGCTTGCAGGGTGTTGGAAAAACCTCTATTGCAAAATCAATAGCTGATGCTATGAATAGGAAATTTGCTAGAATTTCACTTGGTGCAATAGGGGATGTGAGAACATTGCGAGGAATACCTAGGTATTCTCCTGATGGCGAACCAGGTCAGATTGTCAAGGCATTGATAAGGTGTGGTACTATGAATCCCGTAATTTTGTTAGATGAAATTGAGAAATCTAGTGGACAAGCAGGTTTGTTAAGTGATGTTATGGCAACATTGTTAGAGATTCTTGACCCAGAACAAAATCCTACTTTTGTTGACCACTATATTGACTATCCAATCGATTTGTCTAAAGTAATGTTTATCTGTACTGCAAATAATCTTGGTGGATTATCTGCAGCATTAATAGATAGGGTAGAGGTTATTAGATTTACAAGTTACTCTGATACAGAGAAAGGAGTCATTGCAAAACAATATATTCTACCTAAGATTCTTGAAGAACTTCATCTCACTCCTGAACAGTTGCAGATAGATGAAGATGTTTGGTTGTCTGTGATTAGACCTGTTGGTTTTGATGCGGGTATTAGACAACTAGAAAGAAACATTGCAGCAATGATAAGAAGCGCCGCAAGAAAGATAGTAGAAGGAGCTCCATTACCAGTTGTGATTAACAAAGAGAACTTGAGGGAATTTTTAGACCTTGATCAGGGTCCATTAAGTTAAACTCCTTTGAAAGGATTTTTCAATTGTAAGGCAGTTGCCGCTCTTGATACTTGAGGATTCTTAATGGATTTTGCAATGTTGCTTCTGTAATTACTTTTCTCTTCAGCCTTCTCTAATTGTTCTAGGTCTGATGTCTTTTGCTCTTGGTCAATAGATTTTGTATCTACGGCTTGTGTTACGAGGTATAAATCTTCTCTTAGTGGTTGCTCTTCTTCTTTTTTCTTTTTTTTAGGTATTAGAAACATTCTGATTGCTGTCTTCAGGGTAACTTTCCACAGTCCCATGTGGAGTTAGGTGTCTATGACCTTTCTGAATTTCTTTTCTGGAGCTTACAACTTGTCCAGTTATTGTCCTCTTATTTATCTCATCTATGAAACGTGTCTGTTCTTTCTGTTTGTCTGGATTTAACATAGCTTCTTGTTCTCTAATTCTTTCCTCGAGTTCTTGTTGATACCTTTCTCTCTCACTTTGTAGTCTCTTACTTTCCGTTTCTTTCTTCTCAACAGCACCTCGTATGATTTCATCCTGTCTTTGCCCACTAACACTACGTACTCGTTGTTGTGTTGCTGGAGGATCATATGGTTGAGCTAACTCTTCTATCGTTCTAGTATCTGTTTGTTCTTCCCTTCCTTTCATTTTCTCAAGTTCTTTAGGGTCAGAAGTAATGATTTCATTCTCTGCTTGACTAGCACGGACCTGCAAGCCAACATGATTTGAACCAGCAAAGAAAAGTCCTTCACCAGTATCACAGTTTAATAAAAAGCTTTTTTCTCCATCGGAGAGATTGAATACTGCTTGTAATAGTTCAACTGCAGTTGGGCTCTGTCTCATAAGGATTTGCATTGAGGAGTTGGTGATAATTGCTCTTCCCATATCGTTGTTTAAGAAGTCTGCAACATCCTGTGTAATTGTAGAGAGTCCTAAGTAATATTTCCTTGCTCTTTTTGCAATAGAGTACATGAATTTGGCAGATTCTGGATCTTGCATCATATACCAAGCCTCATCAACTATTAGAAGTCTTCTTTTTTTATCTTTACGAATCTTTGTCCAGATAAAATCTAACATTAGGTACATAGCAAGAGGTTTTAATTCTTCTTGTAGGTCTCTAATACTAAATACTGTAAATGGATTGTTAATTTCAAAGTTGGTTGCTTCATTGAACACTCCCGCACCGCTACCGATGATGTATTTCTCCATTCTTCTAGCAAGTCCATGTGCTTCAGTTTCTGCCATTCCTTTTAATACCTTGTACAAATCTTCGAGCATAGGCGGTTCTTTGGTTTGAGTGTCAGGATCTAGGGTGATTCCCTTTTCTCGGTATGCAAGGTTAAGTGCTCTGTCTAAGATGGACTCCTCGATGTTTGTAATACCTCCGAAGAGCACTTTAAAGAAACCAAGGAGCGAGAGCATTTTAATTCTTAGCTCATCTTCTTCTCCATCTTGACTTTTTGCACCTGAAAGTTGAAAAGGATTCATTTTATGCCCCTTATCTTGAGAAAAGGAGATATATGAACCATTAACAGCCTTTGCAAGGGTTTCATACTCTCTTTCTGGGTCGATGACAATTATCTCAGTACCTAACATAAGGCTTCTAAGGGCTTCTAGTTTGATAAAGTAGCTTTTACCAGCACCTGATGTTGCAAATACAACAGAATTAGCGTTTGGAAGTTCGAATCTGTCAAAAACGACCAAGCTTCTATTATGCATATTTAATCCATACATAATTCCTCTATCCATTGTTAATTCAGAGGTGACAAATGGGAAAGTTGTTGCTAATGAGGTGGTGTCCATGTTTCTGGTGATATATAGTTTGTCGGAACCTAGTGGTTGTGTACTTATAAATGCGGCTTCTTGTTGTAGTGTTGCACTCTTGGCGGTTACATTCATCGCTGCAAATGTAGAGATTACATTTCTAGATATTTTCTCTAGCTCCTCTATATTCTTTGCATACATAGTTACATACATTGTGAAATGGAAGAATTTCTCTGTACCCTCAGCAATAGAGTCTTGGAGCTGTTGTGCATCAGAAAGTGCAACTTTTAGTGAAGGGTCAACAACTTTCCTCTCTTCAATTTGAGTGTAGAGTGTGGCTTCCATCTCTCCGATTTTCTTTTTTAACTTCTCAAGAATATCTTTCGAATCAACTGGGTAGTAGAAAGTACTAATTCTTAAGGAGTGTTCAAAGTTAATGATAGGTGAGAGCCAGTTTGGACCTACGAATCTAGGATATCCACTAACAAAGAGTGTTCGGAAGTAATACTCTCCCATCTGTATGTGGTTGAAGTCAACTTCTAGATCAATTGGTGCAATCAGGTCTTGTATTGAAAGCTCTGTTTCTGTTCCAATTGTACTCAGTAGTTCTTCTCTTCTTGCGGAGGCTTCTAGGGCTTGTTGTTCTTCTATTGATGGTTTTTGCTCTGGTACAGGCTTATCTTTGTTTACATTTCCTGCAATCTTATCAAGAAGTTTAATCAAAGGGTTCTTTTTTTCTTTCTTCTTCTCTTCCTCTGAAGGTGGTTCTACAAACTCTGTTGTAGAGTATGTGGTTCTTGGTTCTACTGTGGCCAATTCTGTCTGTATCTTGTTTTGGTAATCTGCGTATTTCTGTCCAGCAGTTTTCATTTTGTCCTGCATTGATGAAAGTTTCTGTACTGTTTTGCTTTGTAGTGTCCTATTATCTGCCATTATTCTTCCTCCTCTGGATTATATGTAGTGTAAAACTCAGAAATTAAATCTTTTGTTGTCAGTTGATGTCCTGATAGTCCCATACTACCAATCTGTTTTAATATATGGTCTCGTTTTGGATAAAGGAATATCTTAGCTTTCTCGAGTAGCTGTTCTGTACGTATATTGGCAGCTGCTTCTTCCTCTGCCGTTTTCTTCTTTGACTTGAGTATCGAAGTATCTGGAACAACCCCTCCTGTGTGATAGGGGACTATTATAAAGAAACTTTTGTCTAGGACATTGTTTTGTACGATTAGATTTTCTACAAAGTGGGTATATATTTCAAGCTGTCTCTTTAGTCCCTCAGTCATAGCTTCCTGTTTTTGAGCCTTAAGATATGTAATGTAATTACTAATATCAATCCTTTTTGTTCGGATGAGAATCTGTATTCTGAAGTTTAACGAATTAAGTAGTCCAGCAAAAGCATATATTTTGTTATCTTGTTCATATTCTGCAAGCAAATCAAAGTTAATCGCGGATGTTTGCATAACCATCGCAACACTACCGTTTTTGTTAATAACTAAATCATCTCTGATATCTTTGATCGGTAGGTGGTCTTGTGTTGTTGCTGTTGCTCTTGCACGAGCATTTTCATCCATATTACAGACAGTTTATCTTAATAGGTAACTTGTTGTTCATATCCTCCAAAATAATTTCAACCTTAGGAAATTTGTATGTAGGATGTTCAAATTCTAACACGTAATGTCCAGAATTCCACATCTTGTTTGTCAGGAAGTATCCATTTTTACCAGTTTTGTTTGCAAAGAGAAGCTTACCATTTGTATCTTTTAGGTAGGATATAACATCTGGAATTGGCTTAAAACTGTTATCACACAGCCAAACATTGATATTACCAGGTACATTCTCCATCCCTTTTGCAGAGAATTGATAGTTTTGAATATTGTGATTAGTGATAACAACATTAGTGGGAGCTTGAGTAGGTGTTGGTGTTTCAACTTTGGTTTCAGCTACAACGTTGTTACTA
Source organism: Candidatus Dojkabacteria bacterium (assembly GCA_035271645.1). Classification (GTDB taxonomy): domain Bacteria; phylum Patescibacteriota; class Dojkabacteria; order SC72; family SC72; genus UBA5232. The sequence continues at coordinate 43,310 of DATERJ010000014.1, forward strand.
GTACTCTCCTCAACAGGATCTAAGTGTCCGAATATATCTTTATCTGCATCATCTACCTCTTCTTGTAGTACATCTTGGCTTCCTCCAATGATTTTCTTTTTTTTCACCTTGACATCTTTATGTACAATCGTCCCATCTTCAGTAGGTTTAACATTTGGTTTATCTATACCATCTCCCATACTTTTGCTTCGCCAGACTCTTTGTGTAGGGGAGGTAATAGCAGTAATGTAGTTTTGTATGAACTTGTCTGCAGGCTGTTCATTAATGGGAACTAATGCTAGTACAATACCTGCAATACCAGAAACTGCTGCAATGGGAATACCTATGATTGGTTTTATCGTTTTCCCAACCATTAGATATATCATTACTCCTGAGATACCAAGACCTAAGGCAAGATATGCAAATTCTTTTAGAGTAAACTTAGTAAAAAGCTTAAACTCTACATCTAATACATTTTGAGGTATTGCATGTTGTTTCATAGGCAGTTTCTATTATACCTAAATGTTAGCATAAGAAGGTTACCTTATCAATTTCCATTGTTAGGATGAAGACTATACCTGTTTTGTTACGATTAGTTAATATACTACAAGTACTTTTAATCCTCTAACAAGTTAAATCTGTGGTTAAAAATGAGTATAGTCTTTAGTGGATAAAAAGAAATTGATAAGGTAACCTGTTATGGCTGTTGGGGTTTAAAGGAGAGTCTTCAGTTACATAAGTCCAAAATGGACAAATTTGGCTAAAGACCCTCCCTATAACTAAGATTCACTTACTTTCTTTTACTTTGGTGGCAAAGCTGCCTTAATGGCATCAATGTCACCAAGTCGAATAATGAAGACACTATTGTCAGATTCTCTGACAATAGCTTCGTTACTGTAACAAAACAGTGAATTTACATTCATACCATCCTTCAATCGAATCCGTTGGATTTTTTCCCTGGAATTGTCCACGGATTTGTTCCAATGGATGATGGCAGCGACCAATCGCCGATCGTTAATAATTCGTTTACAAATTTTCATATCCTGGTATTCCCGGACATAAAAAACATTGTATCCTTCCTGTCCTTTCCTTTTCTTACCAAGGAATAGTGCAGGATGGTTGAATATGAACCTGTTTTCACCCTTGAGAACAGGTTCTGCGATAAAGTGGGGGAATCTTGTTCCCTCAGGAAAAGGGATGATTTCTCCCTTTCCGACTTTCATAAGATCATATGATTCCCATTTTTGGATCTTTTTCATTTTACATCTCCTTTTTTAAATTTTGGATTTTTTGTATTGCATATCAAAGATAGCAATATAGATATGTATCACATATGCATGTTGCTACCTTCGATATAGTTAGGAGAGTAAGTAAATCATTAGTTTTTAATGAGCAGTATGTAACAGTATTTGATTGTTACATACCTACATTTTACCACTTTTTAGACAAAAAAGCAATGCTATAGGTCTGGGATGTGTTAGGTTAAAATAATATAATGAAGTAATGAAGAACTTTACAAAACTCTTACAATTTCGCTCGTTAATGAATCAAGGAATATCCTCAAATGAATCTTTACGAATATGGGGAAAGGATTTTAACAAGGAATATGTAGGGGAAAATGAAAATAAAAGTTTAGATAAAAAGATTAAAATTGCTAAGGATAACATCTCTGTTTTGTTAATAGGCAACCTAGTTAAATTCATCGGTGTATCTGGTTCTATTGGAAGTGGTTTTGCTAAAGAAGAAGATGATATTGATATCTTCGTTGTAACAAGGAATGGAACTATGTGGTTGTATAGGGCATTGGTAAAGTTAAAGAATATTTTTCATGGAAAGATAAGGGTTAAAGGTGAGAAGGATGTAAAAGATAAACTCTGTCTTAACTTAATTACTGAGGAGAGAGGTTTAGAATTTGACAATGATATATTCAACTTTAATGAACTGATGTATCTGATTCCCATATACAATGAGAAATATATTAACTACATATATTCTCAAAACAGATGGTTGGAAACAGAATATGGGATTAAGAAAGAGAACATGGTGACAAATATTAAACCTAGTAGAGAAGTGAATATCTTTCTTAGAATACTAAATGTCTCTTTCTACTATTTACAGTTAATATATATGAAATTAGCTAGGCATAATCCAGATTTTAGAAGAATTCAAGAAAATTCAAAAAAGGGAAGAATGGAGTTCTTTCCTAAAAAGTTTAGGGAGAGAAAGGTTGCTAAATACAAGGAGGTTTTTTCTTAGAATAGCTAACTGTTGTTTAATCTTAAATAGTCTTGTATAATCGCCATTGCGAAGGTAATATATTCCCCTTCATTTAATATGCTAATTTAATTACAATTTAATTATGGACAAAAACACATACAACGTTAAGATGCCTTTAGACAAAATTAGAAATATTGGTATCATTGCACATATTGATGCAGGTAAGACAACAACAACAGAGAGATTGTTGTATTTTACTGGGCAGGTCCATAAGATTGGAGAAACACATGAGGGAGAAGCAACTACTGACTTCATGGAACAGGAGCAGGAGAGAGGTATTACCATTATGTCTGCAGCAGTCACATGTTTCTGGCCATATAACGGAGAGGACCACAGGATCAACATTATCGACACACCCGGTCATGTAGACTTCACAGCAGAGGTTGAAAGATCTCTTAGAGTCTTAGATGGTGCTGTTGTTATCTTCGATGGTAGAAAAGGAGTAGAGCCACAATCAGAAACAGTTTGGAGACAGGCAAATAAATATCATGTACCAAGAATCTGCTTTATGAACAAAATTAACCTCATTGGAGGTAACTTTGATCATAGCTTCCAGACAATTAAGGACAGGTTAAGTAACAAAGCAGTAGCTATTACATACCCAATTGGAAAAGAACAAGAGTTACATGGTTATGTGGATCTAGTGAAGATGAAAGCATACAAATACGAAGGTATTGATACACCAGATTTAATTGAGATTCCAATTCCTGAGGATCTTAAGGCTAAGGTTGATGAATTAAGAAATATCTTAGTAGAGGCATTGGCAGAACAAGATGATGCTTTAATGGAAAAATACTTTGCAGGTGAAGAATTAAAAGAAGATGAACTCTTAGCAGCATTAAGAAAGGGAACATTGGCAGAGAATATCTTCCCAGTATTAGGTGGAGATACTAGAACTGCTATGGCAAAGACACTCTTAGATTACATCACAATCTGCTTACCATCACCTTTAGATGTTCCTGCAGTAATTGGAACAAATCCCAAGACAGGAGAAGAAGAAGAGAGGAAAGCAGAAGAGTCTGAGCCATTCTCTGCATTGGTCTTTAAGATTGTTAATGACCCTCATGTAGGGAATCTTTCATACTTCAGAATATATTCTGGAAAGGTTGACTCTGGTTCATATGTTTTAAACTCAACAAAGAATCTTAAAGAGAGAGCAAGTAGACTTATCCTCATGCATGCTGATGACAGGGAAGAGGTTCCTGCTTTGAGAGTTGGAGATATTGGTGCGATTGTAGGTCTTAAGGACTCAGTCACGGGAGATACACTCTGCGATGAGAAGAATCCAATTATCCTTGAGCAGATTCAATTTGCAGAGCCAGTTGTATCACAGGCAATTGAGCCTGCTACTAAGTCAGATGAAGAGAAGATGTCTGAAGCTTTAGCAAGATTTGTGAAAGAAGACCCAACATTTAGAGTGAGCTCAAATCATGAGACAGGTCAAACAATCATCTCAGGTATGGGTGAGCTTCACTTAGATATCATTGTTGATAGAATGAAAAGAGAGTTTAATGTAGCTGCAAATGTTGGTAAACCACAGGTTGCATACAAGGAGACTATTAAGAGTAACGTTGAGCAAGTCGAAGGACGATATGTTAAACAGTCTGGTGGTAAAGGTCAGTACGGTCACTGCTGGTTGAAATTAGAACCAAATGAGAAGGGTAAAGGTTTTGAGTTTGTGAACGATGTTAAGGGAGGAGCAATTCCAAGAGAATTTATCCCAGCAATTCAGAAGGGTGTGGAGGAGGCTATGAAGTCTGGTGTTACAGCAGGATATCCAGTTGTTGATGTTAAGGTTACTGTATATGATGGTTCATATCATGATGTTGACTCCTCTGAAGCTGCATTTAAGGTCGCGGGATCTATGGCATTCAAAGAAGGTATGAAGATGGGAGATCCAATTCTACTTGAACCCATTATGAAAGTTGATGTTGACACACCTGATGAGTATATGGGAGATGTTACAGGTTCACTTAGTAGTAAGAGAGGACAGATTCAAGGAACAGAGAGTCTAGGTGGGGGTATTAGTAGAATTACAGCATTTGTACCTTTAGCAGAACTCTTCGGTTATACAAGTGAACTTAGGTCTCTAACAAGTGGTAGAGGTTCATCTACAATGGAACCTGAGCATTATGCAGAAGTACCAAAGAATGTGGCAGAGGAGATTGCAGGGAAGTAGGGTATACATCAAAATTTGCAGTTAATGAGTAAAGAGGGTATAATGGTAACAATCATGAGGGAGAATACGACCCTGCACTTACGAGGTGCTGAGCGACGCCTCCCACTTTTTTTCTAAAAGATTTTTATCCCTGTTAATATATCTGCAAAAAGGAGTAAACTCATTCAATAATTTTGAGCTTGTACGAGCATTAGGTATCAATATTGATTCAAGCTTACCTTTCTCTTTCATATATTTATACAAACAATGAAAATCTCCATCCCCTGAAACAAAGATTCCTTTATCAAATTCCTTAAACAATATTGCTGATGAGTAAAGAACTAATTCTGCATCAATATTACCTTTTGGTTTCCCTCCTTGACCCTTAACAGTAGGCTTGAAGATGATGTCATATCCATACTTTCTAAACTTCTCATACATCTTTTCATTCGCTCTTATATATCCAAGAAAAAGAAAAGCTTTACTTACACGTAGTTTCTCTTTTAGATATCTATGGAAACTTTTCATATCTAACTTCCAGCCACGATAGATAATCTTACCTCTATAGTATATATCTTTTGAAGTACCTAGATTAAGATTTTGACTATCTATGAATGCATATATTGTTGGATATTTCTTTTTAGACACACTCCCATTATATTCCAAATCCACATACACAAACAAGTAGAAATCCTCTCTGGGAGCACATTTTTAATTAACTGTTCATCTGTGGTATTGAGAGATAGAGTGGAATGTTTTTAATGAATAAGTTCAGGAACATATGCAACAAAGGTGTTACAATTTAAGTACCTAACTAAATTAATAACACCTAACCAAATATGGCTGTTGCACAGGGAGTTGCAATGCAATCCCACTACATTCTACCATATCTCCATGGATTA
>DATERJ010000015.1:0-53265 GCA_035271645.1 Candidatus Dojkabacteria bacterium
AAACCAATTCTTGCTGTTGGAGACCATGGTCAGTTACCACCTGTTGAAGGTAAGTTTAATCTCATGGCTTCCCCTATGCTTCGTCTTGAGGAGATATATCGTCAAGAAAAGGGTAATCCAATTATCATGGTTTCAGAGCTAGCAAGAAAGTATGGAGATATTCCTGTTATGGAGTTCTCCTCTACTGTTAGGAAGTTTAGTAGGGAAGATGAAAACCTCCAAGAGTTTCTTTCAGAGAAGTTGTCTGGATATGATGAGAATATGATGGTACTGGTGGGATACAATCATACTAGGGTGAAGCTAAATAACGGGATTAGGCAATTTTTAGAATTTGATAGTCCAAATCCACAGATTGAAGACAGAGTTATATGTTTAAGAAACAATGCAGAGTTAGGTATATTTAATGGTATGTTAGGTACAGTGCAATCCATTGAAAGAAAGAATCTTGCTGATATGCTTGAATACTATGATGTAGATATTCAGTTTGATGGTCAGGATGACCTATTTCATGGAAATATGTCTGCTGAACAGTTTGGTAAGAGAGAAACCTTAAAAGATGTTGGTAGAGAGATGAATCTTTTTGATTTCGGCTATGCTTTAACTGTGCACAAGGCACAGGGTAGTCAAGCTGAGAAGGTTATACTTTTTGAAGAGAGATTCCCTAAGATGGATGATGATATGTGGAGGAGATGGTTGTATACAGGAGTTACTAGAGCTGTTAGTGAGTTGTATATTGTTGGGAGGTAGGAGTGGTATAATAAAGATATGATAATACAAAACAACAGAGAAGAAAGTTTAATTACAGAAGCAGCTAAGATATCTGTAGAGATACTATCTAAGCTTGGAGATATGGTTAAGGAGGGAGTTACACCTCTTGAGATTGATGAGTATGCTGGAGAGCTTTGTAGAGAGTATAAGGTGCATCCTAGTTTTAAGAGAGTTAAAGACTATCACTACAATACATGTATATCTGTTAATGATGTAGCTGTACATGGTATTCCTAAAGATATTCCACTTAAGAAAGGTGATTTAGTATCTATTGATTTTGGAATTGTATACAAAAAGATGTATACAGATCATTGTTGGACATGGTGTGTAGGTAAGGCTGATGACAAGAAGATGAAATTACTACTTGCTGGTAGAAATGCAGTTGAGAATGCTATACCTAATGCTGTGGTAGGTAACAGAACAGGTGATTTAGGTTATGAGATGGAGAAGGAAGCTAAGAGAAATGGTTTTAATGTTTTAAGTGTGTATGTAGGACATGGTATTGGTAAGAGTTTACATGAGTATCCGGAGATACCTGCATTTGGTCAAAGAGGTACAGGTTCTCTTCTTGAAGATGGTATGGTTATCTGTATAGAGTGTCAAGTTGTAGATGATGTTGACGGTGTTATTGTTGAAGAAGATGATTGGAGTGCTAGGACTGTTAATGGTGGTAATGCTGTTATGTTTGAATATATGGTTATTATTAGAAAAGATTCCCCTACTATACTTACAGATACCCTTAGTTGGGGTGTGGAGAAGACTGTCTAAAAATGGTATAATTAAGTAGTAATGGTATTGAAATGCAGAAAGGCTCTACTGCGGGATACTTTCTAAGTATTACGATGGAGATTGCCGCCCTCCCAATACCATACTACTTCCATCTTCTTCAACTACAACTAGGTATTTAGAATTGTATATCTCTTTGACAAAACATTTAGAACCTCTTTTTGAATCTGTATTTTTATAAATATAATGAGGATTTCTTAATATGTCTTTCATGTAATCTAACAAGAAGTCATATTCTTGTGCAGGTCTTTTATCATACATATGTTTGAGTACTCTTGTTTTGATAGTGATTTGAGGTGAGAGTATTTTACAATCTTTTGCAATGTTTGTTTTAAGTTTACATAGTAATGCTTCATCGTTGTAAACAAAAGCCTTTTTGAGTGTTCTTTTAACATATTTATTATGAAGAATCTTTATACTTTTATATTTCATTTAGATATGTTATCAGTTTTGTACTTCATGAGTATTAATAGTTCATTAAGCATATTAGATTGCTTTTTACACTCATTTCATGGTATAATATTATAGGCTTCGATTAAGGCCTAACTGCTCATTAAAAAGGTCTAATTGTTCTCCTAAGTTTGATAACGGCACAGAGGTATTTATTTGCTTAGATGCTTGTCTGTCGTTATTAAACAATAAAAATAATTTCCCAATTTGGGAGAAATGGAGATAAAATGAAAATCAAAGTCTTGATATTGATAGCTATTATTTTGTTAGGACTATTCTTTGTAGTAGTCCTAGGAGACAAAGGAGGAGATCACTATTTAGATAGCGGTAAGATTTCCTTTGTGAAAGAAACCAACCCCCGATATATAGGATCATACCGCTTAGAACGGTGTTCCTTAAATGCTCCAACAATCTGTTGGGATGAGTGGGGGGAATGGTACTCTGCTGTCGAACTATTTTTTGACACCAATAAAAGGATTTGTCCAGAAAGTGGGCAAATTGCTGTTTTTAAATCTAATGAAGATTTTTATTGGAAGCGAGATGGTTCTTGTTTTCAATTAGAAAAAAAATAATTAGACCTTTTTGGAAGGACCGTACACTAGAGCTTTAATGCTCAACATTTTGTAATGTGTGTACGGTTCTCTCCAAATCTTTCCCCATACAACCAACATCTATGCTAAAATACATCTGTCTAAATTTGCCATAATAAAAATATGAATGATATCTATGATGTAGCAATAATTGGTACCGGAGCAGCAGGATTAAGTGCAAGCATATATTCAAGTAGATATAAATTAAAAAATATTGTATTTGGTAAAACTCCAGGTGGTACTGTTGTAGAGGGTCATAAGATATGTAACTATCCAGGATATGAAGAAATTACTGGTATGGAATTAGGTATGAAGATGTATAACCATGCTAAAAAGGAAGGTGGAGAGATAGTTAATGAAAGCATTGTTGATATACAAAAGGATGGTGATATATTCAAACTAACTTCTGATAATGAAAAGGTATACGAAGCTAAAACAGTAATACTAGCTACAGGAACAGATAGGAATAAATTAGCTATACCAGGTGAAGATAAATACTTAGGAAAAGGTGTGTCATACTGTGCTACATGTGATGGTATGTTTTACAAGGATAAAACAGTTGCTGTAATTGGGGGTAGTAGCTCTGCCACTATGGCGGCTGTGATGCTCTCTGATATTGCTGAGAAGGTATATATTATCTATCGAGGTACAGAGTTAAGAGGAGAACCTGCATGGGCATATCAAGCAAAAGAGAAAGAGAATATTGAAATTATTTACGAAACTGTTCTAACAGAACTCCATGGTAATGGCAGATTAGAAGGAGTTAAACTTTCTAAGCCTTACAATGGTTCTGAAAGCCTTAAATTGGATGGTATCTTTATAGAGATAGGATCTGAACCTAACATAGTCCTTCCGTTAAAGATGGGTATTGAGGTTGATAATCGTAGCTACATTGTCGTTGATGGAGAACAGAAAACAAGTATTGAAGGTTTGTGGGCTGCAGGGGACTGTACTACAAATTCAAACTATCTAAAACAGGTTGTGACAGCCGCAAGTGAAGGTGCAGTAGCTGCAAACTCAATATATATGTATTTAAAAGAGAAAGGTTCTAATTAATCTTTCTTCTGCAAATTAGCAAAATCAACCCATTCTTGTAGATAGTTGGAACTAGACCACATTTTAGGATCTCCTACATTGTATTCTATCTTTGCACCAACCTCTTCTAAAGCTGCTACATCAATAGCTAAAGGTCCTGTGGGAGGATGAACTCTATCCCCACCTTTAGTAAATACATCTGGCCGAACAATTTTTAATGCCTCACTACTATCATACTTTGTTGGATGGTCATATATAACTACATAGTCAACATCTTTTAGACTGTCTACTATATATGCTCTTACATCTGCAGGAATAAAAGGTTTGCCCTTTTTAGTAATACATTGTTGATCTCCATTTACAATCACAACTAAAACATCTCCAAACTTCTTAGATTCTCTTATACACGAAATATGCCCTGGGTGAATTGGATCGTAAAAACCAGATGTACAAACAATCTTCTTTCCTTTGAACTTTTCTTCTCTTAACTTAGGGAAATCTTCTAGAGGTATAATCATATTGTAAAAAATTACAACTTAATTAAGTATCTTACCTACCCTACTCTAAATTGTCAAAATTTTTGTAATAAATCTTGTAGTATTTCTCTCTCTTATAATTTCTGTTGGATTGGCCAATATAGTTTAAATCGGACAAAAATTATCGAACTATGAGGTGTTGACCACCACAAGGGGTTGGGGTATGGTTTTGTCAATAACACAATATGTTGTAGGTAAATATGAAGTGTCCTTTTTGTGAATGTCAAATTACAAAAGTTGTAGATAAGAGGGATAACAACGAGGAGAATTCAACAAGAAGAAGAAGACAGTGTTTAAGATGCAACAAAAGATTTACAACATATGAGAGATTGGAGAGATTGGATGTTAGCGTGGAGAAAAAAGATGGTTCTTTAGAAAAATTCGATGTACTGAAGGTCGTAAAAGGTATTAAGAAGGCAGTTGATTTGGATAAGGTGAGTGAGGAGGAGATATCTCTTTTTGCAGAGGAGATAGAAAGGTTTGTGTTTAATAGTGAAGAGATAGTTAAGACCAAAGATATTGGACTTAAGACTTTAGAATGGTTGAAGGATAAGGACCCTCTTGCATATATTAGGTTTGCTTCTGTGTATAAGGAATTTGAGGGTTTGGAAGATATTAAAAAAGAAATTAAAAAACTAGAAAATTAAATTTTGTGTTTAAAAACATGCCCAAGAAAAAAAGTGTTCCTGTTAAGACTAAAAGGAAAGAACCACTAAAGGTTCAGAAAAGAGATGGTCGAATCGTTAAGTTCAGTAGAGAGAGAATAGTTAGTGGGATATTTAAGGCTGCTGAGAGTGTTGGAGGTAAAGATAGAGAGAGAGCGGAAGAGATAGCTGATGAGGTGATTAGTAGAATCAAGAAGAAGTTTGATGGTGTTGTAAAAACAGAAGAGATAGCTGAGATTGTTGTTCAAACTTTGCTTGATATGGGACATGGTAAAACCTCTGTTGCTTTTAAGCTTTTTGTTGATTTGAAAAACAAGGTCAAGAATATCAAGTCATTAATAGATGCTAACTCCCTTATTGATGACTATATTAACAAAACAGATTGGCAAGTTAATGAGAATAGTAATATGGCTTACTCTTGGCAAGGGTTAAACAACTATATTTCTTCTACTGTACAAGCTAATTACTGGTTGCACAGTATATATCCCAAGGAGATCTCTAATGCGAATATTGATAAAGATTTCCATATTCATGACTTGGGTATGTTGGCTGTGTATTGTTGTGGTTGGAGTTTGGAGGATTTGTTACTTAAGGGTTTTACTGGTGTTCCAGGTAAGATTTCTTCTGCGCCTGCTAAACATTTTAGTGCTGCTCTTGGGCAGTGTGTGAACTTTCTCTATACCATTCAGCATGAAGCTGCTGGTGCTATGGCATTTTCAAATTTTGATACATATTTAGCTCCTTTCATTAGATATGACAAACTTACTTACAAAGAGGTTAAACAGAAGATGCAGGAGTTTTTGTACAATATGAATGTACCAACTAGAGTTGGTTGTCAATGTGTTTCAGAAGATACTGAAATTTTAACTCCTGATGGTTGGAAAACATATGAGGAGATTGAAGAAGGAGTTGTGATAAAGACATTTAATTTAGAAAGTGGAGAGATTGAAAATCAAACAGTTACTTCTGTTTTTAAGAAGAAGTACAAAGGTCATATGTTTAATCTTAAAAACAGGATACAAGACCAATTGATATCTCCCAATCATAGAGTTGTTAGGAAGCTTTTTAGTGGTGATAAATACATCTTACAACCTATCGAAGAAGTTATGGATTTAAAATCTCCGTTTATAATTCCTCTTTCTGGGAAGAATAGTAACAAGAAATCAACTATGAGTGATGAGCAGATTGCCCTTATGGCATGGATTATCTCAGAGGGTAGTATTGAAAGAGGAATTAAAACAAGAAGTTGCAAGAGAGTTACTATTTATCAGTCTAAGGTAAAAAACAAGAAGAAATATGAAGAGATTAAGAAGCTACTAGACCACTTTAAGTTTACATATTCTGAACAGAAGACAGTTGGTTTAGGAAATCCTGTTGTAGGTTTAAGGTTGAATGCAGAGAGTTCTAAGGTGATACATAAGTGGTTTGATTCTGATAGTAGTGTTAAACATATTCCAAGCTCTATACTAGAGTTAAATGAGGCACAATCTCGCCTATTCTTAGAAACATACATGAAAGGTGATGGGTGGGGAGAGGACAGAATTTCAGTTACAGATGTTAATATTGTAAATCAGTTACAGATAATTGCTACTAATTGTGGGTATGGTTCTACTGTATTAGTGAGAAAGCCAACAATTGGAACTAAGGATATTTTTGTAGTTAGGATTATTAAACATCAAGAGACATATATTAAGAATGTTAAAAAAGTTAATTACGAGGGCGTTATATGGTGTCCACATACGAAGAATGAGACTATAATTGCAAGAAGGAATGGTAAGGTGTTTGTTACTGGTAACACCCCATTTACAAATATCACTATGGATTTGATTCCTAGTGGTCAACTTGCAGAACAAGGTGTCATTATCGGAGGTAAAATTCAGAAGGAGAAGTACAAAGATTTTCAGAAGGAAATGGGAATGCTTAATAAGGCATTCTGTGAGGTGATGATGGAAGGAGATGCACAAGGAAGACTCTTTTCTTACCCTATTCCAACCTACAATATAACAAAAGATTTTGATTGGGACAATCCAAATTACAAACCAATTTGGGATATGACTGCTAAATATGGTATTCCTTACTTCTCAAACTTCATTAATTCCGATATGAATCCTGATGATGCTAGAAGTATGTGTTGCAGGTTAAGACTTGATAATAGGGAGTTGAGAAAGAGGGGAGGTGGACTATTTGGAGCAAATCCTTTAACTGGTAGTATTGGAGTAGTAACAATTAATCTTCCTAGAATTGGTTTCTTGGCTAAGGATAGGAAGGATTACTTTAAGAGATTAGATAGTTTGATGGATCTTGCAAAGGAGAGTTTGTTAATTAAGAGAAGATTTATTGAGAAATATGCTGATATGGGTCTTTACCCATACTCTAAGTTCTATCTTGCCGATGTAAAAAAGAGATTTGGAGAATATTATAAAAACCACTTTAGTACAATTGGTATTCTTGGCCTGAATGAATCTCTTATCAATTTCTTTGGTGACACTAAAAAAGATATCAGATCAAAGGAAGGTAGAGAGTTTGGTCTTGAGATTATGGAACATATACGAAACAAACTTATGGATTATCAGAACGAAACAAACGAATTGTTTAATTTGGAGGCAACACCAGGAGAAGGTACAACATACAAATTTGCTAAAGCTGATAAGAAAAAATTTGGTGATGCAATTATCACAGCTGCTGATATAGGTATACATAAAGGAGAAAATGTTGAACCCTACTACACTAACAGTTCACAACTTGCAGTTGGTGCTACGGATGATATTTTTGAGGCTTTGGATATACAAGATGATTTTCAGGCTGCATATACAGGTGGTACAGTTCAACATATATATGTAGGGGAAAGGATCACTTCTACTGAGGCTGTGAAGAATTTGGTAAGGAAAGTTGCTGAGAACTACAAACTACCCTACTTTTCATTGACTCCTACATTCAGTATTTGTCCTAAGCATGGATATATTTCTGGTGAGCATAAGTATTGTCCTAAGTGTGATGCTGAAATCGGCTACCAAGAAGGTATGCCGTTTAGTGAGAAGTCTAATTAAATTATTATTTTAACTGCCATGGATAAGGTAGAAAGACAAAGATGTGAGGTATATTCTAGAGTTGTAGGATATATTCGACCTATTTCTCAATGGAATGTCGGTAAACAATCTGAATGGTCTGATAGGAAGATGTTTAAGGTCTGTGAGTGTAACTAAAACATATGCTTAAAATTGGTGGCTTAGAGAAGGTTTCTTTGCTTGATTACCCAGGTAAGGTTTCAAGTGTTCTCTTCACATATGGTTGTAATCTAAGATGTCCTTTTTGTCATAATCCAGAGTTAGTTATTCATCCTCTTGGGAAGGATGTTAAACTCAAGGAAGATGAGGTGTTGGATTATCTTCAAGAAAGGAAAGGTCTAATTGATGCTGTTGTCATTACAGGAGGTGAACCTCTTATATACAAAGATATTGACTTGTTTATAGAGAAGATTAAAAAGATGGGTTTTTTGGTGAAGTTAGACACTAATGGCTTTTTCCCAAAAGAACTGAAAGAGTTACTTAAAAAGGACCTGTTGGATTATATAGCAATGGATGTAAAGTGGGCAGAGGATAGTTATGTAGAGTTTAGTAAGGATAAAAAGGCTGTTGAGAAAGTAAAGGAGTCTATTAAAATCATAATGAGCTCAGGGATCGATTATGAGTTTAGGGCAACTTTTGTAAAGGGAATACATGATATAGAGGATGGAGAGAAGATTACTTCAATGATACCTAATGCTATGAAATATTACATTCAAAATTTTAGATCTGGGAAAACAATTGATGAAACCCTTAATACTTCTAATTCTTTTACAGAAAAAGAACTAAAGGAAATACTTCGTGGTGCTAAAAAACACATTAAAAGCAGTTATATTAGGTAGAAGGATTCTCTAAGACCTTCATAACCTTCCCATTTATTAAAATATCTGTATTTGTATCAATATATATCGGCATATTCATTGGGTTGCTAGAGTCAGGATAAAGAACTATCATATCTTTACCTCTCTTGAATCTTTTTATCGTAGCGCAGTTATCTATTATCGCTACAACAATATCACCATCTTCAAAATCTACATCCTTCTCAACGATGATATATTTCCCATCTTTAAGAGTGTGTCCATCAATCATCGCTAAATCCATAGAGTCTCCTTTGATAATGAGTGAGAAGAGATTCTTTTTCCCACCAAGAATGTTTTTATCTATCTTCAACACTCCAATATTCTCCTCCTCTGCAGTAGCTATGGGTAAGCCTGCATTTGCATATCCTAAAATGGGTACACCTACAAGATAGTCGTATACTATTTGGTCATCATCCTCTACCATATGTATACCCCTAGGTTTGCTGGTTCTAAAAATGTAACCTTTTTTCTCTAAGGCATCTAAATGAACAACCACCCCTCTCTTTGTTGTTATACCTAATTCATCCTTCAGTTCATTTAGAGATGGGGCGTATCCGTTTTCAAGATAACACCTCTTTATTATCCTTAAAACATCTTCCTGCTTTTGAGTGAGTATACCATCCATTTGGTAAAAGACTAAATTTAGATATATACCCAGTATACCCCCTCTGCTAAAATCCGCAAGTACTTATAGTGTATTAACTAATCGTAACAAAACCTTGTATAGTCTTCTAATGGTATAGCTATACACACGTGGTAAGCTCATGGTATACTAAAATTAATAAATTATTTTATCTACTTTTAATTAATATGGCAGAAGAAAAGAAAGCAAAGAAGGTCTACACACTAGACGAAATCAAGTTCAACGAGGAGAACAAGGCTATTTCTATTGTCTCATGGATTCCACTTGTTGGATTTATAATGCTCCTTGTAGAGAAAAAGGATAATTTTGTAAGATATGTAGGTGCTCAGGCAACAGTTTTGGTCCTCATCTCTATCGCACTTGGTACACTATCATTCATAATTGCCTTTATCCCTGTAATTAGGGTAATTATGGTTCCAATAACATGGTTGTACTCATTAGCAGTTTTAGTTTGCATAATTGTAGGTATGGTTAAGACAGCGGAGGGTGAGAGGTTTGATATTCCTTTAGTTTCAGATTTAGCTCTAAAACTGATGGGAGTTATTCAAGTTTAGAATTAATCAAGTATTAAAGATTGGGGAGAGAAATCTCCCCTTTTTTTGTATAATGTGATAGAATTACAAAGTCTCGGGGAGTAGTTCAGATGGCTAGAACGCTGCGTTTGGGACGCAGAGGTCGCAGGTTCAAGTCCTGTCTCCCCGACCATGTATGTTTCTAAAGATATGATACACACTATTATTAACTATCTTTCATACCTCCCTATTCCACTCTTTCTTGTTTTAGTGTTTCTAGTTATTAAAAATAGGAAAAAAATCTTTAGCAACCTACTACTTTTGTTAGGTAGTATTCTTGTTTTCTTTGCATTGCTGATATTAATTTATGCCAGAGTTGTTGAGCCTAATCTTCTACAAGTTAATCATAGTAATATAGAGGTTGGGTTTAAAGGTAGGATTGTATTGATTTCGGATATCCATGTGGGTGCATTTTCAAATCAAAAGTTTTTAAAGAAGGTTGTTGATGAAATTAACCGAATAGAGGATGTTGATGTAGTTGTTCTTGCTGGTGATATTACATATTATCCAAGAGAAGATTTAACTAAACTACTATCTCCACTTAAAGACCTTAAATATCCTGTTCTTGCTGTGTTCGGTAATCATGATACTGGTCATCCTGGACCAATTCTTAAAAAGCCAATAGCTAATGCTTTTGAGGAATTAGGAGTAACGTTGCTAGAGAATGAGGGTGTAAAGGTAGATGGTTCAGGTATTGCTTTCTTTGGTTTTGGAGAGTTCTGGGATGATAGGGTAGATATAGAGAAGTGGGAGACTTTCTACTCATCAAATAAGAATGCAATTGCAATTGCACATAATCCAGATACTGTTTATGAATATGGAGACATTATCCCAAGTTTAACACTTTCTGGTCATACTCACGGTGGGCAGATTCGATTACCGTTGATATATGAATATTTTATTCCAACATATTATGACTTTGATGAGGGCTTCTACAACACCCCTAAGGGTGATGTTTTTGTATCTTCTGGGTTAGGAATGACAGGATTACCGTTTAGACTTGGGGTTAGTCCTGTAATAGATGTCATTAATCTGTATTAAGTTTTCTATTTTCACACATATGAATAAAATTAAATTCGCTACTACAAACGATTACAAAATCAAATTTGCTAACAACCTTTTAAATAAATATGGTTGGGAGGCTGTACCTTTTGATGTCGCGTTAATAGAGCCCCAATCTATGACACAAGAGGAGATTTCACGCTTTAAGGTAAAACAAGCTTACGAGAAATCTCAAGAACCAATTATTACCATGGATTCGGGGTTATTTATAAGTGCACTTAATGGTTTCCCAGGAATATACACAAGTGATGTATTTAAAGCTCTATCACAAGAACAAATCCTTAAACTTTTAGAAGATGTGGAGGACCGTACTGCATACATACAACAAACCTTATCCTATGCTGATAAAAATGGTATTCAAACATTCTCTAGTAAATCAACAGGGGTTATTGTTCCAATTGAAGAGATGAAAGACGGGTATGCTTTTGATGCATTCTTCAAATCAGATACCACAGGTAAGTTAATGACTGATATGAGCGAAGATGAGAAAGGATTGATCTGGGGTAAGGCGTGGGATGATTTGGCTGAATTTTTAAATAAATAGAATGTTTTAGTAGTTATATAACCGGGATTTTAACTGGTGTTAGTACATATTTCCACTCTGCTCTTGACACTATATTATTAAATATGTACACTAATATCAGTTGGGGTTTCAATTGTTCTAATCTCAGAGAAACACTTATTTAATGCTGTAAACAAGAAAGAATGCAGAACGAAATTTGCTTAAAAACAGGTGTTGAGAGAGTTTACTTATGGGGCTTGTAAAAAAGCCTCTTTTTTTAAATTAAAAATACAACCAATATGCCAGAAGAGGAGAGAGTTGAGATAGAGAAAGATCTCATAAGTCTAGAAAAAGAAAAGCTTTCACCTAGATACAAAACATACTATGCACCCCCTCCAACAGAAGAAGAACAGAAACTCGCCTCTAAAATAGATGAACTTAAAAAAGAAATTTTTGGAGATACAATTTCCAGCAGTGGGAGAAGGTGGGGTGAAATACTCAAAACACCAAAAAACTTAGTAGAGGAGAAGAAGTATGTCTTTGAGCAAAAGGATGTTACTAAATATTGGTCAGCAAAAGAGATTAAGAAAAGAAAAAGAACCTTACGTAAAGACCCACTATTTGAACCACCTGTTGTACTGGGTGAGTTAGTTCCCTCTTCTCAAAGAGAGAACAGAAATGAAGGGATACATAGAACTTCAATAGATAAGCAGTTAGAGTATAAAATTCTGAAAGATCTTGTTACCGAGGGTAATCCAATAGTGAAACTAGCGATGTGGGGGAGAATCTATCAATATACAACAGGAGAACGATGGATTGATGAATCGCAATGGGTTGGTAGAAGAAAGTTAGATGATGGCACTATTGATAGGATAATTGCTGAAAAAATGGCTGAGAGATTAGGCGTTGACTTGGAAGAGGTTGATACATTTGGAGAGAGATTAACAGCAATGAATAATAGTGAGAGTATATTCATGAATATGAATGACCAGCACAAGGTTCCTTGGTCTCAAGCTGGAATTTCACAAGTACCCATGTCTATTGCTGCTCACTGGTATGAGCATACACAAGTCGCAGTAGATGCTACAGAAGCATTAAAAATCCTTCTGAAAAAGAGAGAAGAGAAGAAGATTAAACAAGCACTAGAAAATGTACAAGGAGGAGATGATGAAGTGGAACAACCATTTGAAGAGATTCCAGAGCTTTATGAACTTATCCGCTTAGCGTACTTCGCATACTATGCAAACACACCATCTGCAGAATTACTAAGACATTCACCAGCACTCTACTCTAGCCTATCTAATAAATATATTTTGGAAACGAGGAAGGAAATAGCGCGCGATGCAGATGTAATTTTAGATCAAACAGAGAAGGCAGATGGGAAAAAATGGCTCTCATTACTATCAGATGAAGATAAAAAACACATTCTAAATATTTCCAAACGAATATATAGAGGTATGGGAAATATTGAAAAAGATACAGATCTGTCACCAGAAGAAGTAAATGCCATTGAGAATCTTGATTTAATTGCAGAGATACTAGAAAGAGAGTTAGCTATTAACAAATTAAGGGGTTATTTAGGCGATTTAGGAAAACTAAAAAAGAGAAAATCTAGTATCGCATACACTAAAGCTATTTACGGATTAATAGATAGACTTGAAAGCAATGATAGAGCATTGTATTTAGAAGATTTAACAGAAGAGGAGTATAAAGCAATACTTAAATTACAAAACCATCTGGACAAATCAATTCTTATCGAAATAGTAACACCTCATAAACTTGGATGTCTTAGGCCTGAGTGGAAATATCGTTTGGATATAGATACACTAAAAGATGTCATTATAAGCCCATACAATGAATCAGGGACAGAACTTAGAAAGCTTGTTGATGTGCTACAAACTCCCTACTTTACTGGTGTTTTAGAAAGACCTCGTGTACCAAAAAGAAGACCCTTGGATTTAGAAAACATTAAAGACCCTGAGATGAAACTTGCAAACAAGCTATATGGCCCTTCAAGAACACTAGATGCAGCTGAAGGATTTGCTGCCAATCTAATACTAAATAAATATTATCAGAGCATAGGGATAGAAAGTAGTAAACAGATGATGGAGATGATGTTCCCATCGGAGAAGTTGGAACAACCTCCTAGTACATTGCAGAATGTAGACAGAGCTGCTGATGCTATATATCAAGCAATTATAGAGAACAAAAAGATTGCGACCATTGCAGACTGTGATCAAGATGGTTTTAATGCAGCCAACAATATGAGGTGGGCACTAGAACGAATGGGAGTTAAGAAAGTAGATCAGGAATTTAACTCTCGGCCCGAAGGTCATGCAGTACAACTCACAGACTTAATTAACTTGGCTGTAGATGGAAACGAGCTGATTATTATCTGTGACACAGGTTCAAGTGATGCAGATGCAGAGACATTCTACAAATTCCATCATGGAACAAACAAGATTAGTGATTTGCAGTTTTTTGTAGACAACATTGAAAAAATCAAAGGGTTTTCTCAATTCCCCGAAGAGCAAAAGACATCAATGATTAGACAACTTAAAATGTTTATTAGTAGAAACAGTAACAAGGAATACTTTAGTAAGTGGGATCTACTACACCGTAAATTCATATACCAAGACTCTCTTAAAGGAACTACTTCTAAGGAGGAGTTAGAAACTTTCGAACCACTTAGAAAGTTTATAGAAGGATTTGGCGATGATATTCAAATAATTGTATGTGACCATCATACTCCATATATTAATGCCACTAAGTACTTCCTTAATAACCCTACCGATATTATGGTCAATCCTGAGTGGATTAAGATCGGAAAGGAAGAGCAGTTTATAAAAGAGTTAGAAGAAGTTTTAAAACCTGATGAAAAAGGTAATATTGATGTGGAAAAGCTGGATGAAGTCCAGAGAAAATATATATGTTATCCAAAATCAGATATTGTAGGAACAGTAACTGTGGGTAAAGTTATAAGAAGAGTAATGAAACTTTTTTCGGATGCTCCTATCGTAAGGGTTGAAAGTAATGAACTTCTATCTTTAGGTCCAGAAGAAAGATTAAAGAAGCTAGAAGAATTGAATGAAAAAGGTTTTGATCAGCTTACGCCTGCAGAACAAAGATTTGTACTGGAACAAAGTGGTAATATGCCAAAGTCATTCTTTGAGCTAAATGCGGCAGAGAAAGAAAAATGGGTTATAGAGAAAACAAATAGATTGGTAGACATTGTTGACCACAAGCTACAGGGTGGTGGCTGGATTAAAGATGATGGTATCTCTCTTAGAAATTCAATGGAAGATTGGATTGCAAAGGGTAAGCATATTAGAGATATGAAAAAGGAAATATTTGACATTATTGAAGCAGGTTTAGTCAGTAACGAGAAATTACAACCACCATTATTTTCAGATAATGAAGAACAGCGAGAAGAGGACAAGGCAGAGAAAAGAAAAAGGAGAGAAAAAGCAAGAGAGACAGGAAATGAATACTTTGATTTTGCAATGTATGTCCTTTCAAGTTCTCAAATATTAAGTCAAAATGACCTTATCGCATTAGAATCATATTTTAAATATGGTCCATTTGGTTTGCAACAATTAGAACTTCTAGAAGCAACTGCAACAGTAGGAGATGTAGGTTCTGTAGGAGCGGATATCGGTATGGAAAACAGATATATCATCAGGAAAGCACAAGATGCAATGACAGATTTAACAAACAAATACTTAATGTCAAAAGAAGAGGAAAGAAATCAATTAAAGAGAATTCTTCCTGAGTGTCTTAGATTTGTAAGAACAGCCTTAAGGGATACAAGTTTTATGTCAATAAACTACTACAATACAAGATTCTTCTCCCACACCATGGCAGCCGCCATAAATGCAATCTATAGGAGAGGTAAACAAGAAGAGGCAGAAAGAGCAAGTAGTGTTTTACCTGAAATAGCTGACTACTTCATCAAAAGAAGCGAAAACCATACTATGAGAAGACATAGACATACACTTATAGATGCACAAGACAAGGCTATAAAAAGAAGAGAGGAACTCCTAGAGGGACTATTTAAACAGCTAGATAACGATGATATAGAAAGAGAAGGACCTATTATTATTCTTGAGTTAAAAGGTAAAAAATACATTGATGCATTACAAGGTATGAGGGGATTAATCGCGGGTAATATAGCAGAAAGATATGAAAAGCCCACTATGATTTTAGTAGAAGAAGGGGCAAACAAAGAGAATGGTTCTACCATATATACTGTATCATTTAGGCTACCTGCCAGAGGAAATGTAGCAACGAACATGGTTCAGCTCCATTTAGAGAAAAACCCTCAGGAAGGAATAAAGATATTGGGACATGGTGGACATCCAGTTGCTTCAGGAGGAACATGGGAGGTAGTTGGAGGTATTGATAAACTACATGAGGTACTTAATCCTATCTTCAAAGAATATAAGATTGACAGGCCAGATGCTGGAATTGTGAAGGTTGAAGAAACTATAAAAGAACTTTATAAACAGACCAAGGAGAGTGCTCCTGCAATTGCAAGTGTTATAAAACACCTAGATGTGTTCTCAGTTGCAGATATACTCTCAAGTCAATTATCAAAACAAACAGGACCTTATGGCATTGACTTCCCCAGACTTTTATTAGAATTTGAAGACTTAAAGGTGGTTGGTAAATCTAGAGGTGCAAAAGATGATGGAGAAACGTATCAAACCATTACTTTGGAAGATAAAAGAGGAAATAGAAAAACAATGAGGGTGTTCAAGAAATTAAATTTGTTTAATAAGATTAGATTTGGTGACTATATAACAGTCAGAGCTCAACCAATTATGCGTCTTAGTCCATTAAAACCTGCAATTCTAGAGCATGGTTCACCCATTACAGATGAGTATGGTATAGAAATTACAGGTATTGATGGAGAGAAGTCTCTACCAAAGTTAGATATTGAAAAAATTGTTTCAATAAAGAGACCAAAGAGGAATTAATGTCTTTACTAAAATTGTTGGTCTCTCTAGACATTGGAGTAAAATTTATATAATATTTATTATCTAAATTATTTGTTTAAAAATATATGACACTATACATAATCCTTGGTGTTGTGGCAGTAATTGCGATTGCTTTTGTTGGAGTATTCAACAAGCTGGCAAAATTAAAAGTCATGGTTGAGGAGGCATCTTCAGATATTGAGACTTTCCTTAAACAAAGATATGACATGATTCCTAATCTTGTTGAGACTGTAAAAGGATATGCTAAGCATGAGAGTGGTACTTTTGAAAAAGTTGCAGAGATGAGAAGTAAGGCTATGTCAGCAGGTTCATTACCAGAAAAGATGGAGGCAGAAGTGGGCCTTTCAAATGCGATTTCTAAATTATTCGCTATTGCAGAGAGCTATCCAGAACTAAAAGCAAATGCAAACTTTATGGAACTTCAATCTACATTGAAAGAATTAGAGGAGAGCATCCAGAAATCTAGAAGATACTACAACGGTGCTGCAAGAGATTTCAATACAGCTATTGCAGTATTCCCAACAAACTTAATTGCTCAAATATTTGGATACAAGAAAGTCGAGTTCTTTGAGGCTTCTGAAGAAGAACAAAAGAATGTTCAAGTAAAATTCTAAAGGAAAATATATGAAGAAGTTACTAAGTACAGTAGTAGGTCTTCTTTCTTTATTCTGTTTCTTTATTGCAACCCCTGTACAAGCACAGGGGATTGCTCCCCTACTTACTGAAGAAAAAATCCAATTGTTTCAGATAGATCTTACTCTTGAGGAGAATACAGATATTCGAGTACAAGAAGAAATTCATTACTACTTCCCCTTACCTAGACATGGTATTTATAGAACTATACCTATAAATAAGAGAGATAGAGGAAATGCTCTAAAGACCCCTACTCGTATCAAGGTTAATTCTGTAAAGTACTATCCTTCTTCAAACCCTTCCTCTGTTTCTACTTCATATGAGAAAGAAACTGATTTTGGAAAGCAGGTAAACATTAAGATTGGGGATGCAGATAAAACAATACAGGGGGCATATGTCTATAAAATAGATTACACTATAAAGAATGGAATAAACTATTTTGATGACCATGATGAGTTGTATTGGAATATCATAGGAACTGGGTGGACTGTACCTATTGAAAAAGTTTATGCAAGAATTTACTTACCTGGAAAGATAGAAAAAACTGCTTGTTATACAGGAATGCATGAGGCAAAAGAGTTAAATTGTGAATTAACCGAACAGTCGGATAACAGGTTACTTCTCTCAACAAAAGGACCTTTGGATGCAAATGAGGCTGTAACAATAGCTGTAGCTATGCCAAAGGGCTCTGTTGAAGATGTCAGAGAGGCGGAAGAAGTGCGTATTAGAAGAGTGAATACTCTTGGTCTTTTTTCTTTACTACTCATCCCAATATTCTTTTTCTTAGTATTTAGAAAGATAAAGAGTCCAAAGTTAACAATTATCCCTCACTATACTCCTCCAAAGGAGATAAACCCTTTGATAAGTGGTTATTTACTCTCTAAAGGAATACCAACCCAAAAAGCTATTACTGCAGAGATAATAAATCTAGCAGTAAACGGTCATATTGAAATAGAACAGGTAGATAAAAAAGAATATATTCTACGAAAAATCAACTCAGAGAAAGCAATAAGTCCTGTTTCATCACAACTACTTTTAGATGCCCTATTCTCTTCATCTGATGAAATTAATACTAAAAAGAAGACATCTTCATTAGGAACAGAGGCTAAGAACATCTGGGATCAAACAAAAAAGGATACAGAAGCACTCAATTATATTGATAACAAGAAAACCAATATCTCTACTCTGATAGTTGTTTTTGCTGTTATCTTTTTCATAGCAAGTATGACTGGGATACCTTTTCTAGCAATGATGGGTTTTGGTATAGCTGGAACAACAATACTTTTAACAAGTGTAATAATATTTGTAATGAGTTTTCTTTTGGATAGTAGAACAGAAGAGGGGAATAAGGTGTACTACGAATTACAAGGTTTTAAAATGTATATTAATACTGCAGAGAAGCATCGCATAGAGTTCCACAATGACCCTAAGAAGTATCGAGGAGTGTTTGAGAAGTTATTACCATATGCAATACTGTTTGGTTTAGAAAAGAAATGGATTAAAGAGTTTGAGGATATATATACTGAACAACCTGATTGGTATAAGGGAGATATTTCAGCATTTGATGTACATATGCTAATGCATTCTATCTCTAGTGTTAATAGTGGAATAACAACTCCAGCATTCCAGAGTGGTGGTGGATTTAGTAGCGGAGGTAGTGGCTTTGCTGGAGGTGGTTTTAGTGGTGGTGGCGGAGGAGGAGGTGGTGGTGGAAGTTGGTAGTAATTATATATAAACCTAAACAACCTATGAAAAAATTTTTAAGTATTTTGTTTACTCTCCTCTGTATGTTCTTTCTTTTCCAAGCATCACCTATATTTGCACAGGGGCAAGGCGGGGAAAAAATACAACTGTATGAAATAGAGTTAACACTAGAGAAAAATACAGATATTAAAATCCATGAGAAGATTCACTACTACTTCCCTACTCCCAAGCATGGTATTTTTAGAACAATCCCTATTAACAAAAGAGATGAGGGGAATCCATTAAAAGCATCTACAGAGGTAGATGTGGAATCTGTAAGATACTATCCTGCAAACAACCCCTTAGCAATCCACCGTATGTATACATATGATAGCCATAGTGATCAAGTATCTCTAAGGATAGGAGAAGCAAACAGAACAATTTCTGGATTATACATATATGAAATAGACTATACTGTAAAGAATGGAATAAACTATTTTGATGACCATGATGAGTTGTATTGGAATATAATAGGAACTGGTTGGACTGTACCTATTGAGAGGGTACAAACAACTATCAATCTCCCAGGTAAAATTGAGAAGACCGCCTGTTATACTGGATTGTATAAAACTAAAGAAACTAATTGTACCTTAGTAGAAAACTCAGAAACTCAGCTCTCTCTGTCCACAAATACTCCATTAAACCCAAACGAGGCAGTTACAGTAGTTGTAGCTATGCCAAAAGGTTCAGTTGACGACCTATTAAAGAAAGAAAAGGCTGTAAAACTAAAGGTGAATATGATTGGTTTATCAACATTACTATTAATACCAATCTTCTACTTCCTAGTTTTAGAAAAAGGTGAGTTAAAGAATCAAAAACTGATTGTTGTTCCAAGCTTTAGCCCTCCCCAAAAGATGGACCCATTATTAGGAGGCTATCTTTTCACTAAGGGTCGTTTAACATATACAACAAAGGTTATCACAGCTCAGATTATCTACTTAGCAATCAAAGGATATTTGAAGATAGAAAGGAAGGGAAAGAAAGAATATATCATTCGTCCAGGAGACAAAAGTCCTGCAGAAGATTTAAGACAACCATCTTCTCTTCTTGTTTATGGTGCTATTTTTTCAAACTCTTTTACCTTTAACACCAAAGATCCAAAGGCTTCCATAGGCCAATATGTTCTCGGTATTTGGCAACAGACAAAAGGGGATTTACAGGATGCTGGTTATCTTAGTAAGAAAAAAGAGACGATTGGACGATGGTTAAAATTCTGTGCGTTGCTTCTTTTCTTTGCAGGAGCATTCTTCTCCTTTATCTTTTGGGTTTTAGGCTTTGGAATTGCAGGAATCGGAATCCTCTTAACAACCTCAACCCTTGCTATATTAACAATCTTAATAGACCCTAAGACTAAGGAAGGAAACAGACTGTATCACGAACTGTTAGGACTTAGGATGTATATTAACACAGCTGAGAAATATCGTATAGAGTTTCATAATGACCCTGAAAAGTACAAAAGTGTATTTGAAAACCTTCTGCCATACGCAATAATATTTGGTTTAGAAAAGAAATGGATTAAAGAGTTTAAAGATATATACAAAGTATCTCCTGATTGGTATGTTGGCGACTTCTCTGATTTCGATGTTTTACACATTACAAGCTCTATCATGCAACCTTATCTCTTTAGAGATAATAATCGAACATCATCGTTTGACTCAGATTTCCCTTCAAGCCCAACAGGTGGTGGGTTTAGTAGTGGAAGTAGTGGATTTAGTAGTGGAGGTGGATATAGCGGTGGTGGCGGAGGAGGAGGTGGTGGTGGAAGTTGGTAATACTACCACTTTACTGTATAACCTTTAAGTGTGGTTCTGATTAGGGAATAGATATAATAAATCCAATATTTCAATTTATTCACAGGATAATCTCTACTATGTAAGAATGTAATCTTTTCTCCTCCTAAACTTCTCTTAAACTCTCCTACTCCACTCCATGGGTGTTTTTTGTTCTCCCAGCCCTTAGGTGTAACACCACCAAACAAATCATATGTACTACAACCTAACTCTTTTCCTAGCTCAACACTCTTCCAATACAATATCGGCGTTATTATCATATTCTTCTGTCTAAACTCAGTACTAGAACATGCTTGATACAAATGCATATTCTTTCCATATACTGTATTTTGCCACACAGAGATAGGTTCTCCATTAAAATACCCTATTACCAAGTAACACATACCATACTCAACCTGCTTTTTTAGTTCTGCTAGTAATAATTCCGTTGACTTATCTGTATATCCTTTCAGAGCAACTGTCTGATCATGTAATTTCTTAAAAACATCAAATTGAGAATCATCATTAAATATCTTAACCTCTACTTCCTCCATTCTAGTTAGTTTATTCAACATATTTCGTCTAGACGGACTTAAATCGCTTTTTAGTTCCTCCATTTCTTTTGTAAGGTCCATATGTTGGGAAATTAATGAATCCACGTTATGAATTGGAGCTTCAACGAATCCTTCTTTTTTGTAAAAGTTAAGAAGGTCTTCATTCTCGATATATAATGGGGAGAATCTAAACATAAAACAGTTGTTTTCTTTCGCCAAATTTTTACAAAATTTTGTAATCTCTTTCCAAATCTCATCATCTCCATCATTAATTAACATGGGTGAGTGTTTACAATCTAAAAACTTACCAAAGAGTTTAGAATCTCCAATATTGCCAGTAACTATTCCTACAAACTTTTCATCTTTTTTTATTAAATACCTAACAGCATCAATTTCAACACTAATATTATACTGATACCTAGCACTACTGTTTAAGAAAGAATACTCGGGAAGTTGTTTTACATACTCATCCCACTTCACATCATCTTCTATTTTTTCAAAAGTAATTTTCATAAAATTAGAATAACAGATTAAATTAATTTTGCATACTTCTTTACTATGTTCATAATCTCTTTTGCCTTCGATTCATCAACCTTCATATTTGTTGGTAGATTTATAACACGCTTACAACAAAATTCAACCTCTGGACACTCTCCCTTTTCATACCCTACATCCTCAAGCCTATCCCACCCTATTGGAAACACTGGGGTTGAGTACCACACACCAGAGATAACCCCAATATTCCTAAGTCTCTCTCTCACTTCATCAGGATTTTCAAGAAGTATGGGATATCTTAACATCACTTTCTCATTACCATAGATATTGGAGATTCTTTTTCTATTTTCATTAAACTTCTCTATCAATTCTAATTGTGTAAGAAGTAGTTTTGCTTGTATCTCACTCATTCTATGTGCACCGTCAAAAGTTGTAGTATCACTTGATGCTTGTTTCTTAATACCACCGGTAAAGCGATACAAAAGAAGAAGTAATTTCCCAACAGTGATACGAGGATGTAACAACTTTTTATAATAGTTCTTCTTAATCTTTTCCCAAAGTAGAATGTATTTGGCATTGTACAAAGCTTCCTTTTCTGAAGGAATCGCTACTTTTTCATACTTCTCATCAATATCACCATTTATCAGTCTTTTGTTGTTAATAATTAAACAAGCTCCTTGTGTAGAACTAATAGGCTTATCTTGTGCAAAACTAAAGAAAAAGGCATCAGAATATTTACCAATTTCCTTGTTATCAAAATCTAGGATATGTGCACAATCCTCAAGGACAAAGATGTCCTCATTATCGTTTCTCTTTTCATTCTCTCTATCTACAATCTCCCTCACCTTCTTCATATCAGCAACATTACCAAAAGTATGTTGAATCACTACAACCCTTGTTTTAGGTGTAATCTTAGATTTAAGCTTCTCTAAATCCATATTGAAAGTATCTCTTGTAATATCGACAAATACAGGCTTACACTCTACCCAAAGAATTGGTGCTACAACTGCAATGCATGTAAATCCTTGAACTACAATCTCATCATTAGGTTTTAGGCCTAGGTTTTGAAAAAGAAAATACATAGCATCTCTACCACGATTGAAAAAATACATGCTCTTACCGCCATACTCTTTCTGAAAAATGCTTTTTAGTTCCTCTAGACTCCTGGTTGTATTGATACTCCTATTTAGAATACCCTCTGCTACCTTTAAATCATCTTCTGTTGTGTTTGGTGTTGACCCTGTAAATACTGGCATTAATATGTTCTTTCAAAATTGCTATCTATCTCTCTCAAAGTCATTTTCCATACAATTGGTCTTCCATGTGGACAACTATATGGATTCTCACACTTTAACAATGTCTCAAAAAGGTCTTTCATCTCTACAAAAGAGAGTTTCTGTCCAGACCTAATGCTTCCATGACATGCAATTGTTGCTAAGACATCATCCTTCCTTTTTGTAAAAGATTTTTTCAAAAGTTCGACATTCTCTTCAAGTTCAAATATCTCTTTAAAAATCTCTGTATAGTCAGATTCTGAATATTCCGCAGGTATTGTTTTAAGACTAATTGAATCTTTGTTAACTTCATATATGAACCCTAAATCTTCGAAGAACTCCTTGTTTTCATCTAAAAACATTAACTCGTTTTTAGGGAAATCGATCTTAGAAGGAACAAGAAGATTCTGAAGATTACTCTTTGTTTCTCTGTTTTTTAATTTCTCGAAATTAATTCTCTCTGCTGCAGCATGTTGATCAATTACCCATAATCTTTCATCATGAAATTCAATTACAATGTATTTGTTAAACACCTGAAATATTCCCCTAATATCCCCTTCTGTTGTTGTTTCTTCTTCTACATGTTCTACAACAGGGGTATCTTTAAGTAGTTCGCTTGAGAAAAGAAGGCTGTCTTGTACAGATGATGATTTTCCTCCTGAATATATATTCCTAGGTGTATACTCTTTTGATTTAGAAGAGGTATGAGGTTGATTAAACCTTTCTCTAAGAGAGCTAAAGTCCGTAGGTGTAGTTGCTTTTGGTTTTTCATATATTGTGTCATCTTTTGATTCTTTTCTGTACGAAAGAGATTTTTCCAAAGCATGTCTTACAGCTTCCTCAACAGCAGAATATATTCGATATGGATTTTCAAATCTAACTTCTTCTTTTCTTGGGTGAACATTTACATCAACAAACTCTGGGTCAATATGAATGTTAAGAACAAAGTCTACTTTCTGTCCAAATGGTAAATATCTTGAGTATCCTTCCATGATTGCCCTTACAACCCCCCTATCACTCACAGGACGGTTGTTAATGAAGAGATACTGGTTAGATGACTTACTCTTGTGAAGTGAGGGGTGTGAGATATATCCAGAGATTCTAGTCCCTGCACCGTTGTAAGCCACCTCAAGCATCTCCTCATCAACATTCTTACCTAACACTCCTGTAATCCTCTCCTTTTCTAATTCGCCAGCCTTAGAGCCTCCTAGAGCCTTCAGATTAACTACTACCTTACCATCCTTCTCTAGGGTAAAGGCTATGTTTGGATATATTAAAAAGTATCTACATAGCATCTCATAAATCTTCCTATATTCCGTTGCTGCTGTTTTCAAATATTTTTTCCTTGCAGGAATGTTGTAAAAAATATTTTCAACACACACAGTTGTACCTTTCTCCTTTGCTACTGTTGTAATGTCAGATTGTCCATTCTCATCAAAAAGAATCTCATTCCCTCTCTCCTCTCCTTCATATTTTGAATTAAGTCTAACTTTAGAAACCGAAGTTATCGTAGAAAGAGCTTCACCTCTAAACCCCATACTAAGAAGAGTATTAAGGTCTTCAATATTACTAATTTTCGTTGTTGTATGTGGTTCAAAAATTGATCCTAGATTCTCCTTTGGAATACCAATACCATCATCTGAAACTTCAATCATATCAATTCCGCCGTTCTTAACCTTCACAGTTATCTTCCCTGCTCCTGCATCAATTGAGTTATCTACCAACTCTTTAACAACAGAAGATGGCCTCTCTATCACCTCACCAGCTGCAATCTGGTTAATGACTTCTTTTGATAGTTTGTTTAACTTGATTTTTGTCATAGTTACATTTTAACACATTAATATATTTGCTAAAATATATGTGTATGGAAAGATTTAATCTTGTTTCAAAATTCTCTCCTTCTGCAGACCAAGAGAAAGTAGTTAAGGAGATTGTAATGAACTTTAAGAAGCATGAGAAACAAACTTTGCTTGGTGTAACAGGGTCTGGGAAGACCTTTGTAATGGCCAATGTCATTAATGAATTGAACAAACCTTCACTAATTATCTCTCACAACAAGACTCTAGCTGCTCAGTTGTATGAGGAGTTTAAGGAGTTTTTCCCAGAGAATGCTGTTAGATATTTTGTTTCATACTATGACTACTACCAACCAGAAGCATACGTTCCCGCAAAAGATCTATATATTGAAAAAGAATCTGAGGTAAACAAACAGATTGAAAATCTGAGATTTGCTGCAATGAACTCTGCTCTTACTAGAAGAGATACAATTGTAATTGCTTCTGTGTCTTGTATTTACAATATTGGGCAACCAGAGAACTATGAGAACAAGGCACTTTCTTTCTACATTGGACAAACAGTTGAACTTTCACAGATAGCGTTAGAGTTAGTAAGTATGCGATATGAGAGGGATACATATGATTTTGTGAATGGGGTTTTCAGAATTACAGGAGATATCATTGATATATTCCCACCATACGAGGATGTTTCAATTAGAGTTGAACTTTTTGGAAAAAAGGTTGAGAGGATTAGTAAGGTTGATCCAATTTCAAAAAGAAAGATTAGTGAAGAGAAGGAGGTATTAATCTTTCCTGCAACCTCACTCGTATATTCGAAGGATATTATCGATAATGCAGTAAAAAATATTCGAAAGGATTTAGATCAACGTGTAGCTTTCTTACAAAACATTGGAAAGAATCTAGAAGCACAGAGATTGTTACAGAAAACAAACTATGATTTGGAAATGCTCGAAGAGGTGGGATATTGTAAAAGTATGGAAAACTACAGTATATATTTCGATGGTAGAAGACCTGGACAAGCACCTTACACACTTCTTGATTACTTTCCAGATGATTATCTTCTCTTCATTGATGAATCACATATGACTATTCCTCAGATTGGAGGAATGTTTAATGGAGATAGGATGAGGAAAGACAACTTAATTGAATATGGGTTTAGATTACCAACGGCAAGAGACAACAGGCCATTGAATTTCGAAGAGTTTAGAGAGAGACAAGGAAAGACAGTATATATCTCAGCTACTCCTGCACAATGGGAGTTGCAGGATAGTAACAATGTTGTAACAGAGCTTCTTACACGTCCAACTGGTCTTCTTGATCCTAAAGTTGAAGTTAGACCTATTAAAAATCAGATTGATGATGTAATTAATGAGATTACTAAGAATGTTGAAAAGAAGCAGAGAGTACTTGTTACAACACTCACTAAGAGGTTTGCTGAGGATTTAACATCATATCTTCAAGATGTTGGTATTAAAGTTCAGTATCTCCACTCTGATATTGATACAGTGGAAAGAGTTGATATATTAAGAGATTTACGCCTTGGTGAATATGATGTGGTAGTTGGTATTAATCTTCTTAGAGAAGGAATTGACCTTCCAGAGGTATCTCTTGTTATCATTCTAGATGCAGATAAAGAGGGTTTCCTAAGGTCTAGAACAAGTCTTGTACAAACAATTGGTAGAGCTGCTAGACATGTAGAAGGAAGAGTCATTATGTATGCAGATACAATTACAGAGAGTATGAGGTATGCAATTGATGAAACAGAGAGAAGAAGAAAATATCAAGAGGAGTACAACAAGAGGTATGATATTACACCTAAGAGTATTACAAAAGAGATTAGAGGGAGATTAGTGGAAACAGAAGAAGAAAAAGATGTTGATATGGATATTGAGAAGTTAGATGTTAGACAGAAGAAGTTGTTAGTAAAAGAACTTAATGAAGAGATGTTAATTGCTGCAGATAGATTACAGTTTGAAAAAGCTGCAGAGTTGAGAGATAGGATTAAAGAAATTAAATTGAGTATGTAGTGATATGAGAATAAAATATTTAAGAAATGATAAATACGAGAGAGCAAAACCTTTCAATGAATTTATTGAAAAGGAGTTTCCTCAACTACTTACAGAGGAAAAACCAGAACTTAACCTTGTTGCTGGAGGAGATGGATCAATGCTTCACGCTATTAGTGCAACTATTGATTCTCAAATACCGTATTTAGGTAAAGCTATGGGAACATTAAACTTCTTAATGAACTCTTTTGATAATGATTATGAAATTATTCAAAATATTCTTGAAGACAGGATCAAGTTGGATGTATTTGAATCTAATACAATCGCTGTGTATATAGATGGGAAGAAGATTGGCGAAGCTGTTAATGATGTTATCCTAGGACATAAGGTGACTGATTATTTAACATTCAATATTTCAACAGAATCAGGACAGTTCCATAATTTTGAAGTAAAAGGAACAGGTCTATGTATCAGCACCCCTATCGGTTCAACTGCTCTAAATTACAACAACAATGGACGAATATTACCTATTGATTCTGGCCTTTTATCTATAACAGGAATTGTATGTAACAGGTATATAAACGATATTGTTCCTTTTGAAGAGATTAAGATAAAAACAAGTGGAACAAGAGTCCATTTAACATCTTCACATTTTGAGGATTTAAGTGAAGATAATGAACTTGTTTTAAAGAAGGGTTCAAGAGTTCAATTAGCCTTCTTAGATAGAAAAGAGTTTCTTCAGAGAAGAGTTGACATTGGACATAGGTTTAGGAAATAATTTCGTATGCAAAGAGGTGTATTACAATTAACAAAGGAGGAGTTTGAAGAACTGGTGAGAGTTTTTCATTGGGATACTAATGGGAATAGTATATTAGCATCAAAACTTCAGTATGCAAGCGAGAATAAGGAAGAAGCTGTTAAGAACATCTCTGTTTCGGAAGAAGATCTTGAACTTATCCTTGATGATATTATGCCTGTTAATCCAAGTAATATCCTGTTAAAAAGTGTGTTTGACAAGATTAGTGAACAGTTAAGAGAGATTAGAGGTTTTTAGTATTTAATAAAGAAAATGCCAGCTTCCATAGATTACATTAAAATGTAAGTTTGCTTATGAAAGCCGGCTATATATAGATAGTTTTTGTTTTAGGGAAAGTCCTTACAATAGGATTCCCTTGGACCTTTCCAAAAGGTGGAAATCATTTCAAGTCTCTCTTGGGAAAGCATGTCAATACTATTTCCGCAAAGATATGGTAATTCAAAGTTCACAGCCATGTCTTCTGCGGGACTTCTGAGACTATATTCTTCAAAAGTCATAGGTTTCGAAAGAGTTAAATTGACTTCTTCGAATTTCCCCTCCCAGCCGACAAATTCTGCATATTCTTCAAGGTACTCTGGGTACCTATGCTGAATAACATGCACATATTCATGTACAATGGCCATCGCACGATCGCCATCATTGCCCTCTGAGCTATAAAACAGGGATGTTAGAAAGATTTGATTACTTTCATTATATACGAACCCTGCTGCCCATTCCGCATTACGGTAGAGCTTATCAAGCACGATAATACTGGTTGAAATCTTTTCTAACGAGTACTCCTCTACAACATCATCGTACAAAGAGTCTATTACTTCATCAAAGATATATCTCTGTTCTTTAGGGAATTCTTTGTGAGGAATGAAAATTTCTACCCCTCTGTATTCTATAAGTTCATAGTTAGGGGAAATTCTTAGAAAGAATTTTGTTGGTTTAAAGTCTGTTAACTTATTAACAAACAATAGTGAGAAAAGCACAACTAGAGTGAATGTAAGCATATCTAAACTTTTACTTACTGTCTCTCTTGTCAGATTGCGTATTGAAAGACATTTATCTTGATCCATTTCACCCTCCTTCGGTGAGATTTTTCTATTATTTTTGGAAAACTATCTATACTGTAAACACCAAAAGTATTGGTGTATGTAGTAATTATTAAAGAGCAGGTTTAATTACCTACTCTATATTATACCATAAAAACATACTATAGGACAAGGGTGGTTGCGGGACATGGATTCGAACCATGATTCTCGGCTTCAAAGACCGGCATCCTACCATTAGATGATCCCGCACGAACAGATGTATTATACAATATGCTATTATATAAATCATGTCCATATTCAAAAAGAAGAAAAAGGAGAAAAGAACAAACTTCAGCAAAGTATATATGCCTAGAAAAACAACCCCACCTGTTAAGACTGCTCGAAGAAAAAAAACAACATTTGGTCCTAAAGGTAAACCATTGAAAAGAGGTAAAAAACTACTAAATTTAGAAAAATACAAGAAGGGGTTTGGAATCTTTATATTGATACTCTTTACAATTGGCTTCCTATTCCTCCTACTTGCATTTATTAAAAACCTTAGAAAACAGAAACCTGTTGATGTTATTACTGAAAATGTTGTAGGACTAACAGATATACCTGCATTCCCTGGTTCACAATTCATTTTTAAAGATGATATGGAGAACAGATCTGTATCAACATTTATTAGCTCTGGGAATTCTGCGTACAAAATTCCTAATGGAAAGAACATCGAAGATGTTTATGAATTTTACCAAGAACAACTACCAGAGAGGGGTTGGGAGTTTGCAATATCAGTACCAATAGCCTCTGAGACAATGGAAAGTGGTGAGTATTGGATAAAAGAGAATAGTGGGTTACGAATATATACCAAATACCATGATGTATGGTACGAGACAATCACTAAAACAGAAGCAGAGAACGGTTTGGCAGACAGAGTAAAACAGAAGATTGATAGAGACCTACTATTAGCCAACGAAGATGCTCAAGACTTACTCCCTGATTTCCCTTGGCTTCTTAAAGTACCTAGAGAATATGTCATTACGTACTCTGTTGCACCATATGACAATATGAGGGTTTTACAATTAAAAAAACTTGGTTCGGAAGAAAACATTTCATTAACACCAATAGATAAATATCATGGTGGGGGATTAGATTACTATCTAGATAAATATATTGAATACAAAAATAAAGGGAAAAAGGATAAGTGTGGAATTAAGAAAACAACAGTAGCATATACACCTTACTCTTCCGCTATTAGAGGTGAAATCTCTTGTAATGATGGATTAC
The DNA here is from genome assembly GCA_035271645.1 of Candidatus Dojkabacteria bacterium. Lineage (GTDB taxonomy): Bacteria > Patescibacteriota > Dojkabacteria > SC72 > SC72 > UBA5232. The sequence continues at coordinate 29,922 of DATERJ010000015.1, forward strand.
ACGATATTGCAGTAATTGTTAATCCTAATAAGGGAGTTACTTATATTCTAGATAGCAATCTTATGGAAAATCCTTATTTCGATGAGGTTCTGAAAAACCTTAAGCCACAAGATACTAAGCGTTATTAAAATGCTCACAAACTTTCCTACTTATCCTTTTGTTCCTCAAAACTTCATTTAACTCATCAAAAGAAGCTTTTTTAATATTCTCTACATTCTTAAACTTTTTTAACAATTTCTTCCTACTCTTCTCACCTACTCCATCAATTTCATTAAGTTCTGATATCTTATTAACTCTAGCTCTAGCTTTCCTGTGGTGTAATATTGCAAATCTATGTGCCTCATCTCTAAGATCTATCAACAAACTCTTGTTCTCTATATTTACACTCATTATCTCTCCATCTTCCCTATTAACATACCAAAACTCATCCAACAACTTCCCTCCCTTTCTTTTGTATTTCTTTCCTTTACTAATTCCAAGTAGACAAATGTCTTTGGGTACATGTTTTTCTAACACAGAAAGTTGAGCCTTTCCACCATCTATTAGAACTACTTCAGGCTTCCTATCATATTTCTCTTGGTTCTTAGAATCAAACCTTCGAATCATTACCTCTTTAAGCATATGCATGTCATTTGGAGTATCTAGAGTACGTATTTTAAAGATTCTGTATTGATTTCTTACAATCTCTCCATCTTCAGCCACAACCATTGAACCGTACGCTTCTTTACCTTGTATATTTGATATGTCATAGCATTCTATCCTACTGAGTTTCTTCAGGCCCAACTCTATCTTTAAGTCTTGAAAATTCTCAAAGAGTAGTTTTTTTCTTCTCTCAATATATGTGTCCGCAGTATCTGTATATTCAAAATCTATCTTCTCTCCTAAGTATTTCAAATCATTGATCTTGTCTCTCAACTCACCAGCCTTCTCATACTGTTTCTCTTTAGAGTATCTTTTCATCTGGGTTTCTAACTTGGCAATCTGTCCTCTTTTCCTTCCTTTGAGAAATTTTAATATTTCGTTAATATTCTTTTTATACTCTTGTTCAGATATATGTCCTTGATATGGTGCTGGACAGAGGCCTAGGTGATAGTACATACATTCTCTAGAAGCATTTTTTTCTTTACATGTGCAGAATGGATAGAGTTTGCGTAGATATGTGAAGACTCTTCTAGCAGAGTGAGTATTGGGATATGGACCAAAGAGTTCACCTTTTTTTAATTCATTTGTACTAATGTTTCTTGTTATCTTTACTGTTGGAAATTTTTCTTTTGTTGATACATATATCCATGCGTAGGACTTGTCATCTTTTAGTTCGCTATTGTACCTAGGTTTGTATTTCTTAATTAGAGCTGCTTCAAGTACCAATGACTCTATTTCATTGTTTGTTTCTTCTACCTCAACCTTTTCAATGAGGGGAATCATTTTCTTTACATATGGACGATCATAGAGGGTATCGTTGAAATATGATTTAACTCTGTTTCTTAGGTTAAGGGCTTTGCCTATGTAAAGCATTTCACCTTGTTCGTTAAAAAATTTGTATATTCCTGGTTTAAGAGGAAGTAAGTCTAATTCATTGAGATTCATAGTTGATTATACTACAAGAATGTTTGACAATATAACTACTTTTTCTTATACTCTAACTGCCTAATCGACTAGTTGATCTTTGTGCGACTCTACCGAGGAGATCGGGTGAGAACCTGGCCAGGGAGAATACTGTCGATTAGGTATTTGGGTAAAATGGTTGATCTTTGTGCGACTCTGCCAAGAGGATTGGGTGAGAACCTGGCCAAAGAAAATACCTTTTACTCAACTGTTTGGATGCCATCTAATTTGCCTTTTTAGGCACCAATTATTTGGTTTTAGATGGCGTCCTTCTTCTTTTTTTTTCTAACACATATTAAATGTAAGTAAGTTTGACAATATAACTACTTTTTCTTATACTCCAAGTACCAATTCGATATGGTGAACTTTGGGAATCTGGTCAACTCTACCAAGAGGATTGGGTGAGAACCTGCTCAAAGGGAACCATGTCGGATTGGATGCGCTTGGGTAAAATGAGTGAACTCTGAAAAACCTGATGTAACTCTACCGAGGAGATCAGGTGAGAACTTCCAGAGGAAATGACTTTTACTCAAGTGCTTGGATGCCATCTAATTTGCCTTTGTAGGCACCAATTATTTGGTTTTAGATGGCATCCTTCTTCTTTTTTTCCTAACATATATTAAATGTAAGTAAGTCTTAATGTCTCATGACATATTCGCACCCCTAAGTTAAACTAAAGTCATGAGAATAGAACCAAAAACAATAGTCAATAAATACATTGACAACAACTACAATGCTTCCAAAACAGCAAGGGAGTTAGGTATTCATAGAAAAACTGTGACTAATTGGTACAAAAAAGCAAAAAGTATTAGTGGTTTTAGACCAATTAGATCTGTCAAACCACAAAGAAAAAGTACTAGACCTAAGAAATTAAATAATAAGCTAACTCAAATACAAAAACACAATATTGTTAAATTAAGAAAAGAAACAGGTGACTGTGCAAAGAAGATTAAATATCGACTAAAATTAGATGTACATCATAATACTGTGCATAGACTTCTAAAAAGCAAAGGTTTAGTTCATAATTACGGTAACCATAGAAGACCTAGATATCAAGAAACAAAACATATGTATTTAAAAAACACTAAGACAATTGGTTACTTACAGATGGATGTTAAATATATTACTCCAGAGCTCTCTGGACTACCCTGGACATGCTACGAATATGCAATCATAGATATTTACTCTAGATACAAGGATGCTGTAATTCTAAATGGGCTTAATATGGACTGTGCGATATCTTCATTACTAGAGATTGTTCCTAGGTTACCTTTTAAACCTGTGTTTCTTCAAACAGATAATGGTTTGGAGTTTCAAAGTAGGTTTGTTAAGCATGTACAAGCCTTAGGTATGGAACATCACTTTACACACAAAAGCAGCCCTAACGAGAATGCTGTAATTGAGAGAAGCTTTAGAACAGATGAGGAAGAATTCTTCTTCTTTAGAATGAAAAGACCTAAGAACTATGATGATTTGAGAGAACAATTCGCTAAGTGGTTAGAGGAATATAATACTCAAAGACCGCATTTAGGTATTGATTTAAAGACTCCAATGGAGGTAATATTGGGTGCGAATATGTCATGAGACATTAAGGTAAGTTTGACAATAGTATTCCTCTTTACTATACTCTTATTGCCTGTCATGAAGTAGGACTCATTCCGGGCCCTGTGGTGTCCACCTGCTTACTCTACCGGAAGGACTTGGTAGCGACTAACTTCATACCAGAAGTTAGATGCAGGTGGATAGTGCTTGTAGCTCGGTAAATTGGTAACTTGGTAACCTTGCAACACCATTTACTTGGGCACAGGGATGCTATCTGATTGCCTGTTTAGGCGCCAATTTTTTGGTTTCAGATAGTATCCCTCTTTTTCTTTTCTTAATATATATTAAATGTTTGACAATAGTATTCCTCTTTACTATACTCATCCTATCTGCCATGGCTTATGAGTCGTTGTGGATCCTGTGATGTCCGACCGCTGGCGTAAGTCAGGCGCTTCAACGAAACGCTCGTTGTAGCACGAACTGGGCATTGCTTGTAATTATAATTAGGGATGCTATCTGATTGTCTATTTAGGCACCAATTTTTTGGTTTCAGATAGTATCCCTTTTTTCTTTTTCTAAAATGCAAATACATTCATCCAATTTCTAGTTTCATCATTAAGAGGTATAGTCTTTTTTAATTGTACAACCTTAGTCTTACCACTATCATTAACAACTATCCTTACAGGTGTATCTCCTTCTGTGTTAGCTATATATTTTTTAAGATCTGATATCTGCTCATCTGTATGCTCTTGCGCTATTCTAAAAGTAACACCTTCAAATACCTCTGTATGTTTAGATGGATCAATCATCTTAGCTTTTTCTACGATCACGCTCTTCTCACCATCTCTTACATTAAGCTTGCCTACAAGAAGAACGGGTGAGCCTTCTTTAATTGTTCCTTTTAGCTCCTGATATGTTCTTGGAAATACAACCGCATCTGTCTTTGCTGTTTTGTCTTCAATACTAAGAAATGCCATCATTTCACCTTTCTTTGTCGTTATTCTCCTAATCTTTGTAACCATTACACCTAAGATTAACAGGTCATGGTTTTTCTTCTCTGAAAGAGCATCTTCTAGGGAAATAACTCCTTTTTCTAGAAAAAGGTCTTGGAGAGTATCTAGTGGATGACTCGAGAAGTAGAGTCCTAGAAGTTCTTTCTCCCATTGTGGAATTAAGTTTCTGTCAGACTCTTCATCTTTAAGTAGTGGTGTTGCAGCTACTCTGGTCTTTCCAGCCTCATCCTGTCCAAGGGAGAAGAAGTCAAATTGTCCTATACTCGTCGATTTCCTACTATCCTTCTCTTTGTCATACACTATTGGTAATGTTTTTAATAGGTCTAATCTATCTCCAAAAGAATCCATAGCTCCTGACATAATGATATATTCCATTGCTTTCTTTCCTACGCTTTCGTATACCCTATGTACAAATTCATCTAGGTTTGAGTATTCTCCATCCTCCTCCCTTTCTTTGATTATCGCCTTAACAAGATCCTCCCCAACATTTTTAATTCCACCCAAACCAAATCTAATACTGTTATCCCCCTCAGCATCAAAGTAGTAACCACTTTTATTGATATCTGGGGGTAGAACATTAATTCCCAATCTTTTACATTCCCTAAGATCTAGAACTACTCTGTCAAACTTCTCCACATCACCCTCTAAAAGGGCTGCCATATATTCCAATGGATAGTTTGCTTTAAGATAGGCTGTCCAGTATGCAATCATCGCATACGAAGCACTATGAGCTTTGTTAAAACCATAGTTAGCAAACTGAAGTAGTTTATCCCAAAGTTTTTCAACTTTTTCCTTATCAAAACCTCTCTCTATTGCCCCATTAACAAAGGTTGGTTTTTCTTTTTCCATAACATCAAGTTTTTTCTTACCCATGGCTCTCCTTAAGACATCTGCCTTTCCAAGAGAATATCCTGCGATAACTTCTGCTATTTTCATAACCTGCTCTTGGTATGTAATTACACCATTGGTAACAGAAAGAATTGGTTTCAGTTCATCGAAGATATAGTCGGGTTCTTGTTTACCCGTTTTTACAGCTTGATACTCTGTTATGTATTGCATAGGACCTGGGCGATATGCAGCGACGATATAGGAGATATCTTCAAGACTTTCTGGCTCAAGCATTCTAATTGTTCTCTTCATACCTTCACTTTCCATTTGGAAAACACCAACTGTATGCCCTGATTTAATTAAATCAAAAGTAGCTTTATCATGAGCATCTATTGTCCTTAAATCAATCTTTTCTCCTGTACTTCTCTCTATCTTTTTAAGTGCAGCACCTATTACGTGAAGATTCCTTAAACCTAAGAAGTCGTACTTCATTAGCCCTAGGGGTTCAATATCAAACATTTCGTACTGTGTCATCCCAATACCACCACCATGTGCATCTCTTTGAATTGGACAATATTCTACTACTGGTTCTGGGGTGATGATAACACCACATGCATGAGTCGAAACACCTCTACAAAGCCCAGCAATCTTTCTAACTATATTAGCCAAATGTTTTGTCTCCTCTGAAGAGTTGATTATCTCTGCAAACTCTGGATTGTGTTCTATCATGTAGTCAATACCTTTGGACTTTCCAAAAACAATTTCCACCATCTTGGAAAGTGTATCAGCTGTTTTTAAGTCTATACCAATGACCCTGGCAACATCTCTAATTGCTTGTCTTGTCTGTAGCTTACTAAATGTCCCAATCTGCTTTACATTATCTAGACCATATTTATCTATCGCGTACTGAATTACTTCATCCCTCCTCTTATCAGCAATATCTATATCAAAATCTGGTGGACTTGGTCTTTCTGGGTTCAAAAATCGTTCAAAGTAAAGTTCCCAAGAGATAGGTTCGATAACTGTAATATCTGTAGCATATGCAACAACAGAACCACAGCCTGATCCTCTCATACCTACAACAATGTCATTATCTCTGCAAAACTTAACAAAATCTCTAACTACAAGAAAGTAGTCATCGTATCCTTTTTCATGAATTAAATCCAATTCATAGTCAACTCTCTTCATTAACTCATCATCTACCTTCTCATATTTCTCTTTTACTCCTTCGTACGTTAATTTTTTTAAGTATGTTCTAGCTGTCTCACCTTTAGGCAAATCTAAGAATTTTGTTTCAACCCTCTCAAATGTAATATCATACTCTTCTATCAAATCAGATATCTTCTGTGTGTTCTCTACTGCTTCTGGTATATCGTTAAAGAGTTCCTTCATCTGCTCTGGAGTTTTTACGTAGAATTCATTTGTAGGCATTCTCCTTCTATCTGGATTGTCAATTGTATACCCATCAGAGATACACCATAGTATCTCTTGAATCTCAGCATCTTCTTTATTTAGATAATGGCTATCACACGTAGCAACTAGAGGAAGTTTTAACTCCTTTGCTATCTTAATTAAACCTTCATTAACCTTATTCTGCTCTTCCATTCCATTTCTTTGGATTTCAATGTAGAAGTTATCTTTAAACATCTTGGAGTACTCCTCAGCTTTTTGAATTGCTGTTTTTTCATCTCCATTTAAGAGTGGTCGAGATATTGGACCTGCTAAACAAGCCGAGAGTGCTATTAACCCTTCTGTGTATTTAGAAAGGGTCTCCACATCAACCCTAGGGCGATAGTAGAAACCATCCATATGCGCAGTTGACACTATTTTTATCAAGTTTTTGTAACCCTTGAGATTTTTTGCAAGAAGTACAAGATGAAAATAGTTGTTATCTATACCGTACTCTTTATCAGCCATTGTCCTTGGAGCAATGTAGATTTCACAACCAATAATTGGCTTGAGACCCTCTGCCTTCATAGCGCTTTGGAATTTATAAACTCCGTACATGTTTCCATGGTCTGTGATTGCACACGATTTCATACCACTCTCTTTTAACTTCTCTATCAATTCTGGTATCCTAATCGTGGCATCCAGTAGGGAGTACTCTGTATGTAAGTGTAAATGAGTGAACATATTTTGCCCCAATCTGATATACTAATATTATGTCAGACATTAGTGAGAATCAAGACAAGTATTTTTCTATTGATTTGAGTGCAATACTAGGCTCTAATATTTTTAGAATTATAATTTTCATTTGTGCCTTTGGTCTTTACTATGCCTTTGTATCACCAAAAGTAGAACCATTTTTTGTTGAACAGATTGCCAAAAGTATGAGAGCTAGAACGATAGAACCTGTAAATGTTCTCTCTCCTGTTTTCAATATCTATGCTAGCTCAAAAGATTACAATCTCTCTTCATATGACCCTAAAACTACTACGATTTCTAGAACAAAATTTTTTACCGTTGACCCTCGAGTTATAGCAATGAATAAGTTCTTGACTGACTATCACTCCCCTATGGCAAATAATGCAGAAACTTTTGTGGTGGAAGCAGATAAATATGGGTTGGACTGGAGACTTGTTGCCTCAATTTCTGGAGTTGAATCTGCTTTTGGAAACTTAATACCAGCAGGTACAAACAATGGATGGGGCTGGAGAGGAATAAATCGTAATACTGATGGATGGAGTATATTTGATAGCTGGGAGAGTGCAATAACTCATATAACTGAGAGAATGGCACTTGGTTATGGAACAGATCTAACCCCTTTTGATATAGAGCCTCGATATTGTCCTCCTTGTGCTGCTAATCCTGCACATGCTTGGGCAAACGGAGTAACTAGATTTATGGTACAATTACAATACTATTTAGATAACTTAGAAAGGATGTAAGATGATAAAATTGTTAGTAAGAATTGCATATTTTCTCTCCATTCTTGTACAGGCTACCTTGGGTATTAGAATTATTCTTGTTGCCATACATGCAGAAAACAGTTCAAATGCATTAGTACAATGGATTATGACTAAAACCGACTTTCTAATTGCACCATTCAAAGGGATTGTTGACAGTACGATAAATATAGGTAGTGTGCAGATTCCCACAATTCTTGTTGTTGCCTTGGTCTTCTATATAATCGTTGGGATTGTACTCTCAGAGCTTCTTAAGTCGTATCGTGATAATGACTAGACAAGGTATGGTATAATACTACATGGCAAAGATAGATTTAAAAGGTGCTCTAGGTTTCTCAGTTGTTTACGATGGTGAAGAGTTGCTTTTAAAAGATGCTCAGTATAAAGAAAAACTAACAATTTCCATTGATGATATCCGAGAACAATTATTAAATAAAGAGCTAGATTGTCCTGAAGTTTTTTACACAAAATACAAACAGATTGATACAAACAATCTGTTTGCTGATAAAAAATTGAAACTCAATATATATGTCATTAAGTCGAATCTTGCAGGTATCGAATTTGTAAAAACCAGAGCTACCAGATGTGGTAAATATCCACGAATTTTCGAAGTACTTTATGGTAGTACCACAATGTTGTTACAGAAATACAAGTCTCCAAAGGAGAATAGAGTTGTTAGAATACAGGCTAAAAAAGGAGACAAGGTTATTGTTCCCGCTGGATATGACTTTGTTGCAACCAATCCTAGACAGAGCACTACTTTAATATTGGCAGAAATTATGAATATCAAGGCTTCACCTCAAGTAACTCTTGATGATCATAGTGGAATAGCATATTATGTAATTAGAAAAAATGCCAAACAAGAAATTGTTAGAAATCCTAATTATAAGATAGTTAATGAATTGGAGAAGGTTGATATGGCAGAAATAATTAAAGGATATGGCATAACACCTAAGACAACAATAACAAAACAGGTAATAAGGAAATATGAGAAGTTTGATTGGCTACTTAAAGAAGACTCTGTTAGCTATTAGCCTTGTATTATTTTTTACACAAATTTCATTTGCACAGGAAGCTCCATTTGATGTAAGTTCATCTTTTGTTCACAGAGTAAATGGACAGAATGTTACAACTGAGTTAACTATATATTTAACTACCAAGACTACTAAAGTTCTCTCTTTGTACACAACCTCTATTCAGGCTAAGGATATAAAAGCGAAATGTTACTCTGCAAATGGTAATCCAATTAAATGTGAAAGTTACAACCGAACATCCACTACTGATGTGCAGATGGATCTGAAAAATACTGTTGTTACACCAGAGAGGCCTCTTGAAATTAAAATAATATATTCATACAACCTACAAAATGAAATTACATACTCCTTCCCATCAAAAGTCTTAGATGCTACTACAACGGATGTTAAGATAATACACCCAAAAGAGAAAGGAGATTTCTCATGGTCTTCAGAAAACATAGTTTCAAAAGAACTGAGGGGGGATGTAAGGGAAGTACTTTTCAAAAACCCTACAAAGGACTCTGTATCTATCTTTTTTGACAAGCATATACAATATTCCTTTAATATTAACAGACAGTTCACAAACGATAGTGAGAAGCAAGGACAAACATATGAGTTGGTCGTACCCTTAGATGATGCTAATCAGATAGTAGTTTGGGAGCAGATAGATCCACTTCCTACCTCTGCTATTCAAGATGAAGATGGCAACTATATTCTTAAATATTTAGTAAAAAGTGGTGATAATATTAGTGTTAAGTTGTCCGGCTATGTTCTCAAAGAAGAAAGTGTAACAGAGGCAGAAGAACCACAGCAGTATTTAACACTACCAAATGGACTGTGGGAGATTAGAGATAGTACAGAAAACAAAAGAATTGCTTCTTTCATGAAAGAGAAAGGTTTAGATATCAATCCAATGATGAGTGATATTAAAACCTTAAAACCTTCTGAAAGAAGCCTTTTTTACAAATTCCTCTATCAATATGTGATGTACAGGCTAGAGTATTCAAAAAATATTTCCTTAGGAATAGAGAACTCTGCAAGATTACAAGTAAGTGATATTTTAGAAAAGCCAATGGAAGTTGGACAGGTTGATTATGCTGATTTATATATGGCTCTTTTGAGAAATTACAGCATCCCTAGCAGAATGATTGTTGGTTATGTCTCAAATATTAGTGGACATACCACAGATGGTTTCTATCATCACTGGGTTGAATATTTTGATGAGGATAAGGAAAAATGGGTTCAGGTAGATCCTTTCCTAGAGGAATATTTTGGATATACCATTTTCGGCACACAGCTTAATGACCATATCACTATACTTAAAAGAGGAAAGTCTGTAATGAGCCCTACTCTAACCTTTTACACCCCTACTGACTTCATTGTACGAATTGATACAGAGAAAAAGGTAGAGAAGAACATTTCTGTTAATTCGGCTCTAAGTTTTGATAATTATGACATCACTAAGCCCTATGCTAAAGCATATATTACAACATCTAATACTGGTAATGTCATCATCTCAAAGATAGACTTGCTAAAATCAAACATCGGTGATATTAAAAAATATTTGGATAGTGTTAATAATAACTCATCATCTATTCTTCTACCGAAACATACAAGTAATATTCAGTTAAATATTCCAACAGAAAAAATATATTTTAATACAATCTCTATTACAACAAGATATCGTAACAATGCAAGCGAAAGTATAGAATTAAATATTGCCAATAAGGTTCCTAGTGATATACCTATTTATGCAAAAGTTCTAGCAAAAATTTTCTCTCTTCTATCTTTTGGTATACTATTGTTACTGTTCTACACTATTTTTAAACTAATGCAGAAGAAAAAATGGATACAACAATGATTTTGGGTATAACTGTAATGATTCTTATATTGATTATCGTTCTTTTTGCCGCTGTATATCTTAGTAGTAAAAGAGTTGATACTACTAAGAAGACAGAAGTTCTTAAAAAAGTGGATGACCTAATGCTAGCAATTAGTAGTTTAGAAGGTTCTATCAGAAGAGATGCTGTTGTAAAGTTAGACAATCTACTTTCTAAGGCATTGCAACTAAAGTATAATAATGAAGATACTTGTGGGGATAACCTAAAGAGAGCTAAGAGTCTTTTTAATAGAGATGACTACAACAGACTTTGGGAGGTACATAAGATTAGGAATAATATAGTGCATGATGATTATGAAATAAGTGAGAAGGAAGCGGAAGAGGTATATTATGTTTACAAATCTAATATAAAAAAAATATTGAAATGAAAAAGAGAGTTATACTTACAACTATATTTGCAATTCTTTTCTTGGGTTTACTAGGAAAAAACAACCTTTTGTATGCACAGAACAATATTGTTGATGAGTTAGTTGATACTGTTCAGAAGAAACAAGAAGAGAAAGATATACCAGAGATAGAGGAGATTAAGGAGAGTGAGAAAAGGGTTGTGAGTAAGTATTTTGATATTGAATTAATTCGTGGAGGACAATCAGCATTTACAGGTAATGTGACATATACTGTCAAAATTACTCCATACATAGATAGTACAAGAACACAGATTCAATGGAGTTATCCAACAGCATTAAAGATTATTCCAAGACACAAAGAGTTTATCTCAATGAGGGCTGGTGAGACATATACTGTTAAGGCCTCCATTAAGCCTGAAAGAGCTGGTGTTTATCCTATTACTGTTTCCGCAATTTCATGGCAACATGACACGAACTACACCAATTCAGCTGATGCAGAAGTGACATTTAATGAGTCTCTTGTTGTACAACCTGTTCCACAATCTTACATTATCGGAAATATTTTCAAATTCTTAATTATTTTCTTAGTTGGTGGAGGAGCAATATTTGCAGCAATCAAACTTATTCCAAAGTATTCTGCTAAAGCTAAGAAATGGTTAACACCTCCTGTTTAGGATGTTTAATCAGACAAAAAATAGGCAATATCTTTATCTAATTCTTTTGCAATCATTAACAGGTTGCTAATTGGAGGATATGCTTTTCCATTCTCATAGATGCTGATAGATTTATCTGATAACCCTATTCTGATTGCAAGTTCCTTCTGTGTAAGATTCTTTTCTAATCGAGCTCTTTTTAATCTTTTTGCAAATATTTTTGTTGTCATTTATCTAAAAAACAAATCAATTATTTTCTCCCACCAAGTTTTTTCATTATCAGCACTCTCTACTTGTTTGTATTGGGGTTTGTAGTCCATAGATTCTTCTAATATTCTATGATTTGTAATATATGGTTTACCTTTTTCTGCTCTAAGATTCTTAATTGTTACATTCTTTTCTTCTAGCAACTTTCCCAATTCCTCAAGTTCTTGTGTTCTACTCTTATGTTCAGATTTTAGTTTAAGGATTGTTCCCTTCTGTTGCTTATTTTCATCTACTACCTCTGGATACTTCTTAGCATTTTTTATTAATTCTTTGTGTTCAGTTCCTGATAATAGTTTGGCAATTATATCCTCCTTCTCCATTCTACTAATTCTGTAATATGCAGACTCTCTTGTTGATGGCTTTCTACCTAACACCATTTTAAAGATTTTCTCTATACCTTTATCAACCTCAACCATTCCCTCAAGAGACATTTGTTTTGCACGAGCTCCCCCCCTAGTAAAGTTGTCAGTTTTATCTCCCTTATCCCAGAGTGGTACATCTACGTTCTTCATAGCTGATTATATTATATATTGTGGATAATTAGTAGGTTTCCCTTTTTAACCTTCAAGCTCTTTCTTTCTTGTAATAACAGACTTACCTGTTTTCTTTTCTATCTCTTTTCTGGCATTACCAGCTATACTCCCACCCTTTTTAGCAACCTCTTTGTTTTGTGTGAATGTCCTAGGTTTCTCTGTCTTAGATATCTCAGTCGTTGAAGCTTCTGCTAACATATTTAGTACAATTTCTAATGTAGTCATATTATCCCTTAGATTTTCCTTCTTCAAACCCTTTAAATCTTTGTATTTGCGAGTAGTTAAACCAGACCATGCTTTAGTTAATTCATCTGTAAGTATTGCAAATTCAAAACCTTCCTTTACCCCTCTATCTTCCCATTCATCTGTTAATTCTTTACGAACTTGAATTGAAAGAAGTCTTTGATTAATCCATTCCCTGCTGTATCCTTTCCTTTGATATGTTTTTAAAGCTCTACTTATCGTTAACTCAGGGTCGATATCTTCATTTATTCTTTCATTTCCTACCTTAGCTAACCATAATTTAAAGGGCTCTGCATTTGGAGATGGTATTGACTGAATTAGTCTCAAAATCTGTTCTGTATTAGCAACATCTGTAAAACGCATCTTCCCATCTGCAGCTTCCATCTTCAAACGGTTACAAATTGTAACCGTTTCATTTCCTTCTTCAAGCAACCTAAACTTAAGAACTTTCCAATAGTTCCTAGGATTAGGACTCCCTGTTAAAACACCTACAATATCTACAATAGAGAATAGCCATTCCTCATTCTTTTCATCCCACTGTGTTCTAATCTTCTTACTTTTGAAAACTTTAATTGATGTCTTTTTGTCCATATTAGTAACTATATATTAATTTAAATACATAAATTACCATAAGATCAATCCTTTGAAATATACTGGAGCAGGGGACGGGACTCGAACCCGCAACCCTCTGTTTGGAAAACAGATATTCTAACCATTGAACTACCCCTGCAGTAGTTACTTTGTTTCTTCTTCTGTTTTTTTCTCTTCTTCCTTAGGTTCTTCTTTAGATTCCTCTACTACTTCAACATCTTCTACCTCTGCCTCTTCGACAACTTCAGCCTCACCTTCCTCTGGTACTACAACTTCTTCCTCATCTGCCATATAGACATCTTGTAGCTTGTTAACCTTCAATGCTCTTCTACCAACCCTATCTCTGAGATAGAATAATTTTGCTCTTCTAACAGTTCCTCTCTTTACAATCTCAATCTTCTGTAATACTGGTGCATGTAGTGGAACTATCTTCTCAACACCCACACCGTATGAGATTTTTCTTACTACAATATTCTTACTTAATCCTCTACCTGTAATTGCAATTACAACTCCTTCAAACACTTGAGTTCTTTCCTTACCACCCTCTTTAACTTTCAAAGAGAGTTTAACTGTATCTCCAACCTTCACATCAGGTCTTTTTTTGTAAGAATCTTCTTCTATTTTTTTCAATATATTGTTATCCATATCTGTATATTTTTAGTTAATTTGAAATGTCAGCTCTGATTATAGAATAAAAATGAAAAATATGCCAGAATATATTATTAACTGCCTATGAGTAAGAAACAAAAAGTCTTGTTAATAATCTTAGATGGTTTGGGAGCAGCACCTAAAAATGCTGGTAATGCCGTTGTTTTAGCCCAACCAGAGTCTTTAATTTCCTACTGGGCTACATCTCCAAGAACATATTTAATTGCATCGGGAGAAGCTGTTGGATTACCTCAAAATGTAAAAGGGAATAGTGAGGTTGGTCATTTGAACATCGGTTCAGGTAGAACTGTGTACCAAAGTTTACCTAGAATTAATAACTCTATAGCCAAAGGTCAACTACCACAGAATAATACTCTAAGAGAAGCATATGCACATGCATATAAATATGGAAGTAATGTACATCTCGTTGGATTACTTAGTGATGGAGGTGTACATTCACACATAGATCACTTCAAAGCTATTGTTGACTACTTTTCTCAATTAAACTTTCCCAACCATTTGTATATTCACGCATTTACAGATGGTAGAGACACTCCCCCTAACTCTTCTCTTTCCTACCTTTCTGAGATGGACAGATATTGTTTAGACAGGGGTATGGGAATAATAGCAACTATCATTGGAAGATATTATGGTATGGATAGGAATAATAAATGGGATAGAACAGAGTTAGCTTACAACCTTTTAGTAAATGGTATAGGAACAGAGTTTCCTGCTTGCCAAAATGCTATCGAGAACAGTTATTCCCAAAACATTACAGATGAATTTGTTGGACCTGCAGTTATAAATAAAGGAAGGATTCAAGATAACGATGTTGTGATTTTTATGAATTACAGGGCTGATAGAGTATTACAACTTGCAGATGCCATTATTAACGAGGATTTTGCTAGCTTCTCAAGGAAAAAATTACAGAATCTCTATATTGCTGGCATGGTTGAATATAGGAAGAATTTTCCAGAGAAAGTTATTTTCCCCAAACAATATATCAATCTAACACTAGGTAATGTAATAGATACAGAAGGTAGAACTCAATTAAGAATTGCAGAAACCGAGAAGTTTCCACATGTTACGTACTTCTTCAATGGTGGTACATCCGTTATTTACAACAATGAGGATAGAATTATCATTCCTTCTCCAAAGGTTGCTACATATGACCAAAAGCCTGAGATGAGTGCTTTGGAGATAACAACCATTCTTTTGGATAGAATTGGTAGAGATATGTATGATTTCATTACTGTAAACTTTGCTAATGCTGATATGGTCGGACATACAGGCAATCTGGAAGCCGGTATCAAAGCTGTAAAAGTCGTTGACTATTGCGTTAAACAACTTGTTCAAGAGTTTACCTCTAGAGGAGGTGCAGTAATCATTACTGCTGATCACGGTAATGCAGAAGAGATGACAAATCTTGACACGGGAGATATTGACACAGAACATTCACTAAATCCTGTTCCTTGTATTGTAATCGATGGAAAAACACCAGCAAAAATGCTTCCATATGGTTCACTAAAAGATATTGCTCCAACTGTTCTTGATTTAATGGGCATTCCAAAGCCTTCTGATATGACAGGAGAATCTCTTCTTAGAGTTATTTAGTCTTCTTTACTTCTTTCTTCTCTTTTACAATATTGTATATCCCCCTAGCTACATAAAGTACAAAGAGAATTACAAGAAGCACCATAATTACCTTCTCATATTTACTGACATATACCGACACTTCCTCCCATTTTGAACCTAGGAAGTATCCGCCCATTCCCAATATCGTGGACCAAATTGCTGTACCAATTAAAGTGTAGATAGAGAAGACAGTAAAATTCATCTTTGCAACACCTGCAGGAAAGGAGATTACTGTTCTAACAATAGGGATTAATCGCCCAAGTAAAACGATTCCATTACCATATTTATCAAAAGCCTTAAAACCTTTATCTAAATCACTTTTAGTAATGAAAAGATATTTACCGTATTTACCTAAAAACTTCATTACACTCTTCTCTCCCCACCTACCAATGAGGTAGAAGGGAAGTGAACCCAGATATGCAGCAAGTGTGGCTACTAGGATAGTAATCCAGATGTTTAGATCTCCACGTGAGGCTACAAACCCAGAAAATGGCAATATTATCTCACTTGGTATTGGGGCAAAGAAACTCTCTAAGAACATTGCAAACCCTACTCCCCAATATCCTGCAGAGCCAATTAAATTAACAAGCCATTCTATCAATCCTGTTAGCATAATATGAAATATATGAAGTTAAATATTTGTTAATTAATCTTTACTATCTGAACCAAAATGTGTTGTAATGCTTTGTCCTACCTCCACCCCATTACTACTTGCAAAATTAGCATTGACTTCTAAAACACTCCTGTATGATACAGAAGAAGATATTGAAGGGCAATAGCTATCACTACATGGTTCGTTATTATCCTTAATATCTACAATGAAACCTGAAGAATCTACAAAGATAATATCAAGGGGTATTAAACAATCTTTCATCCAGAAAGAATTAGTAACATCTTTGTCAAATACAAACCACATACCATCATATGTTCCAAGATATTTCCTGTTTGAAAGTCCCAAAGCTCTCTCCTGATCCGTTTTTGCTAATTCAACATTGACTCTCACACTCTGTCCTTCACCTGTAAATATCTCTACATAGTCTTTACTTTCATCAATTACTGTTGTCTGTTCTACTACCTGTTCCCCCTGTTTGTTCTCTGTTATCGATATATTAAGAAAATTAAATTTGTTTTGAAGGAAAATAAATGCAGTAGCAAGAAATACAAGAGCTATTAAAAACTTAAGTTGTCTCATATTTTAATATACTACAATTAACAAAGAAATTGTAGTGTGAAAAATTTGCAAAAAAGTTAAGAATATGTTATTATATAAGTTGATAACTTCTGCATTTTTCAACATGCAAACATTTGAAAAATATCTTAATCCTCTTCACAAGGATATAGGAGAGTTGTCTGATTTTTCCAATGTAATCCCTAATTCTGAACTTGAGAAAGAGGAATATACTCACCTTGAGAAGGTAACTCTAATTACTAAAAAGAAGTTAGAGTACCTATTACCTCAACTAAAAAAATTAGAAGAGGAACTTGAAAGACAGATTCAAGAGATTGATGCAGAAACAGACCCTGATGCCAAGAAAGATGCTAGAAGCATATACAACAGTATTCTTCATGAAATTGAATTAATGGTAACAAGGATTAACAACGAGTTAATCGCTTTTGATTCACCATATTTTGGTAAAATTGTCTTTCTCCCTGATGATTCTAGAACAAAGAAACCTCTAGAGTTATATATCGGTAAGTTTGCCTTGATTGATACAGAAACACATGTGCCTTTAATTACTGACTGGCGTTCCCCTATTGCAAACATATATTACCAAAACTCCGGCCCTGCAAAAGATGTTTCCTTTATCGCACCTGTTGGAGAAAGAAAGGGAGAGTTAAAACAGAAAAGACAGTTTCAAATAGCTAGAGCAAGGATTAATGGTATCTACGATGCAAAATCTGGTAATGTTGCTGCAGATGAGTTTCTTCTTTCACAACTACAAGAAAGGATTGGTAAAAAGTTACAAGATATTGTTTCTACAATTCAAGCACAACAGAACGAAATTATTAGAGATGATATTCACAAACCTGCATTGATGCAAGGAGTTGCAGGTAGTGGTAAAACAACTATTTTACTTCACAGACTTGCATATCTCTTCTATACCTATCCCAATGAAATCAATGATACTAATTCATTAATTATTGCTCCCAACCAGATGTTCATTGACTATGTTTCTGATGTGTTACCTAATCTAGGTGTAAACAAGGTAGATACCCTCACATATCTTTTCTGGGGGAAGAAGGTGTTAGGATGGGATCAATATTACACAATATCACCTGAGAAGGATAATCTTGAAATTAAAGAGTTTAAAGGGTCATTTGAGTTCATTAAGATATTGGACAAGTATTTTGAAAGATTTGAGAGTCATCTTTTAGAAAATATTCCGGGAACAATCAGATATGATATTACCGACAGATATTATGAACTAAAGGAGGAGTTTAAGGATATTAATATGGGAGAGCGAATTGGGTTAGCTGTGGAGTATGCTTTTGCACAGAAGGCTTTTAGGAAGTATAAGGATGGAAAGATTGATACTCGAGAACAGGATCAAGGTAAGATTAAAGATGAGATAGATAGGTATGTCAAGAAGTCTTGTAATGTGTATGAGATGTACAAAGGATTATTTAAGACAGATTTAATATCAAAAGAGGTTGCTAAACATTCATTAAATGGATTAAAGCATAATGGACGAATACGAACATTTAGGATTGAGGATCTAGCCCCAATGGTATACCTATACTTCAAAGTTAATGGTTGTAAATTTGAAGAGAAAGCGTATGTAATGGTAGATGAGGCACAGGATATGAGTTTAATGCAACTTCTTACTCTCTTAATGATTGCAAAGAATGGGAATATTACTCTTGCAGGAGACCTTGCTCAGTCAATAATTCCTCCTTTTTACATTAAGGATTGGGATGATGTAAAGAAGTTAATTAAGAATACAACAGGGAAAGATACCGCATATTACGAACTTCAGAAATGTTACAGAACAACTGTTGAGATTATCAATTATGCCAACGATATATTTCAACATACATTCCCCAAGTCATACAAACTTCCTGAGGCAGTTTTGAGACATGGAGATGATGTGAAGATAATTACAAAGGAAAAGAATATTCAAGATTTAGATGAAAAAGATATTAAAGATTTTGTTGAGTTAATTAAAGAGGATTTTGAGAAGGGAGCAATTACTGTTGCATTTCTAGCAAGGGACAAAAACCATGCAATTGATTTGTACAACGTGTTTAGTAAATACGAAGGGGAGATTGGAAGAGATGTTGTTAACTACTCTGAGAACAACTATCAGAATGGTCTTTTAATTCTTCCAATTGAGAATGCAAAAGGTTTAGAGTTTGATTCTATTATCCTCGCTGATATTAATTCTGATTTCTATAGTGATGATATGCTTTCTAGTAAGCTTCTCTATGTCGCACTTACAAGAGCACTACATAGAGCTTACATTGTAGTTAGAGAAGGAGATAATTTTTCTAAAAAATTTTTAAGATAATGTTTAAGTGTAAGAATTGTGGTAAAGATGTAGATACAGAAGGATATATTGGGACAAAGCATAGAAATCATTGTCCATACTGTTTGTATTCTGTACATTTGGATAGGGATATACCTGGAGATAGGAAGGAGAAGTGTAAGGGGTTAATGAAACCAGTTGGAATTACTTTTAAAAGCTCGAGAAAAGATAAATATGGTAAAGACCAAATTGGAGAGATTATGATTGTTCATGAGTGTAGTAAGTGTAGTGTAATATCGAAAAACAGGATTGCTGGGGATGACAACGCAGAAGAGATTCTTAAGATTGCCAAAGCAACACTTGATGAGAAAGAGTTGCAAGAGGTAAAGAAACAACTTCTTGGGGAGTAATATTCATGCCAAGTCTTATAGCATGTTAAATAATCCACAAAAGAGAGTAATAGTCCTTACTGGCAAAGGCTAATCTCATAAGGTAACCTCAGTCTCAGTTCTCAATTTTTAGGGTTCTAACACACCCTCAGACTCTCCATTTATTTGTATCACAATCTCTTTTACTGTTGGGAATTGCTTTAATGTATTCTCAATCTGTGACCTTACACTACTTATAAAACAACTACCACCTACCCCTTCTGTTAGTTTTTCATTAAAATCCACATATGCTGTACCGTTCTTAATATTGATAGATTTAAGTACTGTTCCAGAAGGAATTGAGGTGTAATATCCCTTACTTTTCTCTGTTGCACTTGGTCCTTTGAGAAGTTCGTTTACGGAGGCTTTCCCAACTGCTACAACCTCATTAATCGTCCTCTTAACCTCATATGTTACTCCACAATTCATGGAATCGGGATCTTTAGTGCTGTTTCCAAAATACAACTTTACAACCGTTGTCTTTGGAGTTGCTGGAGTTTCTTTTACTATCTCCTTAGTTGAGCATTTGGATATAAATTTGACAGGAATTCTGTACTGATCTGCATTCTCTGGTAAGCCAGATGGATTAGCATTCTTTAATACAATTTCTCCATCACCGAAACAACCTTCTTCACATTCTATCTTTTCAGAAAACGTTAAAATCTCTTTTACTGTATAGTCATCTTTACTCTGTACAGAACCTGTTAATACCTCCTTGCCATCTACAAGAATTGAATATTGAAAGGAATTTTCAAAGAACCACTCTCTTGGCATTTCACCAGCAAGGGTAAATTCACACTCTATCTCGCTGTTTGGTAAGGGACTAATCAATTCAAAACTTACTCCTTTATCAGTCTTATATCCACCTTCTTTCTCCTCTGTTACTTTGTTGGATTTACATATTACTCCTTTTGAGTACAGGTAATATGCTCCAAAACCTAAAACAAGTAGAAGAAGTATGAAAAGGACAGTTTGAAGAACTTTATTTTTGTCCATAACTATTTGTTTAAAATTTAATTAAACACTATTGAGTTAAGAACCTTTTTTGCATTATTTAACGAATCCCCTTCTGTTCCTGCTAACAAGTAACCTACATCATATATGTATCCATTTTTTACAACTAGATTACCTAGGAAAGTCCCACCTGGCGTTGATGTTGTATATTCATATGTCTTCTCATTCCATTTAGTTTTAATACTCCCAGTAATTGAACCCTCTTCTTGATTAGCCTCATTAAACTTTGTAATCAGTCTATCTCTTGCTTGTTCTAAAGTTAGGTTCTTGTTGTTTTTGAATATTTGAATATCTATAATATTCTCTCTTGCACAACCAGCACCACAACCGAAACCATCAGGAAGTCGTTCAGGGAAGAAGTGTGCTGATATCGTTTTTACATAATTGTCAAAATAGAGATACTCTGTGTATTCTATTTGTGACATTCTTACATCCCATGTAAATCGAACTTCTTCACCACCCAAATCTTGTTTTGTTGAATATGATGGTGTTTCAATACTAAGCTTTACATCTGAAGCTATATGTTTCATCCAACCAGGATTAGCTACTGTTTCTTGATTCTTGGGACAAGCAGGACAATCACACTCTTTTTCTGGAACAGCAAGACATTCCGTACACTCAGATTCTTGGTTCTCAACCTTCTCTACCGGTTTACCTTTCTGATGAGGAATATCAAACTTAAACAAAACCATTCCTACAACAGGAATGAGTAACAATATTACAAGCACAGCCAAAACTATTGTTAATGTGTTTGGCTTTTTTGTGGCTTTCTCTTCCACTTTTTCGGTTTCTTTCTCAGGTATAACTGTTTCCTCTACGATTATTTCTTCTTTTTCCATATTGATAGTTATTAATTAAAACTTATATCAATACAGTATCATAGGTTGTTTGGGATAGCAATGGGGATATAGTGTGGATGATTCCTAATGGGAGATGTTGAAAAACATGTTCTCCCATTAGGAGAAGAAATTGAATTAGAGGTCCTGTTTGATTTGTTTAACATGGTCTCGTAAGTCAGGGTCGCTGATACCTGTCATACAGTAATCTACTAGATGTTGAGCTGCTGAATTGAAATCAGTAAAGACAACTGGATGAGTACCAAGTATCATGCCGTGCTCGTGAAGACCTTCTTTATCCATTACAATAATTATGTACTTGTGATGAGCATATGCCCATGCAATTTCCATAACCGTCCCAATGGATACTCTTGTACACTTTGAAAGGTTTGCAAATATTACATTGCAACCCTCGACAAATTTGTAATCCCTGTTAGTGATTACATCATTTACCATAGCAGGGTCTTTAAAAGATTCTTTCCTCTCACTAAGATCCGTTCTGGCAACTACATCCATAGGGGTTTGAACAAAACAAATTTTTCCAAACATTTTCCTAATATCATCATAGTATTGCTGAACCACCTCGAGTGATACTCCACTAATAGGATGTGCAAAATATACAACCGGTAGTCTGTTATTACACATATTTTCTCCTTTCTACTCAGACCTCTTATCAATTTCTTAAAGAACATTTGATTCTACCACACAAGAGGATCTTACACCACTACTTTTGCCTATATCACCAAGCTATTGTATAATCTACTGTTTGTTAGATCTTTGAAAATTAGGAAGGAGAGTGAAATGGCTAGAATAGATATGAGTAAAGAAAGAATCTGGGAAATAGTGCGTTTAATGCACCCTGTAGAAGGACCGGATGATATAAATCCATCGAATAACTTGTATAACTTTTTTGTTTACCTTGCTGAAAAGGATACTCCTTTTTGGGAGTTGAGAGAAGCAATAACAGAGCTTCTTAAGGAACACTTACCTACTTTAGAAGAACGGATTAAGGTAGCTAAGATGATTGACATCAAAACCTCAATGGATGAACTAATCTAACAAACAACACCCAGTAGGTATATATAAATATACATATACATATGATATGCCTACTGGGATTTTCTTTTTAGAAACAATATGAAAAATGAGGTGCCGGGGACTCGAACCCCGCACCAACTGCTTAAAAGGCAGTTGCTCTACCGGATGAGCTAGCACCCCAATATAAATAGCTAGCAATTATACTATCTTTCTTGTTACTAAGACAAGTGCTTTGAATTAAATACGATCGCAGGTCTACCAAAATTGTCGTATTTTTAGTAGAATATAGCCTACTAAGCCGAGGTGGTGAAACTGGCAGACACGTATGCCTTAGGAGCATATGGGGTAAAACCCTTGGAGGTTCGAGTCCTCTCCTCGGCATTTTGGTAGAATCTCGATAAAAAGAAAAAACCCCACTCAAACCAGAGAATATATATACAAAATTGTATAAATATCCCCAATTCTTGTAGGGTTAAATACTACTTATACATTAATGTAAGTAGTATAACGATCTATCAAAACTCATCCTCCATTCTCCTTCAATTAAATAGTTTTCCTTTTCTTCAAGGTTCTCCTGCTTAGTATACAGAACAATTTTTCTGTCACCTTGGTAAAGGTTGTAGTAATAAACTGGGATATCCTTCCCTTTCTCAAGTATCACCACCTTTCTGACAAGTTGAAATCTATCACCTAAGACAGCAACATCCCTACCTTGATAGAAGTCTGGATTTTTAATTAAGTCTGTAATCTTCACTATGATATTTCCTTTTCCTTTAGACATTCTTCCTCCTTTTTTTTAAAAGATCGATTTGTAGGACTAAGTTGTCCATACAT
>DATERJ010000016.1:0-27400 GCA_035271645.1 Candidatus Dojkabacteria bacterium
ATGCTGAAAGTAATCTGTAATATACTTCTGTGCTGTATCAACAGGAATACCAAGCATACTAGCAAGACCAAAAGGTGTCTGACCAAACAAAATACCGAAGTTAATTGTCTTCCCAAGACTCCTCTCCTCTTTAGTAACATCCTCTACTTCTTTACTTAAAATTCTACTAGCTGTTGCCCTATGAATATCTATATTATTTTGAAAGTCCTCTATCAAAAGATCATCCTTAGACATATCAGCAAGAATCCTTAACTCTATCTGTGAGTAGTCCATGGATACAAACTTAAACCCATCTCTAGCAACAAAAGCCTTCCTAATCTTCTCAGCCCACTCTCCCTGTACTGGAATATTCTGCATATTAGGATTAGATGATGAGAATCTTCCTGAGGATGTACCTGTCTGTTTGTAATTAGTATGAATGGTACTTTCTGGATCTTCTCTTCCCATCTCTAACAAAGGAACTACATATGTAGTATGTATCTTACTCAGCTCTCTGTACTCCAATATCTTCTCAACTACCGGATGATAACCTTTTAGCTCAATTAAAACAGACTCTCTAGTTGAACCTTTCTTTTTGTTTGGTAAATCTAGTTCATTAAACAAAACATCAGACAACTGTTTAGGAGAATTAATATTAAACTCATGCCCAATACAATCATATATATCCTTGGTTACCTTTGATATCTCTTCAGAAAGCTCACCATCCAACTTCTCTAGCCAATCAGTATCCACCATTATCCCTTTACTCTCCATCTTTACAAGAATCTTACAAATCGGTATCTCTATCATCTCCAAACTATTCTCAAAAAACTTCTCCTCCACACCTAAGTACTCTCTCATACTATTTCTAGTATATTCATACAACTCAATACTATTCGCCTTCTTTACCTCCCTCTCTTTAATCTCCCCAAGTGCATCTAACACCTTTTTCATCTCAGAAGGATGAATCTTCTCATCAAATATGCTTCCAGAGAAATCAAAAGCTAAATCCTTAAATTGATAACTTCTCTTTTCAGAATTAATCAGATGTGCAAAAAGAGAAACATCAAAAAGTTTACCATTAGGAATACCTACCTGTTCTGTAATTTGTTCTAAACCATATATTAGTTTCTCACAATCAGTTTTTATAATTTGGTGAATATCCTTGAGGAGATAGTCCTCAGATTTACTTGTAGAAGCGACCTTCCTTACAAAACTGAAACTCTCTCCGGTAGCAGACTCTGATTTGTCAAAATATGCAATGAGGAGTTTCTCTGCACCTTTACAAATATCTTCTACATCCTCCTCTTTCACCCATTTAACCTCCTCTATTGTTCCTGTTGAGAAAATATCCAACTGTGTACTGACATTACTCTTTTCGTCTTCCTTCAAACTATCAATTTTCTTAATCAATGACTTAAATGCATATTTATGAAATACCTCTAACACTTCCTTCTTATCAAAATCCCTCATCAAACAATCCTCCAGATGTATCTTTAAGTCAATATTCTGCTCAATGGTAGCTAACTTTCTACTCATCTCTGCCTGCTCTATACCCTCCTTTAGAAGATTAGCATATCTAGGTTTTACCTCTGCTAAGTTTTCATATATTTTGTTCAAACTCCCATACCTATCCAACAACTCTATTGCTGTCTTAACCCCCACTCCCCTTACTCCAGGTATGTTATCCGATGCATCACCTGCCATAGCTTTGTAGTCAACTATTTGTTCTGGATATAGTCCGAACTTCTGCTTTGTTTCAATTCTGTCGTATGCAACAAGGTCACTAAAACTTTTCTGTGGTAACGCTATCTTCACATTCTCTGATATTAACTGTAACAAATCTCTATCCCCACTTAATATATACAACTCAATATTTTCATTACTCCACTTCCCCTCCTTTACATACTTGGATATTGTTCCTAATATGTCATCTGCTTCAAATCCTTCTTTCTTAAGAATGGGGATATTGAATGCTTGGAGTATCTCCTCTACTAAAGGAAACTGATCTATAAGTGACTGGTCTGTGGGTTTTCTGGTAGCTTTGTAGTCTGGGAACTCTACATGCCTAAATGTTGGTTTTGCTGTATCAAATGAACAGAGTACATATTTAGGTTCAAACATTTTTAATGCTTCCAAGAGCATTACAGTAAAACCATATGCTGCATTTACCTGTATACCATCTTCTGTTTGAAGTGTAGGAGGATATGCATGGAATGCTCTATGTACTATTGCATTGGCATCTATGGCTAAGAATCTATCCTTACCATTTTTTATCAAATTCATACATGTATTTTATCACAAAAGGTCTTGCCTAGGTCTGCCCCTCGTTCATAACTTGTTCATAATCTAAAAGTTTGTAGTTCTCACACACCTTTTTGATGTACCTCTTCCTCCGCTTATACCAAAAATCCACACACCCACAAAAGCCGAGGTCTAGGAAACTGTTTGGTAGGTGCACAACCATATGATTAAAATTTTCTTACCAAGGGGTAGGCCTAGGTCAGACCTGTTGTACTCATCTTCTAGAATTGGTATATTAAAGAACAAACAGGGTGTTTATATAATTTCTTAAACATATTTATATGGAAAAAGAAAAGAAACCCCAAGAAGAGGCAACCTCTACCTCAAAACAAACAGGACAAACCTGTCCGCTTCTCACCAATCAAAAACTCTTACTTGGCATAGCTATCTTACTGTTCCTCGTGCTCTCCCTCCTACTGTACCTCATATTTACAAACAAGCAGAGGACTAATGATAGCGAAAAAGAGAAAGAGAGTATTTCCAAAGAAGTAGAACCAACAGTACATTGTCCTGAAGGATATGAGATTGAAGGAGATGTATGTGAAAGAAAAACCACTAAACCTGCATCAAGTAGCTTAGTGTGTCCTAATGGAACAATAGATGTAGGACCAGATGGTCCATGTGGTGTATACAAGCAGAAAGCAGAACCCACTCAAAGATGCCCAATGGGAACAATCTATCAGGTTGAGATAAAGACACTCTACTATTGCTACACACAATCAAGACCTCCAGAGAGTTGTGGGGAGGATCCTGAAAGCTCGTACCTTGCTGATGGCAAATGTTACTACGCAAGAATTGATTCTGAAACAACATATACTTGTCCTGATAACATGGTCTCCTACAAAGGAGATTGTTATACAAAAGCAGACAAAGTTAAAAAATACTCATGTGATAACGGATTTACACTTGAAGGGAATAATTGTGTAAAGATAGAGAGAACCGAACAACAGAAAGACTGCCCTACCGGATACAGATTGGAGGAAGGGAAGTGTTCAGTTTTGGAATAACCGAGGATTACCTAGGCCTGACCTGTAAATAGTTCTTCAAACTCCTCTCTTGTAACAACTTCTTTCTCCAAAAGAAGAGCTACCAACTTCTCAACATACTCCTTCTGTTCTGTGAGAACCTTCTTCGCATCCTCATACCCTTCATCAATCAACCTCTTCACCTCCTCATCAATCATCCTAGCTGTATCCTCGCTATAATCTCTACCACCACCATATGCATATCCTAGATGTGTTGTCCTATCAACATCACCATACTTAACCATACCTAACTTCTCACTCATTCCATATTTCATAACCATCTCCTTAGCAACCTCAGTTGCCTGCTCAATATCAGAAGAAGCACCAGAAGATATATCATCTAAGAAAAGCTCCTCTGCAGCCCTACCTGCCACACCTGTCCTAATCCATGCCAACATCTGCTTCTTGTGTAAAGACTTCCTCTCCTTCTCTGGAAGATATACCGTAACACCACCAGACATACCTCGTGGAATAATGGAAATCTGCTCAACAGGGTCAGAACCCGGTGTAAACTTCGCCACTATCGCATGCCCTGCCTCATGATATGCTGTCAACTCCAAAATCTCTTGCTCATTTGCAATATCCTTCTTCCTACCCAACTTCACTTTAAGAAATGCCTCCATGATATCATCTTGTCCTATCTCCTTATCCCCCTTCTCTGCTGCCATGATAGCAGCTTCATTAAGAAGATTCTCTAAATCCGCACCAGAATACCCAATTGTTTTCTTTGCTAAAGTCTCCAAATCAACATCATCTGCAATCTTCTTGTTCTTTGCATGCACATCCAAAATCTCCTTTCTGCCTTGAGCATCTGGCATCTGCA
Organism: Candidatus Dojkabacteria bacterium; assembly: GCA_035271645.1. Lineage (GTDB taxonomy): Bacteria > Patescibacteriota > Dojkabacteria > SC72 > SC72 > UBA5232. Next base: position 4,132 of record DATERJ010000016.1, read on the forward strand.
CAACAACCACCCTATCAAACCTACCTGGCCTTAAAATTGCAGGGTCGAGAACATCTGGCCTGTTAGTAGCACCAAGAACAATAACATTCTCCCTCTCCTCAAGACCATCCATCTCTACTAAAATCTGATTCAATGTCTGCTCTCCTGCCCCAGAATGCAAAACTGTACCCCTCTTCTTCGCAACAGCATCAATCTCATCGATAAAGATAATGCATGGAGCTGTCTTTCTAGCTTTCTTAAACAGATCTCTTACTCTTGATGCACCAGCACCAACCAACATCTCCTCAAACTCAGAACCTGAGGTATGGAAGAATGGAACACCAGCCTCACCAGCAACAGCTTTTGCCAAAAGAGTTTTACCTGTACCAGGAGCACCCGCTAGCAATACCCCCTTAGGTATTCTTGCACCCAAATCTCTGTACTTCTTGGGATTCTTTAAGAAGTCAATAATCTCCTCCAACTCAACCTTTGAATCCTTCACACCAGCAACATCATCAAAAGTCACCCCTGTCTTCTTACCAAACATCAACCTTGCCTTACTCTCACCAAAATCCATAATCTTACCTCCAGAAGCCTGCATATTCTTTACCATAACAAACACTAACACACCTGCAGCCCCAAGAAAAAGAATTGTAACAATATCACCAAAAGTAATCCCTATCTTAGGTTCGTAAAAATCTTCCCCCAAATCCTTCACATCAATCTCAGCATCAGAAAGAACTTGATAGAAATCCATCTTCTCAGGCAACATTGCAAACTTCTTCTTTACAACCTTCACATCATTCACCTTATCCTTCTTCTCCAAGATAACCATATCATCTTTCAAAACGATCTTGTCATACTTCTTCTCCGCAATATCAGAAACTATATTACTCACAGACACCTCATCTCCTTTGTATGAGAAAACATTAAAAAGAAATGTCCCTATTGCCACAGCTCCAACAATTAGAGCTATCGTTAGAAAATTAGGAAGTACAATCCTCTTCCCTTGTGGCATCTTACGAATATCTATGACATAGGTATTATCTTTCTTCTTTCCTTCTTTAACTTCATTATTTTTCTTCACATTTGTTTTCTTTTTATCTTCTTCCATATGAAATTCATTGAAATATTAGGAATGTGGTGGGAAGTGGAATCGAACCACCGACCTTGGGTTTATGAATCCCATGCTCTAACCTACTGAGCTATCCCACCATACACGCACCAATTATATCAAAGAAACGTCAACAAGGTAACCACAGTTGTTTATCTATATACAGAGAGGACTATAGAGGTTTTTCAAGAAATATTTAATATACTAGAAGACATATCAAACTCAAAGAAAGCCCATATTGGTGGGCTCTGTTCTACACAATGTGAAATATTCTGACAGGTTGTACATTCATAAGTTTGAAGATATAATGGGCAAGCAAGTGGAAAATGAGGTTTTTACAGAACAACCCATTACAACTGCCCCAGAACAAAGAGAAGAGTATTGGTTTAAAAATGACCCTATCTACAACCTTTGTCTTCATCTTTCCTACCTCAATACTGCACAAGAGGCTTTCGGTTCAATCGCTATGCAGATTATAAACAACCAACATATCATTACAGGTATCGGCTGGAATATGAATGTGGCAGGTGAGAGCTTTACAAAGAAAAGACAAGGATACAGCAATCATGCTGAGTTCCAATCTCTTCAACTCGCAGAGGAACTTGGATATGACATGTCAAACCCTAATATCCCCACATATATCTTTTCTGCAGGAAGAATTGTTCAAGAAGACACACTATTTCTACATCCTGTCGACTATCCTTTCACATGTCCAAAATGTGTAAAATCTCTCTCTGAGGCTAATCCTAACATCTACATTATCACCCCTTCTTCTGATGGGGTTTGGTTAAAAACAACCATAGCAGATGCAAGAAGAAGTTCAAAGAGATACAAAGATGAAAGAGTAAGTAGATACGATACCATGAGTGAATATATTTCATGCTCGGACATAGATATATCGTTAACACAAGATAAAATGGACAGGATTGTTAAAGATTTAGAAGATAATGGGATAGTAATTGACCCTGTAATCAAAGAGGTTTTTCTACAACATTACGAAGAACTGTTAAACCTCTCTCCTAGAAAAAGAAGAAAGATTTGGGAAGACGTTGTATGTAGTAACAACTCTTTTTAACAGTATATTACGCTTTCCCCGAATACTGACCTGTTTCTGTATTGATCTTAACAATATCTCCTTGTTTAATGAAAAGAGGAACATGAACCTTGTAACCAGTCTCTAGTGTCACTTCCTTTGTTGCTGAGCTAGAAGTATTCCCTTTAACTGCATCAACTGCTTTTACAACCTCAAGCTCTACAGAGGGGTTCTCCTTCAAGGTTAGTATCTTTCCTTCATGAACCATTACTAAAACTGTTTCTCCTTCTTTAAGAAATTGTACATAATCACCAACAACATCTTTTGGAATCATAACGGTTTCGTATGTTTCTGAATCCATGAAATATGAGCCTGCATCATCAGAATACAAGAATTGGAAAGCCTTTGTTTCTGGCTCTACATATTCAACCTTAGCACCAGCCTTAATTGTCTTGTTTACAATCTGGCCATTATCCAAAGCTTTCATCCTAAGAATTATCAATCCCCCCTGTCTTCCTTGTGTTTTTAATTGTCTCTCCTGTACAAGAAAAACTCTACCTTCTTCTAAAAGATACATTCCTTTTACTGGTTGTGTTGTTATTGGCATATTAACATCTACTTAATTAAACAGTGAGATTGTATCAATAGAAGTACAAGATTACAATATTTTAAACTATCCCACACCAAAAACTTTGAGAGCTATACGGATTTGGTTTATATCTTTCTCTTGTTCTTCCTTTGATAGCTCTACAAACTTTTTACCTAATTCTGTATCTGCTGCCCATCGATTCCTTTCAAGCCATTCTTGATGAATCTTCTCACCTATCTCGTTGTATATTTCCCTATTAGAGAGATCTATTTCAGTCCCCATACTATTTATAATGCCTACAACTACCTTTGCAGCTGCACGATTTTCAACCTGCCAACCCTTCAACAAATTTTCAAAAGCAGTATCAGTAACATGAGTAGCACACTCCTCATCTTCTTCCTCTTTCGTCTTACGCCAATCTTCATGTAAAGCATCAGCAACTTTATCAATAAAGTCAAAAAACTCTACAACCTTAGGAAAAATCTCCTTTCTCATTAAAATACCTTCATACTTAGTCCCTTTATCAATATCAGCAAGATTAAAAACACTTGAAAATAACTCAGTAGAAGAAGAATCTATTGTTAAAAAGTAATTAAAACCATCAATAATATCAACAACAGAAAGAAGTAGATAATCTAAACTATTCTCCCCCTTTATCTCACTCAAAACCCTCCTAATATCACCTTCTAATTCTCTTACTCTTCTTACAGCATCTGACAACTCAAGCTGTACAACCCCTACTTTCTCATCTTTAACTTCATAAAATTTAAACTCCTCCCTCATTATTTCATCTAAATTCCCTTTATTAATATTTGATTTATACTCAAACATACTTGCTACATAGCTACTCTCAACCATACTAATCTCCTTCAACCATTCCCCCATATCCCTATCCCTCTGTGTTGTGACGTTATTTCTAAAATTCACAGTATTAGAAACAATTGCTGAGTAAAGAAGAACAGAAGTGTTTCTAGATGGAAGGATATTTACTTCGTGAAATCTCTCAGCTATCAATGTAGCACAAGACCCTACTAAATCAATATGGAGTTTAGCATTAGGGAAGCTTTGGATATATGACAACTTTCTATGATCTATAACCTCAACAACATTGTTAATATCTATCAACTCATCAATACCATTAGGGTCAGAAACATCAACTAGAATAATATCTTCATCACCATACCCATTCTGTACCAATTCAATATTCAAACCACCTAAATATTTCTTAACAAATTCTGTCTCCTCACCAATATCACCTGCATATACCGCTCTTGCTTGCTTACCTTGCATATTCAGTAGTTCAGCATAACCAATAGCACATGCAACACAATCAATATCTGGATTTACATACCCCGTTATTATCACCATACTCACATTGATATTACCACACTTTTAATTCCTTGACATATTTAAGTATTTCGGTGATAAATAGGTAGAATAATTTGATTGAATAAATATATGGAAAACAAACCAATTAAATATATTTCCTTAATTCTTGGTGCATTCTTTCTTCTAGCAGTTGGAACTATCCTAGGGTCTAAATACATGTGTGAGAAGAAAGAAAGTGTCAAACCTAAAGGAATGATGTTGTTAATTGAATTTAATAATACTGATGGTTTAGCAAACATGGTAAATGATATGAGAGAGAGGAATATTAAAGGATTGTTAATGGTAAATGCCGATTTTATCAAGAAAAATGCTGAAGAATTGAAAGAAATTCTTAAAACAGGAGTAGTTGAACTCTGCCCTTCATATGACCCAGAGCCTTTCTGGGGAATGCCTTATGAAAAACAATATACAATTATTAAGGAAATGTTAGAAAATTCCAAAGAATACCTAGGTGTTACTCCAAGAGCTATTAGTTCTAGATATATGGCATCTGATGAAACAACTCTAAAGGTAGCTGATGAGTTAGGTATTGAATATATTACAGCAAGAGGTACAACAGAGTTGGCAACAACTATTTACAAACCAGAAGAGTACAATGTAAAGATTATCTCTGTTTCAAATATTGATGTCCCAGAATTCAAATATGGTAGTTTTTGTGATTACAGTTTCTACGAAAGAGCTGGAGAACCAGAGGATATGGAAGAGCAGTTTAAGAGGGCTATTCAAAATGAGAAAATAATGGCAACATCACATACATATATTGGTGGATTTAAGGAGAGATGGAACGATATGTGGCATAGATTGTGGGATAACTACGGTGTTGAGTGGGTAGATTTAGATACTTTAGGAACTGTAGACAAGACAATGCCTACATGGCAGATACCAGTAAACAGGAATGCGCCATATACTCCAGAGAAAATTAGGCCTAAACTCGAATTCCAAGATGAAGCAAATGTAATGAATCCGTGTAAGGTAGAAGACCTTAATGAAGATAGTACATATGTACCAAAGGAGAAAAACAACAGAGTAGTAGTATTCCACAATGGAAGTGGAAACATGTGCTTAGATCTATTAGCTTTCTTCAAGGAACACAACATTGAATATGAAGAGCATTTAACAACAGATACTGACTTTATCTCACAACTTAATTCTTACAAAAAAGGAAAAAGTGAGGGTGTATCTGACTCATACGGATACTACCCTATTATCTTCATCAATGACAGAGCCTTCTCTGGATTTAACAAAGAGATAGAGGGAGAGATAAAAGAAATATTGGAGATTAAGTAGAAAAATGGTTGCGGGGGCTGGATTCGAACCAGCGACCTTTAGGTTATGAGCCTAACGAGCTTCCACTGCTCTACCCCGCGCTAACTATGAAGCATTATATCCCTATTTATCAATATTTTCAAATCCCATTCTTCAGGAACTCAAACCAAACAACATATGTAGGGTCTTCAACCTCCTGTTTGGGAGGATTGAGAAACATATCAACACTCTCCTTCCCCTCCTCTAAAAGCCCTTCTGGAATTACAAAAACATACTCATTCTTTCCTGAGAAATTCAACCTATCTCTTGCCTGAACCTCTAGAAATTCTTTAGATTGCATAGACTCCAATATCAACTCCAATTCCAAATTTTTCACTCTCAATTCATTAACCTGTTCCTTCGCTTTCTCAGAAATCTCGGTTTTCTCTTGAGTGATAACAGCCGAACGATATACATTGTAAAGAAGAAAAGCAGAAAGAGCCACCATTCCAATCTTCACAAAAAGATTGTTAGAAAGGTTTTCAATTGGCTTCGGCTTCTCACCTCTCCTTGCTTCTTGGATGAATTCCTTTCCCTTTCGGTAAATAATTTTTCCCATATCACATACTAACAACATTAAAACAGATAGTCCAGCCGACTCGGAACCCCATATACAATTACTATTGCCTACCTCTTTCAAACATGATATAATTACTCTATATACAAGAAATGCCCCTTAAATTTAATAATTTGAAGGCGTGAGCGGAATAAACAACCCAAATTTTAAGGAAAAGGCAGACCTTTTTACACAGGATTTGTCTACAAAAGGTAGATCTGAGGCTACAATTATTGCATATGCAAAAGATATAGAACAACTCCTCAACTACTTTTCTAAACTGGGCATTGACTCCTTAAATAATGTTACAATTGAACATCTAGAGGGATATAAACAAAACCTACAGGACAACAACTACACTCCAAAAAGTGTCTCTAGAAAAATTAACAGTACCAGAACATTCTTTAGATACCTCCTAGAACAAGGACACATCCAAGACAATGTTTCTGATAAATTAGCACATCCTAGATTTGAAATTAAACCTCCAAGAGTACTCTCCGAAATGGAATACAGAGCACTAAGAGATGTTAGCAGGGTTGATATTAGACTCTACTCCATTGTAGAAATCCTTCTACAAACAGGAATTAGAATCGGTGAATTAGCAGGACTTTCTTTAGAAGATATCAGAACATCCAAAGATGGAAAGATTAACTACCTCTACATCAAAGCAGCAGGTAGTCACCCTTCTAGAAAAGTACCTCTAAACAAATCTGCAAAGAAAGCACTCGATGACTATCTTGCAGTTAGACCAGAAACAGAAGATGATACCGTATTTGTCACAAAGAATGGAAGGCCTCTACTCATTAGAAACATCAGAACAACCATTGACAAAGCATTTGAGAAGGCAGGTATTAAGAATGCAAAAGTTAATGACCTTAGAAACACCTTCATTGCACATCACTTAGCAAATGGTGTTGGACTCCCTACAGTTTCAAAATTAGTTGGACACAAGAGACTTTCTACAACAGAGAAGTACTTAAACATCATTAAACCAGTAGGTAAAGAAGAAAAGTCATTAAAAGAATTATAAAGGTTACCACAGTCGTTTTACTTTTCACAACAAGGACTATTGTTGTTTTGTTACGATTAGTTAATATACTACAAGACAATATCCCCAAGTAGTTGCTTAGTCCCTACACAACACAATTTTGGTTGATTTTTAGCCACACCCATAGTATAATAGGGCGTTTGAATCAAGTTCATTAACAGCTAAAAAAATATAGTGAAAGGAGAAACAATGGAATGATTATTCCTACAAAGGAAATTTTAATCAACATCGTCAGACAACAAGGTTACCCCTACGACTCAGTCAAAGGTGAAAACCTTTATCTCAACCTACTACCCCTCACAGAGGGTGAGTGGACAGGCCAAGAAGTCAAAGATTTCTTGATGAATCTAAGGGAAAGGATTTCCCCTGATTTAGATGTTCCAGAAATTCTGAGGCAATTAGACATTCTTTAAGTTTAAGGAGGTTTTAATGTTTATTAACATAACACTTGGAAGGATTGAGGGAGCGATTAAAGCTCTAGGTTCTATACCTAAAGAAATCGAAATTCCCCTCTACAACCAAGCCCGTGACAAGCTTGGTGGAAACTATCAAGAACGAGACCCATGGGTTTTTACTGGAAAAGTCTACAACCTATTAAGAGGTTATGGATTACAGGAAAAGACTCTTCAATTTACAATGTTTCTTCTAAATGGAGATAAAGATGATGAAGCAATCATTCTCCTAGCCAAGAAGAATTTTGACAACAGACTTCCTCCATTGGAGGAATAAAAAACAATAACTTGATTCAACAAAAGAACCCTAATATGGTATACAAATACTTATTTAATAAGTTTTAACCATATCTAAGGGTTCTTTTTTCTTTTACAAATGAAAACATGGGAATAGGTGGGCTTGAACCACCGACCTCGGCTTTATAAGAACCGTGCTCTAACCACCTGAGCTATATTCCCATCAACGCAGCCAATTCTACCAAAAATTAGACTGTTTTACTAGAACATAGGTGGAAAACCAGCAGCTGGGGCTTCAGGTTGTGGTTCAGGTTGAGAAACCTCTGACCTACTTCGAATATCCTCATTAACAACATTAATATCCCTACCATACCTCATTCTAGACACATCCTGAATAACCTTGGCCATCTCTTCATTTACAGGCATATCAAAACCAGAATCTGGATACCTTGAACCATATGTTGTATCCAAAGAGAATGGAGAAGGATATCTACCATCGGTAAGAAGCTTTACATAATAATGAGCCATGCTCTGGTTTACAATATCTCCCGCACTCACATACCCTTCAAATGGTGTTTCTAAGAACTGAGCATCTTCTGGACTACATCTAGTGATAAACAGAGAACCAACATTACCAAACACAGCATTCTTAATGTCCTCTGGAAGCTGTCCAATATATTGATGTGCTAAAGTTAAATTAAGTTTGTATTTCCTAGCTTCAGAAAGAATTGAATTAAACTCCTGAGTAGCAAAGTTCTGGAACTCATCCGCATAGAAAAAGAAGTCCTTCCTCAAATCTCCTGCGATATCCTCCCTACTAAGAGCAGCTGCCAAAAGCTTCTGTACAATCAAAAGACCCAAGAAAGACATATTCTCCTCACCGATAAGGCCCTTGGAAAGATTAACAACCAGGATCTTACCTTCATCCATAATCTGCCTAAAATCAAAAGATGATTTAGACTGACCAATAATATTCCTAATTGCAAGATTAGTCGTAAACTTATCAAACTTTGAAATGAAATATCCTAGTGACTCAGCTTTTGTCTTTTTATCTGTCTTAGCAATCTGATCAGTCCAATATCTTTTTACAAGGTCATCCTGAATCAAAGGAACCCAATAGTTCATAACCCAATCCTCATCTTGTAAGATTCTAACAACCTCTATTAGTGTAGAATCTGGCTTAGACATCGCTGTCAACATAGCATTTCTAACAGCTTGTTGAAACGCTGGTCCAGCATAACCCTGATTGTTGGGGTCAAACATTCTTACAAGAAGAGCAATGAAGCTATTAACAATCTGATGCTTATGTTGCTCATTGTAATACTCCATGATATTAAAACCAAAAGGCCTATCAAAATCGCCAGCATTAAAATATATTACATCCTCTGCCCTCTCTGGTGGAATTCTATCTAAAATCATCTTAGCAGCCTCTCCATGGGGATCAATGAAACAAGCACCATCTCCGTTATATATATCCTGAATCATCATTCTTACCATTAACCATGACTTACCTGTACCTGTCTGTCCTAAGATATATGAATGTCTTCGTCTATCATCTCGCTTAAAACAAATAGCCTTCTTTTTGCCTCTAAAGTAGTTGTTCCCTACCCAAATAGTATCAGAAGAATTAATATCAGAGCTCACCTCATTACTTGCAGGCAATTCTTTAGACAACAACCACATAATATTTGGTGTTGTAATCTCCTTGTTTGGGAAATGAAATAATCCAGAAAGTTCTTCAATATTTAAGATACTCCCCTCCTGTTCTGGAGTTCTTCTGTACACTACATCATAAAGAAAAGCCTTCTCATCTCTCTTCTTTATCTTACTCTTCTTCAACTTGTTAATCCCCGGATTAGAATATTGGTCATAAGCACCAACAATATTATCCAAATGCATCTTTGCAATCTCCTTGTTAGGAGCACTTGTGACAATCCTAATCTCTGCCATCAACCCAGGTTTAGCAACCTTCTTGTTAATTCCCTCTATCTTTTCCTGAGGAACATGGATCTTCTTCTTCTCAGGGTCTGCATTGTTCTTCTCAATATTCTCAACAAAACCTACCCCATTCTTTTGCCATTTGGATTGTGTAGGAGCAACTACCAACTGAACTAATGCCCCTTCATTCTCAGATATCTTACTTAATGTACTAAGAACATTGGCCATGGGGTCTCCTGTAAAGTCTCCTGGCATCCTAATTGGTGCATACGGACTCTCATCTAAAACCAATCTTGCATATTGAATCTCTGTGTTAGGTGCAAAGATATTGTATTCATCCACAATTGCCACATCAGCATCTTGATATGACCCTAAAATTTGCTTCTCTACCAAATCTGCATATGCTCTTGGACAATGCACAAAGAATCTAATCTCACCAGGTAATCCCACCATCTCAAAGCTGACACAATTATTCACAGTAAAATGTTTAGACAAGCCATCTCCCTGACCTGCAATACCATACAGATTGGCAAACATATTCTCAGCTACCCCTATCTCAACCTCATTCTCCTTTGGAACACGAACTTCCAATAAAACACCATCACTAGCCTTCTCATTTCTATCATCCTTTAATAGCTTTCTTCTTACCGCAAAAAAGGCTACTACCACCCCAGCTATTAACAAAATTGCCAATCCTATCAAACCCCATGGGATATCAGACACAGCCGTAGGATACGGAGCTTGAGTCGTTGATGTACCAAATTGAACAACTTGTGCAAGAATTATATCTTCAGAGTACATATTAGGACAGTAATATTATACTAAAAGAATATCACAGAGAAGAAGAGATATCAAAGCTACTGTGTAACAGGAATATGGTTACCTTTATCAAAAACTAATGAGGACATAAAATTACCATCGAGATTGTCAGACTCTGACTGTTGACCTTCTGGTCTTGAATATCCATAACTTGGAGATAGTGTTTCTGCTTTAGTAACATCTGGTTCTGCATCGTTTGATTGCTGTATCAATGTTGCCTTATTTGTTGTTACTGGCTGGGTTTCTTGCTTAACTTCCTCTTGAACTACTGGTGGAGCTTCAAGTGTAGGTGCAACAGGAATAAAGTCCTCTTGAGGAACCTGTGGAGCATACTCTGTTGTTGGTATAATGTTTCCCATAATCCTATACTATATTATACCACATATTTCCTCTCTTCGTAAAGCAATTCCCTATCCATATCCCTCTTCTTCTCCCTTTCCTTCTTTTCATGTCTCTTCCTACCTTTTGCAAAACCCACCTCTACTTTTATCAACTTACCTTTTGTATATATAGCAACAGGAATTAGGGTTAGTCTTTTTGATTTAAGTTTACTATCTATCTGTACCAACTCCTTCTTTTTGACTAAAAGCTTCCTACTTCTACGACTATCATAGAACTCATCAGAACTATACTTGTACTTTGGTATCTCAGCATTAACTAAATACAAATCACCATCTATTACTTTCACAAAAGAATCTGTTAAATTTGCCCTCCCCTCCTTTACACTCTTTACCTCTGCACCAGTTAATACAACACCAGCCTCAAAAGTTTCTAGGATATCATAATCAAAACTTGCTTTCTTATTTGAAATCTTCATTCCCTATTATACCCTACATTGATATCTTCCAGATAGATGTACCATCTAACACATATATATTCTTTTCAGAATAATCAACAACAAAATCTTTTACATTCTTAAACTCATCACCCTCCCCTCCTCTATACTCATACTGTTCTAGGAATAGTAGTTGATTTGGATGCCTCATCTCAGCCCCTGACTCTATCGGTTTCTCAAATTTAATAAATCTTCTACCATCACTATCAAACATGTAAAAACCCGTATTAAGACTACTTGTATCATTGTATGCCTTCTCAACCTTCCCAAGTTCTCCAGAAAACCCACTTACACCTAAAGGAACCTCCTGTTGCTTCTCAGAAACATAGTTGTATGAATATCTCAGAACCTTACTCTCACTCTCTGGATTGATAATATACACACTAAAATCTCCCATTATATCGGTAGATGTAGCTATCTGCTCATTCTCAATGTAGTGCATAAACATACCGTATCTATCTGGATATATAGCGGTAGATTTAAGAACTGCTTTTGAATCTCTACCTAGAAGATAAATATTATCATTAGTTGTTAGAACAACCATTTCAGATACATCTTTTGGTGGAATATCTTTTGCACTTAATCCATTTAAGGCAAATACCTTCCCAAAATCTCCATCTTTAAGTGGCGATTTCAACATACCAGCATCTTTATCATATACATACAACCCTCCAACACCAGAGGAAACAAACATCGGTGTCTTTAACAAACCATCTGAATCCTCTACAGCCCTTAATGTTGACTTATCAGCAAGAGCAACCGTAAACAACGCTTTCTTCCCTTTATCTGTAACAGCAATATATTCATTGTTTGCCTTATCCTTAAAGATTTCAATATCTGTGGGGTCCGAACCCTCCCCAAAGTTCAACTTTGTATCTAAAAATTTAGAAAGATTACCCAACTCCTCAGAAAAACCTTTCTTCTTAAACAACTCATCTCCAACTTTAGAATACCTTTCCTTAATCGCATCAGCTTTCTTTTCATCTTTCTCCCTAAGTTCTTCTGGAATCTCTTTAATCAACTGCCCTGCTTCAAAATATGCCATCTCTGCACTCTCCTTGTCTGCAACAAAATTACTCTCCGTTTTATCAAGTAACTTTTCCAACTTCTCAAACTTCTCATTTGCATCTTTACTAACCTCATTAGCTTTCTTCGTCTTTATTGTAAAATTAATACCTAGAACCAATAGTACTACAATGGCAATTACTCCAAAGAGTGTTTTAAATCTCCTTCCTCTCAAATCTCTTACTTTGTAATCATCTATCCTCATACCAGCTGTTCTGACCGGTCTTGGACCACGATCTAGTCTAATTACAGAAGCTTTAGACATAATGCGCTTAAACCACCTCTTTGTAGCAAGAGAAGAAGATATCTTCTCCCAGATTTTCTTTACCACTGAAACAACCAAGGCCCCCATTTTCTTTACCGTTTCCTTTACAAATTCCCATATCTTTCTTACTGCTTCTTTAATCTCTGGTGGAACGTTAATCTTTTCTTTAATTTCTCTAATTTTCTTAAATCCTTCCTTTGTCCCCTCTGATACCTTGTTAAATGTTCTCTTAGCTTTCTCCTTAACTTCCTTTACATCAACCTTCTCTATCACCTCTTTTGGAATGAATGTATTAACAACCCTTGGCTTTTCTTCAACAGGAACACTCTCTTTAACAATATCTTCCTTACTATTGGAGAAACACATAATTGCAGAGTTATCTGGTAGAGACACCCCTATCTTAGTTGTTTCTCTCTGAATCTTTCCCTCTTCTGATGCTAGAGTAATATCTGCTAAGTTTTTAGAAAGAATACCAGAAGTTGAAGCCAGAAGAGCCTCATTCTCTTCAAGTACCACACCAGCTGTGTTAGCACCTTTTTGACGCATAATATCAGCAATGTTGATGATTTTTTCGCCTTTGGCAACAAGTACTTCGCCTTCTCCAGCAAGAGCAATATATGCGCCTTCTTTCTTAATGAGAACAATAGTTATATCTGTATTGATTGGAAGGTCTTTGAGTTCCTTGTCCTGTTCCATTATCGAATTGATTTTGTTTACCCCATCAGAGAGAGCTAATTTTAATGAATCATTAGTTGTTTTGGCGTGAGAATATATATATCCATCGACTATGCTATCTAGTATGAATCTGGAAAGTCTCGAGAATGGTAAAGGTTCTTCGGAAGACATTTTTAAAATGATATACATATCACCATCTTTTTCGGAGGTATCTTTTCGAGTTGAGTAGAGACTCGTATGAACAGTTACAAAAACCTTAGAGTCTTTATTACTAGAGACATATTGTTGGGCAGCTATTTCCATATTACGCAAGAATTAAAAAAAGTATAGATAGGAGAGTTCCTATCACCGTTACAACAAGATATATTACGATTATACTCTTTAGTAGTTTACTCTGTGCTGTTACTACTGTATCTGCAAGAATTCTCGCTCTTAAAAAAAGAAGGATTGCAAAGAAGATATTAACTAGAAGAATGATAATACCTGGGCCTTTTAAAAGCCAAGAAAAATCTAACTCTGTAGGTATTGGTAATGGCTCAGCTGAACCTTTAGGAAGCATGGTTTCACTCCCTTTAACCATTGTTTCTATTCCTACATTGTCTAAAAGTTGGTTTACATTATCCATTATATTTCTCCTTTATGAGCTAATTCTAATAAATCAGATAGTATATCTTGTATTTCCCTTGGCTTAGGAACATTTTCAAATTCAATGAAGGCATTGGTTCCTGCTGTCTGTATGTGTACTGTTCCAATATCTAAAAGATTTGTAAATGAACCTGATTGTTGCGATGTTACATCTTCTATTTTCTCCAATCTCGCTTCTGAGGAGGTATGGAAAAAAACAGATTTAAAATCTATATCTATCACCCTTCTATCTGTAATTATATTTACATTGTAAAACCACATTAGGAAACTATATACGGCCAAGGACATTGAAAGCATGATGCTTATCAAAAAGATTGTTACTATTAGCATTAAATTTGTATTAAGTGAAGGTATTAACAAGGCTACTACTGTTGGTAATATTAGTACCAAAACAGCAGAGATTATGTATTTGAAATAGCTCATCCAATGGGATCTTATTACCAATACAACATTTTCATCCTTTTCCTTACCTAAGAATGTTGTATGTTTAGGGAATGAGATAAAGGAGCTTGTATCTTCCTCTGTAAGATGTTTTAGAAATGACTTATCCATCTTTCTAAACTTCTCGGGGAGTTTCTCATTATCTATTGGTATTGCCATGATAAAGGATAGCACATTATGGGTAATACGACAATGTGTTTACATTTAATATCTCATGACATATTTGAACAAGAAATAAAAAAGAAGCCAGCCCTCATAGATTACATTAAATGTAAGATTACCTATGAAGGCTGGTTGTATATAGATAGTCGTAGGTTTACTTTAGTAGAACATTGAGAAAAAAAGTGTAGGTCTTTTACCTGGGTACACATCAATCACTTGCCCTGCTTCCAGTAGTTCATCAAGGATTTTCATAATATAGGGTGCATGTTTGTTCGTATCGATACCTTTCTCTTTTAATGCATCGAACAGCTTTTTAATTGTAAAAGGGGAATTCTTTTCATTGAGCATCCATTCCTCTATTATTTTACGCATTTCTCACCTCCTTAGTAAGTCTGTTTTATTGTTTTTTGGGGAAACTAAACTATCTATATATACTTTAATAAAGTAATTATTAACGAGCAAGCATAACTACTAACCATATTATACCATAAAAATGTAGTTACTGTACAGCTAAATTGACAAGACAATACTCTGTTTTAATCCAACAATCTGTTAACTCTAACTACTTCTTCTCAACATTAAAGAAAACATGAGATGATTGTTGTTGTATTCTCATATGTCCAGGAGCCATTTGATTATATATATCCTTAAACCTTTCTCCAGAGATAGTTACTATACCCCTATTGGTATAGAAAACAACTGTATTTGTAGTTCCATTTCCAAATGCAACATTTACATTTGAGATAGACCTAACAGGATTTGAAAGAAGGCTCTGCATCTCTGCTAAGGAATATGGGGTTTTATCTACCCTACCATAGTCTAACCTACCTCGACATCTACCATAATCATGTGGTAGTAGTCTAGTTTTATCAGCTGTTTTAGCTAAACCAATATCATTCTTTATCAAATACCCATTAACTAAAAGAAGCATTTCTTGCTGAGAAAGGAAAGGAGAATGCCCACAGGTTTCCCCTGAATACCCTGATCCATTTATATACCATGATCTATAGAACCAGTTAACACCTGATTTCTTCTCCCATGCATCGTTAAACCAATTCTTTCCATTCCCACTAACTGTATCCCAACCCACATTATTTATCCATGCTCCATGCACCGCCGCATACTGAGTCAACGCCGGAGTACCATCTCCATTAACTAAAACTTGTCCTCTTGTCTGCTCTACTGCAGTCTTCCACAAACCACCTTTAAGAGGAAGATTGAAAACCTGACAAGACTGAGAGGTACATATACTTTTTCTTCCGTTATTTGTTCTCCTAACAGCATATGTCCTAGCAGCAATTGCCTGAGCTTTTAAAGCCTCTAGACCAAAATAGTCTGGCATCTCCTTAATTCCTAAAAGATAATAATCCTCGAATGCCAGTTTCCCATGACCATCAACAGGTATAGTATTCATTAAAGATTCACTCACTCCATTAATTACAACAGAGCCATTAGAAATTCTTGTCCCAGGGTAGTAAAAACTCAGTATTTGATTAGAATTCTGTCCTGCAGCTGCTCTAGCCTTTGCTCCCCATTGACTCATACCATTCCTATGCGTATATGCACCAATTGAAAACACTCCAAAATGCCCACTAGGTGCCTGAGAGATAGAGGTACCTGGGACAGTTCCTGTAGAACCACCCGAAGAGATAATACCAGCACTTCTCGCAGCTATCAATGCAGCCTGAAGTTGAGAAACCTTCTTACTTAAATCTGTAATCTCTGCACTAAGAACACCCCTTTCAGAGTGTTGCCTACTAAGTTCTGCTTGTAATTTCCTTCTCTCCTCATTAAGTAATGCATATGATGCATCTAAATCTTTCTTTTGAGCATCAAGGTCTTCCTTCTCCTTATCAAGCAATGCTTTTGCATCAGAAAGAGAACTAAAATCCCCATTTATCTTCTCTATCTTCTCTTTCAAGAAAGATATTGTACTACTCTTTACAAAAGCACCTCTTAGAATATCATTCCACCCTTCTCCCAACAAAAAGAATGCTGGCAATCTATTACGAGATTGAATATACAAATCCCCAGAAACATCATCTAAAAATTTTTTCACCTGCTCCAACTCCTTCTGTTTCTCCTCTATCTCTTTTATTTTCTTATCCATATCCTCTTCTACCTTAGCAATGTTTGCTTTTAGACTTTCAATCTCCGCAGTCATCAAAGAGATCTTTTTACCCAAAGAGTTATTACTTCCTCTAATCTCTGCAATCTTCTTTTCAATACCTTTCAGTATCGTTTTCTTTTCAACAATTTGATCACTCTTCTCAGTTATCTCTTTTTCTAAATCTGAAGTCGTTTGAGAGTATGTATGGCCAAGAGGCAAGAGAAAAAGGATAGCTAGTACTACTAGGAGAAATATTTTTCGGATTGTTTTCGGGGCACTTGTAAGCATTATTTTATTATATCATGGACTAGAACATCTTTTTTACCAAATCCCAGATATATGGAAGAAACACTATTAACCCTGTTACAAAGGATGCAAATGCACTAAGCCAAACTGCTCCTGCACTAACATCTTTTACATATTTAATATTAATATTGGATTCTTGAGTTACAGCATCACAGAGTGCTTCCATTGCACTATTGATAGCTTCTGATATGAGGACCATTGAAATTACAAGACTTACGGCTATCCACTCAGAATACTCTATTTTGAAAATAAAACCCAAAGCTATGGCAACTACAGCTATTACCAATTCTATTCTAAAGTTCTTTTCATTCTTCAGAATTAATTTTAAACCACTTATAGCAAACTTCTGGCTTTCGAAGAAGTCCTTCGCTTTGTACCTTTTATTTTTCATTATGCTATGAAATTGAGGATTAGACCCATTAGTAATCTAGCAAGAATAACTAAAACCAATCCAATAACAGACCATGTGATAGTACCTTGTGCTTGTTTAACCTTGTCTGGATCACCAGAGGACATTATCCACATATATCCACCTTGTACTATAAAAGCAAAGCAGACTAAGCCACCAATTGGAAAGATATACCTATACACAACATTATTTACAAACTTATCCAACATAGCACCATGCAATCTAGGTGGCTCATCCTCTGCATACACCTTTAAAGGAAATATAAAAAGGAGTGTGAATAAGAGAAGTGAGTAATAGATTTTCTTTAAGCTATTAGACATGGCAGATTATATGAACTTATCTAAAATGAACTTAATGAGAGTCGGTGCTAAAAATACAATTACCAATCCTACCAATGCAAAGATTAGAGATTGTGTAGAGCTTTTTACTTTTTCACTATCTCCAGCAGATGTTATATATTTGAATCCTGCAACCAAGACAGCAATTACTGCAATTATAACAGAGAAAGTCATAGCGAACTGTATGATATTGGACAGAAAGTCTGTTAGGTTGTCAAAGCTCGTATAGTTCATACTATCGAGCAGTTTTCCAAATGCATTCATATATTTTTATTACCCAAAGGCCTAAACTACTCCTTGTTAACACCCAAGAAGTTTGACATTACAAACCTTACTAATAAGAGAGCAAGAAATGCAACAATCAAACCTACGATTGCCCATGTGAGAGTTGTAGTAGCTTTCTTAATTTTAGCTTCATCTCCCGCTGCAGTAATATACATATAACCTGCAACAATAATAACAACAACTGCAACAACAATAGCAAAGCCAAGTCCCCATGTTAAAACTTTCTGTATGATTTCAGGTAAAGTACCTTCTACTTCTGGCTCTGGAAGAAAACTATTTGGGTCTGTTAATTGAGCAAAAGTTGCCGAGGCCAAGTACAAATTTGCTGCTCCTGCAGAAACTCCTGCTAAAGTTCTTGATAACTTCATTTTGTTAATTTATTAAATTAAAATATATTAAATATAACCACACTACATTATACAAAATAACTCACAAGTATGCAATAAAGAGATTACCCTCCTTTCCCAGTTATTATTTCTAGAACTAAACCAACTATCAACCTTGCTACGAACACAACAACCATCCCTATTAATGCAGCCGTAAGACCCTTCTGAGCCTTCTGTATTTTATCTGGTTCACCCATGGAAGTGATAAAAGTGTAACCGGAGACAATAATAAGGATAACAGCAACAACCATAGAAAACCCAACAATCCAGTTAGCTAAAGGATTAATCCCTACTTCTACAAGACTCTCTATATCTGTTATCCCCTTAAACTTAGGCAAGTCAAAGTTTGTAATATTGATAGCCATAGATTTCCTATATTAACAAATTATTCGTAAATTGGTTGATCTATAATACCCCCACTCTCCATAGTATTGCTAATTATTAATAATATAACAACCGAGAGAAGCACTACCAACAGGCCAATAACGGCATTTGTCATTATAGATTTAGCCTCTTGAATCTTGTCTGGATTCCCACTACTCGCAGAAAGTAAATAGCCACCATATACCAAAAGGATAAAACAGGATATAACTGCAATTGGAGCAGCTATCTTTACAATCTTACCCACATAAGGTCCAACAGGGTCGTTAGAATCAACTTCCCCAACAGGTCGCACAACATCATCGAACCTATCTCCCAAACTTTGGGCATAAACCTTTGTTATTAAAAACCCATTAATTTTGTCAATAATATTCATACTCCTCTGATTATACTACATCTTTACCACTCTGCATATTCACAGATAGAATTAAAGTCACAAAACTTACAAAAGAAGTCAGGTTTTGCTACAAAATTCCCACTCTTTATACTCTCCAAAGTCTCAAGTAATTTCTCTTGTGCCAACTCCCTTCTCTCTTGAGAGACATCTACATCTATTACAGTTCCTGCCTCCACAAATACATACTTTGCACCAACAACTTTCAACCCAAACTTCTGTTCTGCAACTAATGCATAGAGAGGTAACTGTAAATCTTTCTTAATATCTGCACTCTTCTTCTCTTTTCCTGTCTTGTAATCCACTATTACAACCTCCTGAACACCATCTTTCTCACCAACTAAATCAATCCTATCTATCTTTCCATTAAATGAAGTATCTCCAAAATACATAGAAAATGATTCCTCAAGCTTTAAAGGATTCTCCTCCGGAGTAAATATCTTTTCATAATATGTCTTCATGATTAACCTACCTTCCTTTTTCCTTAACTCCTCTTGTTGTTTACTATCATATCCACTATGCACCCAATTCTTTTCATACAACTCCAAAAGAGTTTCTACTGTTGGAATCTCAACAATTCCCACCAATCCTTCCTTTGATCTTCTTACCAAGCTGTAAAAATCCTTCAAAGTGTTATGCACTGTTGTTCCAAAAGACATTGCCGCATTGGGCTTTGTTGGAATCCTCAAAACATATGAATACTCATACTTCCTTGGACAATCCTCGTATACATCAAGCTGTGAGTAGCTAAACCTCTTTACTAAGTTTTTTAGATCATTCTGTGGAATAATTGAATTTCCCATATCTATATTTGTACTTAAATGAATTATGTCATCTGTAAAGTTATCATCATCCATCGGTTTTTCAAACTCACTATCCACTTCTCTGTTTAACACCTCGTGTAAGAATATACTAGGTTTCTTCCTTCTCTTCCCTTCAGCATAGTATTGAGCTGCTGTTAAATACAACCTCTCTTTTGCTCTTGTGGAGGCAACATAGAAAAGTCTTCTCTCTTCTTGAATACCTGCTTCTTTGTCTGAAAGTCCTTCCATACCCGTTTCCTTGATTAGCTCCTCAGGAATTGGTATTGCATCTGCCCTACTCTTAGCTGGGAATCTTTCAGCAACAAGGTTTACAACAAACACAACAGGAAACTCCAAACCCTTTGCACCATGTACAGTCATAATGCTAACTGCATCTAACTCATCTAAATCTCCTTGGTCAACAAGTGGTGTCTCTCCTGCTTGAATACTGTAATTTAGATAGTCAACATATTCAAATATATTACTATCTGGATTATCCTTTTCATAATTCTTTACCAACTGGAAGAACTTATCAATATTCGTAATTGCAAAAAGACTTTCTGGTGTATTCTCGTGTACAAATGTTTCAATATATGAACTTTGCATTACAAAATCATAAAGTATCTCTGTAATCTGCTTCCCCTCCTTAATCTTCTTCATGCTTGAATCTAAAAGCATAAGGAAGGTGCTTACACCAGCTATTGCTTGAGGAGACAGAATCTTCTCTATCAAATTACTATCAATATTCTTAAAATCCTCACCACTTACATCATCGCTCCCCAACTTAATCCCCCATTCATTCTCCAATGTCTCCAACACACTCTGCTTCTCTTCCCTAGCCACCTGTGCAATATCAATATATTCCCTTGGTGAAAGATTCCAAACGGGCATAGTAAGAATCTTGTACATTGACTTCTCATCAGTATAGTCAACAAGAATTCTTAAGAAGCATATCAAATTCTTTATCTCCTCCCTGTAATACAAACCTCTTGAACCACCAACCTTGTACCGTATTCCTCTAGTTCTCAAAGCTTGAACAAATACATCCATATGTGCATTTGCTCTAACAAGAATTGCAATATCTGAGAACTTGTATTTAGCATCCTTCCCTACTGGCTGACTATCAAGAAAAGTAGATTGACCCTTTTCATCAAAAGTCTGAGTAGATTTATCCTCAACTTGCTTAATCAACTCACCATACCCTGTTAACTCCAAAATCTCCTCCACTACTCTCTCTGCCTCAGAGAGCTCATTCTTGGCAACAATTAGATTAACAGCATCACTGTCCGGTTCAAATGCACCTCTAGCAATCAACTTTTTATCAATCTTTTCTGTAACCTCCAACCTGTATGGGTCATTATGCTTAATCAATGTATATGATGCATCTAAAATCTCCTGTCTTGAACGATAGTTCTCTGTTAAAACAACCTCTTTTGCTTCTGGATATGTTTCCTTAAATTGTAAAATATTTGAGATAGCAGCACCTCTAAACTTGTAAATTGCTTGGTCATCATCACCTACAACTGTTAGAAGTGGGCCTTCTTTCCTCTCTTCCTTTGTCTGACCTTTTAGAATATTCACTAAAACATTCTGGGTATAGTTTGTATCCTGAAACTCATCAACAAGAATATATTTAAACCTCTTTCTGTACTTCTCTAAAATGTTCTTCCTTTCTCGAAAAAGTTGAATTGTGAGTAAAATTAAATCTCCAAAATCTAATCTAGAATTTTCAATCTTTAATTCTGTATACTTTTTGTATGCCTGTGCCAACTCCAAAGCCTTTACCTGCTCTTCCTTGTCCTTTACTCCCTGTGCATATTTCATATATTCCTCAACAGAAACATCCTCATCTTGCAATCTACTCACATGTTGTAAGAAATCATTAAGGAATTTCACAGGATTACCTCTTGGAAGAAGTGTATCAAGACCTAATTCATACATATGTCTTCGAAGAAAGATATATGCTTGACCTGTACTCATTAAAGAATATCCTCCATCAAGACCAATATTGTATCCTTCCTCTCTTAAAATTCTGTCGCAGAAAGAGTGGAAGGTAGAGATTACTGGTTCGTCATATCCATACTCCATCTGTTCATCAATCCTTATCTCCATCTCCTCTGCAGCTTTTTCAGTAAAGGTTAAAGCAAGTATTTCAGATGGTTTAGCCCATTCATTCTTAATTATATGCAACACCCTTTGTGTAATTACCGCGGTTTTACCAGTCCCCGCACCTGCAATTATGAGTAAATCCCCATCCTTGTACTCAACAGCTTTCTTCTGATTTTCATTTAATCTAATTTGTGCCATTACTTTAGGTTAAACAACAATATTACTAAGTAGATAGTTACTCCAAGTATTAATGCAATTGCTAATATTGTTAGGAGTTTAGGGTTGGGTAATTTTTCGACCATTTCTTTTACTTTTTTGTTTTTTAGCATACTCATATATATGTATATTTTAGATTAAATTAAGCTGCTAACTTCTTTAACTTCTCAACCTCTGTAGGAATAGTTGCATTACTCTTTAAAGCAGGTGTTTCTAAAATGAAAGGAATATTTTGAAATCTAGGTTCATGAAGAATATTTGAAATTGTTTTTTCACCTAACTTACCCTTACCTAAATCAGCATGCCTATCCTTGTTACTACCACACTCTACCATTGAGTCATTAAGGTGTATTGCTTTAACATTCTCTATACCCACCACCCTATCCATCTCTTCCACTACACCAGCCATATCATTCACCCAGTCATACCCACCTGCAAATGTATGTTGAGTATCAACTACAAAACCTACCCTCTTTTTATCCTCCACTCCCTCCTTTATCAATTTTAATTCTGTAAAATTCCTACCAAAGTTAGTTCCAGTACCAGCAGTTGTTTCAATTAGTAGCTTCTGTGTACCTTTTACTTCATCTAAAACCCATTGCATACCGTATGATATCCTTTCTAAACTGTCTTCGTATGATAGTTCTTTTTGAGAACCGGGGTGAAAACATACTCCTAATACTTCACTATCTATCTTCCTCTCTTTAATACCTTTTGCCACCTTCTCTGCAAAATCTAGATATACTACTAAACCCATTTTACCTAAATGAAACAACTTTTTATCTTTCCTTGCTAGATTGGTTAGATATATTCCATGGATCAATATCCTCTTTATACTAGACTTCTCCAATTCATCCAAAAAAGCATTTATATCCTCATCAGGAATTAACTTAGTAGCCCACTTCATTGGTGTTGTAGGCATCATTTGAATACTATTTACTCCATACTTTTCACCATTCTTTATTGAATTTTCTATCCCACCAGA
>DATERJ010000017.1:0-42196 GCA_035271645.1 Candidatus Dojkabacteria bacterium
TTTTCCTTTAGGAAAGTATGAAGTTTACTACCAAGAAAAAACATAATACTACCTAATACTACCCCAAGTAAAACCTTATCTATTCCAAATAAAGTATTATTTGGAATCCCTATCAAACCAGTAATCTTCATAGGGATTAAAACAAAAGCATACATCAAAACAATAGAAGCCAGAGACCAAACCCAACTACTGACTTTCTTAGCAAATTTCTTCTTTTGAATCCAACCAGCTAACCACAAACTACTTGAAATCAAAAAACCACCAATCCAAACACCCACTATTGAATCATCTATACCCAAAGACCTAGAAAGACCAACACCTGCACCAACAGCTACTGTACAGAGAGGACATACGGCATTCACAGGTGTTGTAAAAAAGAAAGGAAGAAGCAACAGAGAAGCTAAAATACCAACCTCTTTTCCTCTTCTCTTCTTTACAAAATATCCGAAAATGGGTAAGACTATCAAAAATCCAAGAACAATCAAAATCAATTTCTCTGTATTTATCTGACCTTTAGACTTTTCTTTCTTCTCGATTGGAGTTGGTTCTTCTACCACCTCTCCCCCACTATTTGCAGAAGCCATGTTTCTCACTTTTGCCATAATGGAGTCAACACCTGAATAACACTTACCTTCTGAAAACAACATCGGGACACCTGCTTGCTCTTCATCAATACCACAAAGCTGAACTTTTTCCATAAAAGCATCTTGATTCTTAACTTCCTGCTGTATCTCTATTTCCTGTATCTTAACCTTCTCCCTTAATCCTTCATTATCTAGCTTGTCTCTAACCACATGACAATATGGACAATTTACTCCCCAAAAAAGAATTGTTTCCTCTTTTGCATACACTTTATCTACAACCAAAAGAAAGGAGAGAAGAGCAAAGATTGATATTAATATCTTTTTCATAATACAAAGCGATAATTTAGAACATTTGAGTATTTTACCATATATTGTATTGTAAAATGATTAAAAAATGGTAAACTGAAATATATAATTTAAGAAATATTTAATCATTATGAATACAGAAGAGATATTACAAGAACAACCACAACAGGAAGAAACAACTGTTGTTGCAGAAGAGAAAAAGAAAAAATCTGCACTTTTCTACATCAATATTATCCTTCTACTACTAATTGTTGGACTAGGGGGATATATTCTGTACAAGGAGGGTTATTGGGCGAAACATAAAGAACATGAGATGGAAGAGACAGAAGAGGCAACAGAGAAGAAAAAAGGTGAGGGTAGTGTCATTGTGGAGGTAAAAGAAACAGAAGTGAAAGAAAAAGATACCACTTCTAAAGATTTTGTTGGAGAGTTCATTACAGCAAAACTACCAGAAGGTTGGAGCATAGTTGAATACGAAGAGAAAGATGCTATGGAGATAGTCTCTGATGGAGCAAAATTAAATGGACTTACAGGTCTTGATATTAAAAAGGGAACAATGGTTGTATTTAAACTGCAAGGAATGGAGGGTTATGGCTCCAATGCATGTCCAGAGATTGCTCATTTCAAAGACTTTTCACAAAAATATGAGGATGATATCAAGGCACAGAATGATGAAATGGGCGATAAAACAACTGTTCTAGACTTTACAAACACATCATATACAGAAACAAAACTTTTTGGGATCAAAACAAGAAGAGTAGAAAAAACTATATACTATGATACTGTTGAGGACGATTCGTATTTCCAACCACAATGTCTTAAACAGGTGTTAATCTTTAAAGATTTGAAATTCTCTGCGGGTGAGGGAGCATACAAGACAGAGAATGGAGACTTTAAGTACACCATACATGAAGATGCAACTGCAGAAGAATTAACTGTTCTTGATGGAATATTAAAGAGTATGGCTGTTAAATAGGGATTTCTTTGCACATAGAAACCCCATAACTTATTAACTAATCGTAACAGAGGAACATATAGTCCTCTCTAGAAGCGGTCTCCCTAGTGTGGTAACCTTATTGACACCCTTTGAATACCCTTGTATATTTTAAGTGTATTTAAATTAATTAATTTATTTTCTATGGAGAGAAAAAGATATGAGGGTTTCTCACTTATTGAGATCCTTGTAGTCGTAGCATTGATCATTATTCTTGCTACAATTACAATTGTTGCTATCAACCCTGGAAAGAACTTTAGGGATACAAGAAATGCACAGAGGAGCTCGGATGTGAACTCTATCCTTAATGCAGTTACCCAGTATACTACTGATGGTAAACCTCTTAGTGCATTCGGCACTATTGCAGAGTGTGCAGATGGTGCTACACCAATCGGTACAGGAACAGGTAACGCAAATCTTACAACCTTAACGGAAGCAGCAAATGACTACATTGTTTCTATCCCTATGGATCCAAGCAATGGTACAGAGGCCAATACTGGTTATACAATCTGTACAATTGGTACAAGAGTCCAAATTGCTGCCCCAAATGCAGAAGATGGCAAACAGATTGTAGTAAAGAGATAATTACTACACAACGGCTCGAATATATAAAGTGAATATCAGATAGCTCTACGCTGTCCCAGAGTTATGATTGAACTATTACAACTACTAGATGAAGTACTAAAAAAGAAGCTGAATATATCAGACTTTCTTGATGCTTTGACAGTAGATGCTCTGAGGAAGAGAGCTTCTGATATTCACATAGAGTCTAAAGAAGGAGGAACACTCCTTGTCAGATACAGAATTGATGGTGTCCTAAGAGATATTATTTCCATCAGTCCAGAATTAAAAGACAGTCTCCTTTTCATTATCAAAGTCCGTGCAAAGCTAAGAACAGATGTCCACCTTGCACCTCAAGATGGAAAGATTCCTTTTATCATTAAAAAGGAACTTTTAGATGGAAAGAAGGAGGAAAAGGAAGAAGAGAAAAAGGAAGAGACCACAAAACCCGAAGAAGAGGAAAAGAAAGAAACTTCAGAAAAGAAAAAAGAAGAAGGAGAGAAAAAAGAATTAAACAGATTGGCAAAATACACCAAGGAGGAAAAAGATACATATAGTGTAGATGCACGAGTCTCCATCTTGCCAGTAACCTTTGGTGAGAAAGTTGTAATTAGGTTGCTAACACAAGCAAATAGATCATATTCATTGGTTGACTTAGGATTCGATGAAGATGATTTAGCCAAATTAGAAAGTGCGTACCGTGAACCATACGGACTAATTCTCATTACAGGACCAACAGGAAGTGGAAAAACTACAACCCTCTACTCTATTCTTAAGATTTTAAACACCAA
Organism: Candidatus Dojkabacteria bacterium; assembly: GCA_035271645.1. Taxonomy (GTDB): domain Bacteria; phylum Patescibacteriota; class Dojkabacteria; order SC72; family SC72; genus UBA5232. The sequence continues at coordinate 3,237 of DATERJ010000017.1, forward strand.
AGAGGTAAACATTACAACCATCGAAGACCCAGTTGAATATAGTATTGAAGGTGTTAACCATATACAGATAAATACAAAAAGTAATCTAACATTTGCAACAGGATTGAGGTCTATCCTAAGACAAGACCCTAATGTCATCATGGTTGGAGAGATTAGAGATACGGAAACAGCAAGAATTACTGTAAACTCCGCATTAACCGGACACTTGGTTCTCTCTACCCTCCACGCAAACGACTCTGTAAGTGCTGTTCCAAGACTTATCGACATGGGAATTGAACCTTTTTTAATTGCATCAACACTAAATGTTGTAGTCGCACAAAGACTCGCAAGAAGACTTTGTAAGCACTGTAAAAAAGAATACATCGCAAGTTCAAATGAAAACCACAAGAATATACTCTCCCTAAGACCAGATATTGCTAAACATCTCGGTGCAAATGAGAAATTCTATATGGCTGTTGGTTGCGAGGAATGTAATAATACAGGATATGCTGGAAGGACAGGGATCTATGAAGTTCTTAAAATAGACAAGCCTTTAAGAGATGCTATTATTGAAAACCCAACGATGGATCATATCCTCTCTGTTGCTAAGAAAAACGGACTCAAACTCATGGTGGAAGATGCTGTTAAGAAATTGAAGCGAGGAGATATTGACCTCAAAGAACTAATTAAGGTAATTGCTATCAAAGACTAATGGCAAAAGAAGAAAAGAAAGTAGAAGAGAAAACAGAAGAGGTAAAAAGAGAGCTAGAAGAGACAAAAAAGAAAAAACCTAAGAAGTTACTGGCGGAGATTCAAGTAAAAGACTACTACTCTATGTCGGAAGAGGTTAGAGAAAAAGAATACAAAAAGTTAAAAGGTTTAAAAATCAAAGTTCCAACCCTTTTAATGTCCATTAAATCTCTCTCCACCCTACTCAAAGCTGGAATACCTCTCTCTGAAACCATGGATACTATCGCTGGACAATCAAGTGATGAAAATCTCAACAACATATATTCCTACATCTCTAGTGAGGTACGAAAAGGCTCTACTCTTGCAGATGCAATGCGGCTTTTCCCAAAAACATTCCCTGAAACTATCTCATCTGTTGTAGAAGCAGGAGAGAAAGGTGGGTCACTAGAAACTAATCTGCTTTTCATATCCGAAACTATTCAAAAAGAATGGGAGGTGAGCAAGAAGCTGAAAGGTGCTGTTGTCTATCCAATCATTGTAATTACAATCGTTGTTGTCATGTTCATTGCAATGATTTTCTTTGTTTTCCCTAAGCTTGAGACTATGTTCCAAGCTTTTCCAAATGTTCCAGAATTAACACAAAAGATTATGGCAGGAGCAGGATTCATTAGAACAAACTGGATTCCAATATTCGGTGGAATTGCAGCATTGGTAATAGTGTTTATCATCTTCCTACGAACCAAGGCAGGTAAAAAGTTCTCTGCATGGCTTGCAATTCACTTTCCAATCCTTAAAGACCTATTCAAAGCTAATATCCTCTCATCCTTCTCAAGAACATTAAGTGTTCTTCTAGGAAGTGGAATACCTTTAGAAAAGGCAATGGAGATTACTGCAAGTACAACCAACAACTACATATATGCAGAATGCTTTAGAGAAATATGTAAAAAAATTGGAGAAGGAAATGACCTTTCACTCTCACTCTCAAACTACCCTGACTACTTTAACAAATCTTTTGTGAAAATGATTGATATAGGAGAAGTTAGTGGTTCGTTAGAAGAAAACTTGATGTATCTACACGATTTCTACGCTGAAGAGGTAGATGAGATGAGTGAAAATCTTGTCACATTAATACAACCTCTACTCTTAATATTCATAGGTGTTTTAATTGGTGGCTTGGCCTTACTTGTTCTAATGCCAATATATCAATTAATGGGATCTATCAATGCGTAAGAATGTTAAACAAAAAACATTGCAGGGTTTCTCCCTTTTAGAGGTGGTCCTTACCATTGCACTCATCTTGCTCATGGGAGGGCTACTCTTCCCTACTACAATTCATAATATTCAAAAAAGTCAGGTTAACAGCTATGCTTCCCAACTTAAAACAGATATCAGATACCAACAACAGCGTGCAAGAAACAAAAATATTGCAACAGGTATTCACTTTAAGGCTGGAGAATATATCCTCTTTGATGGAGAAAATTTTACTACCAGTACAGAGAGGGATGTGAAGAAATTGCCTGATAATATACGAATGCCACTTTTTTCACTAACCAATGGTAACTCCATACTTTTCCCCGCAGGTGAATTCAAACCTACTTCATATGGAAATATTACCCTCTCAGTAAGTGGGTATTCGACAAAAGTAAGTATTAATATGGAAGGATTAGTAGAAAATGAATAGAAAGAAGAAAATACAAGGTTTTAGTTTAGTGGAGTTGGTTCTTGCAATTGGGATTTTTACAATAATCTCATCGTTTTTGGTTTTTCTAGTGTTGGATTCAACAAGAACGTACGAAAACATTGAAAAAAGAGCTAGAGCTACACAGATTACTAAGGAAATATACTCTGCTCTGAAATATCTAAAATCTGAAGAGTGGTTCGCTATCAGAAAAGAGACAGACCAAGGACCTAAACATATTGAATATTCAGAAGGTAAGTACAATATCGTAGAAGGAGAAGTAACTGAAAACAGCCTTACACACTCCTTTAATATCACCCTTGCACAGAGAGATGCAACAGGCATGCTTGTTGAGGAAGGAGGCACAACTGACCCTCATACCAGAGTTGTAAACATTTCAATACAATGGACTGATAGGTTTGGAAAAACACATACAATATCACCAAAACTCTATCTTAATGATTGGAATATTAATAGTATTGTTCTCACAACAAAAGATGATTTTAACAGAGGTACCCACAATGATACAGCAGCAGCAGAAGCCACGGGAGGAGAGTTACGCCTACAATCTATCCTCTATCCAGACTGGTGTAGACCTGAGAGAACCATGACCAGTTATGACATTCCGGGAGAAGCATACGCTAAGTCAATATTTGCGGAAGTCGGCAAAGCCTATTTAGGAACAAGAGGTGGAGATGTTGGAGACCCTTTTACCAAGTTAAAAATCGAAGGTGTTAACCCCCCTGTTTTAACGGTAGAAGGGACATTTCAAGGCTATCGTATTAACGATATTTTTGTAGATGGAGATTACGCCTACCTTGCAACATCTGATGATAACAAAGAAATTGTCATTTTAGATATCTCATCAGTCCCCTATCAAGAGGTCGGATATGTAAATGCACCAGACCAATGGAACAATGATGCGAGAAGTGTTTTTGTGAAAGGTAATGTTGGATACTTAACACAGAGTACATATGTGAGAAGCTTTGACCTCTCTTCAAAAACAGGTTCTAGACCCATACTCAATAGTATTTCCATTAGCCTTATCCCTTGGATTGCTTCAGTATCACAAATACATGTCAAGGATAACTATCTCTATGCCTCTCTAGACTGGGACTGGTACGAATTAGCAATACTTGATGTTAGCAATCCCAGTAATATGAAAATACTCTCTAGAACAAGTGTAAACAACCAACAAGTATATGATATGCATGTTTCAGAAGATGGAAACAGAGTGTATTTCGGAACCAACTACTCCTCCAAAGAACATGAATTCTTCATAATTGATACAAGTGTCAAGAACAAAAAATGCCCCATTATTGCTTCAAGAAAAGTTAACATGACTGTAAGAGGTATATCTGTCGTGGAAGACGGTGATGTCGTTGTGTTAGTGGGAACATCAGGAGAAGAATATCAAGTATTTACAATTGTTGATGAAACAAATCCCATCAAATGTGGAGGAATGAGGATTTCTTCTGGTGTTTACGATATCCAATCAATTTTAGACCCACAAGGTAATGCCTTCTCCTACATCTTAACTGGTGACACAACACAAGAATTTAAAATCATCAGGGGAGGTCCAGGTGGTGGAGATGAAGACACAGGGAATGGCTTCCTAGAGTCTGGAACATATACATCAGAAATTATTGACTCTAAGTCTGACACATCAGAATATTACACCGTTGTTGTAGATGCTGATGTACCAACAGGAACAAGTATGAAAATACAGTTTAGAATGGCTAGCTCCCCAAGTACACTAGCAACAACACCGTGGAGAGGTGTAAATGCAGAGACACCATATATTACGGAGGGCGGAACATACCATCTCCCCATGGGAACAAGTGGAAGATATTTACAATACAAAGTGGATTTCGCATCAGATGTTACCAAGGCACACTCACCATTACTTAAAGAATTAGTATTTGAATATGAAAAATAGATTAAAAGGCACAACACTAATTGAGACTGTTCTGTATGTAGCAATACTTACCGCTATCCTTTTTGTCATGGTGAACTTTGTCCTTACCACTAAAGAAGCCACTCTCAGAACCGAAAGAAGAGCAGATATTCTTAGTAATGCCGAATTCCTTACCCAACATCTTGACTATACCTTTTCCAAAGTTACAGGAATTGATGAAACCAAAAGTCTTTTCAATGAGGATAACGGTGTACTCTACATCAACTTCGGCAGTCAAGAACATTACTACTCCCTGTCCAACAACAAACTTACTTACGATGGAACAGACCTCAACGGTGACAATATCTTAATTAACCATTTTTACATTACGCCAGTATACAACAAGAAAAACAACATAGTTGGAGTAAGAATTGCGTTGGAAATAGCTGCAGAAAAAGATCAAAAAGTTAAAAAAGGGATAATAACACTTTATACAATACGATAATGAAAAAAGAACAAAAAAAGAAAATAGTTGGATATATTGCACTAACAACAGTCTTAGTTATACTCCCTCTACTCCTACTCTCTGGGATAAATACAATATATACAAATATCACCTTACTAATTACTGGTAAGATGCAATATGATTACAATATCCTTGAGATAAATGCTGAGAGTTGTTTAGAGGAAAGTGTATATAAAATAAAGAAGAACAGGGCCTTCACAGGAACATTTACCATTACTCGAACAGACTGGAATTGTACATCAGAAATATCAGACAAACCTGATAATTTTGGAGTTAAGATAATCCAGATTACAGCAGTAGACCAAAATGAAAACCATGTTAAAATGACAAAAGAATTAAATACAAATACAGACCCATTTGAAATTTCAAATATTTAAACAAAAATTTAAATCAGAAGAGTATATCTTTTTTGGAGTTGCCATATTTACTCTCTCGGTCATAGCTTTTAGAATATATTCCCAATATGGATGTAATATTAAAACAAATATATTGTTTTTAGTTCTAATAGTAATATTTCTACCTTTAATATTTCTTGCATACAAAGATTTCAAAACATTTGAAGTTGACCACTATACATCGCTTATTCTTTTAACAATCTTTGCACTTTTGAATATCATATTGTTTTTAGTAAAAGGAAATACTTTTGAAATACCTTTAACAGAGAAATTGGCATACCTCCCCTATCAGAACCTACTTGGAGGTGTAACATTAGGAGCAATATTTCAACTGTTAGTACTCCTCACCAAAGAGAAAGGTTTGGGACAGGGAGATGTGAGAATGGCAATAATATGTGGACTTCTTTTAGGTTTCAACAACTTAATTCCTTGGCTCTACATCTCCATCTTCACAGCTCTAGGATATGGGATATTAATCGCAGTTAAAAAGAAAAAGTTTAGGGGTACAAAAGTTCCCTTTCTACCATTCATGATACTAGGAATCTTTGGAACAATCATATATCTTCTCTAGGACACCCTTTTTATGGTATAATTAAGTATGGAAGAGGAAAGACAAGAAGAAACAGTTACATTTACAAAACAAAAGCCTCCATTTAATATGCGTAAGATTCTTGCATGGGTTATTCTTGTTGTTGTAATCATTGTAATAATAATTCTAATTAGTGCAATTGTTAAGACAGTAAAGAAAAACAAGGCTAAAAGAGTACAGGAAACTACTGTTGTAAGAGAGGAGCCAAGAAAAGAAGAGGTTGTTGTTCCAATAGAGAAGAAAGATGAAGTTAAGGAAGAAGTAAAACCTCAAGTTGGTACAGATATTGTTAAGTTCTTAGAAGAGTACAAAGAGGATTCTAGTGCTGCTAATACTAAGTATGTTGGTAAGGAGATTGAAACATATGGATATATTCAAAATATGACAACTTCATTTGCTGATGGTAGACCCTTTATATCAATAATCCCTATTAAAAAAGGAATGTATACGGATGAGAGGATACAATGTTTTGTTAGTGATTCTAAAGTTTTTGAGAATTTTAAGACAGGAGATGGTGTTATTGTAAAAGGGACTGTACAGAATATTGAGTTTGGTCTTATTCCTTTTGAGGGTTGTAGTGTTAGGAAGTAGTTATTCCATATATTTTTCTTTGGTGAAAGTCTTGTTTACGATTTTTCTTAGTATCTAAAACAGAAAAGCTTGTAATAAGCTGATATTAGTAATATAATCGCCCCAATGTCCTGGTTTTAATACCAGCTCATTAACAATAGAAGTAATAGGTATACAAAGAACATCACAAAACACTATTGGAGGAAAAATGTATAATAAAAACCTAACTGTATCCCTTCTACCGACAACAAACTTCCTTAGAAATGATGGCACATTTGATTTAGATGCTGCCCTTATGACCTGTGGAAGAATCGGTGGAATCTGCTATAGCCCAGATGGCTGGGAAGCACTACAAAACGAAAATCCCAAATCTACTTTGAAAAGAGTCAATATGACTCTTGACCATAAACATCACAGTATCTATGACCATATCCAGATTAGTTTGGATATCCGCAATATGCCAAAAATTTTGGCAATGATTCTAAACAATGAACATCAGTACACAACAAGTGAAAAGTCTGCTCGGTACACTAAATTTGACACTTCCGAAGACTCTCCTATCACACCAATAGAAATAGAGCTCTACAACAAATGGATTGGTATTCTTGTACCAATAATTGAATATACATATCCCAATCAGTTCAGTCAAAAACATAAGGAAAAACTCGCAATGGAGAATGCAAGATACTTCGTTTCAGTTTTTGTTCCAACAGACTTAATCTATACTGTACCACTTGCGCAACTTAATAGGATTGTAAGGTGGTTGCAGGATTATCTGAAATGGACAGAGCATTCACTCAATGCAAGATTAACTCCCTACATCAAAGAGTTCATTGCACAACTTGAAGAGCTAAATGTACTCGAACCAAGATTGCAAACTAACGAGAAAGAAAGAAGACTATCTCTCTTTGCAAGACCTGAAGATGTACAACTATGGATAGAAGACTTCTCCCTGTCATATTCCACCATATACAAAGGTAGTTTTGCACAATTAGCACAAGCTCATAGGCATAGAACTCTAGATTACCAAATTTTCATCCCCTATGTATTCAGGGTTTTTGTCCCACCAATCGTAAATTGTAATCCAGTACGCAAGAAAAACTGGTTAAATGATATGCAAAAAGTGAAGGATATTTACCCTCAAGGACAATTAGTTGATATTCTTGAACAGGGAAATCTAGACAACTTCCTTCTCAAATGTAAAGAAAGACTCTGTTCTGCAGCACAGCTAGAAATAATGAGACAGACAGAGATAACTCTTAGAAGATATCACGACGAAACTAGACGAGACACCCCTCTACACATACTCTTAGATGACTACCTAGGTGGTGCACGATGTACTTTCCCTGATTATATATGTCCACATCCATGTGGATTCACACAAGGAATAGATCTCTCTAGAGAGATTTAATCCCAACTATTAAGGGATGAATAGAGGTATTACCTCTTTCACTATTACTTCTATTTGTCCCTTTAGATACAACATTCTAAAACCTTTTGCATATATTGTAACAATTTTGTAATATCTCTCATGTATCATATATCTAAGAACCATTGACTTTCTTGTTTTTAAGATATAATATATAACAATATTGTTATATATCAAACATGAGTCTAATAGACTATACAAATAAAATTAAGAATATAGATAAAGTCTTTCAAAAAAAGAAAGATAATATTAAATATATCAATCTTCAAATTAGTAAAGATGTTAAATTAGCTAGAGTACAGAAAGGTTTAACACAGAAAGAATTAGCTGAGAGAGTAGGTACAAAACAAACAAGTATATCTAGATTAGAATCAGGTAGACTCTCCCCTTCTATCTCCTTTTTAAGTCAGATAGCAACTGCTCTAGATACTGAACTTATCTCCCCTACCTTTGCATCAATACAGAAACCTAAAAAGAATACTTCTAAGAACTATCATAAACCAAACCTATTACTTGCAACAGAGTTGAGGGATAAGGGTAAAAAGTATTAGTAAAAATCATAAAACCACTCTATCTCACACCTAGGATATAGTTCCTTCATCTCAAAAAGATTATTTAAATCTTCCATATTCTTTGCTCTAGATAATTTTTCTAAAAAGATTTTGTACTTCTCTTCCTTAATCTCCCATTCTGAATTAATAAATTGACCCCAAATAACAAGAATTTTTGTTTTAGGATCTCTAGTTCTCATATCTTTTAGATATTCTTTTGGAAACAACCTCCTATACTCTTCCCTGTTGTATAACCAACTACCTCCTTCTACATATTTAGCTTTGGGATATTTCTCTCTAATCTCCTCAAACATCTCTTTTAACTCAGTTAATCTTTTAGGTTTTTCACTTAAGGATAATGGTCCATTCTTACTCTTACCATCATTAAGAAAATGTATCTTTACAATACCTTCTCCATTCTCATCTTCTACATACCTGTATCCAAAACAACCAAACCATTTTTTCTTTTTATCAGGATTTTGATAGTTTCGTATATGTAATTCATATGCTACATCTACCATATTCTCTCCTTTTTCATATCTATCTATTAGTTCTATCCAATGTTTAGATTCTGGATCAAAGTCCCATGAATAGTTTCCTATGAGGAAAAAGATTGGTGTATGTTTTTTAATAGATTCAATTATATCTACACCCTCTATTTCACCTCTTTTAGAGGCGTATTCTATAATCATATGGAAGAGTTTTTTAGGATAGAGTTCTTTTTTAGGTTGCATGGTTAATTATTAAATCTTATTTCTCTGATAACTATATACAATAGGGAGGAACTAAATCTACAACCAATGCAGTATTATAGTTTGTTGAATCATCTCTATACTGTTTTGCAAAAGACTTATTCACTCTATACCTTAAATGTTCATCTAAAGGTTTTAAGTTATTCTTACCACCGATAGTTAGATAGTTATCAATACAAAAATTATCAATTTTCTTAATATTCTTACAAACAAAAGAATATGTAGCACCTTGTAGTTGTACTGGTGCTTTAAATTCTACATAGTCCTTACCATTTGTAGAGTATGTTTTTATAAAACCAATATTAGAACTATACTTACTTTTAGTTTCTATAAGAACTAATTTAGGATTCTCCCCTGTTTCTTTATATATATCCTCACAATATTGTTGTACCTTTGTAGGATGACAAAACACACCTGAATATCCCCAGAAATGAACACCATGTATCTTCTCCTCTTCTATCTTTGAGTCAATTATCTCACTTAATGACATATCACTATGAGGACCTACTTTCATTATAATTATATTTTTGAGATTCATAGTGGTAAAGGTTATATATTCTTTATTGTAGGAATAAATCTTCAAACCAAACAGATATTAAATTCTGTATCTGTTCGAGATTATTATTTAACAACTTCTAGAGTAGCATTTTCTATTTCTGGACTTAAACCCATATCTGTACCTATCTTATTAAAACCAGCTATATTTCCCGTAATCTTAATCTTAGTACCTTTATTTAAATCTTGATATTCTTTGTTTCCACTAACGTCTATGTAAGCAAAAGTTTTAAATATTATTTGCTCTATCTTAACTTTCATAATTTCTCTGTTTTCTGTATCCGATAAAAGATAATAGACCTTATAATTAGAAATATCTTCCACTTCTCCTATCCATACAATACTCTCTCCTTTAAGACTTTCCAAATAAGCGTCTGCTTTAATACTTGATTTATCTTTTTCATCAAGCCAATTAGATCGGATTTCACTCATACTAATACCTGACAAAGCTTGGCCAAGCTCATACTGTGGTTTTGTTTTCTCGGATACGTTTGGAATGCCTTTTTGATACCAATCAGAAGAAGCAATGATAGCTCCAACAATCACTATAATCACAAACATAACCAGTGCTGCAGCACCACCCGTTAGACCTTTTTTCTTCTCCTCTTTAGGTTGATTTTGTAGTTTTTGAGATTCTTCTATGAAAAACTTTTTTCTGCATTTTGGACACTCTATTCCCACCTCTGCTTTCCTCTCTTCTTCGGAGAAATTAAGATCTGTTTTGCAGTGAGGACAGAAACCTTCTTTAATTGGAGATAATTCTTTAGCTGTTTGGTTACCCATATTATTGTAAAAGTAATAATATTTTAACTAGAAAAACCAAAAACCTGGTGGAGACGATGGGAATTGAACCCATGTCCAAAAGTATCATCTAGTACCATATACAAACATATCTAATCTTGTTTAGTAAGATATACCTAAAAGACTAGACAAAAAGTATATCTCCTCAGTTATACTTCTCAATCAACTACCCTACTGACCTGATAGAAGATCGTACCCTAATAACGACTGTCTTAGATTCCTCATTAGGGAAAAGAATAAAAGACACTAACCAAAATCAATTAGTTAGACTGATGCAAAATTGTATGCATAGGCTGGAGCTGCAAATGCTGCTCTTAGTCCTGCGCTTACTTTATCTGCAAAAGCGACGATTTTGTTTTTTACACTTATCTTGTGTGTTAAGAATAACGAACTTAACAAACGGTTTGTGATAACTAGAATCAAGCTTCTGTCGATAGCCTGACGTCCCCATATTGGTAAAGAACTACTTTATATTATACCATTTCTGAGGGGTTTTTTCTACTTAATGCTGTGAGAATTCTGTTTAAGAGCTTAGCATACTCTTCTTCACTAACCTTACAATCAGAGTTTGCAGAATAATTCTTAGATTTCCTGACCTCTTCGTAAGTTTTAAGCTCACCAATCTCTATTCCTAGATCTCTCCTAAAATGTTTCGAATCTATCCTATCTTTCAAAATCATATTTGCACTTTCAAGTGCTTTATCTAAATCACCTCCCATTTTTTCTATATATTTAAGAGTATCTATATGAGAAAAAATTATAAAAGCAGTGACTATTTCTGCATGATCTAAGTCCTCAGTTTCAATGCCAAAAACTTTAAGAAATTCAGCTTTCTGTTTATCATATTTTGCACTGTAACTTGACTCCCCTTCTCCATCGTATACCAAGGTCTCTGAAGGTAAATCTATGTTCTCAATATCTTCTCGTGTTAACGTTGTCTTTAGTGTTTGTTCTCTTTCATCGGTAGAATCCATTCCATCTGAACCATCTTCCTTAAATATTTCCATGATTATAAATATTACAAATTAACGCTGTATTATACCATTTTACAAGCTTCTTTCACAGTTAGGAAGTTTTAGTAACTTTTTACTTTTCAACATATCTCCAATGCCAAGGTTCATACATAGTTCCAAGCTCATTACCCTTAGGAAATGATTCTTTAAAACCAAATTTCTCTGCATTCTTAAGAAGCCATTTATACTCCTGAGTATCTTCAAAACACCTATCATCTTCTTCTTGAGGAACACCATCTTCTGTTATAAAATCAATAGCTACTTTATCCGCAACACAATGTTCACTATATCCAGGCATAGCAACCCTTTTTAATGTTTTTCCTACATCAAAATCATACATATTTAGATACCAACCAAGAAGAAAAAGTTGATATGCAGGAGAACGATAACCAGATCTAACTAAAAGTTTCTTACCAATATCATTAAACATAGCTTTGTTCATCTTTTCATATGCCTTGTATACCTTCCTTGGTAAATAACTTTCCCCTATCTCATGATATCCTTTCTCTTCAGTATCTGTCTCATATCTCTGTCCTTTTATCCCTACTAAATCTTCTGGAACATCTTGTATACCTAGATATTCACCCTTAATACCATAATCGTGGGGATTTATTGTTAAAAGTTTTTTTAGAAATTTAATCTCTTGTTTATTAAGAAAACTGTAAACTGTATCTAAATCTGCTATTGAGAACTTTTCTTTTTCTGTTTCTGTAATCTTTTTAAGAAGAGATTTAGTTAATTCTTTTTCTTCTTCTGTTATTGTAAATGGTTTTTGTTTCATAATTATTTATTAATTTTAATAGAAGGATATTTTGTCTTATATATCGTTCTTTTCAGTTGTCAAGTATTTCTTGACAACTGAATTCTGCTTAGTTACTAGGCTTTTTCAGTATGTGCAAAATTTGCACATACTAATTTCTCATCTAACTCTCCTTCTGTAAATATGTTTTTCAAATGTTTAGAGACAACAGACCTTTCTACTTCAAACAGTGTAGCCATTAGTTTCTGTGTTAACCACAGATTATCATTATGAAAAAAGACATCTATGTTTACATTACCATCATCTGTTTGAAATATTACAAAGTTCTCTAATTTCTCTAATTGTTTTGTTTTGGCTGTTTCAACCATGTATATATTCTAGAAGATATGTTTTAAGAAAACAAGTAACAGCAAGTGTTTTTAATGAATATTTAATATTTTTCTAGAGAACTATTACAAGACGAAAACCTATACCCTCACTTTCAGAATCCAGTATATCATGCCACTCTACTGCCCCTGCACCACCCTTCTTTAAATCCCCAACAACAGCAACCTTTCCATCTTCCCTCGTAGTTGCAGTCCATTCTGAATTCCTTGTAACTCCCCAACCATCTCTATTAGCTAACAAGTTCCATTCTAAAGCTTCCAGCATTCTAATATCTCCATAAGGATAATCTATTTTCTGTAAAATCTCCTTCTTCTCCTCTAAATAGTTATTAACTTCATCAAAACTAATTTTTAGTGCTGGTTGAACTTCTACAGCTAACCAATAACCACCTTTTTTAGGAAACGGAACTCTTCCCCAAACAATATCTTCCCAAAATTCTTTTTTTAGATTGCGAGAAACTGTATGGTCTTTTTTCTGCCTATTATCTAAACTCTCAAATCTGTGCCAACCTGGATACTTCTCCTCTAATAGTTTTAAATACTCATCTGTTGAAACAGACTTTTGTTCACTTCCTATACCTTCTACAAGAAAACCTGGAAACAAATGACTCTCTTCACCATCTTCAGAAACAGAAGAACCAAGTTGTAATTCTGGGATATATCTCAACTCCATTCCAAACTCTTTAAGTTTTTCAATAACCTCTGGAGTAACACCTTCTGGTAAAGGCTTCACTTCTATATCTGTCCAAAAAACATCTCTCCATTTCTCTTGTTCGTTGCGAATAATATCCTCTACTCCTTTATCCTGAACTTCTACCTCTTCTTTAGGAAGAAGTTCTCTTTCTAAACCTCTTCTCTTCAATAGTTGTTTAAGTGGAAAATACCCAACATGCATTATCATTCCCTCCAAATACTCTCTATCCTTCTCTAATTCTAACTTATTCGAATAGTAGTATCTAAGAGCATTTTGAACTGTTTGATTAATATCCCCATTGTAAAACTTAAGAACAAAATCTCTCACCCTTCTTGGTTCAACACGATCATCAAAGGTAAAGGGCTGTGGTTGATCTGATGCTATCTTCCTGTTCTCTACTGATTTTTTCGCTTTATAGTGAAACTCCTTGTATGAATCCACCACCTCTTCTATCCCAGAAATATTTTTAAAAAATTCTACCTCATCACTTTCTTTCCCCTCTACTAAACCAAAGAGAGAATCTACAAAATATGAAAAAGATTCCTTAGGAAGTTCATTTGCTGCTTTGATATAGACTAATCGTCGTAATAGTGCAGGATCGATTGGACCTCTACCAAAATATCCTTTCCCTGGTGGATTAGCTAGTGCAACAATCTTTGTTTTCGACTTACTAACAGGAATACCCTCTGCATCTTTTTCTAAAAGAACAAAATTCTCTTCTCGCTCTAGCGTATCTAATACCTCATGAAGACGCATAAGGATATCTGGTCTTGCAGCATTAAACTCATCCAAAATTACAACCTTAATTTTACCTTCCTCTTGACGCAAACCAGAAGTAACTGGACCATCTGCAAAGACATAATCCGAATCTTCATCTCTCTTTTTGTTTACATTAGGAATATATCTACCCATCAAATCTTCAACATCTGTAACCCCATTCAGATTAGCATAATGAACCTCCCAACCTAACTCTGCGGCCATCTTCCTTACTGTTGTTGTCTTACCAATACTTGTTCCTCCTTCGATAAGGACTGGGTTTCCTAAAGACCAACTTGTCGCAATCTGTTTTTGTAATAATAATGAAAAATCATCTTCAATATAGTCCGCATATTTATTTTTATCAGGAACAAATTCGCTGTTAGAATTCTCAGCTCTGGGTAACAAAACTCCAGAGATGGCAATATATTCAGGAGTCTTAAATTCTTTCTCATTTTGCACTTCAAATTTTTGTTCTAATTCTTCATTCATACTTTTACACATTTCTATATATTAAACCTACCGTATTTAAAACAGAAAAACCTAGGTCCTTTGCACTATCTAAAGCAGACGGGTCTGTTACAATAATGATAGAAACACCTTTGTATACTGGAGTCGCAACATATGGTTCAGTATTGTGATTGTCATATATTTCAATCTGTCCTGTTGGATATTGAGTGATAAAGTTGTATATCTCTTTAGGAAATTCTTTCTGTAAACAAAGAAATGGTTTAGATGGCTTTTCGATCTCCTTTAACAAATCTGCAATATGAGTAACATCTTTAAATTCTAAACTTCTCAAAGTTTTTACTACTTCCTCAAACTCACTATCTTTCGCAATTATTAGAGAAACCTCTTTCTGAGAATTTATCTTTTGTAAGAATTCTTTAAGAGTGTCATACATAGCTATAGTATACTAAAAAGAATCATAATTTACGAGAACCTCCCGAATAGTGTTTGCTAATTTTTCTGCTAACTGCTCTACTTTTATATCCACTTGATGATTAGGATAATATTTTTTCATATCCTCTGTTCCCTCTCCAACCCCCAAACCTATAATTTTCTGATCTGTGTTCTTAATTATTTCCTTCACAATATTACCTAAATCATACTCACTTCTCGGATGTTTTCTTGACTCATTTGGAATACCATCAGAAAGAACGAAAAGGAATTTCTTTTCAGCATTTTGTTTGGCAAGTCTTTCTGATGCCTCTTGTACCGCCCAACCATCATCATTATGCATCGCTTTAGTACTTAATACCTCTGTAAGCATTTTTCCCATCTGTTTTCGAATATCATCATTCATATGTTGTCCAAACCTTTGATATACATATAAATCTTCATTAAACCCTAAAATCTCAGTCCTTATAGACAATCTGTTTAAAACCTCTGCTAGGACAATAACGGCTTTAAATGTCTCCTCAATCTTTTTATCTCTCTCCATAGAACCAGACAGGTCTACCAGTAAGCTAATCGCATAACCCATTTCCTGTGGAAGTTCTCTTCTTTGCCAAGACTTACTATCTACAACAGGTATACTACGAGCTTCTTCTTGCATTCTCTTTTGTATATCAATCCTTTTTCCTCTTTTAAAACCACTCAACCATCCTTGTTTTCTTCTTTTAACAAAGACATCTCTCAAATCAGTTTCAAGTTTATCTATCAATGGAAGAACATTTCTTCTTTCCCTTTCATAAATACCTTCATCGCTGTCTAAAGTTTCCTCACTCAATCCTTTACTTAACTCAAATGCCTCTACTGACTCAGCAATATTGTTATAGATTGATTCTATCAACCACTCACCCGTTTGTTCTTCTATTTCAGCTAAAGCCTCTTTAGCTTCCCGTTTTAGCTCTTCTTGATCTTTTTTCGACAAAGATTGTATATATTCCATCAATTTCTCCCTCCATTCTTCTGAAAGCAAATCTAAATCTCCTACTACTTCTCCTAGCTCTTTTTGGATTTCTTTGTTTTGTAAAAGTTGCTGAATCTCTTGATTCTGCATATCAAAATCTACAAGTTCTTTGAAAACAGGCCAAACTTCTTCCCTGTTAATCATGTAACTTAACTCCGCATATTGTTTAATTATCTCTTCACCACTATCCACTTCCTCCTTTGATGGATATCTTAACCATGAATCCCTTACACTTTCTCTTGTCTTTATAACGACCTCCTGAACCTCTTTGGGTAGGTTGTCATCAACAGGTGGATTCCCTTTACCCTTAACCTCTTCATACCAAAGTCGCATATATTCTAAACTTGCTTGAATGAAATAAGGGGTATAACCTAATACTTCTTTCGTTTTCCCCTTAAAATTTTCTATCTGTTCTAAATCTATTTGATATGCTAACTTCAACTGTTCATAAAACCTTGGATATGCCTCTACCACAAAGTTATTTACTCTAGAAGCCTCCACCATATTCATCAAGAAAGAAAAACCTGCTTTTTGCCTATCTCTCATCTGAGCATCACTCATTCTTGTTATTCTCCGATGTCCTGCTTCATGTGAGATTGTAAAACGAAGATAATCCATAGGCATTTCCAAAAGATCTTGAGGATCCATCATTATTACATTCTCTTCAGAATCCCAATACCAACCACCTCCGGGTTCATTAAGACCTATTGATACATCAATATCATTACCTATGAAATACGCAAGAGAAGAAAGAACCTCTTGTTTATACACTATCTCTTCTTGGTCTTTGGGGCTAAAGTACTCAAGAATATCTGTTTTTGAGACCCCTCCTGATGGAGATGTCTGTTTTTCAAAAAGATTTTCTCTTTCCATTAACTATTTTCTCCTACTATACTCCCACATACCAATGCTTGTAGCTACTGAAAGATTTAATGAATCAATTTCATCTGAATGAGGAATGTATATACTCTCACCATTTCTCTTCTCCATTGTTTTGTAACTCTCATCTAAACCTCTACCTTCATTACCTTGTATAAAAGAGAATGGTTCTTTGAATTCTACTTCAAGGATATTCTTCGCTCCATCTAACATGAATGAGTATATATTATGCCCCTTGTAAGCCTCTGTATACCCCTTAATTGAGTCGAAATATTTAAAATGGACTCTAAATAGTGCCCCCATTGTTGATCTCACAACAGCAGGATCAAAGATATCCACTCCTGGTTTAATTATTGCTAGATTCTCAAACCCAAAACCTACCATTGTTCTAATAATTGTACCTAAATTACCAGTATTACTAGGATTAACTAAAACAATATGGTTCTTCTCGCTCTCTAATTCATTCTCATACTTCTCAAAAACTCCTACCACATATGTATTCTCTTTGTATGCAATCCTGTCAATTAACTTATCATTCTCCTCAAAAGGAATATTCTCTCTCTTACAAATATCCAATATTTCAGAGATACCATCACTCTTTAAACCTTCTTTCTTAACTAAAACCTTTAAGACTTTTTCCTTTTGGAATTTCAAAAGATCTAATACAGGATATGCTCCAAAAGCATATGAAAAATTAAATTTCTTCTGATATCTTTTTAATTTTGGTAATTGCATATTACTTTTTACCTTTCTCTTTTATTATCTCATTTCTAAGTTCATTTGCATAACCAAGAAGAAGAGATATATATGCAAATATTTGAGTGAAAATACCGTGTATAGAATTGCTTGTAGTGAAATGGAATATTGCTATTAATGAAAGAAGAAGTGTAAATATATTCCAATATGTAAAATCATTAAATATCCATGATTTTGTAAATGGTTTGTTATCTTTTTTAAGAAATATTCCTAAAAATGCTGAGAATATTAAAAGGAGAGATGGAAGTAATATTCTTGTATATGTTGTTTCTTTAGGAAAAATCTCTTTTAGATCTAGTATTTTAGGTAGAAAGAGAAACAAAACAAAAGATGTTGTTAGTACAGAGAATTGTATTATCCAATGTGTTTTATCTATTTTTTGTTTTTTCACTATTCCAATTATATTCTCTTTCCTACACTTTTAACAACATTTGACATTTAGCACTCATCGTATTAAAGTGCTAGTAGGTAACCAAGAGAATTCATTCGAATTTTCTTTATCAATTATTTAACTTTATTTCAACAAAACATATGAAAGATGTAAAAAGAAAAGATGGTACACAGTTACCAATTAGTAGATATACTCCAGTAAGAAGCATTTTTGATGATTTCTTTGGAATGCCCTCTTTAATGGATGATTTTTTTGTAAGACCTTCAATGCAAAGATATCCAAATATATCAGCAGATATATGGGAGGAAGATGATAATTTCTTTGTAAAGATGGCCCTTCCAGGTGTTAAGAAAGAAGAAATTGATATTGAAGTAGAAGCTGATTATGTAAGAATTAAAGGTGGTCAGAAGAAAGAAGAGAAGGACGATACCAACAAGAAGTATTACTTCAAGAGTCTTGAAACACAGTTTGAGCAAACATTTAATCTTCCAACTGCTGTTGATGCAAGCAAGGTAGAAGCATCTTTTAAAGATGGAGTATTGGAAGTAAAGCTTCCAAAAGCAGATGAATACAAAGCTAGAAAGATTAGTATTAAATAGCTTTCTGCTTATACGTAATGACAGGGAGGAGAAATCCTCCTTGTTTTTTTATATACAAACATCCTATGCAACATTAACTCCCGGATATATGTAGGAGACAAGACCTTCTTGTTTTGTTAAATCAATAGCTTCCTCTAGTTTTTCTCCTTGTTTTGAATCAGAAAATGAAAAATTTATCTCACCAACATTCATATGTACCCCAAAATCGGAGGCGATTCTCTTCATCTCTTCTACTTGTTCTTTGTAAGTTAATTCTGTATTAACAAATTGCCCATTTTTCACCTCTACAGACCCACTTTTAGGATCTTTTCTGTAAGGATGGAAACTAATTGTATCAACTAAAGGTATATTTACATTATATTCTGTTTGCAATTGTCTAACCTCTGTTAAAACCTCTCTCAAATATGTAGGATCAAAACAAGCAACACCAGCTACTGAGAGTTTAACTGAAGGTGTTTTCTCCTTTATCCTTTTAGCCACTTTAAAGAAAAACTGAGCATATTCAGAAGGATTAACATTGGTAGTATGTTGTAATACATTTTCAAACATAGGGCCTGTACTTCTTGAAACATTAGTTTCATTCCCTATCTCTAGTTGAACATCATCACCAACATTCTCGATAGTTTCTTCACATATTGCAATATATTGTTCTACCTGCTCGTCTGTTTCAGGCACATTAGAACATTTCTCTTTACCACGACAATAGTCGTAAAATTGAACAACAAGTGTTAAATCTCCTTTAACTTGTTCCTTTATACTTTTCACTTGATTTATAAATTCTGGAGAGATTATAACATCAAAAGTACCATCTGAATTGGTCTCAATTGCTTGTGATGGTGTAAGTGGTGAGAGTTCTCCAGCTGGATGTACTCTAACATGCTTTAATTTACCTCTAAAGCTTTCTAATTTCTTATTAAAAATTTCTATTTTCTCAATCTCTTTGTTTCTTTTTTCTAAAAGAAACCCTTGAAGCCCTCCTAAAGAAGAGCGAAATTCTTCAGTATTTCGCTCTTTATCTTGTTTTACATATGCAAGAGATCTATCTAAAGACCAGAAGTATCTTCCATCAACAATATTGTCTTGGTCAAAATTGATACCTACATATTCAGGGTCTTTCAAAACTAAATCTCGCTCTTTTTCTGAAATATGAACTTCTTTAGTATCTTGTTCAACTGTTGCTTCGTTATTACCTTGTCCAGATGTTTCTATGTTTCCCATAATTGTTTCTGTTAACTAAAAAATGATAACAGATTAGTAAGTAGTTTTCTATTTTACCTCCGAATACTTATCAGGATTATCTAGGTAATATTGTAACCATTTACAGTCTTCTTCTACCCCTACATCTTCAATATACATTCTTTCATCAAAACCTCCGTTCTTTTCTCTTTTTTGTTCTTTTAATTTAGCTATTTCACTATCAGAAATATTTAATGTGTTTTTAATATAATCAAGAACCTCATATACATCAGCAAGTTCATATTTCAATTCATCTTTACTTTTAACATTTTTCATCTCTTCTACTTCTTCTAAAACCTTCTTTATCAATTCTGTAATGAACTCATTATCATTCAGTCTTTTTATTCCCCTAACTTCTTGATTATTATCAATCATTTGAGGAACTATATTATCTCTTACTAATTTTTCAAATTTAAAATATCTCATTGTTTAGTTTGGACAAATTAAGATTTTTTATTCTTACTAATTAATTATACTTTCTCCAAAAACACCGCTCTTAATTCCTCTACCTTATCAATAGTTAATGAAGAAAAACCTAAACACCTATTTTTATGATCAAACACAAACTTCTCATCTAGTGACTTCAAAGCACCTGCATCTTCTGTATAGCTTCCAGCATCAACTCTAAAAAATATTGTTAACAAATCAAAATATTCCAAAGGGGATATTCCCGTTCTCTCTGCACTCCCTAAAACCTCTTTAAGTATTTGTTCTTTAGGAACCATACCCCTTAAATACTTTCCTAAAGAATCTCCAGAAACCAACTCTATCGCTAAATCTGTTTCCTTTTTGCTAAAATGCTGCTCTTTAAAAAATTCTCTCACATATTCTTTTGTATACTTATGTTGCAAATTTTTATCTCCTTCCAAAATCGCATCATGTTTACCTACATCGTGTAGAGCAAGGATTGTCCTAAAAGTATTTACATGTATATCTGCAGGTAATTCACGAAAACTAAAATACTTTTCAAATTGTGTTAAAACAAAAACTGTATGCTGACCTATCGTATATCCCTCCCAAACACCAGCATCTTGATTGTAGATATTAGGATATTTCTCATCAAAATACATAACCAGATTCAAAGGGGAATAATTCTCATTAAAAACAGCATTTTCATATTCTATTCTCTCTGGTGTTTTTTCTTGTTCTAAAGACTCCATACATTAATAAAGAGAACATAATTAAAATAACAGGCAGTATGAAACACGGAGAGAGAGGGATTCGAACCCCCGGTATGGATAAACCATACAAAGCTTTTCGAGAGCTTCCCTTTCAACCACTCAGGCATCTCTCCCTACTTAATTATACCATTAAAATAAGGTTTCTGTGAAATATCTAAACCTTCTCTAAAGGAATATATTCACCATATGAAATAACATCTATCCTGTTCTGTTTCTTCCTAATATCTTTGTACAAAAGATTCTTCTGTAAAATGACAAAAAGAGGATCTTTGTCTTTTTCACTACAAAGTAAAACCAATGCTTTAGGAAAATTTAACTTAATCTGGACCATCAAGGTGTACATATTCCCTTTCTTAGCAAAGTAGAAATCTTCTAACATATACCACTCATACAACTTTCCAGCTGTATCTATACCCCTAGCTGTAATCTTGTGAGTTACAGTAAGAGGTTTCGTACTACCTGCTGCATATAAAACAAAAAGAACCGAAATTATAGCAGCAATCAGATAGTATTTACCTAAAATTGCTAAAAGGACAATAAAAATAAGTGTTATGAGAAGAATAATTAAAAAACTCTTTTTATTTAACTGTACTTCATATCTCTCTGGAGCTTTCCACTCAAAAAGCTTAATATTCTGAACAATTTCCTTCTTTTGAACCTCTTCTACCTCTAAAACTTCCTCTCCTTTCACAATCTTAGCTCTCCTTCTATCTTTCTCCTCTTCAATTGCTTTCTTCTTCTCTTTTTGAAGTTTCTCCTCCTTCTCTCTTAAATTCTTCTCACCTGTAAGAATCTCTGCTATCTTTGCAAACTGATCTTTTTCTTTTGCCATATGAATATCATACTACAAAAATTAATATTATGGCAATAACTAGAATGGCTAATCCCCATATGAAATCAAGAATGTGAAAAAAATGAAGCAAGAATACGATTAGTAATCCAAGAGTTACAATACCTGAATATTTAAGACTTTTTATCACTCTATCTCTCCTACTGTACTCTTTCCTAAAAAACTTAAAGATGGAGTAAAAAAGAACAAAAAGTAGAGAAAAAGTGGAAATGACAAAAAGAAATATTAAAACGAAGAAATTTACGTAATTAACACCCCCTGTTGTTGTAATTGGAGAAAAATTGGGATTGGTGAGTAAAAATAGCAGAAATGTTGCAGAAGAAAGGAAGGATAATGCTGATATTAATACAAATTTCATAATTTCTTTTTCTCTAGGTTTTTTATGTAATACTCCGCTAGTTTAATATTTTGATACTTATTTAACTTTTTAATATCAAAATATGAATATATTGATTATAGAGGATTCTAATACTCTTGCACAGGTTTTAGCAAAATCACTCAAATCACATGGACATAGAGTTACTATTGATAACAGTCTTTTTGCAAACAGAAGGGCTGTGATAAGGAAGATTTTTGATTTTGTGATTATAAATACCTGCCTTAGTAAAAACAGAACTTTTGATATTCTTAATTACATTATAGAAAGAAGTCCAGAAACAAAGATTTTGGGTGTATGTAACAAAGGTGGGTGGGGAGAAAAGGTAAGATTTCTTAATAAAGGAGGGGATGATGTTTTAACATATCCATTCCCTATGCAAGAACTTTTAGCAAGACTTAAGTCATTAACCAGAAGACCTAAGAATTATATGGATAGTAATATTACTTTTGGTAATTTAACATTAGATTCTGATAAAAAGTGTTTGTACGATGGAAATAATGAGATACCTATTAGAAGGAAAGAATATGAGCTGTTTGAATATTTAGTTAAGAATAAAGATAGAGCTGTTTCAAGGTGTGAACTCTTAGACCATGTTTGGGATTACAGACAGTATGTTGGTTCAAATACTGTAGATGTTCATGTAAACAGATTAAGAGATAAACTGCCTAGTAAAAAGCTAATAGAGACTGTACATGGTGTTGGTTATAGAGCTAAAGAAAAGAAGAAATCTAAAGCATCATAGGCATAACTAAATGTACAAACTCCTTATCTCCCTCTATCTTAAACACACCTGGTTTTACTGCTTCTGAACACTCAAAAATAATGTCTTCAGCATTTAGATGATTAAGAATATCTGCCAGAAGTCTTGCACTAAAAGCAATCTTTATATCTTTTCCTTCAATCTGTCCATCAAAAGTACTCTCGTTCTTACCTAAATCACTCTGTGTTGCAGAAAGAGAAATCTTACCACTCTTTGCATCAATATTTAAAATCATCTTGTTGCCTAAAACAGACCTTGCAATAATGTTTACAACTTTAAGAGAATTAAGGAAATCATCTCTCTTGATAACACACCTCGTTTCAAAACCTGTTGGAATAATCTGCTTGTACTCTGGAAATTCACCATCTATCAATCTTGATACTAAATCAACATCAGAAAGCCTAAATAGTACCTGATTCTTGTCTTCCAAAAGATATATATTTACCCACTCCTCATCTGTATCTAATTCAGAAATGATATATGTCAGTTCTAAAAATGCTCTAACAGGTACTAAGAAACTCTTCTTTCCACTACCTTTCTCAATCTTAACTGTCTGTCTAGAAAGTCTCAAACCATCAGTTGCAACAAAAGAAACATCACTATCATCAACCTCAACCTTAACACCTGTTAAAACTGGTTTAATATCATCATTAGCAGCTGCAAAAGCCACCCTATTTACTGCCTCAACAATATCAGTCTTCTTAATCCTCACAGAATACTTCTGATCCCCTACCTCTGGAATAGTTGGAAAATCATCAGAAGGCATAGTATTAAAACTCGCTGTATTATTAGAAGTAGAAATATCAAAACTCTGTTTTTTTACCTCAACATCAACCTTCTCCTCTGGAATTGAATTTACAAATTCGGATAACTGTTTTGCTGGAACAGTAATTTTCCCATCCTCTTGAATATCAGCACCTATCCATGTACTAATACTAAGTTCGAGGTCTGTAGTCTTCATAATCAATTTCCCCTTATCACTCTCAAAAAGCACATTGCTCAAAATTGGAAGACCTGGTTTTGTAGTAACAACCCTACTTACAATATTTAAGTATTTTGAAAATGTATCTTGATTACAAGAAAACTTCATATTTTAAAAAGTAATATCTTATCTACTTGGGCAGTATTTTCTTAACCTTCTCCTCTCATTATACAATATATTCCTTACAATTGCAGAAATCAATAATGGTTACCTTAGCTATTTATCTTTTAATAGTAAGGACTATATATGTTTTGTTACGATTAGTTAATGTACTATAAGACAAGTAAGAGTTAATATTCTTTATCCCCAATTGTTTCTAAAGTATTCTTTATTTAATTAAATAAGTAACAGTCTTAGTAGTGAATATGGATATGTTGATAACTACTAAATATCAAGTTAAAATCCCTAACTTAGAGAGATTAACAGGTATATTTTCATTGTGTATATCTACCCCTCTTAAAAATGTTATGAATAGATAGATTGTACTGTGTAGAATTACTTTAGAGATGTGGATTACTTTTTGGATAGTTTCTGTATAACCAATAATTTTATGTGGAAAGAGTGGTTCATGAAAAAGTTCATTAAAACAATACTTCTACATAATCATAACGTTTTTAACAGCTATTTTATGAAAAGTTATCCTAGTAGTTTTGAAACTTGCTCACATAGTTATCCACAACTATTCCCTTAAAAGGTGGATACACGAATCTACTTTCTCACTAAATCTCTCATCAGAATTATACATTTCATCAATCTTCTCACACGCATGTAGTACAGTAGTATGATCCTTCCTGTTTACCTCTCTAGCAACTCTCTCAAGTGGTAATTGAAGCTCTTTCCTTAATATATACATAACCACCTGTCTAGATAATGCAACATATGAAGTTCTCCTGTTTCCCTTAATTTCTGAAACTTTAACATCAAAAACTTCTGCTACCGTACTGATTACTTTTGATGGTGTAATCTTCTTTCTTTTTGACTCAATATCTATTTCCAACATCTTGGCAACCTCTTCTTTTGATGGGTTTAACCCTAATTTAAAGAAAGAAACGACCTTTGTCAGAGCACCTTCCAACTCTCGAATATTACTTTCCTTACTCTTAGCAATCATCTCTAAATATTCATCTGGAACATTCACATCTTTCTCTTCCATATTTTTTTGCAATATCGCCAAACGAGTTTCATAATCAGGAGGTTGAATATCTGCAACCATGCCTCCCTCAAGCCTAGTTCTTAACCTGTCTGTAATATTTTTAATCTCCTTAGGAGGTCTATCTGAAGCTAACACAATCTGCTTATTTGTCTGATACAAAGCATCAAAAGTATGGAAAAACTCTTCTTGTGTTCTTGGAAAGTTCTCAACAAACTGAATATCATCAATGATTAATAAATCTAAAGTTCTGTACTTATTCCTAAACTCAGTATTTGTCTTTGTCTTGATCGCCTCTACCATTTCGTTAAGAAACTCCTCAATCGAGATGTACATAACCTTCTTTGTTGGGTCATTCTTTAACACTTCATTACCAATAGCTTGCATTAAATGTGTTTTTCCTAAACCACTATTACCATAGAAAAAGACAGGATTGTAAGCCTGACCTAAATCTCTAACAACTGCTTCTGCTACCGCTTCTGCAAGTTCATTACTTTTTCCTACAACAAAATTAGAAAAAAGATACTTAGGATTTAATCTTGACTCTTCCAATTTCTTCTCAAAAGTATTTTTCTCTTTCTCAGCTGCAGAAAAAAGATCTAAAGATTCCTCTTCTGGATTATGATACTCATACTTCTCTTTTGATTTCTTCTCTTCACTTTTTCTAATACCTACCTCTATTTCATAATTCTGACCACTTGCTTTCTTCAAAGCTTGTTTTAATGAACCTTTGTAATCTCTTAATATCTTTTCTCTTTTGTATTCTGCATCACAGGAGAGTTGTACTACCCCATTTGAAACATTTTCGATATATACATTTGAAAACATTCCAAGGAAAATTCTTCTTCCCAACATTAATTTGAGATGTTCTTTAGTCATCTTCCATAACTCATCAGTATTTACCTCTTTAGTATTCTGCTGTATATTTTTGAAGTAACCTTCAAAATTAGCCTTGTTCATATTTTAAGGTTAATTATTTTTAATACTTTGGGGGGCAGTCTCTGGTCGATTGGGACTCTAGTTCATTATATTGATTTTTAGAAAAATGTGGATATCTTTTTTAGTACATATGAGAAAGATTGTAGGTAAAGGGATATCATGAAAGATAAAAACACTCTAGTAATTTTAGAGAGGTTTTAACAATATTTGCTAAATACTTTCAGTTACTATATAATCAGCAAGATTTCAGATATTCATTAAAAATATGAAAAGAACATATCAACCAAACAACAAACGAAGAATTAAAAAACTTGGCTTCATGGCTAGAAACAAAACTGTTGGTGGGAAAAGAGTTTTGAAGAACAAAAGAGCTAAGGGAAGAAAAGAACTCTCCGTTAGTGAGGAATACAAGCTTTTAAGAAAAAAGCATAAAAAAGAGATTAGATAACTATGCTACCTAAAAGATACAGGTTGCCAGCAAAAGAATTTCAGAATCTTTACAGAAGTGGTTTTAAGGTTAAAGGGAAATACGGAATGTTAATTTCTGCACCTAACAATCTTAAAAGACCTCTTTTTGGTTTTGTTGTAAGCAAAAAGATTGGAAATGCTGTTACAAGACATAGAATGACAAGACTTCTTAGAGCAATATTAATGGAAGCTGTAAAACATTTTCAAATAAATGAAACAGGAAGAAACTTTCAGTATATTGCTTTTGAATTTTGTAATGAATATACAGATTTAAAGAATGAATTCTTTTCACAGATGGAGAAAATTCTTAAAGAAAGTTAATGAAAAAGATAATCCTTTGGTTAATTAAACAATATCAAAAAACATTTTCCTTAGATCATGGAATTAGAGGCAAATTAAATCCAAACAAGCGAAACTGTAAGTTTGTACCAACTTGTTCAGAATATGGATATACAGCAATTGAAAAATATGGGGTACTAAAAGGTGGTTTTCTTACACTAAAAAGATTAATTCGTTGTAATCCATGGACACCACCAGGTACATATGACCCTGTCCCTTAAGTCAAATTTATGATATATTCCAGAACCTTACATTAATTTCTAGGTAAAAATTATGTGGAATACGATATTTTTTAATCCGATTCTTAATCTAACACTCCTTCTTTATCACGCTTTTGGAAATAATCTTGGTTGGGCAATTATAGTAATTGCGGTAATTTTTAGGCTTTTACTGCTTCCACTTGTTAAAAAACAGACAAGTATGACAAGGAAAATGGCAGAACTCAAGCCACAAATAGATGCTTTGCAGAAGAAATATGCTAACAATCAAGAGAAGCTTGCACAAGAACAAGTAAAGCTATACAAAAAGAGTGGTTACAATCCATTAGGTTGTATCTTTACAACGATTCCTCAATTTCTTCTTGTCATTGTGCTTTTCCAAGTTGTTAGAAGTATGGGGACTGGCACTATTGATACAACACGTGTCTATGATTTCATAGAACCACTTTTTACAGTTACCGATGGGAAGATAGCAATAGACTTAGCGTTTTTTGGTCTCAACTTAGGCACGATATATTGGAAAGATTTTACTAACAAGTTCTCTTTAGAAGCTCTCCCATACCTCATATTAGTATTACTAACAGGAGTGTCTCAGTTCTTTGCAACAAAGTTTACACAGATTATGCAAAATCCAACAAAAGCATTAGAAAAGAAAGAACCTAAAAAGAAAAAGAAGGAAGCTGAAGAACTTTCACCAGAAGAGTTACAAAAGAGTATGGGCAAATCCACGGCATACATCATGCCACTATTTACAATAGTTCTTGCTGTTAATATGCCAGCATTTATTACACTTTTCTGGATAGTACAATCATTGATGCTTGTTGTTCAATATGTTTTGTTAGATTGGGATAGAAGTAAGGCAGGAGTTCAGAACTTGATAACTGTAATTAAAGACAGAAAAAAGAAAAAAGAGGAAAAAAAGTAGTTCTTGCCCACTGATTTTGATTAAATTTTTAATAATATCTTAATGAAAGATAAAGATTTAGCTAAACTGGCCAAAGAAGAAGTTGAAAAGTTAAAAGAACTTCTTAATGTAGAGAGCGAGACAGAAGTAGAAGTTGAGGAGGGAGATGAAGGAATGATGTATGTTAAAGTTGTTTTTGAAGGTGAGGATTTAGGGTATATGATTGGAAACAGAGGGAGACATCTGGATTCTCTACAGTTTATGTTGCAAATTCTTGTTGGAAGGAGACTGAAAGAGGAAGAAAGGGAACACTTTAGGCTTTTTGTAGATGTTGGTGGATACAGGAAAGAGAAGGATGACAAGATTGCACAGATGGCACTTGAGAAGGCTGATGATGCAAGAATCCTCGGTGATGCTGTTGAGTTGCCACCTATGAGTCCTGCAGATAGGAGAATTGTTCACTTAACATTAATGAAGTTTAAAGATATTACAACAGAGAGCGAAGGTGAAGGAAGAGATAGACATATTGTCATTAAGCCTGTTAAGTAGGTAAAATATATTTGTGAAAAAGATTTTCATTAAAAAGAATATACCTCTCTTTGTCTTGTTACTTTTAATAATCGGTATATCCCTTTCTTTCTTGGAAGAATCTACAGGTAGATCAATATCTCTAGCAATTTTAGTTTCCATTCTTCCACTTGTTTGTCTTTTTACTCAAAATCTTTTCTTCTCTTTTTTAACTTTCCTTCTTTTTGCTCTCCCCTTTAATATTACATATCAACTGCCTTTTTCATTTGAAAAAAGTTTAGTTGATGGTATCTCTGTTAATTATCTAATTCCAACACTTTCGATATTAGACTTTGGATTAGGAATATTTTTTGTGATGGTTATTACAAAAAACCTACAAATTCTAAAAGAGGTTTTTTTAAAGTACAGATATTCTTTATCAATATTTATACTGTTTTTGTTAATTCAAAATGTCATATTACACAACTCTCTTGTTATTCTTAATTCATTAAGGTTTTTGTTATATATATTAACTTTCTTAATTCTCTTACACCTGTGGAAAACAGAAAAAAAGAAGGTCAACTACAAATTTACATCTATAATTCTGCTTCTTTCTGTTCTTTTTCAAGGTATCGTTGGATTGTTACAATTTCTTAAAGGTTCTTCTCTGGGACTCAACTTTTTAGGAGAGTCAAAAATGGCTGCAGGACTTGTTGGTTCAAGTTTTGTTGGCCTGGGAGAGGAAGTCTTTCTTAGAGCTAGTGGAACTTTTCCTCACCCTAATATATTGGCTGGTTTCTTGTTCCTCGCAATGCTTTTTGCTGCCTTTCTTACAAAAAAGTTACAGAAGAATCAGAAGTTCATTACATATCTAACAATATTTCTTTCTTCTATTTTTGTAATATTTACATTCTCACGAATTGTGATATTCCTTTTTGTTTTAATATTCTTAGTACTTTTCATTTCTAAACTACTTCTTAAGAAAAAACATCTCTCATTCTCTTTACCACTAATCTTTGAAAGATTCTTAAATGTTTTTTCAAAAGAGGATTACAGTTGGGTTGATAGAGTTAATTTAACAAAAGCATCTTTTACTGTAATTAAGCAGAATTGGTTACTAGGAACAGGTTTAGGTAACTATGTAAAACATATGGAAGATTTTTGGCCAACAACGACTAGATCTTTACCATTGCTTCAACCTGTTCATAATATATTTCTTCTTCTTTTGTCAGAATTGGGAATATTTGTAATCCTTTCTTATCTCATTCTCTTTATTGATATTTTCAGAAAGAATTACAAAAAGGCTACGCTTTTTTGTTTTTTAATACTCTTTTCACTTTTCATAATTGGAATGTTTGACCATTACTTAGTATCTCTACCACAAGGACAGGTAATGTTTTTCTTTTTGATATTTCTTGCAATTGTAGAATCAGAGGAGAATTTGAAGAACAACAAAGAGAATGTAGATTAGTATCAATCCAACCCCCTCTTTCTTTGAGATGTAATACTCCTTTCCTAACAATGCAAAGAAAAGGAACATGATTAAACTAAAGAGGATATAGAGTAGATCGAAAATGAAAGGTTGGTAGTTTAAGGGAGTAAAGAAAGAAGCAATCGAAGGTGCAATGAGTATGTTAATTAAGAAAGCACCTAACAAGTTACCTAGACTTAGCTCAAGATTACCCTTTTTAAGGACCTGTAACGAGGCTACAAGCTCTGGAACACTAATTCCTACCCCAACTACGAAGAAGCCAACCATCGAGTCTTGTATCTTGAGATAATCAGCGAATCTCAAAAAACTTTCAGAGGCATATTTCCCAGAGAGTGCAAGAGCAACAAATGCCAAGACCAAGAAAAGAGGGTTAAGCTTTGTCTTTTCTTTGTGTTCAGTAACAGTATTATGCTTCTTAAGAAAGAGTGTTGCTAAAATGTATATTCCAATTGCAATAATTCCTCCAACCCAAGTTAAGCGTCCCCCAAAAAGTAGCACTATTATTATAAAAGCAACAGTTGCAGCAATAGTCACGGGGATATTCTTTTCTAAATCATTCTCTTGAAGCTTGTATTTTGTAATTAGGCCTAAGATACCAGCAAGTAAAGATATATTCACAAAAGCACTGCCCATTGTTGCTGAAATTGCAAAGCTGGTATCTCCTTGTGATGCAGAGTATGTACTGATTACTAGGTCTGGCAATGCCGTTCCAAATGATATTAGAACAAAACCAACAATGAAGCTGCTAATTTTAAACTTCTTGGCGATAGCAGAAACTTGGTCTATGAATACTTCGGCAGATTTTATTAATATTGCCAAACACACTAGGGCAATTAGTAGGTGTTGCATATAGGTTTAAACTAAAAACGGAGAGAGTGGGATTCGAACCCACGGTATGATTGCTCATACGAACGCTCTCCAAGCGTTTCCTTTCGACCACTCAGGCATCTCTCCACTTTGGTTATTCTACCAAAAAATATTGCAAGAAGCTATAGAATATGGTAACTTAGAGGCATGAAAAAACTGCTTTCTTTTCTTTTTGTGTTTGTAATCCTTTTTCTTCTTTATTCAGAAGGTAAAAGGGCTTTCATTAAAGCAAGAAGTTCGGCAAGAAAATTACAAGAGGAGCAGATTCTCGAGGATGATACAAAATATTCGATTGTAGAAAAGACAGAAAAAGAACAAACCATTGAAGGTGTCTATGTCCCCTACTACTGGAAAACAGGTGTTCCTGCAGAAAATAGTGACTATCTTAAGGGGTACATCCCAAATATTAAGGATTTCGTAGAGTATATCAAAGTAAAAGACTCAGTTTTGTACGGATCTTCTCCCTCTGTTGATGAGGTTTTTGATTACAGGTCGGTTTCTTATCTCTTAGAACCATCTAATGTAGTTTTTGCGGATGGGATACAAAATGCTCATAGTTACTTTAATTGGGACAAGGAAAACTGTGTAATTATCGAGGAAGGTTACTTAAAGGAAAGGATTTTTGTTTGTGATAACTGGGTAAACTGGCTTAAACACAGTAAAAAAGCTCCTCTCTTTGTGCTTACAGATTGTTATATAGAGGGGATGTCGGGGAAATGTCTCTTTTCTGACTATACGAAGGTGTTTTTCAATAAGAAGAAGGTCACAGAAAACAGATGTCTCTCATTGGGGCAACTTGATTTCTGCGATTGGAATAAATATATTAAATTAATTAAATATAAATAAAAATTTTATGAAAACTCTCAAAAAGATTCTTCTTGCTGTTCTTTTTCTTGTGGTTTTACCGTTGCCTGCATTTGCTTCTGATGGTGATATTGTAAAGGAGCAGAATGGAAGAAAGTGTATAGATTTATCTGTTGCTTATGAAGAGATACAAAATACAAGTAAGGCTGTAACAGGACAAGAACAGAGTCTTGATTCTGTAAGGAAAGCTCAGAGTTTAGCAACATTATCAAACATATACTCATTTTTTATGGGAGACAAAGCATTTTGTGTAAAAGATGAGGTTGCGGCAGCACAAACGACTTCTTTTAAAAGCGATGGGCTTTTAGGTATGGTTAATAAAGGGAATAAGAATCTTCTGGCGGTATATCCATCCTTTAGTGTGACAGAACATTTAGCATCAGAATTTATTCCAGGGTATGGTGAGAATAATATGACATTTGCAGAAGGTTCAGATGAAGAGGTTGTTGAAATAAGCGAGCAAGAATTGGCTAACCAGGAACAGCAGAAAAAACATAAAGAATTGGAGGGAAGATTGGGAAAAGATAATACTGGAGATGATGAGGTGATAGAACTGGAGGGTTTATTAAGGAAGTCAGAGGGCGAAGAGGATGACGCTCCTTCTCTTGATAGTGCTGGGTATACATATCTTAAGGACTCTCTTAAATTAGACAAATTATGGTCTCAGTCAAGAAATATAGCATACCTGTTTTTTGTTATTGCGATGATAGTTATTGGCTTTATGATTATGTTTAGAAACAAGATTGGTGGACAGATGATGGTAACTATAGCTAACTCAATTCCACAATTAATAGTCTGTCTTATTCTAGTAACCTTTAGTTTTGCAATTGCAGGAATAATGTTAGATCTTGGTCGTGCTAGTATGAAAGTTGTTGAACGAGTGTTTGTTACAGCACAAAAAGCAGCAGGTGATAATAGTCCTGCAATAATGAATATAAGAGGTTTTGGAAGATTAAATGACCAGTTGATATATTCATTCAATCCTGGAGATCACATAAAAAAAAGATTAGAATGGATACCTTTTGTAGGGAATGGAGTAGCAAAAGTTGTGGATTTTGCGACTGGACGGAGGGCACGTAGTGGGGGTATTGGTTCTGGACTTCTTTGGACAACTGTTGCAGGAACATTGTTCCGTTCCTCTGGCATTGTTAAGACTATTAAAGAAAACAAGTTGGCTGATATAAGAAGTCAAACAGAAGCATCAATACTAGTTGCCAGTACAGCAATAGATGCGGACATTACAGCCCCTGTAGAAACAGCTGCAGATATTGTTCTAACAAAAGGACAAATAACAATACTAACCTTCTTCTTTATTATCCTCTTATTCCTTGTTGTTTGCTCTTATGCCTCAATAAAGCTATTCATTACAATCTTAACAACATACTTCAAAATATTCACAAGTGTCATTGTTGGACCGTTACAGATAGCTACAGGAGCAATTCCAGGTAACTTCTCTGCAGTTGAAAATTGGTTTAAATCCCTTGCTGCCAATGTTCTTGTTTTTCCTGTAATCATTACAATTTTGAATATCTTTAACTATCTAGGTACAAACTTGGACCCTAGTAAGTTTAACTTCTTTGGTAACAAAGGGGCTTTTTGGGCCGGTATAGTTATCCCTATTCGTGGAATCTTTATGTTTGCTGGTTATCTCTTTGCATCTAACGCTCCAAACTTAGTAAATGGATTTATGAAGGTTGGTGAGAACAAAACAATGAGTGCAGTTGGTGATTCTGTTAAGAAATCTGCAAGTAAGATTCCAATGCTTGGTGGAATGTTTTCTAAGTAGTATATGGCAGTACAACGAAAACAAACTAAAAACTCTTATGATCAAGTCTTTGACTTTATCTTTGGTGTGCAAAAAAGGAAGGAAAACAAACCTTTTCGAAAACCTTCTCCAGATGAAGCTGGGGATTACCTTGCTGGCCTTATAGAAATAGGTACGCAGCCAGCTATTTACCCTCTAGAATCAGCCATGAATACAATCAATGGATATATAACGAGAGCAACAGAAATAGATGTTGGGGGTGGTGTATCAGTAGGTCTTGGTTCTGGAGCGCTTTCCAATACGAGTGCATATGTGCAAAAGGAAGTTGCGAAAGCGCGTGCAAAAGAAAACGTTGCAAGAGTTGGAGGATATTTGCAACACGGAATAGATGGAGCCTTAGTATCTCTTTTTCTAAAAAGTAATGGTGCTAGTGGGAAAACTTCTGCAGGGGCGGGTATGCTTTTTGCTGACATTGCAAAGCTTAAGGATGCAAAGAAAAACAAAAGGGGGAAGATTTATGGGCTTGAGTTTGGTGAAGATTGGAAAAGAGCAGAAGAGAATGTGTATAACCGATCAATGGATTTGTTAGCAGCATCTATAGCAAAATCAAACCCTAGGCTTTCTAAAGATATGTTGTTAGATGTGATTGCTACTGGACAGAGAATAAATAGCAGAGAAGATAGGTTAAAAGAAACTGTAGAAAGGTTAAAGCTAGGAGGGTTAACAGACCCTAGAGAAGGTCTTAAGGTTGCAGAAAGACTTTGGGGTAGAGGTGAGGGGAAAGGAGATTTGGGAGTATACAGAAGTGAGAAAGACTACGTTGGTCAAATTTTAAGAGGTGTGCCCCTTGGGGATAGAAAGTTAAAGTCCCAGTATGATGCTGGGATTCGCTCTTTAGTTAGTGCTTACAACAATCCAGATGCAAAAGAAACAGATAGAAGGCAACAGAAAAACCTAATGTTCAAGAGCTTAAAGAACGATTATAACTTAACCAAGGAAGATGCTTTTTCAATTACAAATCAATTAATACAAGCACCTTTGCAAAATACACGTTTAGGTGTTGCTGAAAATGCTCTCTATTCAACGCTTGTCTCAGAACTAATGCATGATGCAATTGAAAGTGGAGATTATGGGAAGATAGCATATGCTAAAAGCGCTGCCATTAGAGAAGTCTTTAATAGACCAGAAAATTATAGTACCTTTGGAGCAAGGGTGGGACGTGCATCGCTTTTATATAATTGGGCAAAAGACACGCAAGGTCTTGCTAGTAAGTTGCTGAGTGGGGATTGGGAAAGGTTTGGGCTTGATGATGATTTCAAGTACACACAGATAGTAACATTTGAGAAAGTTTTTGATGAGAATGGGAAACAAGTTGGACAATATGTTGCTCCTGCTAGATCAGTAATAGGAACCCTGATAGGGAATTTTTACTATTTGCATCCAAACAACCTAATCAAAGGACTCTTCCTTGATGGAGGTTTGTGGCTCAAGATGGCAAGTAAGTGGGATCCAACAAAGAGTCAAATGATTGTTGATAAAAAAAGTGTTGCTTATTTTCTCTATCAAACTCGTTTGGGTAACATTCTTTCCCATTGGAAGAAACCTTTTGAGGCACTAAGTAGTGGCGTTACTTCTGTTGTAAATCCGCTTGCAAATACAATAAAAAAGGCAGTTAAGAACTTCCTTGTAAAGTTGTTGGGTGTCACGGGAGTTGGTGGGATGGTGGTAGATTTTCTTATGAGGGTTTTAGGTGATGAGATTGCAAAGGTTGTTGCTCAAATAACAATGGTCATAATATTGGGTATCTTAGGGGTTTTTCTGATTGTTACCGACTTCGCTTCGGGCGTTTTCTACTCTGAAGATTTGACAAAAGCCTATTTAAATAGTCAGGCCCCTCCTCCGGTTGAAATAGAATATGAGGGTGATATACAAAATGTTTTTGTAGAGAGTGATTTCCCAACAATTCCTTAGGTGGCGTACCTGGCCGGAATCGAACCGACAACCTACTGCTTAGAAGGCAATTGCTCTATCCGATTGAGCTACAGGTACATTACAAGAGCTATTCTATCAAAAAGTACACTAAAAAGAAAGTCTAATCAGCCTTCTTCAACTCTATCTCTATCGCACCCTGTCTTGTTGGGAAATATTTCAGAGCAGATGGGAACTTCTTTGGTTCAAATACAACATCTGTTTCCTTCTCTGAGAAAACATATTTCTTAAGAATCTCCAATCCTTCATTCCATTTCTTTCCTTTTAGTTCGCTGATTATTGCAAGTTTATCAACCTTTGGTTCGACAGAAGCCTTTGCAAACACCTTGATTTTTGTACTCTTCTCACTACTTTCGGCTACGCTAATATCTTTTTCCACCTCATCTCCTAAAGTTAACTCCAAATCTTTCTCTGTCTCAAACAGGTTTTTTGCTTTTGCCTCATCTGTTAATAGTTCGGAAAGTTTTGCATCAAAGCCTTCTTTAAGGAAATATGTAGCTTCACTTACGACTTTCAAGTCAAGCGATGTCTCCTTTGTTTCTGAACCAACAGGAACTCCTGTCTTTAAGCTGTCTTTGACAACATCACTCTTCATAGAGGATTGAATTATTTCCCAAGACCCTCCAGATTTATCTTTCAATTCTGTTTCTGCTTCTTCTTTTGCAATTTTCTTTAGTTCCTCCATACCGGCACTAATATCCTCTTGTTGTAATACAGTATATTCTTCTTTTGTACCACCACTAATACCTCCCGCAGAGGCCATTCCATATACCTCACTCTTTGCATAATTTTGAACAGAGAAAGAAGTTCCCTGAGGTAGGTTATATTCTGTCCCTATTTCATTTGCAGTAACAGATGCTTCAACAGGAGTCATTGAACATGGGATAGAAATGGCAGTATCAAGCTTGAAATACTTACCACCACTAGAAACGAGAATTGTCCCTGCTGGAAGATTTAGAGGCTCAACATCTGTACAACCTCCATCTTTGTTGTATGCAATTCCAACTTTCCCCTTAGCCTTTTCACCTTTGTATGCTGTACCAGTTGCTTTAATGGTAGTGGATCTAGCCTTCTCCACCTCCTCTTTTTTAATAGGTATTTTCAAATCCTCAAAGTCAATTTCTTTAATATTTGCATCTCCTGTAAATATCTTCTCAATCTCCACCTCTCTAGATTCTGTATATATCCTAATTCTTACAAATGGGGCTGTTTTGTAGTATATGAAAGCGATTAATCCTAGCAGTACCAATACAATTGGAACAATAATCATGAGGATTTTCTTTGTCTTACTTTTAACCTCTTTCTTTTTTCTCTCTCTTACAACACTTTCTTTTATCTGAGGCTTTTCTTCTTTAGGAAGAACTGGAGGGGTGGGAACATGGATAGGAGTCGGTTCTTCAGGAGCAATATCTCTTCCGATACTAATTCCTTCTTCTGCAATTTCATCTTTTTTCTCAACTTTCTCTTCTGTCTTTGGAGTTAGTCTTTCTGCTTTCCTTTCAACCTCTTTTATCCACACCTCCTCTTCTGGTAGTGTAGTTGTCTCAATGGTAGTAATCCCTGCGGTATTTGCATTTCTAACACCTGTAGGGTTCTTAATTATCTGTGCAATCATCAACTTATCATTTTCATCTGCAGTTTCTAACAAAACACTTAGATTGATAGCGCTGATAAGGAGGTCTGATTCTTCTGCAAAGGTTAGTAGTACTCTTTCATTGGTAGAACCAACTATTCCTGCAACAATATCAGTCAGTTCATCATCTTTGCCTACAACAATTTTTGTAATTTTTCTACTTGTCTCTTCCATTTAATTCTTTGCTATGTATGTCATAAATAAATTTAGAAAGTGCAGCTGGAGTAATATCAAACACATTTCTTAACTCTTTGCTGCTGTCTGAAATGTGATCTAATTTCTCAGGTGTAAAGAACTCAATTTTGGGTACTACCGCAAATGGTAATGTCTTTTTCCATGGGAATTCGAGCATAACTTCTTTAATCTCTGGTAGTAGAGAACCTCCTCCACATAGATATATCTGTGGTGGGAAAGAGCTTACATCATCACAATGTTCTAGAGCTACCTTTAGTGTTTTCATCCATAGTCTTGCAACAGGATAGAGAATTTTTTGTGTTTCTCTAGCCACATCTTTGTTTAATTCCTTCTTTGAGTATTTAATCTTCCTCTGTTCTGCCTGTCTGTATTCTAAATTTACAACCTTCGCGATTTCCTTAGTAAAAGACCTACCCCCAAAAGCAAACATCTTTGTTTCTACAACATTTCCTTTTTCTACAACTGCAATATCGGTTGTACCTCCTCCGACATCAAGGAAGATGGCTGAAAAATCTCTGTTTGAAGAGCCTGCAAAGGCTCTAGAAACCGCGAAAGGTTGAGAAACGATTCCTAGTATGTTTAGCTCTAATTCCTCTGCCACCTTCCTTAGGGCCTCTACATATGTTTTCGGTGCAAATGAGGCATAGTAGTTGAGCTTTACATCTTTCCCTTTGTATCCAATTAGTGAATCTACTGGCATACCACCAATTTCTAATCCCGTTTTTGTTAAATGTAATATTTCAATATCTTCGTTTGTAAGCCCTATTCTTCTTCCTAAATCTTCTTTTCCTGTTGATTCAATCTTGTCTTCTATCTGTGCTAATATCTTTGCTTCTTCCTTAATTGTCACCTCTCTATCGTAGTTTTCATCTCGTTGGTAATTTACGACAATGGATACACCTTGGATATATTCTCCAGCAATACCCATGACGATATGTTTTGGATATTCTTCTGGTTCTAATCTGTCTGTGAGGGTAGACATGGTAAGTCTGCAATTTGCAAGGACCATATCTAAGTTTGTAATGATTCCACTTCTCATGGCATGTTGTTGCTGTTCTATCCTCGAAACTTTTTTTACATTAACTCCGAATTTGTTTGTACTAAAGAGAAGTCCTTTAAGTAGTTCTGTACCGATATCTAAGGCAACAATGTTGTCTGTGGGTTGTAATTCTGATTTTGTATTTTTTCTTAAAAAAGGCAGGTTTAACATATATGGATTTAGTATACCATATTTGGGGGAATGCAATATGTTTT
The DNA here is from genome assembly GCA_035271645.1 of Candidatus Dojkabacteria bacterium. Classification (GTDB taxonomy): domain Bacteria; phylum Patescibacteriota; class Dojkabacteria; order SC72; family SC72; genus UBA5232. The sequence continues at coordinate 41,770 of DATERJ010000017.1, forward strand.
TGATATTGATTTAGAAAGCAAGATAAAGAAGGACTTCGTAACATATATAAAATATGGAGCATATAGCTCTACGAAATCCTTCTCTTAGAAGGTTATCACAACACTAAAATGCATGTGTGTGATAGTGATCGATATCATCTTTCTTGAGGCAAAGTAGGACAAGTGTAACAGGAAAAAAGATGAAAAGAAGGAAAAGTATTAGTGACTCTAGTACTCTTACCTTTGAAAACTTTTTCTTCATGATATCTCCTTTCTTGAATGTAAAGAACTTAGGGGATTATAGCCTACTATAAGGCTGTTGGTCAATCTGTTAAATAATTGCAATGAGGATAATTGGTTCTCTCTCTGTTTTCTTGTAAATGACTTTACTTAAGCTCTTTTCTAACATCTCTTGCAGTTTGTCATACTTCACTTTCTTCTCTTTTCC
>DATERJ010000018.1:0-87168 GCA_035271645.1 Candidatus Dojkabacteria bacterium
TAGAAAGGGTTGGCTTTAACAATTATTCGTACAATTTATTCTTCCCATCTTTCCTATACTTCTCATGTTGAGCTTTTGGATCTGATCCTATGTAATATTTTTCTTCTAATTTCTTGTATTTCTCTTGAAAACATTTATCCATATCAATACCAGTTCTTCCTGCCATTCTAAAAAGGTAAAAGAATACATCAACAAACTCATACCCTATCATTTTCTTCTCTTCTTCAGTATATGTTTCTTTGAATTTTTTCTGGGATTCATAATGTTCTGATAACTCACCTAATTCAACCAAGGTAGAGGTTAGTAATTCAGTAGGAACTTCATCTACCCAACCTCTTGCATTTGCGAACTTGATAGTGTCATTAATATAATCATTGAGTGATTTTTTCATAACAGTTGTGAGACTAAATTTACAACCTTACAAATTTTCCAACTCTTGAAATAGTGTGTGTAAAGTGCCTGGTTTTGCAGATCTAGGATTCTCCTCAAATTCCATAATCCTCTTTTGTAGTTCAGAATTCGACTTAGCTTTGCTTTGTTTTCCAATTGTAACAAAAAACATTCTATCTACCTCTTTCGCTCCATAGGAAGGCATAGAAAGTTTAATCACTTTGATTGTTTTTCTACCTCTCTCATCAAAGGAAGTTTGAATAAGGTGACACTCTGTGTTTGCTCTAAAAATTTCACTTTCTCCCCCTGGTATTCCACCCCTAAATCCATTTCTGTATAAACCAATAAAGGAATTACCTTCTTCGGCAAACTCACCTGCAGTTGGAATAGGTTTAGTATAATCAAGACTATTCCCTCCAATAGCTCTAACACATTCTATTTGTTCTTTAAGAATTGGTAAGAAACCAGGCTTTTGTACAATATCTCCTAAAGGATTCTTTTCAAGAAGAGCAAGATAGTTTCTACTGTAGGGGTTATGTTGTACTCGTAGACCTTTAGGACTTTCATAGAAATCCTGTGTGCTACTAAATTCAGGTATATACTCTTGCTCTACAACTTGAACTGTATACTCTTTTTGGACTTCTGCCTGACTCTCTTTAACTTGATCATCAAAAAATCCTGGGAAACTATCTTGTACATATTTCTCTGTCATAACTTTTGTTTTTAAAAGTAATATATTGCCGGACCTAGATTCGAACTAGGATTAACGGTTCCAGAGACCGTCGTCCTACCATTAGACGATCCGGCAGTATCTATACTTAATTATACCATTTCTAAAGCATACTTCTCCAATCTCTGAACCACTTTTTCTTTACCTAAAACATTCATAACCTGATAAAGATCAGGACTCTGTGTCTTTTTAGTAATAGCTACTCTAAGAACCATAGCTATATCCCCTACTGTACCCTTATATTTCTCTCTGTTAGCTTCATACTCCTTCCTATCAGAACAAAAACCTAATTCTTCACCTAATTTCTTAACATTATCAAACCAAACAGTACTATCATCATCAGGATTATATATATTTATATACTTCTGCACTATCTCCTTCTGAACATCTTTACTTACCCTACCTGATATATCCTCATAGCTATCCTCATCAAAGAATGTATCAAAAAATATCCTTAACTGCTCCTTACTATCCTTAAACTTAACCATATCCTTTCTAATCTTCTGTCCACTTCTTTCAATATTAAAGATATTAATACAATATTCCTGGTTCTCCTCTAATATCTTAGCTACTTCCTCATCGTATTCCCTTACCCAATTAAGAGACCTGCCATATATTTCTTCTGCAGAGAGAGTTGCAATGTAATCCTTACAAATATCTTCAAGCTTAACAATATCAAACAGTGCTCCAGCCTTGTTAAACTTCTCCAATTTCAATTGGAATTCACTAACATCTGTATTGGAATTCTGAATCCTCCAATCATAGAAGTTTGAATTTGCTAGTGTAAGGAAATATTCAATAATGGCTTCATTTGGATATCCATTCTCTATGTAATATTGTACATCTGCTTCAGGATCTTTCCTTTTACTTAGCTTTCTCTTACTCTTTCCTTCATTATCTAACTTCATTAAAGGTGCTGGATGTGCATACTCTATCTGCTTAAATCCTAACTTTTGGAAAAGTTCAAAATGAATTGGAACAGATGCAAACCATTCTTCTGTTCTGATAACTAAGGTTATACCCATTAAAGTATCATCAATTGGATGAGCAAAATGATATGTAGGAAAACCATCAGATTTAAGTAAAACAATATCCATATCATTCTCTCTAAGTGTAAACCTACCCTTAATCCTATCTGTCATCTCAAAAGACTTATCAATATCACCTGTTGAATACAACCTAATTACAAAAGGTTTACCTTCATTTAGTTCTTTCTCAATATCCTCAACAGTTGCATTTCTCCACTTTGCCCAGTCACCATAGTAGCCGGTTCTAACTCCTAATTCTTCTTGCTTCTCTCTAATCTCTGCTAATTCCTCATCTGTAATGAAGCAGGGGTAAGCTGTACCTTTCTCTACCATATCCTTTGCAAAGACTTTGTAGATATCTAACCTCTGACTTTGGATATATGGACCATATTCACCAACTTGTTCTGTTTCACTAATTGGACCTTCATTAAATTCAATACCAAAACCCTTAAGTCCATTAACAATCAAAGAAATACCACCTTCTACCTCCCTCTTTTTATCTGTGTCCTCTATTCTTAAAATTGCAATTCCATTACTCTGTCTTGCTAACTTTACTCCAACCATACTTGTATATACCGAGCCTGTGTGTAAGAAACCTGTTGGACTCGGAGCAAATCTTAGAACCATTGCTCCTTCTGGTAGATTTCTCTTAGGATATTTCTTAAAAATATCATCTACTTTTTCCTTTACATCAGGAAAAAGCAAATTAGCTATCTGTATATTTTCATCTTTTGTTCGCATATGCTAATATTATACCATGACATTAACAGAAGCAGCATTTTGGACAAAAAGGTTTGGGGTAATAGCTTTGGGAGTATTAGCTATCCTAATAATTGCGGTACTTGCACTCACCTATGAAGGTCCTACTAAACCTCCACAACAATATTTAGAAGCTAATTTTGCTTGTACAGAGACAAGAGGAGAATTCTTAGAAACAAACAAGCTATGGATTCCATCATTGAAACTTGCAGAGGGAAGTGAGATGTATTTTGAAGTTGGTACAGATACGGGAAAGATTAACAAACTACCTAGTATTGTAAATATGTATACTTTCAACAATCCAACACAGGTATGGGATGCTAGGTCTAGAGCAACCAATTTAGCAAAGAAGATGGGATTTGAAGCAGACAGGAGTTCTCGTGAGAGAGCTGGATACTATGAATGGGAGAATCCTGTTGCTAAAAAGACTCTTTCTGTTAATGCTAAGAACCAGAACTTTGTAATGAAGACTGACCCTATGTATATTAGAAGTCTTGCTTCTTCTGCTTCAGTACCTTCTGAACAAGAAGCTAAGAGTAAAGCAAGGAATGCCCTTAACTCTTTAAGTTTGTTAAATTCTGATCTAAGTAGTGAGGTTGATATTTCATATATCAGCATCAATCCCGATGGTAGTTTTAGCAAAGCTCTCTCTGCAGCAGAGGCTCACCTTGTTAAGGTAAATTTTTACAGAGAGAAATCCTTGGTTACAATTAGATCAGACTTAGTTGGAGCAAAGGAGATGGTTGCAACATTTGAGAAAACAATGGGACAGAAAGCAACAACAGAAAGCAGGATAATTAATGACAAGAAAGTTGAGTCATCTACATTTAACACTAGAATCGTTCTACCAAGGTCTCAGGATTCAAATATTTCTGTATATGTTGGAGTAGAAGATAAGGAACAGAAAGGAACATTTGCATCAATATATCAGGTAGATTACACATATTGGCCATTAGCTGTAGAAGCTTGTGGTACATATGAGCTAATTTCTCCTGAAGTGGCATTAGAAAAAATACAGAAAGGTGAGGGAAGTATTGCATATTTGTATGACAAAGATGGTGATGATATTTCAGAATATACTCCAAGAGCTGTAAAGAAATTTATCATTAACCAAGACATCAAGCTATATTACTACGAAACCCCAGAGGAACAGAATTTCCTACAACCTATCTATGTTCTTTCTGGTGAAGCAATTTTTGAAGGAGATATTAAGGGTAAGTTTGATATATATTACCCCGCTATTAGCTACGATTTAGTCCAAGACAAGAAGATTCTGCCAGAACCGAAAGTTGAAGAGAAAAAAGGTTTACTTCCAATGTAATTTGGTATATGATTCACTCCATGAAAAGAACAATTATTAAAGACTTGGCAAACAATATCGGTAAAGAGGTGCGTATTCGTGGAAGAGTGGATACCATCCGAGATCAAGGGAAGATAATCTTCCTCATTGTACGTGATAGAAGTGGAAGTGTTCAAGCTGTTTGTTGGATAGGGAATGGTGAGGAGCTATTCAACAAGGTTAAAGGTCTAACCCATGAATCAATCGTTGATATTAAAGGAGTTGTAAATGAAGCTAAACAAGTAGCTGTGGGATATGAGGTTGAGATCAAAGACATCATAATTGACTCCCTTGCAGAAACACCCCTACCAATCGTAATCGAAGGAGAATATTCTGATAATCTTACTGCACTTGATCAAAGGCTTGACTACAGATGGATTGACCTTAGATCAAAGAAGAATCATTTGATGATAGAGGTTTCTACTGTTGCAATTGAAGCAATGAGAGATTTTTGTATTAAAAATGGTTGTGAAGAGATATATCCTCCAAAAATGATTAGTGCTGCTAGTGAAGGTGGTGCTAATGTCTTCGAAGTTAAATATTTTGAAAGGAAGGCATATCTAGCACAATCTCCACAGTTTCATAAACAGATGGCTATGGCAGCTGATATTGAGAGAGTTGTTAGTATCGGACCAGTATTTAGAGCAGAAAAATCATTTACCACAAGACACCTGACTGAATATACTAGCTTTGATGTTGAGCTGTCATATATTGATTCATACAAAGATGTTTGTCATTTTGAGCAAGAGATGATTAAGGCTGGATTAAAAGCTGTTAAAGAGAAATTTGGAGATGAAATTAAAGAGGTTTTTGGTGTAGATGTTGTTGTACCTGAGGGTGATTTCCCATACTGGACTGTAAAAGAAGCAAAGGAGAAGCTCAAGAAAAAGGGTATTCCTAGTAAAGATGATGGTGATTTCTCACCAGAGGAAGAGAGAGCTATTGGAGAGATTGCTTTAGAAGAAACAGGTTCTGAATTTGTATTCATAATTGACTATCCACATAGACAGAGAGCTTTCTATCATATGAAGAATCCAGAGAACCCTACTCTAGCCTTAGGTTTTGACCTTTTCTGGAAAGGACTTGAAATAACTACTGGCTCACAAAGAGAGCATAGATATGAAGAGTTAAGAGAAAATGCAAAAGAAAGAGGCATACATTTAGAAGAACTCGAGGAATATTTTGATTACTTTAAGTATGGTTGTCCCCCACATGGTGGGTTTGGAATGGGAACAGAGAGATTTTTAATGAAACTATTGGGTCTTAACTCTGTTTTAGAATCAACATATCTACCTAATACACCAAATAGGTTGGGGAAATTGAGAGCGAAAGAAGGGAAAAAGAATTAAGAGAACCTCCACTCCTTGACTATAAACTGTATATTCTCCATTCCATTCCAAACATTAATATCTGGATAACCAATAGCATCTATCTTTGTATCTTTAACTAACTCATCCTTGTCCTCACCTGCACCAAAAAGAAGAAGTGTAAGTAAATCTACTCCACTACCCTTTACTAAAAGTTTTAGATGGCTCTGATCTTGTCCCATTACATACTGTCTAAAAACAACAAGGTCTTTAAGACAGATAATTGGTTTAGGATTACCATAACCATATGGCTCTAATCTAGCTAATTGATCAATCAATGTTTTGTTAATATCTTCACTATCTAAAACTAAATCAATGTTTGTTCTAGGTATTAACTGGTCTTTGGTAATCTCTTTATTAGCATAGTTAATGAACTTCTCCCTAAACTCATCAATTGTATCTACCTTTGCACTAAAACCTGCTGCAAGTTCATGACCTCCATACCTTAGAAGATACTTATCAAACTTCCCAAGAACATTGGTAATATTAAAACCCTTAATACTCCTTGCAGAACCTTTAACGACATCACCATTATTCGTTGCAACAATTGTAGGTCTAAAGTATTCCTCTTGAAGTTTTCCTGCAACAAGCCCAATTATACCCTCATGCCAATCATTACCTAATGCAAATATACCTTTCTCTTTTTCATTAACTTGTTCCTGTGCTTCACTTCTAGTTTCTTCTGTCACCTTCTGTCTTTGAAAGTTCAAACTTTCAAGCTCATTAGATATATCCTGACATTGTTTGTCATCCTGACTAACAAAAAGTTTTACCCCATCAAGTGGTGAACCAATCCTACCTGAAGCATTGACTCGTGGTCCAATTACATACCCTAAGTGATATGCAGAAAGGTCTTTAAAGTTAATACCTGCTCTAAGACAGAGATATCTCATCCCTTTCCTATCCCCTCTTGCTATCTGTTCTAATCCATATTTAACAAAAATTCTATTAATACCAACAAGTGGCATGATATCAGTAACAGTTGAGAGAGCCACTAAGTCTAAACCTCTTGTATCCCCAGTTATTTTATCATCCATACCAGCTTCTTTCTTAATCTGTTGTATCAAGAGAAAGACAACGGCAGTACCACTAATCTCTCTCTCGGGATATTCATGTTTTGGACACATCTGATGAACAAGAGGGTATGGAAGGTCATTTGAAAGGTCTTCTGGTGGTTGGTGATGGTCTGTAATGACAAACTTAAGACCTTTTTTCATATATTCCTTTATCAACTTCTCATCTCTAACACCACAATCTACTGAGATGAGTAATTGACCCTCAAGTTTGAGAACATCATTTAATGAATCTTCTGTAAGACCATATCCCTGATCAATCCTACTTGGGATATATGGAACAACGTCAATCTTCATATCTAAATGCTTTGCCAAATCCCTATACAAAAATTCCCAAAGTAAAGAGGAAGCACAGATACCATCAGAATCGAAATCACCATGAATTACAATCTTTTCCTCATTCTTCACCGATTTCAATATCTCTTTAGCTGCTTTTGTAGAATCAAAAAGTTTCTCTGGAGATGGTATATCTTCCAATGAAGGTTTCAGAAATCTTTCTCTATCTTCAATCTCTCTCTCCTTAAGTAGATACTCTATGATATCAACCTCAATTTTCTTCTCTGGAAGAATCCACTTCCTCTTACTCTTCAGACTTTTCATTTATATATCTTTCTATTAAATCCCAATTAAATCCTTTTCTAAGCAAAAAATCTATCTTCTTCCTATCCTTCATTCCAAACTTCTCTATACCATATTTCTTCTCATATACTCTTTTTAGCATATCATATTCATCATCAATCATTTCCTCTAGTTTCTCCTCAGCAATCTCTTTGGAAACACCCTTAGCAAGAAGTTCGCCAAGAAGGACACTCTTCCCTCTTGGTTTGTTCTTGACCCTTGAACTAATGAACGCTTCTGCAAATTCACTATCATTTAGATATGAATATTCTTCTAGTTTCTGCATTGTATTTTCAACAAGTTCCTCTCTGTTCTCTTTCTCCAACTCCTCATACCAACTACCCTTTTTCTTAAACAACAAATTACGAAGATATGTTCTAATCTGTTTAGCTGTTTTAATTGAACTACCGAGATAGTCAACAGCACGATTAAAAAGTCTTTCTCCTAAATCATCATACAGAATCTTTGTATATTCCTCATTACTTAGCTCTTTTCCTACAAAGATATTGTACTTGGCAACAGTATTGAGAGATATACCACAAGCAAACTTCTCATCTAAAAACATATTTACTCTCTCTACATTTCTCTCCTGTGCACTAAGCTTGGTTACCTTCATTATTTCATCGTAGCTCTAACTTCCTTCTCAATCTTCTCTTTCAACTTCTTGTCATCTTTCAAAAGTTGTACCGTTGCATCTTTCCCTTGTGCAAGCTGTGTATCACCATATTTAAACCATGCTCCTGCTTTCTCTACTATCTTTGTCTGAACTGCAGCATCAAGAATACTACTCTCCTTATCAATACCCATTGGATATATCATGTCAAAGGTTGCTTCCTTAAATGGAGGAGCTACTTTGTTCTTCACAACTTTTACCTTCCTTGAATGTCCAATAACCTCACCATCCTTCAAAATCTTATCCTTCTGTCTAATATCCATTCTCACAGATGAGTAGAACTTTAGTGCATTACCACCTGTTGTTGTTTCTGGATTACCGAACATAACACCAATCTTCATTCTTAATTGGTTAAGGAAGATGATTGTAGTGTTGGCTTTACTTGCAATTGCAGTAATCTTTCTTAAAGCCTGAGACATCAATCTTGCTTGAAGACCCATATGACTATCTCCCATCTCACCTTCAATCTCAGCCCTAGGGGTAAGTGCAGCCACAGAGTCAACAACAATCACACCAAAAGCTGCAGACCTAACCAATGTCTCAAGAATCTCAAGTGCTTGCTCACCAAAATCAGGTTGAGAGATGTAGAGGTTTTCAATATCTAAACCGATATTCTTTGCATATGCGGAATCAAAAGCATGCTCAGCATCGATAAAGGCAACAGCCTCTCCCTTCTTCTGTGCTTCTGCTAAGATATGGATTGCCAAAGTTGTCTTACCTGATGACTCTGGACCATAGATTTCAATGATTCTTCCCTTTGGAACACCACCTACTCCCAATGCCAAATCTAAGGACAATGCTCCTGTTGGAATTACATCAATATCAACCTTCTTTTCATCTCCGAGCTTCATAATTGAGCCCTTGCCAAACTGTTTCTCTATCTGTGCAACAGCCATATCTATTGCCTTGTTCTTAGGACTCTCAACAGTACTTGGTGCAGTTTTTTGCTTTGTTTCTTTCATTTTATGGGATTTGAAAAATTTATATGATTTCTTCTCTAGAATATCAGAGGATGACATTGTAGTCAAAGACCTAAAGCAAAAAGTTCATTAACCGATAATAATTTTATACAAACCTTTTATTTACAATATCTGAGAAGTTCTCTACAAATGCATCTCTTAGACTCTTCTCATCTCTAATATATTTAGCTATCTCAATTTGTATTGATGGTACACGATATTCTTGTACTAAAAACTCACCTAATGTTTCTTGATAGTCATCCATAAATCGAAGGATCATGACATTTGCACCATACAATTCGTTCTTGGTAATCCCTTCTTTAACATCTTCTGCACATTTCTTTGACTTAGTAAAACGAGTGGCATAGTATATTCCAAAATCATACATATTGTTCTCTCTAGCAAGACCATGAATATCTACAAACTGCTCTATTTTCTGTTCCTTGACTATCTTTGCAACAGCTTTTTTGTATGGATTTGATTCTAATGGATGGAAGTTTGGGTCATAATCAATACCTTCCTTTAGATATATTCCCCATGCACCAGTTTTTTCACAGATTTCCTTAACAATCCTATCCGTTAAATCCTCTCCTTGTCTGTATCCCATGTTTAATCTTGGACGCTTATGAAAATATGCGTGTGGTGCAGACAAAAGTATTGGTTTCTTTCCCTCAATTATTTCAAAGTGAGCAGTATTCATTACAGATAACTTACCACATATTGTCATACTTTTTCAAATGTGTAAGAATATAGATGTATAAATTTATATAAATTTTATTTTTTACAACAATGAAGAAACTTAACAAATTTCTTTCAATACTTGTTGCAATTGCACTCCCAATGGCACTCTTTGTGAAGCCAGTTATTGCACAAGACACACTTCTCGAAGATTCCTCTATAACATATGAGGATTTTGAGTTCGATGATGATTGGCTAAGAAGTTTCGAGGAAGAATATGGAAGCGAACTTTCCTCAGACAACTCTGCCGCTGCAGGTGTACTTGCAGGTCTGTTCACTGGCTCTATGATGGTGTTTACAATCATCTTAGGCCTTGCACAATATATCTACTTCGCTCTTGCACTACAAAAGATTGCAGAGAGATTAGGCATGGAGAATACTTGGTTTGCTTGGATTCCAATTTTGCAGGCTATCCTTCTATTCAAGATGGGAGATAAGAATCCATACCTCCTACTTCTATCATTGATTCCTTTCGTAGGAGCATTGATTGTTGGTATTATTGCAATCATTGCAATGATGAACATTTGTGAAAAGAGAGGACGTGATAAAATGCTTGCATTAATTGTCCTTCTCCCTATTGGTGCACTCATTCTTTTGGGTATTCTTGCATGGGGGAAAGATAGCAAAGCTGTAGAAAAAACAAAGTAAAGATACTGAACTTTGATTTTAGGGGAGTAGTTGTAAAAGGCTACTCCTCTTTTTTATCATCAAACTCTAAGAACAACTTCTCTGTCTTCTCGTTTGCTAAACCTTCTTGCTTTACCTTATCCATTCTCCTCTCTAACTGCTTAAACCTTGTTGTACTGACTGTGTCATATTGTTTATCCAAAGCATCTATCCTATCCCCTATCTTCAAAAATGCTTCAGAGAAAACACCGAATTCTTTCTCAAATGCCTTAACATGAGCAATGATATTGTAGATATTACTCTGTACCCTAAAGTTCTCGTACGATTGTCTAATCATTCTCAATATTGCAGTAAAGCTAAATGGACCTGCCAACACCACTCTACTTTGCATGGCAGATTCAACAATATCAGACATCTTTTCGTAGATAAAGGAGAATATCATCTCATTTGGAATGAAGAGGATTACAAAATCTACTGTCTTGTCTGTTGGATTGATGTAATCTCGTGTCGTTACCTGTTTAATTTTCTCTTTTACATCCTTCTCAAAATCCTTCATATATTTTGTCTTTGTCACCTTATCCTCCGCCTCTGACATATTCTGTAAATTTGCATATGGGAACTTAGAGTCCACATTTATCCTAGTACCATCAGGAAGAAAAACAGCAAAATCTGGTCGTGTCTGCGAACCCTCTTGCTTCTTGTTAAATTCATAATCAACACCTTTAACAAAGCCAGCCATCTTCAGAAGATCTTCTGCAACCTGCTCCCCAAACTGACCTCTTACTTGATTATCAGACAGAACTTTCTTCAAACCCTCTGTACTAACAGAAAGTTTCTCTGTAATCTTTCTACTCTCCTCAACTGAGGTCTTCAAAGCAGAATATGTGTCAATTCTCTCCTTCTCTGCACTCTTCATGTACTCCTCAAGACTCTTTACAATCCTACTAATCTCCTCCCTCTTGTTATCCAAATCAATTCTCCCCTGTTTTGTTTCAGAACCTAACTTCTCGTTAGCCATTCTAACTAAATCCTCATTAGCCTTACTTAACACATCTGGGAGAAGCTCATTCAATTTATTCCCTATCGTTTCCTCAATATCCTCTCTATCCTTCTTTGAACCTTTTTTCAAAAAGAAAGTTATCCCTACACCTAAAAGAAGTCCTCCAACTAAGGAAACTATTACTAGCATTACATCTGACATAATGGTAAAATCACTAAAGTTATCAATATCTCATTATATCAGAGTTCTAGAATGGCTACACTAAAAAAGAAAGACCGTACATTTATCTACAACCTTTTCTTCACAACTATCCTCGGTGGAGTAATCGGTTTGATGAACTACGCTTTCAATATATTGATTGCTAAATATACATCACCTGAAATATTCGGAACATTTAGTGCAGCTCTTGGAATCATCTATCTTTCCCAAATTAGTGGAGTTGCAATACAATCACTAATTACAAAAACAGTAGCAGAGAACAAAACAAAGAATCTTAATATGTACAAATGGAACTCTCTGCTATCATTTTCAATTATCGGTGTTGTAGGTGCAATTATCTTCTTCCTTCTTAGACATCCAATTTCACAACTCTCATCTCTTCCTGTTGAGTATATGCTCTATCTTGCAGTCGCAATCATCTTCGCATTTGCATCTCCTGTTGCTAAAGGATTGCTACTTGGTGAAGAGAAAGTCATTACAGTCAATCTAGTTCTTCTTGGAGAGACAATCTTGAAGTTTGTAATCGGAATCATTGCTATAAACCTGGGGGGGAATATTCCCCTTTTAATTATGGCAAACTCCCTTCCTGCGATATTAAGTACAATTATCATTCTCCCTCTTTTGAAATATAACAAAGGAGAAGTTGTAGATGTAAAGGTGAATTGGAAGGAATTTGTATTGATGGCAATATCCTTCATTCTTCTTACCATGCCTTTTACATTGGATCTGATTTTAGTAAACAAAGATTTTAGAGCAGGATATTCATCCCTTTCACTACTTGGGAAGATTGTATATTTCGCTTGTATAACTACGGCATCTGTCATGTTTGCTAGATTAACAAATGAAGAAGACCCAAAAAGAAAAAGAAGAAGTCTTCTCGTTGCTCTAGCCCTCTCACTTTTAATTGGCATAGTATTGTCACTAGCATTCTTCCTCTTTGGTGAGACCATTATCAATCTCTCTGTTGGAGAACAGTACCTCCCTATTCTTAAATACTTAGGTGTATTCGGTCTCTGTATGACTGGGTATTCAATTGTATATATGATTGCCAACTACTTTATCTCAAAAGGTACATATTCATACATTCTTGTTCTGTTAGTTGCAACTATGCTTCAGGTTATTCTTTTTGCAACAAGAAATGATGCGATTAAAGTTGTTGTAGAGAATCAAATCATTCTGTACAGTCTTCTAACTGTATCAACAGTACTGTTTCTTTTAATTAAATTTAGAGAAGATATTAAAAATGAAAGAGGAGAAAAAAACAATCAAAGAAAAAATACTAAAACTACCTAGAGATTTTAAGGATTTTGCACTTAAAGGCTCGATGATTGATATTGCTATCGGTATGATGATTGGTGCAGCAATTACATCAGTTGTTGACTCTCTAATCAAAGATGTTATCAATCCTCCAATTGCAAAGCTCCTGTCTGGTGTAGACTTTAGCCACAGATATTTTGTATTAGGGAAAAATCAGTTTGATTCACTTGAAGCTGCTATAGAGTCGGGTGCGATAGTTATCACCTACGGTAACTTTATCAATGCAATCATCTCCTTCTTACTTACAGCTCTTGTTCTTTTCCTTTTAGTATCTTGGTTGGGGAAAGTGAACAAAAGAGAAGAAGAGAAGGAAGGTGCAAAGACAAAAGTATGCCCATATTGTAAATCTGAAATAGATAAGAATGCTACTAGATGTGCTTTTTGTACAAGTGAATTAAAGAAGTAATTGAAATAATTATTGATACTGATGAAAAGTAGGGTTTGGAAAATTACAGTATTTATCTTCCCCCTATTTTTTGTTGCTTTTATGCTCTACCTTAGAAAGTTCCACTTCTATACATACGACAGGATTGGAGCAGAGGATAATTTACTAGAATGGATTCAATTTTTCCTCTATCTTTTCTCTGGTATCCTAACAATATTGTTGGGGTATAGGTATAGAAAGAACAAATTCTTACTTGCAATTTACATTCTTCTAACACTTGGTATGTTCTTTATCGCTTTTGAAGAGATTAGTTGGGGAGAAAGAGTCTGTGGCTTTACAGACCATGCTCTAATCCCAGAAAATCTACTGGAAAGGAATGTTCAAGGAGAGATTAATTTTCATAATATTGATAGCTTTCATTCGATAGTTGGATATCTATACATCTTAATTGGTGTTGGGGGATGTTTCTCTTGGGTTGGTATATATTTTCTAGAGAAATCTAAGAAGTTAAAGAAGGATTTTAAGAAGATATTAAGGCATATTTCACCTACATGGATATTCTTCTTCTACTTCTTCCCTCTTTTCATTAACCTTATGGATATCAAGAAGTATGGCTTTATGCCACAAGATTATGAGGTAGCAGAAACTTGTTTAGCATTAGGTGTTTTTCTTTTCTTTTTTGGAAATTACATAACAAAAATGGATGATATTGGAATCGAACCAATGACCCCTACAATGTGAATGTAGTGCTCTAACCAGCTGAGCTAATCATCCAAGTGTGTTAATTATACCAAAAAGAAAGATGTTGTTAAGATAATATTCCTAATAACTTGAAGGTATCTTCCATTCCTTTATACTCCTTAATCATCTGATCTTCCTTAGTTATCCATCTGTATTCTTCAGATTCATTAGAATCAATCTTAAGATTAGAAATATCCTCTACATGAACTAGGTATGCGAATATAATCCATCTTCTTTCACCTGCCATATGTACAAATGGTTCTGCTGTCTTAACAATAGTGCCTTCTAAGTTTGTTTCCTCTTTTACCTCTCTAATGGCAGTTTCCTCTCCAGATTCATATTCTTTGATATGACCAGTTACACAATTCCAATATCCAGGGTTAGATCTATGTGCAGACCTTTTTAGAACAAGGTATTTATCTTCATACTGAATTAAAGCATGTACTGTAATGAGTGTTTGCATAAAGCAAGTATACTACAAACACAGGAAAAACTAATTAACTTCTTTTGGAGGTTGGTAATATGTAGGTTTCTCTGTCTTTTCTTGAGGTATATTACCTACACTAACTGGAGGTGTACTACTTTCAATCTGCTGATTTTCATCATGTGATTCTTCTACTCCTAACTGACTACTCTGTTCTCCCTTCATATATCTCCAAATGATAACGAAGAAAATTAAGAGAACAGTAAAAGCAATACCACCAAAGATACTTTTCATAATTAAACCTGCAATGAGACCTCCTAAGAGTGCTCCTATTGCAATAAATGTCATCTTCTTAATAGTCATATGTAACATAATAATGGATGAGAGAGAAAGAAGCAAGACTTAGAGAATGGACGACACAGGATTCGAACCTGTGACCTTCTCGGTGTAAACGAGACGCTCTAAACCAGCTGAGCTAGTCGTCCAAAAGATATGCTGAGGACAGGAATCGAACCTGCAAGGGATGTAACTCCCACTACCACCTCAAGGTAGCGTGTCTGCCAGTTCCACCACCCCAGCGTATGTAAATGTACAGATAAGATGATACCAAACAACAGGTACAAACTCAATGGGTATCATCTAGGGTCTGTCCCAGGTCTGTCCCCTGTTTTCCATACCTATCTGCCTACCTATCAAGGTTTGTTGGTTTGGACACTTCTGATTTCGGCTTACAAAGTTCATCCGAAATACGACGCTGTGGACTAGGAAACGATTGTACAATACGAAAACCGAAGGAAATTAGGGGTCTGACCTAGGTCAGACCTTGTAAGCGCTTTGGACTAGGAAGTGATTGTACGATGCGAAAACCGAAGGAAATTTGGGGACAGACCTAGGTCAAACCTTCAAGGTCAATTGCAAAATAGGAGAAGATAGTAGACAATGGATGTAGTTAAAATTAAAAAACAAAGATATGAAGATAGAGAAGATACACTCCCTAGAGGTTTTAGATTCCAATGGTAATCCAACCATAGAGACAACCATTGAACTTCTGGATGGAACTATAGAAACAGCATCTGTGCCATCAGGAGCTTCCACAGGTAAGACAGAAGTTCTTGAATTAAGAGATGGTGACCCAAACAGATATAATGGTAAGGGTGTTAGTAAAGCGGTAGATATTGTAAATAACCAGCTTGCAGAGTTAGTTAAGGATAAGGAATTTAAAAGCCAAGAAGAGTTTGATAACCTTCTCATCCAAGCAGATGGAACTCCACTTAAGACTAAATTAGGTGGCAACTCAATACTCTCTTGTTCAATTGCTTTCTGTAAAGTTGTTGCTAAGAGTCTGGGTATAGAATTGTTTGATTACATTTCAATGATTTACTATGGAGATGAATACAAAAAGAAGAATCTTCATACCCCTATTCCACTCATCCTCGTATTAGAAGGTGCTAAACATGGAAACTGGGCTACAGATATTCAAGAGTACATGATTATTCCAAACATGGAAAAGTTTGTAACATTCAAAGAAGCACTTAGAGCAGGAGCTGCTGTGTACAAAGCAATTGAGAAAATATTAGATCAAAAAGGATATTCAGTAGGTGTAGGATTTGAAGGAGCATTTGCACCAAAGGAGATTCAATCAAACAAAGAAGCCTTCGACATTATATTAGATGGTATTAAATTAGCAGGATATACTCCTAAAGAAGATTTTAATATTGCAATCGATGTAGCTTCATCTGAATTCTACAACGAAGAAACAAAAATGTATGAACTCAGAAGGGAGAATAAGACACTAAGTGCAGAAGAATGGTTTGAGTTACAGAAGGAGTGGTATTCACAATATCCAATTATTTCAATTGAAGATCCATTTGAGCAAGATGATTGGGAGATGTGGAGTAAGTTTACTGAGGAGTTTAAAGACAGAATGGTTGTAGGTGATGATTTGCTAACTACAAATGTGGAGAGAATACAGAAGGGAATAGAGAGGAAGTCTGCAAATACTGTATTGATAAAGCCAAATCAAATTGGAACTGTTACTGAGACATTAAATGCGATTAGGTTGGGAATGGACAATGGATTTGATTCTATAATATCTCACAGAAGTGGTGAAACAGTTGATAGTTTTGTTGCTGACTTGGCTGTTGGAACTCCAGCAAAGTACTGTAAGTTTGGAGGACCAAATAGAGGAGAGAGGATTGTAAAATATAACAGGTTGTTGGAGGTGGAGGATATGTTGGAAAAAGAAGAGTAAGGAACAGAATATTTCCCTCTCGGAAAAACAGAGGGGCGTACAAACTTACTCTTAGAAAGGTTTTCAGAGGGGAGGTTAAAAGGCTTGACAGGGAGAGCGAAAACAATATAACATGGTAAAGACATGTATAATTAAATTCACTAATATATTATATGACAAAAATAAAAGCCCTATTCACAGAGAAACCGACAAGTAAAATGTTAAAGGTTTTTCTAGCTATTGTTTTAATAGCATTCTCATTCATTTTAATAAAGAGTTTTAAAACAGAAGCACAGGATGTAACCCAGACTGTTACTACTTCTGTAACTATCGGTAATGCGGCACCATACTTTAGTGCTGGACCTAATGAGTCAGCAGCAACTGTTAGTACCACAACAGATCCTACTGCAGAAGGAAATGATGTTACATTTGAAGCTACAGCTATTGACTCTAACGGACAAAACTATTACCTTACTGTCTGTTCAAAGGCAGGGATTGCACCTAACAAGTCAGCAGATGGAGCCGGTACTTGTAATGGAGAAGGTGCAAAAGAGTATTGTCACAGTAGTTCAACTGCGAGTGGGACTGCTACAAGCTGTACCTATACCACTTTAACATCTGGACAAAGTGGTTATCCAGACCCATACACAAATCCTTGGTATGCCTATGTTTGTGATGCAAATGCATCAACAGCAGCATGTTCCTCAGCAGCACAAGGTTCGGGAGATAGTGGTTCTCCATTCATTGTAAACCACCCTCCAACTCTTGATACAGTTAATAATACTGCATCAGCTAATCCTGGAGGAAGTATAACATGGACAACGAATGCTAATACTAAAGATGTTGACCAACATAATGTCACCCTCGTAGTTTGTAAATCAAACTCCTTAGAAAGTAATGGGACATGTACAGCTGGAGATTGGTGTACAAGTTCACCAGCACTTTCGAACCCTTCATGTACATACAACATCCCAAGTGTAGCAGCAGATGCAACTGGAATTAAGGGCTACGTATTTCTTATTGACATTCACAAAACACCACATTCAACAACCCCTACAGAAACAACCTTTGCAATTAACAATGTTGCTCCAACGGTAAGTAATGTAAAACTTAATAGTGAAGGAGCTATTACACTGACAACAAAGGCCATAAAAAATGTGCCTGTAACACTAACTGTTGAAGATAATAACGGTTGTGCAACTACCGAGGTAACTTCAGTAGTTGCATATGTATACAGATCTGGTGTGGGGTCAACCAATTGTAATACTACTACACATCACAACACCAACTATTGCTACACTGCAATTGACTGTGACCAAGATATGGAATCATGTACGGGAGGTGCTTCTGCAACATACACATGCCAAGTACCTATGCAATACTATGCAGACCCAACTGTTGCAAACACTGTATTTGCAGGACAATATTGGATAGCAACTGTAACCGCGACAGATGATGATAATGCAACTGGTACAGCATCATCAACATCACAAGATGCCGTTGTAAATTCATTGCTTGCATTTGATGTTTCTGATGATCCAGTATCTATTGCTGCAGAAATTAATTATGGTTCATTAAGTATTGGACAGATAGCAGATGATGCAACACTCCCACAACGACTATATACAATCCCTACTGGTAATGTAGGGTTAGATCAAAAACATCACTCTGATGTGGGCTATATGTGTACTGACTTCAATGATACAGACCCTGATATACCTTGTGATGAGGGGACACCTATCCCAATAGCAAAACAACACTACGGTTTGGCAAATAATGTTGCCTATTCTGCAGGAACTGCACTTACAACTACTGCTGTAGAGGTTGAGCTTAATGTTCCAAAGATTAATGCAGGTACAATTACACACAAAAGTACATGGTGGGGTATTCAAATCCCATTTGGTATAATAGCTGGTACATATACTGGGCAGAATATTATAACTGCAGTAGTTGATGAAACCACTAATAGGTGGGGTTTACCAACAGGAGAAGCTTATGCTAAACCTTAATTCTATATAACTAATTTATATTTAATTAATTAAACTTATATAAATAAAATGAAGAACATCAAAAAAACAATAAAATCAGCACTACTTGCTGTCACACTACTACTTCTGAGCAGTGTAGTGGCACATGCTGGATTTGGTATATCACCAGCAGACTTCAATGTGGACTTCCTAAAGCCAGGTAGTACATATACAAAAACATATCTACTCTCAAGATCTGGAGATTTTGGAGAAATGAATATTGTGGTAGAACCAGACATGGGAATCGCAAATGATTGGCTCTCATTTACACCAGGAAAATCCTTTATATTCAAGAAAGGTGCTAGAACCATGGAATTCAAAGTTACTGTAAATGTACCCATCTCAGCAGAATACAAGGAATATCCAGGAACATTTACACTAAGAGCACTACCTTCAGATGCAGAGGTAAGAGGAGTCACAATTGCGCAGGGGTTAGAGTTAAATAGTGATATTAAGGTAACTGAAGAAGAAATCAAGAGCCTTGCAATACAAAACATCAGAGTTGAAGACACAGTTATTGGAACACCTATTGTTGTAAAATTAGTAGGAGATAACAAGGGTAATGTCGATACTACCCCTACTCTTAAAATTGTAATTATGGACCTGCAAGACAAGGTTTTAGAAGAGCATGATATTGCAGACCTAGCAACTATTGAGGCAGGTGTAACAAAAGAGGTCTCTGCAGAGTTTGGTACTTCCTTAGAGAAAGGAGAGTACTATGCAGAAGTTGAAGTTTTTCTAGATGGTAAAGCATTAAGAAAAGAAAAAATGGTCTTTAATATGGTTGAAGAGAAAGTTGTTACAAAAGCAGGAACAGAAGATACAGATAAGAGCAGTATTACAACATTCCTAGAAGATAACAAAGATTATCTATGGATTGTTGCACTAGCTGCACTAATCGGACTATTAGTTCTTGTCCTAATTAGTGTATTCTGGAAAGGAAGAGATAGAGAGGGGAAATCAACTGATGATCCACTATCAGTAGCAGGTGGAAGCAAGAGCTCTACAAGAGTTACGCTTTCATTGGCCTTCGGATTACTAGCTACCTTGGCAATAATTACAAATATCTCATCGAATATTGAAGTTAAGGAAGCTATCATGCCAGATAGACAAGCAGAAGTACAAGGAACAACAGATACTATTATCAAGCCCTCACAACCTATGTTAACTGTTGTTGAGAGTGTTGTTAGAAATAAGGAAGGATATCCTGTATATGACAGAGCTGATGAAACATCCAATGTTATCTACGAAGCAAAGGAAAATGAGCAGTTAGAGGTTGTTAGAGAATCAGGTGATTGGTATCAGGTTAAGCTTCCAACTGGTGCTATGGGTTGGGTTTCTAAATCTATTGTAAAATCTGAAACAACAAGGGAGAGGTAGTCTTCGGACTACTTTTCCTTAACTAAGGAATAACATTATTTAACATGTACTATATAGAAACCCTATGAAGTATAAAAAACATATAGCATGGGGACTTGCAATACTGATTCTTGTTGCATCTTCCTTTGCATTAATTAAAAGATTTAATACACATGCACAGACAGGTGTTACTAAGACATTTACAACCAAGGTAACTGTTGGTAATAGTGCACCTGTGTTTACAGTTGACCCTGCAGAGTCTCCAGCATCTTCGACAACAAGCCCTACTGCACCAAATACACTAATGACTTTCTCTGCTAAAGCAACAGATGCAAACAATCACGGCTACTACTTCCTTGTATGTAGTATCGTAGATACAGCAAACCCTGACAACGACAGAGCAGTTGCAAGCCCTACTGGTGGAGCACCAAGCTGTCCAGCCACTTCAACAAAATATTGTGGAACTACCAGTGCAGTAGCGAGTGGTTCTACAGCTAGCTGTACCCGTACAACTGAGTCATCAGATCCATATGAAAACAAGTGGAATGCCTATGTCTGTGATAACTTTGCTTCAGGTTCATCGTGTTCGTTACCTAATCGAGGTAGTGGAGCTTCTGGTTCACCTTTCTATGTAAACCATGCTCCTACTTTTACAGCAATTAGCAATACTGCCAGTACAGTTGAAGATGCACAAACACCAGGTAATAGCTACACTGTTACTTGGACAAGTACTGCCTCCGACCCAACAGATGGACACCAAGTAAAACTCCTTATCTGTAAAACTCAACAGATGTCTAATGGAGTATGTACAGGTGGAAATTGGTGTGAGAGTACACTTGCGAATTCAGATCCAACTTGCACATATACATTACCCGCAGTACCAGTTGCAGATGGGGAATACGAAGCCTATGCATACGTAGTAGATGCACATAATACACCTGCTGCGGGGGAAGGTACTAAACAAGGAAGTAAAAGTAGTTATTATGTTAAGAACGTAGCCCCTGTGGTTAGTGCTGTTAAATTGAATGCCGAAGCTTCCCCTATCACACTAGTAGCAGGTGGAACAAAGTCTGTATCCATAACGGCAGATGTTACTGATGATAATGGTTGTTCAGCTACAGAGCTCCCTGTCACCAAAATAAAGGCATATGTTTACAGATCAGGACTTGCTAATGGGTTTAGTGATTGTGATGCATTAGGAGATGGCAATGCCAATTACTGCTACGCTGAAATCTCATGTACTCGTGGTACATGCTCTGGAACAAAAGTACCCATCACATGTAGTGTCTCCATGCAATACTATGCTGACCCTACTGACTCAAATAATGCTGCCACCAGTTTCGCAAGTCAACATTGGGTAGCAACAGTTAAAGCAACAGACAACGGTTTCGGTACAGGTGGAACAAACCCATTATCTCATAATGCAACCTCTACAGCAGTTGTTGAAGTTGCTTCACTAGCTGCATTCAATATTACAGCATCAATAGACTATGACGAAGTTGCTGCAGGAGAAAGAAGTGGTAACGGCAAACTAGACAAAACAATCGTAACAACACCAACAGGTAATGTTCCAATGAATCAGTTATACTCTGGTTCAAATATGTGTACTGACTACGATGATTGTTCTACTGATGCTGGTTACACTCCTATAAATGTAAACAAACAAAAATATGCACTAGCTGCAAATACAAGCTATGCAACAGGTGGTACAGCTCTCTCAGCAACTCCTACCCTTGTAAATATCAATGTTCCAAAAGTTACTGATGGTACGAATGTAACAACAAGAACATCATGGTGGGGTATTGAGATTCCAACTAATACACTACCAGGGGTATACAACGGTCTTAACACTATTACATCACAAGTTAAGACAACATAACACAATAGTAAAAGTGGATTAAAACGAAAGTCTTGGTTCTCTATCTATATTCAAAATATCAGATGGAGTATCCAAGACTTTTTTGTTTAGGATAGAATAGTAAGCAGCAACACCTACCATACCTGCATTATCACCCCTAAACTCCTTCTCAGGATACACATATACCAAATCATTCTTTCTAGCAACCTGACCTACCTTCCTCAAAATCTCCTCGCTATTAAACACACCTCCACCTACAAACAAACTCTTTACCTCTGGATACTTCTCAATTGCCTTCTCAAGCTTAATAACCAAAGATTCAATAATCATATCAAGAAAACCCCTACAAAAATCATAAACCCATTCACTATCCTTTTCATACTCCTCTCTTAACTCCTTTGTCTTGTACAAAGCAGCTGTCTTTACACCAGAATAGCTAAAATTAAGATCGTTAGAATGCTTCATAGGGATTGTAAAAGTAATCTTACCCCTCTTTCCCTTCTTAGCAAACTCTGTAAGAGTAGGACCACCTGGATAACCAAAGTTAAGCATCCTCCCCACCTTATCAAACGCCTCACCTACTGCATCATCCAATGTCTCACCTAACTTCATATACTTTCCAATCTTTTCCACATATATCAACTCCGTATGCTTTCCTGAAATCAGTAAACCTAAAGCAGGAAAAAGAGATTCAACATTACTCTTCACCAAACCATTACCATTAGAATTCAAAAGTAAACCAGAAAGAAGATGACCTTCCATATGATTAACCAGAACAAATGGTTTCTTGTACTTAATTGCTAAATCTTGTGCAAACTTCAAACCAACCTCTAAATCTATAGCCAAACCCGGACCATATGTACAAGCAATGTAATCCACATCCTCAATACTAACCTTAGCCTTCCTCAATGCTTCATCATATACCAAAGGTATATTCTTCTCATGTTCCCTACGAGCAATATCAGGCACAACACCACCCCACTGAGCATGAATCTCAACCTGAGAAGAAACAACAGAACTAAGTACCCTACGACCGTTCAAAAGGGCCACAGAAGTATCATCACAACTAGTATCAAATGCAATTATCAAAGGATCTTTACTCATATACCTCAATACTCCTTTCCTCCAAAGAAATGTATTTAATCACAACCTTAAACATCCTTATACCCATATTATCACACAAAGCGGAAATCTCTTGAAAAAACTTATCCGCCCACTCTATCAGCACAATATCACCATTCTCCAAATGCTCTATCAATCCAGATTTCTCTAACTCACCCTCCTCTAACCTCCAAGTATCCATATGTGCAAAGACCTTCTTCTTACCACCTCTCACATACCCATACTCATTGATTAACGTATATGTAGGAGAATTTACAATCTCACTAACACCAAGAGACTCTCCAACACCCTTAGCAAACTGTGTCTTACCTGCACCAAGTTCTCCGCTTAATGCAACAACAGTAGGAATATCTAAAGGAAGATACTTATCTGCGAAATCCTTAGCAAATTTAATTGTCTCTTCTTCACTCTTTGTCTCTACTTCTAATATCTTCTTGTTTTTAATCAATGCATCCTCAAACTCAACCTTACCCTGTCTTAATACTGAGAGTTCATTTAATGTAGTATCAAGAACTGTAGATGGTTGATTCTTAGGTAACTCACCTGCATCTAAAAAGAGACCTATCAAATCAAAACTTTTCTTAGGTAAATCTTTAATTAACTGATTAATACTATATGGTGCTGACCTATATGACATATTTGCTGACGTAGCAGTAATTGGCTTACCAAACTTTTTAATTAACTCTAATGTAAAATCATAGTCAGGATATCTAATACCCACAGCTCCTTGTTGAGAAACTACTGGTGGCAAAAGATTACCTTTACTCATTGATATTACTGTAATTGGTCCTGGTAGATAGTTTTTGTAAAGATTCTCAGCCATCTCATTAATCTCTACATATTCTTCAGCCATCTCTTTATCTGATACTGCAATAGATATCGGTTTAGAACCTCTTAATTTCTTGTATTCCATAATCTTCTTTAATGCCTCTGAGTTAGTAGCATCACCTCCTAATCCATAACATGTCTCCGTTGGATATACAATTAACCCACCATCTTTTAAGACTTCAATGGCTTGTTTAATTGCTTCCTCTTTATTTTTAATTACATCTATTCTTTTCATGGTATAATGGATATTATACAAGGGATATGGCTATATATCCATATTTTTACATTATTACAAAACTGCTATGATAGAGAATTATGAGAAAAACAGTATAGATATTGAGACTGTTTTACCTAGTAGAACAGTCTACAGTAACAATGGAATCGATTATACTGTATATACAGAAGACCTTTCTCCTAAGGCAACAGACAGAGCTTTTGGGTATACCAACCCTTTAAATGAGGAAGAAATATTTTTGTTTCAGATAATGGTAGAGGGTAATGAATATGCACCTAGCAATATTAAACTTCTAATGGAATTACCTCTTGAAGATGATGATTTTGTAAGATATCTGATTGATAAAGGGGAGAATCTTAAGTTAGTAGTAGAAGAAGATAGAAAGAAAGGAGAGTTAAGAAATTGGAGAAGTGTTTTTGAAGTTGATGGAGACAGATTTACACTAACCTATATGGAAGATACAAAAGATGAGGGGGTAAGTCTCCACGACAACTATTTGAAAAGGATTGAGAACAGAAAAAGTAACTAAATTGTTATTTTACCCATATGGAAACATTACATTTAACACAAGATACATTCCAGAAAGAGATTAAAGAGTTTGAAGGAGTTGCTTTAGTCGACTTCTGGGCTCCTTGGTGTGGTCCTTGTCAGATATTAGGTCCTGTCATTGAAGAACTCACTAAAGAATTTGAAGATGGTGTAAAGATATGTAAAGTAAATGTGGATGAGGAAGGATCATTGGCACAGGAATATGAGATTATGAGTATTCCAACAGTATATATTTTCAAAAATGGAGAGATAGTAGATACATTGATTGGTCTACAAAGCAAAGATGCGTACAAAGAAGCTATAGAGAAATATCTTTAGAGAAACTCTAACCCAATGAAACTAATAGCTGTTCCTTACCAAGGAGAAGGCTGTTTAGTGTTGTTTCTATTGTGAAAAACGTATATATTATAGTAACGATGGATTCCTATGGATTAATGTAACTGAATGATTAAGAAAAATAATAGAAAAAAGTTCTTGTTAAGTACTGCTAGTCTTTTTTTGGCTTTGGGATTGATTTTCTCCGCTGTACAGGATAGTAAGAGAATGGATGATGGAAATAAGAATATCGTTAGCATTAGTGAAGAAGGAGAGGTAAAAGGGGGAGAGATAATGGCAAACTGTTCATACTACCCATTATGTGATTTTCCAGCAGGACCAGGGGGATGTTATCAAGCAGGTGGATCTTGTGGACCAGGAGAATTCTCCTGCCCTACAAATCAAAGTGTTTGTTGTGACAGAGGTAGTTGTGGTTCATGTAATCCTTGTACGGGTGTTTATCAAAGTAGTAATAATGGGTGTCCCTCTACTAGTAAGTCCTGTACCAGATATGACTGTCGTGGGAGTTGCGGCACAACCACTCTCACATGTTATCTCATTCAATACTCCATCAGCTATTCTGCAGGAAATGGAGGCTCTATCTCAGGGGCAACTAATCAATCCGTGTGTTACAATCAGAGTGGATCACAGGTTACTGCTGTTGCAAATAGTGGATATACCTTCTCCCAATGGAGTGATGGGAATACATCACCATCGAGAAGTGATGTGGCTACAGGGAATAAAAGTTTTACTGCCAGTTTTACTCAAAGCCCCAACAATCCACCAACCACACCTACATCACTACTAACTAATGGACAAACCAATCCTACAAATGTAGATACAGCCACCCCATACTTTAGTGCGATATTTAATGACCCTGATAGTGGAGATACAGGTGTACACTATCAAATTCAAGTAAATACGAACTCCTCTTTTACTGGGACAACGATGTGGGATAGTGGAAAAACCGCTATGACCTCTACAGCCAATGGTTCTAGGAGTCCCAATATTACATACGCAGGTACCAACCTCCCTTTAGATGGAACTATGTACTACTGGAGAATAAAGTTTTGGGATAATAATGGAGCTGATAGTCCTTGGTCTGCTACTGCACAATTTACTATGCGTTACACAATACCAGCTCCTTCTGGTCTTCTTACTAATGGGCAAACTAATCCAACAGGAGTAACTACGCCATACCCATATTTTAGTGCAATATATAATAACTACTCAGGAAGAGGTAATGCTACACATGCACACCTACAAGTTTACTTAGGTAGTGTCCTTCCAGAAAACCAAGTTTGGAACTTCAATGATGCAATACCCAATGTAGCACCGGGGAACAGAAGTTCAAATATTACATACGGAGGAGATCCACTACCACAAAATGGCGCTACATATATTTGGAGAATTAGATTCTGGGATGGGGTGGCCTACTATAGTGAGTGGCAACATGGACAATTCACCATGAATAGTGGAAGTAGTCCTACTGCTCCTACTGGCCTTCTAACTAATGGACAAACTAATCCTGTAGGTGTAACTACACCACAACCATACTTTAGTGCAATATTTAATGATCCTAATAGTGGAGATACTGCTGTGTATTATCAAATCTTTGTTGTTTATTATGATGGTTTTACTTATCAAACTCAATGGGATAGTGGGAAAACTGCTATGACCCCCACCCCCGTTGGCTCAAGGAGTCCCAATATCACATACAATGGACCAACATTACAAGCAGGTAGAGAATATAACTGGCAAATAAAATTCTGGGATAATTCTGGATTAGAAGGTGTTTTCTCTAACATTTCTTCAAATCGTTTTACTATGAACACCCCACCTACCGCTCCAACAGCACCATTAACAAATGGGATGACAAACCCAACAGATGTAGCCTCCACACCCTACTTTAGTGCTATATTTAACGATGCTGATAGTACAGATACAGGTGTATATTATCAAATCCAAGTCAACACTAATTCCTCCTTCTCGGGAACAACTATGTGGGATAGTGGAAAAACCGCCATGACAGCCACAAACCCTAGTTCTAGAAGTCCCAATATTAACTATGCTGGGAATACCCTCTCATACAATGGAACAACATACTATTGGAGAATTAGGTTCTGGGATAATCATGGGGTAGTTAGTCCCTACTCTTCTACTGCTCAATTCACTACAGTCATATCAGGCGCTGCGCCCACATCACTTCTAACCAATGGACAAACTAACCCGACAAATGTAGTACCTTCACCAGCACCATACTTTAGTGCAATATTTAATCACAGTAATCCAAGTCGTAGAGCAGTACACTATCAGATTATAATGACAGTAAGTGGTATGCAAGTTTGGAATAGTGGAAAAACCTCTATGACCTCTACCGCCCCTGGTAGTAGATGTCCTAATATTACATACAATGGCTCTCATACCTTAGACCATAATGGAAATGTATACAAATGGACAATTGTCTTCTGGGATGACCTAGGGGTGCAGACTGCAACCTCAGCAGAAGCACAGTTTACTATGAACAGACGCCCTACTCCACCTACTGGACTACTGACAGAGGGACAAACAAATCCCTCAGGTGTTACCGATACAACACCTGAATTTAGTGCGATATATAACAATCCTACTGGAACACCTGCTGTATACTACCAAATTCAAGTAAACGAAAAAGCTAACTTTACTGGTACTATGAAATGGGATAGTGGGAAAACTTCAATGGCTTCATTAAGTAATGGCTCAAGAAGCCCAGATATTGAGTATGCTGGTTCTACTCTTACTCAGAATGGACAAACCTACTTCTGGAAGATTAGATTCTGGGATAATCTGGGAGGTGATGGTGAGTGGTCAGCTGTAAACTACTTCACTATGCACAATAATGCATATACCTTTACAATCAGCTCAGAGGGGACACAGGTCAATCCCGTAACAATGGATCGAATAGAGGGAGGTGATGAATTATATATGGGAGGAGTATTTAGTTTTACGGTGTATAATATTAATCCTGCATTCTCACAGCCGGGAATAACTAGTATTACATTACAAAGAACTTGGACCTCTGGGAGTGGAGATATTGACAGAGCTATTCTCCTTTCTACTACAACCGCTTCTGGACAAACCTGTCCTACAACTCTGCCTAGTAGTACTTCATACTTTGGTGGCGCTTCAGACCCATATGGCTCTGGCTCTAGCGTAACTATAAATGGAAGTCTTGGTGTTGCTCCTGGTCAACAGGGATGTATATATGTGATATATTCATTCGCCCCTAAGAGTGTTTCAGAAGGTAGTGTATTAGATTTTCAGGTTACAAACTTTACAGCCAACTTCACGGGAACCAAATTTGGACTCCCTGCAAACATAACCGGTACTACAACATTCATACCTACTCCTAAACCACCTACTTTTACGAACATTACAAACAATGGACCGAAAGATCCTGGGGGAACAATAACATTTAGCACTACATCCTCTGATCCAGATGGTGACAATGTGAAATTGGTAGTCTGTAAAACACAAGGTGTTACAGGAACAGCCTGTGATGGTGGCGATGATGATACATACTGTACAAGTAGCTTTGTTGGCTCTAACCCATCATGTTCATGGGATATACCATCAGTATATCCTGATGGATCATACTATGCATACCCATACATCTTTGATAGTACTAACTTACCCGCAGATAGCATACGACAAGGTGCTGCTCATGCATTTACTGTAAACAATGTAGCACCCTTACCTACAAGCATTAGTATAAATGGAGGAGATGATATTACTCTGGTTACAGGAACTACCAAATCCGTAACTTTAAATGTTAGTGTTAGAGATAACAACGGATGTGGTAATGATGAGATTGATACTGTCAAAGCGTATATGTACCGATCTGGAATTACTGGTGGATATAGCTCTTGCGATACATTAGATGAGAATAATGCTAACAATTGCTATCCAGAAATACCCTGTACATTTGTGAGTTGTACTGGAACTCAATCAGAATTACCCAATATTGCACAATATACATGTAATACAAGTCTCCAATACTATGCTGATCCTACTGACAGTTACTCTCCTTTTCCAGATGAGAGCTGGATTGCAACAGTTAAGGCTACTGATAATGGTTTCGGCCTAGGTGGAACAAACCCATTAACAGGGACATGGGGCATTACTAATGGAGTTGATGTAAATTCTCTGTTGGCATTTAATATTACCCAAGAGTTAAACTACGGAGTACTTCTTGCAGGGCAGATTATCTCACCTCTTGCATCAACAACAACAATTACTTCTGCTGGTAATGTAGCTTTGAACCATTCTGTCTCTGGTGATGATATGTGTGAAGACTATCCTGCATGTGAGGGGAGTAAAATTCTTGTTGACCAACAGAAGTATGCTCTTAATGCTTCAACGGAATGGAAAGATGGGACAAAGCTAAGTGCCACTCCTACAAATGTCTTCACCAACCTACCCAAACAGACTACATCTACACCAACTTCGGTAAATATCTGGTGGGGGATATTAGCTCCAACAGGAACACCACCCAAGCAATATATAGGAAAAAATACTGTGACTTCTTCTGTTGCCCACTAACCAATTGTTATTATTTAATGATTTTGATATACTCTCTACTGTATTGATATGGAGTGGTAGCTCAATTGGTTAGAGCATCGCACTGTCACTGCGAAGGTTGCGGGTTCGAGCCCCGTCCATTCCGCCAGATTTGAGTTATTTTCCTAACCAAGACCTGCTTTATTAAAAAAGTTATCCTTTGGATTTTTCTCTCTAAACTTTTGTCTTAGTAAAGCAATAGTTGTAGTGAAACCATTCTCAGGATCTAAATATGCTAAAGCAGTAAGAATTCCTTCTACCAGCTTTCTTTGTAATGGAATATGTTTGAGTTGATTTAACTCTTTTACCAGACTGTTCTCAAAATCACCCATCTCATTATTCTCCAAATATGTTTCCCAATCCTTTATTTCAAATTTACCTTCTCCAAGATGGTACTTACTATGAATATATGTCCTAAGTTTAGAAAACTTTTGACATATTATAATAAATGGATTGTCATATTCTGTTAGAGACTGTATGTTGGAAGCAACAGAATTAGAAGAGTTGTCTGCTTCTACTGGAATATCACAATTAGTAATTTCGTTGATTCTTTCCACTATCCTCTTATTTGAAATAGCAGCACCACCAATTGTTAAAATTGATGCCTCAACACCCTCCTCTATTAGTCTCTGAGCTTCGTGATGTGCACATAGAGCCATAAGGACATTCTCCGGAGGAATATCTATCTCAAAATCTTCTCCTAATGCTTCTAAACTATATGCTTCCCTAGAAGCATCATGTTCATAGCTTAGTATTGCTATTTCTCTTTCATCCATAGGTAATTATATCATTTTGTTTCTAAAACGTATATGTACCAACATTTTCAATATGTCTCAAAAAAGAATTGCTATCTAAGCTAATTTCCTATACCATTACAATGTAATGAAAAAAGCACAACTATCTACTCTTAACCATCAATATACACAGAAAGCTAATACACTAATCCCCTATGAAATATATCTTAAATACTCAACTCAAAAAGACATATCAATAATACAACTTCAAAAAATACTCTCTAGATTTAAGAACAATCAGAACAGAATTCTAGATGTGGGTTCTGGAGATGGATTATATCTTCTACAATCTCTTCCTGAAGAAAATAATTTTGAAATTACATTCTTAGAACCAGCTAAAGATCTTTTTGAGAAACTAAAAACGAATATAGAAAAATATAATAATTGTAAGGCTGTTAATGAGACTTTTGAAGAATTCTATACAAGGAACAAGAACAAATTCGATATTATCCTTGCATCACATCTATATCATTTTCCTGAAGATGAATATTCAATATTTCTTTCACAACTCATTTCACTCTTAGAAGATTCAGGTACTTTAATATGGATAGAGAGAGGTGTAGATGAAGTAACAGATTTTAAGAAAAGATTTAAGAGTATGTTAGTTCCTAGTAGATATCCAGAAGATTGGAAACCAAGAAGTTATAACAAAGCTTTAGGTATATTAAAAGAACAATCAGGTAATATAGAATTAATACTTAATGAATCAGAACTTAGATTTCCATATGAAGAGAATTTAGATGAAGTAATAGCATTAGTAGAGTTTTATTTAAACATTGATTGGATTTCTATACCAATAGATACACAGAATGAGATATTAGAGTATATTGAGGATAAGGGAGGTGTTTTAAAAGAAGAGGAAGGTATAATTATCTTTAGAAACTAAATTGTTATTTGACATGGCTCATTGACCATTGTTATCCTTTACTATGTCTAAGCTGTTAAGACCAATACAGAATTTTATTAAAAAGCACTATCTTTGGGGATTATTTTTAGTAGCAATATCTTTTTTAGTATGGCTTGTTCCTAAGGAATATCACTCATTAAGAATATTAGCATCCTTTTTCTCAATTTTTGGAATAGGTTGTATCATATTTTTTGATGGTTTAGATTACAAACTCTCTGGAAGTTCATTGTTAGTAAATAATAAGAACTTGAAATTTGTTAAAACATTTGGTCTTACAGGAGTTCTAATGGGTTTAATACTGGATATATCTGTTCATGTAATCACAAAGAACTATATTTACCCTTACTTCACTACTCCTATTTATTTCCTCCTTTTCATACCTGGATTTATGTTTTACTTCCTCATCATTGGAGAAAGTTACTTCGCATGTAAATCTATTTTAGATAGATACCTCAAAAGACCTTTAGTGAAGAAAGTAAATCCAAAGTTATTGAAAGCTGTAAACATCTTACTCCTTATACTAGGTTTTTTAGGCATTTCTTATGCTTTATATCACTATTTTACTGCATATTCACAGATAGGAGAATTTACTTACTCCACAAACACACCAATAAAGTTAGAAACAAATCTTGGGGTTACTATGTTGTTGGGAACATCTATATGGTTAGTTATCGAAGCAATTGGTTTCTTCCTAAACAAAAAAATGCTAATTACCTTTTTATGTAGAGGATACTTCCGCCCTCTTCTTGCAGTATTACTAGCTTGTATAATACTCGGTATTCCTATGGAAATCTGGAATATTCCTCTTAATTTATGGACATACACAAACATACCTTTTGACCATATCCAACTATTCAAAGTTCCTATCTTCGTATATTTAAGCTGGCCATTTCATTATTTACCATTTTTATCACTATACCTATTAGTAAGTAAGGAAGTTGCAGAGGCACCATATGAATTAGATAGAATTAAAACACCGTAGATAGCAGTAAAAACTATGAAATACAAAACACACCCTCAATTTCCTAATCAACCAATTCTCTTTGAAACAAATCATTGGTTTATATCTCTTTGGGAAAATCAATATTACTTAGGTAGAGCTAGTATAGAGTATAAAGATTTATCAAAAAGACATCTTTCTGAACTAACAGATGAAGAAGTATTAGAACTATTCTCATTGATAAAGAAATATGAAATAGCTCTCAAAAAAGCATTTAATACTACAAACTTTAACTGGACATGTTTAATGAATAACTCTTACAAAGAGAAGAATAAAGATAATCCAGAATTACTACATATACATGTATGGCCTAGATATAGAGATACTGTTGAATTTAATGGAGAAGTTTTTAAAGATGAGGTATTTGCACATCATTATGATAAGACAAAAGAAAAGTATGTTGATAAAGATTTTTTAATTGTACTTAGAGATAAGATATTATCTCATTGGTTTTAGAAAAAAGAATATCTGAATTATATTTATTCTGTAGTTGTTCTAAATAAGAGTCTAAATTAAGATCTGTGTTTATTCTAAGAAATTCTTTATTTTTAATTATATATTCTTGATACCTTTTTATATTCTCAGACAAACTAAGTCTTAGTTTATCAACATTCTCTATCACCCCATGAATATCATTGTATTCATTTAGTAGCTTTCGTGCTGTAATAGCTCCAATCCCAGGGACACCTTTAATATTGTCACTAACATCTCCCTTTAGAGATATATAGTCAACATATTGCGAAGGCATTATGTTGTATTTATTCAGCACCCCATTTACATTTAGTGTCTTTATTCTCCCCTGTACTTCTTTTGCTAGAAATATCTCATTACTTACAAGTTGTACAAAATCATTATCTCCAGAAGAGATATATTTTGTACTTTGAGAGAAGTATCTATTAGACGCTAGTGTTCCAATAACATCATCTGCTTCAGAATCAGGATCTTCAATTACTGGAACTTCTGCAATTTCTAATAGTTGTTTGATGATAGATAGTTGTTGAAACATTTCATCATCATAATTATTTCTATTACTTTTGTATTCTGGCATTTCTATTTTCTTGTTAAGAAGTCCTGTTTCAGAATCAAATACAACAACTACATTCTCTGGATTTAAATACTCTACTATTCTCCTCATAAATGCTAAGAATCCATATACTGCATTTCCTTGTCTACCATCAGGCAGTTTAATTGCTGAAGGGAGTCCATAGTAGGCACGAAAGAGATAATTAAAACCATCTATGATTAATATATTATCCTTCATAATAATCTTCTGAAGTATTACACTAACCTAAAATATCTTCCTCTATATATTTCTTAACTAATTCATTAATCTCAGGATAATTCTCATATGTTAGTAATCCTAATGCCTCATCTACATCTCTCCATTGATTTTCTAATACAACACCATCTTCATATATCTCTGGTTGTTTACCTTCTTCTTTCTCACTATTTAGTAAAGCTAAGAAATAGTGATCTGTTTTTAACTGTATCTCTGTCCAATCTAATTCATATGTAGCTGACCCTAGATATCTAAGTAGAGATATATCAGAATAACCAGATTCCTCTCTTACTTCCCTAAGTGCTGTATCCTCCAATGTCTCCTCCCCCTCTTTATGTCCTTTAGGTAATACATATTTAGTAGTACCATCTGGCCATACTTTTTGAATAACTAATAACTTAACATTATCATCTTCTTTTTTAACAAGAAAACAACCTGCAGAGGTATTAACTCTTCTTCTTTTTTCAAGAGAGGATGTATCTCCAATTCTTACTGTTTTTGGTAATATATTTTTCATCTTTATTCTAGTTAATTATATCATCCACTTTATATATCTTCCCTTCTGGAAATACTGTCACATCTCCTTCCCCTATAACAGAGATTTCTCTGCTATCAACAAAGATTCCAGAATTCTCAGGTATTGCAATAATATTTAGATTCGATTTTTTAATATAGTTGGATATATCAGAATCCCATCTCTGCTCATAATGTACAAAGATATTATTTCCATTAATCATATTTAATCCATCTAAATTCTTTAGATTAACATTATTAGGATCTAAAGAATTTGCTGTTTCAATTGTTTTTGCAAAAATCAAAGCACCTGCACTTCCCCCACTAATTGGAATATCTGTTTCTGTTAATAATCTCTTTAAACTTTTATCAAATCCCAATTCCTTTAAAGTCTTTAATAGGTAGAAAGTATTACCTCCTCCTATAAATACTCCACCATAATTAAGAAGATCTTCATATTTATGTTCCTTAATCTTTTCTTCATCCCACATAGTAATGTTAAAATCTCCATATCTACTTAGCATATTACTACACCATTTATAACAATCAGAATAGCTATATTTTCCATTATGCATAGCTATTGGTACATACAATATGTTTTTATTTTTTAAAAGAGATGTAAACAAAAGATCTGATTCTTTTGATTGATCTTCTGATCCTCCACCAACAAGGATTAATTTCATAGATGAATAGTTAAATTTATTAAAACAATTGTACTCCTTACTCCTTCTTCTGTATCTTCTCTAACTTCCTCCAGTTATATATCCCATACAAATCATTTATTAAATTAATAATGGGATTGAATAACATGGGGATTAAAACTAGATTACCACCAATGACAGGTATTCCCCATAATACAATTAATATTAAATCATTTACTACATAGAAATAGAAACTGTATTTACTTCTTCTAACACCTAGATAGATAGCAAACAAACTATCTATAACTGATAAAGAGGAAACAAATAATTGATCAGTATTAAATGCTTTTAGTAAGAAATATATTAATACAAAAGCTATTACAGCTACAACAGATACAATGCACCATTCTTTTGCTTTTATCGTATTCACTTCAACTGAATCTGTTTCTTTGTTTTGATGTTTTATCCAAGAGACAATACCCATGATATACATTGGAAGCATAATACATAGGTAGATAATTACTTCTCCGTAATATCTGTTCTTAAATGAAACAATGGAATACAAAGCAACAATAAGTAAGCCAAATATCTGTCCTAGATTCTTACCTTTGGCTAATAATAATGCTGTTGTGATTCCTACAATAGAACAAGCAGTGGTTAGTAAGTCTGATTTAAAAACTACCCCTACTATACTTACTAGAATAATACTTCCAAACAAAAGTATTTTTTCAAATGTTGTCCATCCTTTAAATATATTTTTCATGTTTTTACAACTGAAATAGTTAATTATTACAGCAATTATACACTTTTTTACATCTTAATAACTATTAATTTCTTCGCATTTGCTTTACAAAGATTAAACCTATCCTTCTCTTTGTAATGTCTTGGTATATCTGTATTTAAATCTATACCTTCAGAAGAATATCTATCCTTTATGGTAGTAAAACATAGTTTAACTGTACTTACAAAACTAAACTTTTTTCTAATCTCTGGATTACTAAACCACCTTTTAAATATTCTAGATACTGTTTCCAATACCCCTATTTGAAGGTATATAACCTTGTCTGCAGCTTTAACATATTCAGGGATATAATATGCACCCTCAATTATCCAATCAGAATCTATCTTTACAACTTTCTTAATCTCTTCAACAGTAAACATCCTTTTCTCTGTTTCATTGTAAAAATCATCTGTTCTGTATACTGGTATCTTTAATTCTTTAGTAACTTTGTTTGCATATGTTGTCTTACCACTTCCAGAACTTCCTGTAATATATATCCTCATACATTGATTCTATCACAGTTTACCTTAGATAAAGGAATTGATAATATATATAAAATGAGATTAATAAAGGAAGAAGTAAAATACAAAAACTATAGACAAGTACTCCTAAGAACTTTTGAAGATGAGAATGGAAACATATCTAAAATTTCTTTTATCAATTTCCCACATTACTCATCAGATAACATATAAGAGAAGCACCTTTGTGATATACTCCAATATATGAAAACTAAATTCAAGACATTTTACTGGAGTAAAAATACAGAGGTAATATTTCAACCTTTTACAGAATTACCTAAAGATATTCCTGTTACTTCTTGTATGGGTATGGCTGTATTAAACAAAGAACAGTTAGTACTCTCTAGTCCAGATAGAGGTTGGGGTTTACCAGGTGGACATTCTGAAGAAGAAGAAACACCAGTAGAAACTCTTGTTAGAGAATTGGAAGAAGAAGCTGCTGTTGAGATAGATTTGGATACTCTCCAAGTAGTCGGTGGTTGGTTAATTAAGAAAATTCATAAGACAGAGAAGAACAGTAAATATCCTGACCTTGCCTACCAGTTATTATTCATAGCTGATATTAAAAAGGTTAATGAATTTACAGAAAAATTTGAAGTTCATCAGCGTATCTTTGTGCCGATAAAGGATGTACTTAACTATACTGGTGGTCCTAATTTCATACCGATATTTAACTATGTTATTGATACATACCCAGAGAGATTTACTAGATAAAATTTAAATATCATAACATGTACAAAGAATTAACAAAGAAAGATTGGTATAAGTTATTAAAATTTCCTGAAGATAAAAAGGTAGATGCAATCATTGTTAGTGGTGTTGCCTTAGCAAACAGAGATAGAGAGATAGGATTTTTAGAACAAGCACTATCTAATTACAAAGATGTAAAGAAGGTTGAATATATACAAGATCGTTTTTTCTCTTCAATATATGAATTTGAGATTGGAGATAAACTAATATGGTTTGATGTAGTATATGGAGGTGCATACCTCTCTGAACTCTTACATATAGGATGTCTGTTTGGTAGTAAGAGAAACTATCTAGTTGGTAGTTGTGGTGGATTACAGAAGAATTTAGAAACAGGAGATTTAGTTATTCCTATATATACATATGGAGATGAGAGTACTACTAGAATATATCAACCTAATGTTAAAGATAATAAACATTATGCAAACGAAGAATTAAGAGAAGAGTTTGTTAAGAGTATGAGTGATTACAAAGTACACAGCGGACCAATTATGACATGTCAGGCAATGATGGGAGAAAGAGCTGAAGATATTAAGAGGTGGGAAAAGGAAGGATATCTAGGAGTAGAGATGGAGAGTTCTACATTCTTTGCAGTATCAAATAGTTTTAATGTACCTAGTGTAGCATTACTACATGTATCTGATAATTTAGTAAAAAATATACTCTATGGAGATGAGGAATTAGCAAAGAAGAAGGAATACAGAAACAAGATTAGAGTGTATAAATATGAGGAAATTATTAGGCATATCATGGACTCCACCTTCTAATTAGAAAGACAAATGCTCAATATACTCCTCACTACAACCGATCTCTCTAAAGAGATCGAAAAGTAGTCCTACCCTATCATCCTTCCCTCTCTTCTTCCAACTTACTATCTTTCTTAAAGCAACGATGAAGAGGAATGATTCAAGAGCTTTTTTATCAAACTTAAAAACATTATCATATGCCTCATATACCTTAATACCAAATCTAGAATCATTAATTATTGATTTTGCAATATCCATTAGTGGAGAGTTAAATCCAGCTTCATTACCATAATCAATTAGATAATATTTATCATCTCTAACTAGAACATTATTTGAAGAGAAATCCATATGACAGAATACAATCTCAGGATTTGCTTCTAAATACTCTTCTATAATGTTGTAATGGTAAGGTAGATGTTCCTGTGCTACATCTACTTTCCTTAAGAATTGTTTGTTTATATATTCTGGGAATGTTTTAAACTCACCTTCCATTGTTCCAGGATGTATTTCACCAAAACCACTCCCTTTTATCTCATGCATAGCCTTCATCATGAGAGCTAATCTATCAAAGGAATCTTCTTTAATGTCTTTTGAGAGATTACCACCATCTATATATTCCATAAGCATACATGCCATGTCATTATGTATTTTAATCTCTACTGTTTCTGGTGTTAGTATTCCTAATGGTTTGAGTAATGGAGATATTTCTTGGTAGAGGTATTTGTTTGGTATGTTTAGTTTAAGGATGTAGTATTCTCCATCTATTTTTACTTTGAATGTGGATTTACTTGCTCCTGAATCTATATCATGTATCTCTTCTACATTTGGGTAGAGTTCATAAATGATTTCTTTGTAGTTCATTTTGGTTATATATATTTAATTTATATTTATTTCTTAGCAATATACAAAAGATGCTCTCCGTACCCCAATTGGTCTTCTCTCTCTGCTGTTGTTCTTAGATAGTCTATCCATACCTCATACTGATCCTCTGGTAAACTATCTATTCGTTCTTTAATGAGATCACTAATACCATCTGTTGTTAGATGGTGTACTTTAGAGAGGCCATTTCTTTTCATTAATTCTTCCATTTCACTTGGATACATGAGTGTAAATACATTTTCGTTATCCCCTATTCTAAATCCTTCAAGTATCTCCTCTTTGTATTTCACAACATAATCATCAAACTTTTTCACTCTCTTTACAAATGTAAGGTTATTAGAGATATATGCAGAGTATATTAATCCTCCCTTTTTACATACCCTCTTAGCTTCTTGTATTACCTTATCCCTATCCCCTCCTTCTAGGTGATAGAGAGGTCCTAGGTTTAGTACCATATCGAATGTTTCATCTTCGTACATTGATAAGTTTCTTGCATCTCCTAGTACAGGGTTAATATTCATATCCTCAGTTATCTTAGATTTAAGGATATCTAAGTTCTCCTTAATATATTCTAGTGCATCTACTTCATGTCCTTTGGATGCATAGAGAAGAGAGTATACTCCTGTACCTGCACCTAGTTCTAATATCTTCATACCTTTTTTAAGATATTTATCTATGTAGTCTGTAGTTAGTATGAATTCTGTTTTATGTTTTTGGTCTTTAAAGAGTCTATCGTCTTCTGTGTATATATTGTTGTAGTAATTTTGTAAGGTATTCATACTTTATATATGATTAAATTATTCCAGTATCTTCATTACAGCTAAATATTTTTCCTTAACCATCTCTTGTGCTTCAGGTATCATTTTGTTGTAACTTTCAGTAAGTTTCTTCTTAACTCGTTGCTTACCTTCCTTAATATCATAACCAAAAACTTTGTATACAAGATAGAACATATCGGGAATACTTTTAAAGTGTGACATGGCATCTGCAGAAGCTAAACATTTGGCTTCCAAGGTCTTCTGAGGGATACCTGTACTACCTCTATGAGAGTAAATACAATCTTTAACAATATCTATCTTCTTAGGGTCATACCCTAAACTATTTAAATATTCTTCTGCATATTTAGCACCATCTATATGATGATTTTCATTTCTACCATCTATTCTTGCAATGTCATGTAACAATGATGCTATCTCCACTATTTCTACAGATGCTCCTAGTTTCTCTGCTAATTCCTTTGCATATTCAACAACATATTTGACATGTATTTCATACATATTTACACCATCTACATCACCTTTGTCTTCATATCTCTTTACTACATGTTTTCTAACTTCTTCCACTATATCCATATGTGTATTTTACACTAAATTGGTATGACAAGAAATATATATTTAATCTTGGGTTCATTTTCATTGTCTAAAATATGTATAGGTATAATTTAGATATATCCATACATGAGTGATATAGATATTCTAATTAAGGTTAGGAGTGTTAAGGATACTTTTAGAAAAAGATTAACACCTGGCATTGGGAATATAGATAGAAGACAGAGAAAACCAAGTAAGCATGAGATGAGTATGGCAGAGGTTGTAGTTAGAGAGTTTGGTGGGAAGATAAAGTTCCTGAAAGAAAAAAGACAAGAGGGTATAAAAATGCCTGATGCTATCTGGTCTGGTATTAAGTTGGAGATCAAAGAAGCTAGTGGAAAGTCTAGTATAAATAACAGAGTTAGAAAGGGTGTAGAACAGGTAGGAGAGAGAGGTATAATCTTTTTAGACATAAGTAAGAACAAGAAAAACATTAAAGAGATTCGAACAGAGGCTATAAATAGAGTTAAAAGAAGTAAGACAGAGAGTAAATCTAAATACTTTCATATCAATATTATCTTTTTTAAAAAGGGAAAGGTTTTGGATGTTGTAGAGATAAAAAAGAGAAAAGCATAGCCCGACACAAGGGTTCGGGGAGCTTTTCTCTTCCTATCTTTATTATATAAAAAGAGTTAGATTTAAGCAAATGGAAATAAAAAAGGTGGAAGCTTAGACCTGACACAAAGGGGTCAGGTGGCCTCCACCTCTCTATATATATTATACAAAAATTAGGGGTGTTTTTCAA
Source organism: Candidatus Dojkabacteria bacterium (assembly GCA_035271645.1). Taxonomy (GTDB): domain Bacteria; phylum Patescibacteriota; class Dojkabacteria; order SC72; family SC72; genus UBA5232. Next base: position 40,430 of record DATERJ010000018.1, read on the forward strand.
TTTTTTAGGTTTTAAGACTACCAAATGGAATATAAATCATGATGAGAGGGTAATAGAGTTAGATTATTCGGTTATAGAGAAGGAAAGGAATTACTAGATATCTTTTAGTATTTATTGTAGATGTTTGTAATATTATTCTGATTGTAAGAGTTTTGTAATAACTGGGTGGTAAAATAATTATATAGGGATACATATCTAATTTGACTACCTAACCATTTGTCACAAAAGAAGAATGTAAATATAAGGTTACCAAAGCAAACTAAAGGTAGACACACCATATATATTGATGAGTCAGGAACAGCATCATTAAAAGACAAAGAAAAGTTCTTTATACTCACAGGTGTAATTGCTACCAACCACAGTTTTAATGATGTTGAAGAATTCTATTTTAACCTAAAAAGAAAATACTTTGGGTATATTCAACATCTACATTCTGTTGAGCTATTTAGTGAAAATACAAAGTATGTACGAAAAAGCAAAGCTCAATTGTTTAAGATAAAGAAATATAGAAAAAGATATATACAAGAATTAGCATACTTTTTAGATACTGTACCATTTGTATTTTTAACAATCATAGTTGATAAAGAGAGAATGTTAAAAAGTCTATCACCAGTTAAAATAGATCATCCTTGGGCTACCACAATAGGAGAAGCAAAGAAAATATTTACAGAGACACACAACGATGAAACTCCTTTTATAGATGCAAAAATTGCAGATGTTATAGATACTATTAATAAACACAAAATACTCCCAACCGACTATTTCAGGCCACTAAAAATTGCATATAGAGAATTGTTAGAACAATATTTTAAAAACTACCAATACAATATTTATACCACAGGATCAAAGATGCAGATATGTGTAGAATCATCTGAGTACCAATCACGAATTTTAAAATACACAGAAGAATTTCTATTGGAAACAGATAGGGTGCAACCGAAACCTAAGAGAACAAAATTTTCGAGAAGACTAAAAAACAGTATGTACAGTCTATCCTTTCCTAATAAAAAAGCTAAATTTCTTGGTTTAGAGATAGCAGATATTATCTCATATGGTTATTATCTTTCATCACATCATAGAAGGTGTAAGAATGAACTCTATAAAGATATTTGGAAAGTTATTGAGAAAAGAAAGAAGGATATTGAACAGAAATATAATATGAGGTGTGTAGTTAAGATCTAAAAAAAAAAGAGGGAGTCGTACGTGCCAACTCCCTATATGTTTGCATTATACAATACTAGATAAAAGAAAAGCAAGAGGTTTTTCTTTTATGTTTTGATTATATAAAAAGGATAGTATTAAAGCAAAAGAGAAAGCATTTTTAACTGTATATCCCCTATTGTTTTCTCTAATACAAAAGTGTCCTTTTTTAGTTTCCATATTCTAAATACTTGTATATGGGACATAGATGGGTCATGGATAGATGTTACTAGTTTCTTCTTACCTTTGTTGTCATACAACCTAAAAAACATTGGGTGTTCTACTATCCAATTATCTTCTTCGTTTTCTTTAGTGTTAAATGGTACTTTAATAGCTTTACCGTCTTCTAGTTTGTAGATGGTTATACTATCCTTAGAACCACTCTCCCATTTCCCAACTACTAGGTATTCGTATTTACTAGATGAATATATGACCATACTTACCTCCCCTTCTATACTCCCTTCTTCTTCCCATACTTCATACCTTACATTGTCCTCTACTACATTATCGTTGTATTTAAGATTACAACCTTTAGGGTCTCCATATACAATGTTATCTATATCTTCTTTAGGACAGTTTAGTTCTAGTGTATATTCATCTTTTAATGTCCATATTACATTTACATCTGATTTTTCTTTAGTTAATTGATATTTAGGTTTGTTTACTAATTGATCTATTTGTTTATATCCTTCTATATCCTTATTCCAATCATATATATATTTATCTATGTTATATGTTTTCTTTAATTCTTTTAGTTCTAATGAATATTTCTTTTCAAATGATATTTGTTCTTCTGTTTTTTTATTTATTATATATATGTATATGGATATACATATGATTAGTAGTAGGAGAAATATTATTAGTAATGTTTTTGGTTTGATGTTTTTTAACATTGGGTTAGTATGTTAAGTTCAATTAATTTATCATATCATTTTTCCTTCTGTTTCTTCCACTAATTTAATCCACTAATTGATATAATAGACTAGCAATAAATTGTGGAACAAGCGTTATGAACGAGGAAAAAATCGAAAAAAACATATCTCCAACATTGAGGAAGTATGTTTTAACCTTAAGACATGAGTACGGATTCTATTCAGAAGAGGAGCAAAGAGAATTAGTCCTTTGGGGTGAGAAAGCCCCTGAGGTAGTACTCAGTTTAGCTCAGAACTTAGTCATGGACAGAGATAGAACTCATCTCAACCACGGAAGAGAATACAAGTGTATCCTAGTCAGTTTAACAAGACAAGAGTAATTTAGACAAAGATGCAAAAACTTTGCCCTGTTTTTAGTGACCTTAATAGATTCCTACTATTAACAATACTGGTACTACATGAACTAAGTTACTACAGAAAACATTTCCAATTTCTCTTTCCTCTCTTCCCAGTCAGGACACTGCTTAGTTAATAATCTATAAAAATCTTTATCATGTCTCTTGTGCTTCATATGACATAATTCATGAGTAATAACATAATCTATACAACTAGTAGGTGCTTTGATTAAATCGATATTCAAATATACTTTTTTATTACTAAGAAAACTACCCCACCTTTTACTCATTTTACGAATATCTAATACAGGGGTAAATTTATAAGAAAAAGACTTAAGTACCTCTTTATACCTTCTACGAAAAACTATTTCTGCTCTTTCAGAATACCATTTTGACAACAAATTCTTATTATGAGAAGAATTACAAACTTCTTTCTTTGTTCTTAGTTCTATAACTCCTTTCTGCAATTTCACAGATTCTTCTTTGCTTTTCTTAACCTTTAACTTGTATTGCCTGCCCAAATAATAAAAACTTTCTCCTGATATATAATCCTTCTTATACTTTTTCCCGTTATACTTATCAAAATACCTTATCTGCTTCTCCATCCAAGACCATTTTCTCTTTAAAAATTTCTCTATCTCCTCTTCCTTTGCCTTTAGTGGAGCTTTAACAACAAGAGATTTATCTGGTTTTACAACCAGACTTATCGTCTTCCTCTTACTTTTGAATAGAGAATACTCATATGAGTATTTCCCATAATTAAAAACCTTAGACTTCATTTCTTACAAAATTTCATAATTATTTTGTGCAAGAGTCATTATTTTCTCAATAAGATCCCATATGTCTTCATTACTTAAATCAACCCCTCTACCTATTTTCACCACATCGTAAAGATAATCATCTAATTCATTCCTCATCATCCTTTTCTTCTCAGAGTTTATCTGCCAATCAATTACTGCTTCTCTTTTTAGAATCCCAAATATTTCCAAACAACTAACGATGATACAATCCTCATCTAGCCCATGCTTTTTAAAATCTCCCCTTAGATTCCTATAAAAGATATCAACCCCTTCATTTGATTTTATTATATCTGGTAAATCTTCATCCTCTTTGTTAAGTACTTGTCTACTAAGTTCCTTTGCCTGTTTCAAAGCCTCAATATCAGCCAATTTCTTCTCCCTCATTGCCTGAAGCAAAGCATCTATCTTGTCAGAGAATTTTCTGTAAAACTTTGGATCTTTCCCCATCCTCTCAGAAACTTCTTTCTGTGTTTGTGAGAGAATCGCAGCCGCTTTAGATTTATCTGAACCCAAATCCTCTACAGCCTCCTTAAAAGCTTCCTCATCTGTTATTGAAATCTGTGTTGTTAGTAACTCCGCTTCTTCTGCTTTAATATTTTTATCCAAAATATTAATCAAGGCCTGTTTGTATTTCTTAAAATCGGGGGCATCAGAGTATCTAATACTGGCTGTTTTCCTAAGATTTGTATATTTCTTAAGATCCAACTTAAACATATCAATCTTGTCAAAACTGTCTACAAACTCTTTAAGAATAATACACTCATTAAAGATTCTGATAAAAGCATTTAAATCCTCATAGAATCCCTTCCTTACCTGCTCATCTTCTAAATGCTCTAAGTATGCCTCATCATCTTCAGGAACATCTTTGAAAGTATCATATAATTTTTCATACTGTGCTTCTAACTCCTCTATCTTCTCATCAACATCAATCAAAGTCCCTTTAACATCCTCGTCATCATAGTTACCAAATAAATCCATAGCCGTTTTAAGATTTTTTGCATTTTCAGAGTAGTCTATGATATATCCTGCTGTTTTCGGTAAGACATCATTTTCAAACAAACGATTTACTCTAGCTATTGCTTGAAGTAGGTTATGATCCTTCAGTTCTCTGGCTAAATACAAAACTGTGTTTCTCGGAGCATCAAAACCAGTAAGTAGTTTATGAACAACTATCAAAATTTCAACACCATCTTCATTATATTTAAAACTATCTATAACTTCTCGTTCATAAGATTCTAAACTTTGATATTTACCTTTTATCTCTCTCAGGTATTCTTCAACCTCTTTCTTATGACTATCCTCATAACTACTAATTTCATTTTCATCTGATATTACTAATGCAGTATTTATATCTGATTCATTCTGGAAATATCTTTGGAATAATGTTGCTGCATATTTAGAAGGTGCAACAATCTGAGCTTTAAGTCCAGTTCCTTTTAGGTGCTTGTTAAAATGCTCCTTGATATCATACCCTATCTCAACAATCCTCGCAGGTGTTTCCTGCATAGCCTTTGTTTCGATCTCTCTCTGTATATCTCGCATGGTAAAGTTATCCTTTTTTAATTCTTCCTCCAATCGTGCTACCTGTTTATCAATCTCCTTTTCATCCTGTCGCAAATCAACATATCGACCTTCATAAATCAAAGGAAGAACAATACCGTCATTTAAAGCATCATCTATTGTATATCTATCTATAAATCTGCCAAACTGATTCTCAGATTTCTTTTCCTTAAGAATTGGAGTACCTGTAAAACCAATGTAACAAGCATTAGGTATAACTCTATTCATCTCTAGGTTAGCTTCTCCTCCCTGAGATCTATGTACCTCATCTATTAACACAAATATATTTTTATCCTTATCTACAAATCCAGCTCGTATGTCTTTTGCTGCTTGGAACTTGAATACTAATGTTGTAATCACATCTGGGGTTTTCTCCTTAATCTTTTTTAATAAATCTTTCCCACTTTTCGCTTTCTTTATCTCTTTCTTAAGACCTGCATTCTCAAAAGTTTCTTTGATTTGCTGATCTAAATCTCTTCTGTCTGTGACAATAAAGATTCTTGGATTCTCTATCTCAGGATCTTCAATTAAGGCTTTGACAAACATAACCATTGTTAAAGATTTACCTGAACCTTGTGTTTGCCAAAGAATACCTCCCTCTCTTCTTTCTCCATGTTCTGTTTTCTCTATATTCCTTATCCTATTCAATGCTCTCTTGATTGCAAAGAACTGTTGGTATCTCATAACTTTCTTCACACCAGCATCATAAAGTATGTGATTCTTAGAGATATCTAACAATCTCTCTTTTCTTAACATACCATATACTCCTCTATCTTGTTCAGAAACTTCTCTGTTAGTTTTTTGTTGATGACCATATGTTTGTCCATTTAAATCTTTCAATATTTGAGTGTAAAGGGAGTTGTCTATCTCTTTTGATATAACTCTTGTTATTTCATCATCAAACTCCTTCTTAAATTGTTTTCTGTTCTTCCATTCCTCTTCAGCAATATCTCTTTCCTGCCATTTTGCATAGAAATTGTTTGGTGTTCCTGTTGTTCCATATCTAAAATCTATTTTGTTTGATGCTATTAAAAGCTGAGGGTAGATAAAGAGTTTAGGACATCTATCTGGACTCTGATTTCTATTCTGTTGAGTTATTGCGAACTCTACTTCCTTGGAAGATTTTTTGTTTTCAATAACAACAAAGGGTATACCATTAACAAATATAACTATGTCTGGTCTAATTGTTGATTTACCTGTAGCTTCAAATTCGACTATAAAGGAGAAGTCATTGTTTTCTATATTATCGAAATCTATAAATCTGAAACTTTTTGATTCATATTTACCATTGTGGAAAACTTTTATTGTTTTCCCTCCTTTTTTAGGCATTATTGTTTGATATATCTTTTTAGATGTATCTATTATTCCTTCCAAAGGAATATTTTCGAGTTCTTCTATAGCTTCTATTATATTTTTATCACTAAAGATTTCTTCTGTTGCATTATTTATTCTCTTTAATGATTCAAATGCTGTGTCTTTGAGTATGAACTTATTAGTATCTCCTCTTCTTTCTTCCATTACCTCATTTACAGGTATGTATCTGTAACCCATGTTTACTAACATTTCTACAAATGGTAGTTGTGATTGTTTTACTTCATCAAAATCTATATCTGTCATATTCCTTATTTATTATTTTTAAATTTAGGTAATCTAATATTTCCTGTTACTAGGTTATTTATTAGGTATTTTCTTTGTTGTTCCATTAGAGTTTTTTTATTTTCTAATAGTTCTATTTCTTTGTTGGATTGGGTGAGGATTCTTACTATTTCTTTTTGTTCTTGGAGAGGAGGAATAGTTACAGACATCTTCCTTAAATCACTACCATAAAGATGAACGATTGTTATCCCTTGTGCAAGTCGAGCCATGTCTAATTTCTTAGCATATGAAAGATAGTATGCTAGAAATTCACCATCAATATCTTTCTTAGGTCTAAATATATTAATATCTCCCCCTAATAAAACATCATCTCTCATTAAACAAGATGCTGTTGCAACATCTAAAGCATTAGTTGTTGTAGATGCTGGAACTAGAACATCACCTTTAACTGATCGGACTCCTTCACTAATGTTCGTACGACTAGATACTTCATCTATTATATCACCGTATGTTGTATATAACTCACCATACAATATACATTCTTCTTGTCCATTGTCATCTAATACTGCTTTAGAAAGACCACGACCTTTTAACACACTTACTATGTCTCCTAGTCGATGTTCCTTAAGATAATCTTTTTTAATTGTTTTATATGAGAGTAGATTTTGTATTAGATATTTTTCAACATTTTTCTTTACTTCTATCTTTTTATCTAAGAGTTCTATGTATTTATCCCATTTTTCTATAGTAGATACGATTTCTTTTTGTTCTTCAATAATGGGAGTGTTTATCTTGAAATTACCTATTAAATCTAAAGTCAACTGTGGCTGTGCGCTACCGAATACTGCTTTGGTTACTTCTCTTGCAAACAAAGAAGAACCCATAAATAATTGTAGATATCTAGTATCTAGACTTTCTTCCATATTACGAATAATAACCATTCCAGAATTGATTCTTATATGAGAAAATGTAACATCATCACCATAATATGCAAATCTCCCAACTGTCCCTCTAGTTGTTAAGACCAGATCTCCCCTGAACAACTTACCATTACCCATCAAGTTGTCTTTCTCTAAAGAAATAAACTTTGTATGAGAGAAATCAAAAGTACCTTCTTGAATATTGTCTGCACTCAGAAATACACAGTCTCCGTTCTCGGACAAATCATCACTCTTAGGATAGTTTTTCCCCCTGTCCCCATCAATAATTTTTATATTTAAATCTCTTAACTTTTTTCTACAAAACATATTTCTCTAATATCCCTTTTTAAATTATCTGATTCTCCCTGAACCTTCCCCACCATTCTCTTAGCTCTCTCTAATACATGGTCATAAGTTAGTATACTAATATTTTGATAGGTTGAGTTTAATACTCTATACATTTTCTTTTCTTCATCATTCCATTCAATATTTCTACCATATATCAAGGTAATTTTAGGTTTTAATAATGTATACCCACCTAATTTCTCAAGATACTCGGCATCATTTATCTTCTTCTCTATTTCTACAAGATACTTCATACATTGTACAGTTGCTTTTGTTAGATTTGCTGTTGGACATGTATCAGAGGTCCAAAAACTTGAACTCGGCAATTTTAACTCTACAATATCTACAAAACCATCATAAGATTGTAGTAAATAATCTGTGATATCATCTTCATCAATATTACGATGATCTAACATTTCCACATATTCCGCACCTAATATCCACTTGTTTTCCTTGAAAAACCTTTGCCAAACCTCTTCATCTTTACCAACTCCAAGTTCATTCTTGTATTTTTCAAATTCCGCCTCATCATTCAAGATTTTCTCAAATCTATCGACTGCCCTTTTCCTGTGAGTTATATCTTCAAGATCACCATACTGAAGTAAATTGAAATTTCTTACAATCTCTGTAAGTTTTTCTTGACCAACAGGATCTTTAACAACTAAATCCAAGAACTTCTTTAATTCTTCAGGGTTTTCGATGATTGACTTATCCAACATCAAAGTTCTATTTGCAATCGATTCCAAATCCAAATTTGAAAACACATGTAGTAACTGCAAAATCCTCTCAAAAGCAAGTGTCGAAAAATGTATCTTTTCCAACCTTTTATTAGACAACTTTGAGATTTCCACTCCATCTATTTTCTTAGAGTTTGTTAAATATGTCACTCTTAAACAAATTTTAGGAGATATTTTAATTTTTATATCTTCACCTTCAGAATCTGGGCAATCAGTTACTGAGATATACTTGCCTTCGCCACTAGCAAAGTCAGCTACATATATAACCCCATTCTTCTTATTTTCTAAAATACTCTCCTCCGAAGTATCAAAAGGTTCTATTCCTGTATAAGCATTATCCATTTTCAGAATAACTTTTAAACTCAACTTAACTAATCCCCAAATCCTTAAGACATTCTTTCATCTCTTTCTCTAATCTCTTAAGTTCTGGTTCTATATCTTCTAATTCTTTCAAATTAGCTTTAATATCTACTGGTTCCTCCTCCTCAAATGTATCTACATACCTAGTAATATTAAGATTAAAATCATTCTCCTCTATCTCATCAGGATTAACTACCCTCGCGAACTTCTCAACATCTTTTCTTGCAACATAGGTATCATAAATCTTCTGTATATTCTCATCAGATAATGTATTCTTAGGAGAACCTGCTACAAACTCCTTAGATGCTTCTATAAAGAAGATATCTTTCCTATCTTCATTCTCACCACCCTCTTCTCTAGATCTATCTATAATTAGTAAAACAACAGGTATATCCGTTGTTTGAAATAACTTTCCTGGTAAACCAATAACAGCATCAATAATATTCTCTTCTATAAATCTTCTTCTTATCTTTCCTTCTGCCCCACTTCTAAACAAAACACCATGGGGTACAACTATTACAGCTCTACCAGATTTAGGTTTTAATGTCTCAACTGCATGAGTAATGAAAGCATAATCTCCATTCCCTTTTGGTGGAATACCTCTAAAGAACCTATTGTATTTATCACCCTCAGCATTCTCAGCTCCCCATTTATCTAAAGAATATGGAGGATTTGCTACGATAATATCAAACTTCATTAACCTATCATTCTCTACCAATTGAGGATTGTTTAATGTATCACCCCATTCAATTCTTGCATCATCTTTACCATGAAGAAACATATTCATTCTACATAATTGATATGTACTACCTTTTGATTCCTGCCCATACAATGCATAGTCCTTAGAACCACTCTCTTCAACTTCTTTACCTGCTAGTAGGAGCATACCTCCAGAGCCACATGCAAAATCCGCTATCCTATCACCCTTTTTAGGTTGTGCAAGTTTAGCTACAATTTTAGAAATTTGAGTAGGAGAAAAGAATTCTCCTGCTTTTTTACCTGCATCTGCTCCAAACCTCTCAATCATGTACATATATGCATTACCCATAACATCATCATCTACATCTGTTAAATCTATCTTTGCAAAATCTTTAATCAAATTCCTAATCATCTTGTTTCTCTCCTCTAACTTTCCTAATACTGCTTCTGAATTGAAATCTACACTAAATACTCCTCCTAACTTTGCTTCATTAGCATCTTCTATCTTAGCAAGTACCTTGTTCAATTCTTCTCCAATATTATCCTCTTCCATAATGCTGTAAATGTAGTCAAAAGATGTATTTGGAGGAAGATAGAATCTATCAAGTTTCATTTTTGCCTCTATTCTTTCCTTATCATTAGCAAATCTCTCTTTATATTCTTCCCTCTTTTTATTTGATAAATCACTAAGATATTTGAAGAACAACATAACTAAAACATAATCCTTGTATATACTGGCATCTACTGCTGTCCTAGATGAGTCTGCAGCTGCCCAAAGAACTTTATTAAGTTCTTCTTGTGAATATTTCTTGGTGTTTCTTGCCATTTTAATTTTTTAAAAATTTAATTTCTTAACAGCATAATTAAGAATATTTTCATTAATATCCTTCTTCCTATCTAAAAGATCTTTCTGTTTAACAATATTATCATACAAAGAGATGATTCTTTTTTGATATTCGATATCTGGGACTGGTATATTTAATCTTTCTAATTGGCTTTTAGAAATTCCTTTTATATATGCTCCAATACTTATTTTCTCTAATTCCTTCTGACCTTCAGGAGAGGAGAGATATATTGCTAAATACTTTGGAATTAGTTTTTTGTTATTTACTCTGACAACTAGAATGGATGATGTTGCTATTGCATCGAGGTTTTCATCAAAGTAACCCACAGTCGAATTACCTTTTGAGGCTACTAATACATCCCTTTTCTTAAGGAAGGCAAGGGTTTCTAGGTCATCTGTATCAACTTTCTGTAAAGATTCTAGATCAAAATTGATAGAATTAGGAAGTAAATCTTGAGATTGAATTACCAGTGTTTTTCCTTGGGGCATTTTAGCAACAGACATTCTAAATGAGTATCCTGACAATATATCTGCTACTTGATTTAGTCTATATCTCTCTATCATACACACATTATAGCACAGGTGTTTAAATTTGTCAAGCCCTACCTCCCTACTGTCCCCAAAACCACCCTCTCACATAATTCTTCAAATGATATACCTACTACCATAGCTTCCTGTGGTAATAAACTAGTAGGAGTCATACCAGGTAATGTATTAGCTTCTAAACAAAAAAATTTGTTTTTTGTATCACTAAGTAAAAAATCTATCCTAGAATAACTACCTAAACCCAATACATTATGTACTCTTAATGCAATACTCCTTACCTCTTTTTCTTTCTCTTGGGTTAAGTTACTAGGACAAACCTCAATACTAGCTCCCTTCTGATACTTGTTCTTGTAATCATAGAAACCTTTCTTAGGTATAACCTCAATACTAGGTAACACCTCCCCATTCAATATACCTACAGAAAACTCCCTACCCTTAATATACTCCTCAAGAAGAATATCATCAGAATACCTCCTAGCCTCTCTAACAGCATCATCTAACCCATCCTTACTTCTTACTATCCTAACCCCTACACTAGAACCACAATCCAATGGTTTAACTACACAAGGAATATCAAACTTAGGTATCTCTGCTCCCTTCTTAACTACAACATACTTAGGAGTAAGAATACCATTCTTAACAAACACATCCTTACTCTTACCTTTATCCATAGCTAACATAGAAGATTTAGAATCACTACCTGTATATCTAATACCTAAATCTTCAAATATTTTCTGTAACTTACCATTCTCTCCAATATCACCATGTAATCCTAAAAATACAACATCACTATACTTACATATCTCTAATACATTCTTCCCTATCTTCTCACTACCATATATCTTTTCTAATTCTTTTAAATCAGGTTCATTCTTAGGTACTACATATTTAAATGGTTTACCACCTTTCTTAAACAACTTAGATATACCACCCTTAGGAATATCACAACCTAAATACAGATCTAACATACATACACTATGATTATTCTTTAACAAAGCATTCCCTATTAAAGCACCAGAAGACAGAGATACATCTCTCTCAGGACTAAGACCACCACATAGTACTACAATATTCATAGTTAGAGTATATATTATTTCTATACAACACTCACCTAAAATATGGTATAATGTATATAGAGTGATTTAGTGTCGAATTGTTGCCATTATGGTATGCGTTTCTGAGAAATCAGAATAGGCACTAAATCCATTCTATTTCATCACACAAACATCTATAACCTTTTTCCTTATCACTTCTAGATATATATCACTATCATTTCTTCCCCTCTCTAAAGATTTGTATATACTACCAACAACCATATCAACAACTTGTATCATCGGTTCACTCCTAGAATCTACATATTTAACCCCTGAGATATATTTATCTTTATATTTCCCATTCAACCCCCTTATTTCAGAATTAATAGCTCTTTTCATTTCTCTCTCTTTCTTACCATCTACCACTAGTTTCGCAGAATCTAACAAATGAAGATTCTTTGTTAGTAATTGTCTAAAAAAGTAATTGTAATAATCATGTTTATTCTTTATGACAACATGAGAAAAGTACGAGTTCTTATCAACCACTAAACACACAACTCTCATATCAAAATCTTTTACAAGAGAAAGAAATTTCAGCCTTAACTCTTTGTTCGCCTTTCGAAACTTAAATTCAAAACAATCACTTTTTCCTAGTGATTTCTTAAATCTCACAACCTCCCTCCTACTCTTTTCTACTACCGATTTAGAATTAAAGAGAATCATACATAGCACAAAGAAAGGACTAGAACCCTTATCTAGCTTAATACCTGGATCTCCTGATTCATCTATGAAAACAATCATAGGTGAATTCTAGCACTAAGCCTTCCTAAAGGTATTAAGAGTTAATTAAAACAGGTCTATAATGATGAAAACATCTTTATTCCTATATGCTATACTATCCTATGCCCAATCTACTAATATATATATTAATATTAATCCCCATACTCCTTGTACTAACCATTCTCTCATCATTATCAAACAAAGGTCGTCTAAACAAAAATCTAAAAGCATATACATATACAAGAAAACCATACATCATGACCAAAGGAGAAAATGAATTCTTTCAAGTACTAACCAAAATACTTCAAAACAAATATTACATATTTCCTCAAATACACCTAACAACATTCCTAGAACACAAAGTAATGGGACAAACATGGAAAGGTGCTAAAGCTCATATAGATAGATTATCTGTAGACTATGTAATATGTGATAAGAAATATCTCTCTCCCATGATCGCAATCGAATTAGATGACTCTACACATAACAGAGGGGATAGGATTGTAAGAGATACAGAAGTAGAAAGAATATTACAAGAAGCTAAAGTACCACTAATTAGAATCCCATATACTGATAGATTTAAGGAAGAAGAGATTAAAGAGAAAGTTTTTCAATATCTCAAATCTAACTAATGAAAAGGAATACTACTCAATCACCCCACCACCTACAATGTAGTCATTGTCATAGAATACTACTGATTGACCAGGTGTAATAGCTCTCTGAGGTATATCAAATACTACCTTTACTTTATTATCACTCACAGGAAATATTGTACAACCTGCTTCCTTAGCCCCATACCTAATCTTAGCAGTAACCCTCATCTCCTTCTCTAACTTCTCAAACATAATCCAATTAAGATTACTAGCTACTAATGTATCACCTAATGTATCCTCATCATCACCTAATACAATAACATTCCTCTTAACATCAATGTCTACTACAAACAGAGGTTTGTTACTTGCAATACCCAAACCCTTCCTCTGTCCTACAGTATAGTTGTATACACCACTATGCTCACCTAATACATTCCCATTAACATCTACAAACTTACCATTAGGCATCTTCTTCTTAGTAGTGCTTTCAATGAAGCCAACATAGTCGTTATCTTCGATAAAGCATACCTCCTGACTATCCTCCTTCTCTGCAACAAACAAATCATTCTCCTTAGCTATCCTCCTTACCTCCTCTTTCTCCATCCCCCCTATCGGAAACAATATCCTAGATAGTTGTTCTTGTGTAAGTCTGTAAAGAAAATATGCTTGATCCTTACCACTACTCTTCCCTTTCTTAAGAAGATATCTACCATCCCTCTCCTCTATCTGTGCATAATGACCAGTAGCAATATATTCAGCACCTAAGTCCATAGCTCCATCTAGTAATGCACTAAACTTAATCTCCTTGTTACATACCACACATGGATTAGGTGTTCTTCCTGCCAAATATTCATCTACAAAATATTTCATAACCTTTTCCTTAAAGATATCTCTAAAATCAAAAACATTAAATGGAATATCTAACTTCTTAGCTATCTTTCTAGAATCCTCTACAGCTTTCTCTGTTTGATATATTTCCATAGTACCACCTATGACATCATATCCTTGTTGTTTAAGAAGAAGTGCAGCTACAGAACTATCTACACCACCACTCATTGCTATTAATACTTTCATATCATGATTATACTGTATCTCCCAAGAAAAGAAGAGTTAAAAAGAAAAGTACAAAAAGATATGGTATATTGTTAAAAGATTACATGATAAATTAAAAATATGAAAATAGTTTTAAATAATGCTAAATATGAAAAAGCTAATTTTGCTAATGAGCAAGAATTAGAAGATGCTGTTCTTAAACATTCCAAAGAGATATTTGGAGAAGACTGCCTCTACATCTCTGTCAAAAGAAGAATTCAAAATCAAAGGAATAGTTTCATTAATATCCCTGATGCATACGTAGTTGATTTTAGGGGAAGACCAAAACTTTGGGTTGTTGAGAACGAACTTTCTACACATGATTCCTTTAAACATATTGGGATACAAATGCTTCAGTTTGCATCACAATTTACAGAAGGTTCTTTTCAAGTTAAAACAATTCTTTTAGAAGCCATAAATGGTGATAAAGGATTACTTGAGAAAGCAAATACTCTAACAAAGAAAATTAAATATCCAAATATAGGGGCAGTTCTGGACTATGCAATATTTAGAAATGATTTTGGTTTTATCATTGTAATAGATGATATTAATGAAGACTTACGTAGTGTAACACAAGAGCTAGCAAGACAACCAGAATTACTACAAATACAAAAATATGTATCTACTGACAAGAAAGAAGTTATGTATGCTTACGAAGAACTACTTAGTGATGTTGTTGAATCTACATCTGCATGGGTTGCTGATATGGATGATATTGATACCATTGTTGCCCCTGCAAGAGAAGAAGGATTTAAGAGAGTTTTCCTAGGAGAGAAGGAATGGTATTCGATAAAGATTGCCTCTTCAGTAATTCCAAGATTGAAATATTTAGCAATGTATGAAGTTGCTCCTGTTAGTGCCATTAGGTGGATTGGTAAAATTGAATCTATTCAACCATATGAAGACACTGGGAAATACAAGATCATTCTTTCGGATATAAAAGAGATTCCTCCAATTAAACTAGGACACCCAAGATATACACCATATGGACATAGATATACTACATTTGAGCTATTAATGAAAGCGAAAACCTTAGGAGATTTGTAAGACAATACCTAAAACCCTAACTTAGCCTTCTCTAAAATATCTAACATCCTCTCCTGTACCTTCTCTGGCATACCCTCTATTGATTTGTTTACAAAACCCTTAACCACTATCTCCTCAGCATCATCATGACTAAAACCTTTTGTTTGAAGATACTCTATCTCCTCACTAGAAACCTTACCTAAAAAAGCCTCATGTGTTAATTGAGTATTACTGTTCTTAGAAAAAAGTTGGGGTATAGCGGTAACCTTAGCTCCATCTGTTAGTAGTAGAGCATTACAATCAATATGTCCCTTTGAGTTATCACCCACACCTTCTAGTATTGTGTTGGTAACAAAATCACCACCACCATTAACAGCGGATGAATGAATCTCCCCTACACTATCCTTACCCAAAAGCTTAATATTACCACCAAGATCAATATTTGATTTAGGATGGATATATGAAAGGGAATTTAGAATGGTCTGACCACCATCATCTACCTCAACAGTAGGATTAGAAACAATCTCCTTAACCTTCTCCCAAACAATATAGTTGGATATATATCTACCACCCTTAGCAACATGAACCTTAACATTTGGATATACCTTAGAAGTACTACCCCATGAATGAATCATATTAAATATCAATGTAGCATTCTCACCAACAAAAATATCTGTCACAGACCTATGTATATTACCTTTAACATGCTTACCTGAAAGACAACCAGTAAAAAGCTCGAGATGACCACCCTCTTCTACTACAATGACATTCTGTACCCTTTGTTCTAAACCTTCCTCTGATGTAAGAAAACATGTCTGAGCATTACCAAAAGAATTCTTAGAACACTTAATGAAATATCCTGTATATTTCTTCCAATCATTCTTCTGAAGTACTAACTTCTTCTCCTTAATATACTTACCAACCAAAGGATTAGATATACTCAAAACCTCTAAAGTTTCAGTATCACTCTCAAGCAGCAAAGGCTCATTATCATTAAGAACAATATATGGATCAAAACCGATGTTCATATAGTTGTTGAGAAAGTCTTCCAAGTTCATCATTTCTTTACCTCCTTACAATTTACACATTTACTGTATCCCTTCTCCTTAATACATTCCAATATCTCCATCGGTTTACCAACACAAGCAATCTTACCTCTGTACATTACAGCACCCTTAACAGCATCAATATATTTCAGAATATCACCAGAATGGGTAACAATGATTCCCATTGCTTTCTTCTTCTTAAGAAGATTCCCCATATATTCCCCAACCTTCTTCAAGTTATCAAGATCAATACCTGAATCAGGCTCATCAAAAAGAAACACCTTAGTATTCTCAAGCATAGCTAAAGAGAGAAGCTCACTCCTCTTTACCTCACCACCAGAAAGACCAACATTAATATCCCTCTTAAGAAACTTCCTTGCATCTAAACTATCAATATCTTTAGAATACTCCTTCCAAACTAAATCATCCCCTACACTCTCCTTTGCAACATCCTCAAACTTAACACCCTTCAAGCTAGGAGGATTCTGATACATATATGCAAGACCACTCTTAACTCTCTCATCTATCTTTAAACCATTAATCTTCTTACCTTCAAGAAGAATATCTCCACTTACCTCATACTTAGAAAAACCCATACATGCTCTAAAAAGTGTTGACTTACCACAACCATTAGGACCAAACAAAACAAAAAACTTACCAACAGGAACTGTAAAGTCCTGAGTCAGACCTTTAATTATCTCTTGCCCATCTACTGTTACTGAAAGATTCTTTACTTTAAACATACCTCCCATTATACCATGCAAAAAGAGAAATACACTAAACACTTCCCTTTACAGAAACCCAAAAGAATGTTACCATTACAAAGATTTCAACACATACCCATATGGAGAAAAAAAAGAACGAAGAAAAGAAAACACCCAGTCTCGTTAAGCTGTTAATATTCATCTATGAGAAATATTACAAAAAGAATGAATACACATGGCAGATTTGGGCATATACCATATTAAGATTCATATCAAGAGTATATCCACTCATCTACAGCTACATACTAGCTAAGATAATTGATGGAATAACGGTAAACTACAACCAAGGTGTAGGCTTTGAATCTCTAGTACCGATCATAGTGACAGGAGTTATTGTAACACTACTTGGAATCTTAGCTAACAACTTCTACAGATACGTTGACAGTCTAAGGGCCATCTGGAGAACACACCTAGAAGACAAAGTATATCTCCAAAAATACCTAGAGATTGAACCAAAAGCATATGAAAATCCAGAGTTTGTTAGTATGAAGAACACACTTAATTGGAATACATGGGATATCACAGGTTCTCTCTACGACTCAGTAAGTGTACTCTCCCTTACCCCTGTTATCATCATCTCATTCATCTCCATCTTCTCACTAGTGCCAGGATTTGCATTTCTTGGAATCCTTGCAAGTATACCATCAGCTTTGATTATAAAACACTTTGGTAAACGAGTATGGAATATTTGGGGGGACAAAGGAGAAGAAAAGATTAAATACTCCAGTTACCGAAACACCTTCTGGAGCACACAGTTTGAAAAGATGCAAGAAGCTTTTGTATTTAAATATGGAAAATATCTCATCCAGAAAGCTCACGATTTGAACAGAAGCTTTAGTCAGAAGCTTCAGAAAAATGTTGAAAAAAGGTATATTTGGAGTACTATTGCAGAGCTCTTCTCATGGGCTTTAACTATTTTTGTATTTATATATTCAGTCAAACTCGTATTTGATGGACAACTTACAATCGGTATGCTCACATTTGTTCTTTCTGCATATCAAAAATTTAGTTCTGATATTGGAGAAGTACTCTACACAATCTCTTCGATAACAGGAAACAGAAAAGTAATACAAACCTTCTACGATTTACAAAACTGGAAAAACACACAAGTTAGTGGAGATGTTGTTCTAAAGAATGTAGACAAAGGTGTCTCAATTGAATTAAAAAATGTTTGGTTTAAGTATGAAAGAAGCAAAAAGTGGGTATTGAAGAATATCAACTTTTCGATAAAAGCAGATTAGGACATTGCTGTAGTTGGAAAGAATGGTGCAGGAAAGAGTACGTTGATTAAGTTGCTACTTAGAATATATGACCCACAGAAAGGAAAAATTTTAATTAACGGAGTTAATATCAAAAAGCTAAACTTAGATGAATACTACAAACTCGTAGGTATCCTCTCCCAAACATTTAACAGATTTAACATCTCTGCATCAGATAATATTTTCATTGGTGATGTTACGAATACCAACAAAGAAGATATCGTTACAGCTGCTAAGAAGTCAGATATACATTCAACAATTCAGAAACTACCTAAAAAATACAACACCTTTATCAGCAGGGAAGTAAAAGATGGAACAGAGTTCTCTGGTGGAGAGTGGCAGAAGTTAGCAATGGCCAGAGCATTCTTTAGAGATGCCAAGTTCCTAATCTTAGATGAACCTACTAGTGCAGTAGACAGTATCTCCGAAGAGAAGATATTTGAAAACTTTAGAGAGAACTCTAAGCACAAGACAACACTAATAGTATCACACAGATTTGCTACTGTAAGAAATGCAAACAGAATCCTAGTTATTGACAAAGGAAGGATTGCTGAAGATGGCCCACACAAGGAGTTAATGAAGCAGAAGGGATTGTATAGTGAGATGTATTCTAAACAAGTTGGGAGAAATGATTATAGAGATAACAGTAAAAACAAAACAGAAGATATCTAAGGTTGAGAAGATAGATGAAAGAACCTACAAGGTCTTTGTTAAATCTCCCCCTACTCAAAACAAAGCAAATATTGAGGTTGTAAAACTCCTCTCTGATTACTTTAATGTTGCCAAATCCGATATAAAGATTAAGTTGGGTAAAACAAGCTCTAAGAAAGTTGTAGAGATAACATAGAATACTGTGGTTACCTCATGAGTTTTCCTTTTGTCAGTAATGACTATTAGCATTTTGTTACGATTAGTTAACTTACTACAAGTTTTTGTTGCAAACAGATAAAGCCTAAAGTATAATGGTTGGGTCGGTTTAACAAACAAAGAAAATGCCAGAAACAGAAACATCTAACTACTCGGAGAAGATAGAACAACAATTTGATCCAGAGTTAATAAAAGAGAATATTGAAATTCTTAATACCATAAATGAGTCTTTTTCTACAAAACTATCTCCTTTCTACCTAGATTCAGAACATCAAATTGTAGCATATGCACATAGAATGCGACCTAAGGATTACGATAGAATATACACAATTCCAACAGATGCAGACTATATTGTTTTTTCCCCATATGGTGCGACTATCTTTAGGCTCTTTAACACAACAGACCCTGAAGTTCCTAATAGTCGAAGAAACTATGACCCTTCATATTTAACAACAACTGGTCTAGCTACAATTACCAGACACCTCATAGAGAATTCTCATAATCGGGCAGTTATCACACCAGGGATTACACAAGATGATGAAAGCAAGGAAGATATTTTTCTAGTTCAGGGAGTCAACTTACCTCACCTTCTACCAATATACGAGAAGCGTGATCCATTCTTGAGATATATTGATGCAGAGGATAGGAGACTACAGAAGAAAAAAGAAAAAAAACAACTACAACTCCAGAAGGAACTTAAGAAAGCCAGAAGATAATCAATATTTCCAAAGTTAACTCGTTATTTCACATCAGTAAGATGATGTAGTACAATGAGAATGTATATAAAATAAGTGTAAAAATATATGGATGAGTATTTTATAGATGACTATGGTTGTTGTCCCTGTGACTACTGCTTAGCACACAACGAAGCAATACAAATGCCAAGAATTGGAGATCCAGCCCCAGCATTTAAGGCAGTTACTACACAAGGAGAGATTGATTTTCCTAAACAGTATGAAGGTAGTTGGGTGATTCTTTTTAGCCACCCTGCAGACTTTACACCTGTATGTACTTCTGAATTTATGACATTTGCTACAAGGGAGAAAGAATTCAATGAATTAAACTGTAAGTTAGTTGGCCTTTCTGTAGATGGTCTTTACAGTCATATTGCATGGTTAAGAACAATCAAGGAGAAAATGGAATGGAATGGTATGAAGGATGTAGAGGTAACATTTCCATTGATTGAGGATATTACAATGGAAGTATCTAGAAAATACGGAATGATTCAACCAGGAGAAAGTAGTACCAAGGCAGTAAGAGCAGTATTCTTCATTGATCCAAAGGGCATCATTAGAACAATAATATACTATCCACAAAGTACAGGTAGAAACTTTGATGAGCTACTAAGAGTTCTTAAATCTCTACAAACCGCAGATGAGTTTGGTGTTGCTACACCAGCTGATTGGAATCCAGGAGATGATGTAATTGTACCAACTGCTGGATCATGTGGTGTTGCAAAGGACAGAATGCAGGATGGTGATATGGATTGTAAAGACTGGTTCTTCTGTACAAAGAAGTTAAGTAAGGAAGAGATTGAGGAGAAGATAAAGAAGTAGATTCTGTAATTTCTAACAAAATTGAATATGAAAGACAAAAAGGAGAAATTAAATCTAAAGACTTTCTTAATTATTTTCTGTTTCTCCCTGTTATATGTATTTCTCCTTTCCTCTTTCCCTATCAAAAACAAAGTTTGTTGTATGTTTGGTGTTTCTAGATACCATGGGCCACTATTTGGAGTATCTAACTCAGTAGAAACCTATGAAGAAGCACAATATGTGTATAAATACTCCACACCTAAATTGATAAGTCTTGGTTATGATTTCGCTGTCAACTGGGTTCTTGTGGTTATAGATGTTTTTCTAGCCCTAGCTCTTTCTTCCCTCATACAGAAGATTATCACAAACAAGATTTACAAAAAGAAAAACTTCTGGATATATGCAGTTATAGTGGGAATTACAATAACGATAGTGCTTCACCTCATCTTTAGATCTATACTACTAAACTCTGGAAGTTACATTGCAGGCTAATAGCTTTTTACACTCCTTAATATTTCCTTTTTACAACAAAAACCTCAGGTAGTAATCCTCCCTCATTTACAGTAGCTACACTCTCTACACCCCAAACATCTTTTTTAAATACATCTCTTAAAAGTTGTTTCTCCTGTGTAAGCAACACTAACATCCCCTGCTTTCTAAGCAGTTTCTGAGCAATCTTTTCTAAAGCAGAATACAGATTTATATTTTCCACATGAGTACCTGTTCTAATACCAAATGGTAAATTACTAACAATCTTATCTACATTCCTCTTTGCCAATTTAATATTCTCAATATCACTTCTAAAAAGCTTATACCTACTTTTCTCTATACCCCCAGCTTGGAAATTTAATTCGCTCGTAGATATCGCCCTACTACTCACATCAGAACAGATTACTCGTTTAATATTAAAATATTTAAGAGCAGTAATAGGAATAACTGAAGAACCACAAAAAGGATCATACAAAATATCTTGTTCTCTTAATTCAGCTATCATACACATGATATATGCAAGAGAAGGATTAATACCTGCTGGCATATATCCCTTTCTCCATTCTCTTTTTGAAAGATTGAGAACTCTACCAGAACTACTTTCTATATGAGTCGGAGAGTAAAGGTCTCTAAATATTTCAATATCCTCTTGATTGCTATTAAAAATTATCTCCTTTTTACCCTCTTTGAGTATTATTACATCAGGATATTTTTCTAAAAGCTCTTTTAATACAAAAGGCCTTGTCCCTTCCAAACAAGTTAGAGTGTAAGTTTGCAGATTGTTTTTCATCAATATTTTACATTTCTTAAAATATTTTCTAATTCCCTTTTATCAAAAATTGCATCTAAATCTTTAGCAACCTCCGAATGATTAGGAACATGAATGCTAACTCCAGTATAGAAAAGTATTTGGTCTTTAGTTAATTTCGTATGAGGACCACTACCCCTATTTACCACATGTCTATACACATAGAAAGGGTCTACAACAGAAATATTACCTCTCCTCTCTAAAGAATGAAAACCTAATCTTTTTGCTTCATTGTAAACAATATCTCCTCTCAGGGTGTTAGGTTGAGGAACACCTGCAACTCCCTTGTACCTTTCAAAAAAGACATCAGCAGTATTACTTCCCCTTCTCCTCTCTTCTATCAAATCTCTAAAAAAGATTATCTTAGATGGACCTCCTGTATATATCAATGTCCTTGTTGGCATAGACTCAAAAGCCATTGGATTAGTAATTGCTTCTTTGTACATATTCCAATATGTATCTTCTGATATCTTTCTACTTTCAGAAATATTCCCAATCACATCATACCCATTTCTTGATAGGAACTCTTCAACTTGATTCACCATATGATACATCTCAGGTCTTAATACTAGGAAAGAAACATTCTCTTGTGCAATCTTCTCAGCAACAGCAAACTTCTCTTCATGTTCTAGTGAAGATTTTTCTAATTGAGATTTTAGATACTGTTTGTAGTGTTCTGGTTTTAAGAAATATTTCATAAACTCATCACTAATACGTGCGGAATATTCAGGATCTATCTCTGTCCTTGGGATATCAACTCCTAAATCTTCTATAACCTCTTCATTCCTTTCTTGTAGAATCTCGTGATTCTCTTGTAGTTCCATAATTTCTTCAGTTATTATATAATAAACCTATAATGAAATCTATTTCACAGTACAATAAAGACTGGGAAGAAAAGAATATTACAATACCCCTTATTATTCTTATAGGTGGATATGCAGGTACTGGGAAATCAACACTTGCTCAAAACATTATAAGTCAAATACCTCATCTTAACAGCTTTCCCACAGGTATTATACGAGCAACTCTAAGAGATTACATATCACAAGAGGACAACCCATTTCTTTATAGCCATACATATGATTTGCATCAAATAGAAGGAGATGTTAGAGAGCACTACCTTCAACAATGCAAGCCTATTGTTGATGCTATAAACCAAGCAATCGATTTCGCAGAGAGTGAGAAACAGATGATTCTTTTTGATGGGAATCATATCTTACCTGGTCAGATGAACCCAACAAATAAACCTAATGTAATCGAGATATATCTTAAAGTATCCAACCCTAACACTCATATGAAGATGCTCTCAGGACCTACACATAACAGGGATATATCGGAGGAACAATTTCAAACAGCAAGAATACTGCATGATTATATAGTTCAAAGAGCCCAAGAGTTTAAGAAACCTGTTTTTGAATATGATTCTCCTAGAGATAAGATTTTTAGGATTATAGAAGATAAATTAACATCATTATATCAATCTACTAAGTAGCTCAAGAAGATAATCATAGTTTTCATACCTATGATTATTGTTCTCCTCCCCTATACATTCATACTTGTTTACTACAACATTATCACCACTAATATTCATAACTTCTGTATAAGAACCAGCTGGATCAAATTCTTTTTGATACACATTAACTGGATATGAAGTATATTTCTCTAAATCAGTAAAATCATAATTAAGTTTCTTACCCAAGTTGTAAGCCATACCTACAATTAATACACCTTTTGGTTTCTTTACTAAATCTTTTAGAGAATTAAAGAAGATAATACTACCTATTGATTTAGCAAAAAGAATATATTCTTCATCAGAACTATTTACAATGTCTAAGAATTTCTTGGTTTCTAATTCTATATCTGCTTTTTCTTCCCCTTTTTCCCAATGATCATAGTAAGATATTTTTGTATTAGTAAACTTCTCTTGGAATTTCTTCTCTACATTCTCTATCCATTCCTTGTTAGATATATTTTGTCCTGAGAGTAATATTATTCTCATAATACAGGCTATAAAAATTAATAAGATATCTCTACCAGTTTACTAGAATCCGAACCTACCTATTTAAATCTAAGTATGGATTTAAACTAAACTTTTTAATTGTTGTTGTTTTTCCTTCCTTAACCTCAAAGATTATCATCTTACCTCCATGTTCCTTTTCATTAAGAATCATAGACCTTGGACTCATAAGAGGATAATCATATTTCTTTAGTTCTTGTTCTGCACTTCCACAGTATGGTAATGTATCTACTTTCCCTTCTCCATCAGCATAGTAGGTACACTCTTTCAAGGCATAAACTTCATAAACATTTTGTGATGCACCTTGAGTATCTGCACCATCACTTGTATAGACTGTGAAGTCAACTATGTATTTACCTACTGGTAATTTAACTTCATAACCATAAGAAGGATTCCACTTTAACTCGTTAGAATATTGCTTTTTGTCGTTACTATTTCTAATCCAATAACAATACTGTAATGAAATATCATTATAATTAGAGAAACAGACCCTATGTGCAGGATTAAAAGATGCAGGAAAACCTGTCTTAAATCTTATCTTCCCTTCTTTCGTAGAACTCACCTTTGGTTTGGCTTCTGTTGGTTTATCTTCTGTTGGAGATACTACCTCTTGAATGGTACTTAATTTCTCATTCGCTTTATCTAATTCCTCTTGTAGTTCTGCTATCTCTATTTCTTTAGCAACTATTCTAGCATCCATATCTTCTTTCATTGTATTCCACTTAGTATATCCAAAGTATCCACCTACTCCTACTATTGCAACAGAGAGAACTATTGCAATTATCTTAACTGTTTTATTCATATTATATTTTAAAAAGCTTAATTACTAAATATTAATATGACCTTGCAAACAATGCAAGTTTAGCATCATCTTCACCAGTATAGAAACATTTACCTTTCTCATCCTCATGTTCAAATGGGAAGCATCTTACCGTTGCCATTGTCTCTTCCTTAAGCTTAGCCTCATCATCACTATCACCTGCCCAATATCCCAGAACAAACTTACTCTCTTCAATTGCTTTCTTAAACTCATCATATGTCTCTACTCTTACAGTATTCTCTTCCATTCTCTTCTTTGCAATATCAAAGAGATTCTGCTGAATATCTTCTAATAATCTCTTAATCTCTTTTGTAAGATCTTCCATCTTTACAGTAACCTTCTCACCTGTATCTCTTCTTGCAAGAACAACATGACCTTCCTTAATATCTCTAGGACCAATCTCTAATCTCAAAGGTGCACCCTTCTTCTCCCATTTGTAGAATTTTTCACCTACCCTTAAATCAGTATCATCAACCTTAACTCTAAAATCTTTCTCAAGAGTCTCTTGAAGTTTCTCAACCTCTTTATCTACCATCTCCCTATCTTCAGGTTTTGGCCAGACAGGAATAATTACCACTTCATATGGTGCTACATTTGGAGGAACAACAAGACCACTATCATCACTATGAACCATAATTAAACCACCTAAAGTTCTTGTACTCATTCCCCAACTTGTTTGGTAACAATACTTAATATCACCATTCTCATCAACAAACTTAATATTAAATGCCTTTGCAAATTTATCTCCTAAATTATGTGAAGTTGCAAATTGGAGTGCCTTACCATCCTGCATCATAGCTTCTGTAGTATATGTAATATCTGCACCTGCAAATCTTTCAGAATCTGTCTTCTTACCAACAAACACAGGTATTGCTAAAAACTCTTCTGCAAATTTTTTGTATTCAAACAACATCTGTTGTGCTCTTTCATCTGCTTCTTCTGGTGTAGCATGTGCTGTATGACCTTCTTGCCAAAGAAATTCTGTACTTCTTAGAAGTAATCTTGGTCTAAGTTCCCATCTAACAACATTTGCCCATTGATTAATTAGTATTGGTAAATCCTTGTATGACTCTACCCACCTTGAATATGCATCATATATTATTGTTTCTGATGTTGGTCTAATTACAAAAGGTTCTTTCAACTCTTCTCCTCCAGCATGAGTTACAGCTACAACTTCTGGGGAGAATCCTTCTACATGTTTTGCTTCTCTGTGTAAAAATTCATTAGGTATGAAAAGAGGAAAGGAAGCATTCTCTACACCTGTTGCTTTTATTCTTCTATCAAACTCCTTTTTAATATTTTCCCAAATTGCATACCCATATGGTTTGATAATCATTGTACCTCTAACAGGACCATGTTCAACAAAGTCAGAAACTTTAATTACATCCAAATACCATTGTGAGAAATCTTCTTC
This sequence comes from Candidatus Dojkabacteria bacterium, assembly GCA_035271645.1. Classification (GTDB taxonomy): domain Bacteria; phylum Patescibacteriota; class Dojkabacteria; order SC72; family SC72; genus UBA5232. The sequence continues at coordinate 66,848 of DATERJ010000018.1, forward strand.
TCTACTAGTTATCTTTTTCTCGTCCATATTAGGGTTGAATAATTTAATAATTGATTCTAATTGAAAGGAAGGGATAAAGCAATGATTGGAGAGAGAGTTAATCGATACTTCATATCTATACTGTACCCTTTATATATGCCTACCCCAAAAACATCAAAACTTCCAATTTACAAAAAGATTGGTCTAACAAGGAAGAACTACTACAGTTATGATATTGTTAAACCAGAAGAAAGAGACTTTATCAAAAGATTTATAAGAAAGGGAGAGGAAATTAAATGGATAGAAAGAAATCGCAAAGTGAATCCTAATGAAGTTGGATATCTACCAACAAATGATTTTGTATGGAAAGGTAAAGAATGGGAGTTGAAGAGTAAAACTCAAGGAAAAATCAAAGAAAGAACAATTATTAGAAGAATAAACGAGTCTGTTGATAAAGGTAAAAGAAATATATTTTTAGACTTAGGAAATCGAAAAGCTTCAAGTAAACTTATTGAAAGATTAGAAAAAATATAATGTGTCTCGTATGAAGACTATTGATAAAAGAAGATATGTTAAGAATATTGTAGTTTGGGATAAAACAGGCATCTTTAAAATAGATCTTGAAAGATAAACAGGGCGATTACCTCCGCATTGTGTATATTATTTCAATACGGCAGAGGGTCTACCCTGTCTATTAGTGTAATTATACAAAACCTATTATGTCACATCAAATTAAAAAATATATGTATTCACTTTTACATACCAATATCTGATACAATATTTATATGGAGAAAAATACAAAGAAAAATATTATCATTATTCTAATACTTCTTTTCATAATATCTCTAAGCCTAAGCATTTACTTTCTAAGAAGAAAGGATGATTCTTCAATAACATATTCTGAAGACTGTGTATTACAACACATGTGTCATATTAAAGATGCTATAAGATGTGGACCACCTAAGAAACTCGACCCTGGGAGTTACCTTTGCACTGCTCAATACTTCCCAGAAGATATTTGTATGAATAGTATTAAATGCGGAATAAAAGATGGAAAATGTCAACAAGTGGAAAAATGGAGAGTAAAAGACTGTATTAGATGTGCTAAAAAAAGTGGAACTAACAATGAACATTGTATTAAGTAATTAAGAACTAGAATTCTTACTTCGAATCTCCTCAACTAATTTCTTCTGCTCTTCATCTGTCATTAACTTTATACCTAACTCCTTTGCTACATCCTCAATCTTTCTCTCTGCTTCTGCTCTCTCATCTTCACTGTCTATAAGGATTTCCATCTCTATGTGATAACTCCAATCCTTACTATACTTAACAGCAAATTCTATACCTTTGTATATAAAATTATGTCTTTTTTGATAAGAATCAATTCTCTCTGTAAAACCAAGATGTTTAAAAACCTCCTTTGCAGTCTCAACAGATTCAATTGGTATTTCATATTCAAACTCTTCCTGTCCAGAACCATCTCCTACCTCCTGAAGTTTTAAACTAATCTTCGCACTATTCTTACTAATGTTTTTGACTACTTTAAGAAGTTTCTTATCTAAAATATAAAAGCTTGAATCCTTATCATCTTCTCCAAGATCCTCTCCATTCTCTAAAAGAAAATTCATAATACGATTATAATCTTCTTCTGAACATATACTTCTATACTCTACCTCTATTTTTGCCATAGTTGTAAAAAATAAAATTATCTATTCTTTTCCCAATTCTAACACAGATATCTTTAAGCTAAAATTATAAAACATTAAATTCTTCATATGCATTAAAATCCTCAATATGCTACAATATAGTATGGTAACAATATATTTCTATGATACTAAGGTTGGAAAGATTGGAATTGCTGAAAAGAATGAGAAAGTCATAGCAGTTGTATTTGATGGTGAAAGATATGACCCATCATGGACAGAAAAAGATACCCCTCTTAAAAAGAAAACAATCAAACAGATTAATGAATATTTAGATGGTAAAAGAAAAACCTTTGATATTGACATATACTACACTACTGCATCTTCTTTCTTCTCAAGGATAATGAAGATATTAAAAAAGATTCCATATGGAGAAACAATTACATACAAAGATATTGCTAAGAAGGTAAACAATCCAAAAGCATACAGAGCAGTAGGTATGGTATGTAACAGGAATCCATTACCAATCCTAATTCCATGTCACAGGGTAGTAGCAACAACAGGAGCAATGATAGGATACAGAGGTGGAGTGGAATTAAAGAAGAAATTGATAGATTTAGAGAAGGGAATTAAACTAGAGTAATTGTATCTCTTTCATACAATATATTTTACATATATAATGAATGTATGATACTAACTGCCAAAGAGATATCCAAAGAGGTTAAAAAAGGAAATATTACCATAGATCCATTTGATGAGAAATGCTTGAAACCTAACAGCTATATATATCACCTCTCTCCTAACCTAATACAAGTTCTTGATGTTGGAGATAAAAGGAAGAAAGCTAAGACAAAAGAACTATTGATTAAAGAGAGAGGCCTAATACTTGAACCAAACAAACTCTATCTTGGTACAACCGTTGAGGAGATTGGGAGCAAGAAGTTTGTAACATCTCTCATTGGAAGAAACAGTATTGCTAAATTAGGTATGTTTCTTCAAATTACAGCAGACTTAGGACAACTAGGTAAAGCTCACAGATGGACATTGGAGATAAAGGTAGTGCAAAGATTAAGAATATATCCTAATATGGAGATAGGACAGGTGACATTCTGGGTACCAAAAGGAGATATTGATATACAAGGAACAGAGTTCTATGCTAAACAGAATGAACCATATCCTAGTCAGTTATATAACGAGAAAGGAAAATGATATTAACAGGTAAAGAGATACAAAAGGAGGTTGAGAAAGGAAGAATCATTATAGATCCTTTTAACATTGAGGATGTTGAAACTAATTCATATGATTTTCATATTGATAGTACCCTCTATACATACAAAAAAGATATACTAGACCCTACAGAAGAGAATCCACTTGAGGAGATAAAGATACCTGCTAGTGGACTAATACTAAGTCCTAAGAAGATATATATTGGTAAAACTAAGGAGGTTATCGGTAGTGATTATTTTGTTCCCATTATTAAAGGTAGGTCATCTACTGGTAGACTTGGTATTTTTGTAAATATTACTGCAGATTTAATAGATTTAGGTTCTATACAGAGACCTACTCTAACAATTCATGTTGTTACACCTGTTAAGATATATCCTAATACGAAGATAGGACAGGTAACTTTTTGGGTTGCTAAGTAAAGAAAAAAACCCTACTCAAACTAAAAAATAACAATATACGAAATATCGTATAAGTATTTCCTAATTCTTTCGGGTTTAGATCATAGGATATTGACACGCAATGCGTAGTCATTTAATCCCAATTGAGTCCAAATACCACAGACTCGTTTTGGATTGGAGAGGAGAGATTTTGGATCACCTTCATAGAGAAGAACCGAAATACTATTACCAAGATTATCCGTTAAACGATATCTATCAACAGTATAGGTGGTTCCTGTTCCTGCATACTCATGAACCAAATCAATTGATTCCGTTGTTTCAAAATCAATCTTTTCTCCTCGGACACATATTCTCCTGTTTGCATATACATCAGGGTTCTCTTTCAACTGATGAACCGTAAGTCTCTTAGCACAACAAAAGAACAAACCATAAAACAAGTTACATAAAAAATCTCCCATCTAGACATCTCCTTTCCTTTCACTATAAAGAACTTTTGTAGGACTAATCTGTCCATACATCTATTTATATTATACCATGAAAACTATGAGTCCTACAAATAGATTAACATTGGTTCAACACAAAAATAGTAAAGGTAACTTTCTTAGTTACTAAGTAAATCCTTTTATATATAACTCTCTAAGCCTTATTTATGTGGACATGGTGGATATCCAGTAATAACTCCAATACCTATCTGCTTATTAGTATGTTGGTTTTGTACTTTTATTCTTGTACCTGGTTCATACAAAGCAGGACCTCCAAGCATTATAAACTTTCTCATCTCTATATCTGCAACTTCTCCAGGATTAATAGGTTTGGATATTACAGGTGTACCATTTCCTACTATAAATGCTCTACCAGAAGGGTTTTCGGGTATGAAGCTAAGAATATAACCTTGGTTGTTTACAACAGATTGTTCTTCCGTGTTTCCTTCTTCCTTAGTAAATACATATACTTTAAGTTTTACTTTAGTAGCTAATTGCATATCTGTACCAAAGGTTGCTCGTTTGTAGAAATAATCATTATCCATAGCAATACCAACTGACTCTGATACAGTTGCAGAATTTACTAGCTTTCCTGCCTTCATCATTTTAGTTATCTTTGTTGAAACATCAGGTACTATTCCACAAATACCTGTTTGTTTAAGAGTATCTCCAACTTTAAGAGTTCCCCTTCTTACTGTTACTGTTAAGTATTTTGTACCATTAATAGTTGTTGTCTCCTTTGAATCTATAATTACACTTGTTGCATCAGGAGTCCATAAACTCTCAACTCGTTCTCGTGGAGGAAGTATCTTTGGTATTGGTTTAGGACTTATATAACGAGGTGTCGGAATTTCTGATGAAGGTGTGGAAGATTCAGGTGTAGTTGTTTCAGGTGTAGTTGATTTACTTGATTCAGATGATGGCTTATCTACATCCTCTACCATTTCCTCCTCCCTTATTACCAACTCCTCTTCTTCCTGTAACTCTGCAACTATCTTCTTACTCCTTCTTTCCTGATTTACATCAGTACCCTTGTTCTTCTTTGCATAGAGAATTAACACCATCTCTAAGCATAGAATGAGGAAAAGAATAACAGAGACTGCAAGCAGAGTCTTCTGCTTTTTAGTTAAAGAAAGTTTCTTTGTTTTACTTTCTTCTTTCATAATTATTTTTGTAAAAAGTTATATACATAACCTTCACTACTAATTAAATATATCAATTTCTATGGATATAGACAACTATTAGGGTAACTTCTTCATTTAGAATCCCAAACTTACTACTTACTTAGTATTATGGTAAAACAAGGATTATATAATAGTTTTTACTACTCCTCTGTCCAAACCACTTTTCCACCCAATCTTAAAAAATGTTCAAATCTTACAGATATCTTATCTACAGGAACAACTGGTTCTCTGTTTTTATATTGCCAAGACCCACCTCCTTGCGTTATAAAACCATCAGGAGGAATTATATACAATGTTCCTACATTATCCTTCATATATTCTTTCCACCTTAAAGGTACTTCTGCTAACAAATAACTACCTTTACCTCTAACTATTATATTTCCTTTTAGAATCTCTTTAGGTATTTTTTCTCTACTTATTAAAGCAAAGATACAAGTCTAAGGGTTTGAACTTGCAAATACAGCTGTATCATTATTAAAAGTATTTGAAGAATCAGCATCGTAGGCTCTTTGTGGTTCTAATCTTTCGATATTATCCATACGAGAACCATGGAATAGGTATCCTTTCTCTTGATACTCTAATATCCTTGTTAAATCGTCTTCTAATGTATCTACTTTCTCCAATTCCATAATGTATTATACTACTTCTTATCTATTCATAGCTCATATCTTAACATAACCCTAGAGAATATAAAATTATTAACTATGTTTGAACCTTCAATATTTTTATGCAATACTCTGATATGACTAAAGAACAAAAGAAAACAATTAAAGATTGGAAAAAGTTAATACTTCCTGAAACCCCTAAAACTTCTAAAATAGACGCCCAAAAAATACTTCTACAAATGAGATATGGAGATTCAAAATGTTCATAGTAGAAGATACTTTTTACTTTTGTTCACCCTATTCACAAATTCTTCAACCTCACTATGTATCACTCCTGGTTCTAACTTCAGTCCTAGGTTGTTTATCGCTCCTACCTCTAATATCAATCTTAGGTGGTTTAATTTGAATCTTAGGTTTCTTTGGGTATCCTTCAAAACGAAGTCCTTTACCTGCAAGAAAATTTTTCATAGAAGCAATTTGTTCTCTTGGATAATCTGTAGAAGTATTACCCCATGCTTTTAGGAAATAGTTTGAAGACCATCTATCTTTTTTTGCACCAGGAGTAAGACCTATTTCATATGTAGCATCTAATTTATACCAAACACCTCCTATATTCACCCTATTAAAAGCATGTGGTGGTCTTTCTTGTGACCGTATTTCAGCATTTACTTTCATAGATTTACACAGTAGATAAACAGCTTCGCTTATTCCTCTACATACAGATGACTGTGTTACTAATGCAGAATATGATGAAGCAGTTGAATGTCCACGACTTAGCACGTCAAAAGGAGAAACATGACCCGTCCTAGTAAGTTCGACATCAGCATAGCTTACTGTACTAAGAATATGATTGTATATATACATTACTTTTGCTAGTTCTAACTTGTCCACAGGGAAAATGCTCCCCCTTATTAAATCGTTAAAACCTCCACGAACTTCTTCTATCTTTTCTCTCAAGTTAGTCATCTGTCTTCTATTAAGATATGTATTCGCTGAAGTCTCACTATCATCAGGTACTCCTGTGAAGATATCTATACCAGGTTCCATCTCCCCAAGAATAGCATCCTCAACTGTCTGTGCAGGTCTCCGAGTTATATATCCTTCTGAACTCTCTCCTTCTGGCATAAAATACAAAATATATTAATTTAACCGTATACTCGTATTTATCATAATTATATTATACACACAAAACTCTATTTTTATGAACTACTACACCCTACTAACAAACATATTATCTTTCAAATACCATCTCCAAGGTACATCTCTAAACTCTTCTGCATAATCAATACCTATTCTAGTTGTTTTAACAATATCTTTTTCCTTAACCTTAAAACCATCATCTATTAAAAATAGTGCAGAATCATTACTACAAAAATCAATACCACTCAAAGATTTAGTAATATTCATAGCTTGTGTAAACTTACCAGGACCATTTGTAAGAGACTTTAAATCTTCCATACCCCTTCTCTCTTTCATAATATCAATACCATACATTGGTTCTATTGCTCGTATTAAAATAGCACCAGGTATACCTTTTTTACCAACAACAATATTCAAAAGATGATGTGTATGAACAGTATAGATATATGCATGTCCACCTATTCCAAATTGAACTTCTGTTCTAGGTGTTCTTTTGTTAAGGTATGTATGCGATCCTTTATCTTCTCCCCCAGGATATGCCTCTACTTCTACAATCCTTCCTCCTGTAATAATATCCCCTTCTTGATGAATTAAAACTTTACCTAACAATTCTCTAAGTACAATAAATATATCTTGAAGATAGAAATCTCGTTGAAGAATATCTTTTTTAAAACTACCAACTTCCACTAGCACCACCTCCTCCAGAACTTCCACCTCCAAAACCACCTCCAGAGCTATCACTAGAACTATCACCTCCACCCCATCCACTAAACAAAGATGTAGACCTACTTCCTGTTCCAACACATCTTCTCTTGCAACTAGGATTTCTCCTGTTTAAGATCTTTACAATTATAACGATGAGGATAATAAGAAGGACTATGGAAAGTAAAGAAATAGAGGAATTAGTAGATTCATCCTCGGGTACTTCAAATTCCCCCTTAGTTATTTCAATAATCTTGTCTACACTCTGGTCAATACCTTCATAATATCGATTCTCCTTGAAATTAGGAACCATTACATTCTGAACTATCCAATTAGCTTCAACATCTGTAAGTGAACCTTCTAAACCATACCCTACCTCTATCCTCATCTGTCTGTCACTCATTGCCACAAGTATTAACACACCATTATCTTTTCTTTCTTTCCCTATCCCCCATTCCTCAAAAAGTTTGACTGCAAAATGCTCTATGTAGTCACCTTGAAGAGAATCAATAATGACAACCCCTATTTCATTCGTACTCTCCTGTTCAAATGCTGCAATTTTACTCTCTAAAGCACTCGCTTGTTCTTGTGTAAGAGTGTTAGTATAGTCATTAACATATCCATCTGGAGTACCTAAATCATAGTATGCAACAAGAGGTGTTGCAGACAACAAAAGAAGTATTAAAGATATTACAATATTTTTAATTTTCATCTAAAAGATCTTACTTTGTCAAATCAACCTTAGGAGCAACTTCTGAACCTTCTACTGATTCAAAATATGCTTTCTCTTCAAATCCAAACATAGATGCTATCCATTTAGTTGGAATTGTTTTAACATCTGAGTTAAATACTTTTACCTGATCATTGTATCTCTGCCTTTCAACAGCGATTCTGTTCTCTGTACCCTCTAACTGAGACATCAATGTTTTAACTGTATCTAAAGATTTAAGCTCTGGATAGTTTTCCATTACAACGAGAAGTCTTGATAATGCACCCTCTACCTCTGTAGCAGCCTCTGCTTTTTCACTAGTTGTTTGTGCTGAGGAATATCTTGTTCTTGCATCTGCAATCTTAGAAAAAACTTCTGTTTCTTGAGACATAGCTCCTTTAACAGACTCAACCAAGTTAGGAATTAAATCAAATCTTCTTTGATATTGACTCTCAACCTGTGCCCATTGGTTATCTACTTCTTCATTGCCCTTTACAAGTCTATTGTGAGTTGAAAGGAAGAAACCTCCTACAACAACAATGATACCGACTATGATTGCCCATGTTGGTAATCCTTTTTTCATATTAGTTTAGAGATAAAATAATGTAAGAACCTATTAAGGTTAACATAAAAAACATATTGTGACAACATGAGAAATTGGTACCGCTACGGGGAATCGAACCCCGATTGTAGGATTGAGAATCCTATGTCCTAACCGTTAGACGATAGCGGCATATCTTCGAGTAGTAATTCTATCATATTCCTTTCTTTTTGTGTACCATTAGGACATTCCAAACAATCTTGACATGCTATTTTTAAATGTATATCATCTGACCCCGTTAATATAGATAAACATATATATATGGATGAAAACAATCAATACCTAACAACAAAAGAAGGTTTGGAAAAACTAAAAGAAGAGTTGAAGGAGAGAGAAGGCAATCTCACAAAGAAGATTGCAGACACATTGAATGAGATGAGAAGTCAGGGAGACCTTAGTGAGAACGATGGTTATACAATGGCTGTTGAAGAGCAAAATATAAACGAGGCTAGAATTAGAGAATTAAGGGAGAAGATAAAGAATGCAAAGATAGTAAAAGGAGATAACAAGGATATGGTGAATATAGGGGATACTGTGACATTAGAAGGAAAGAAGACTTTGACATACACATTGGTAAGTGAAGATGAGGCTAACCCACTAGAAGGTAAGATCTCACATTTCTCACCACTTGGAAAAGAGATTGTAGGTAAGAAGAAAGGAGATATGATACTATTCCCTAATGGAGAAGATAAGTACAAAATTACAAAGATTGCTTAAGGGTGAACTAGTGTCCCTTCTCCTAGTATTTCCTCTAAGTCAACACTATTTTCAATATTTACACCACCACATACAAAAAAGGAGATGTTTTTGGTTCGTGAGAATCTTGCACAAGATTTATCAATTGGAATATTTGCATTAACTTCGTGTTCATCATCTTCTTTGATTTGAAAAAGATTGAAGTAGTCTTGCCAAGTCATATCCTTTATTATCTCTGCATCTTGATATTTCCGAGGATCTTTAGTGTAGATATAGTCGATGTTTGATATCTTGTATACTCTGTTTGATGAAATAATGTCAGCAAATACTGCTGCATCCATATCTGTACTCCAACCTGGCCTTAAACCACCACTAACAAGAGCCCCTGATGCATCCGAGAGAAGGTATTCATAGGCATCCCCTAACTTCTTAGGTGTGTATATATTCTCATCTTCTAGATATCCTGCCACAAGTTCTGCACTTGTTTGTGTAACTGACATAGCAACATTATGAAGGGTATCTTGATTGTCAATATTCTCCTTTATCTTTTGATGTAAATCTCTAGAGAGAACTCCTCCTCCTGTAACAATTACTATTTTAGAGTATTCATACTTAGCATTGTCATACCAAGCTTTTAATTTTTCCAAAAGAGAGAAATTGACATCCCTATCATTTTCATAGAGTGTAGAACCCCCTATTTTCAATACAATTTTCCTCTTCATATTTACATCACAAGAATTAATATCATCGCAAGAATCACATACAATACTGGAGAGATGTAATCAGTTAACTTCGTTCTCCCTGCAAATCGAATATTCCAAATTGAGATAACAAGGTAGAACATCAATGACCCTATTGCAGGAATTATAAAGATATTCCTATTCCAAAAAAGCAGCATGGAAGCAGAGATAAATATCGAGCTAATCACAGCAGTTAAAACTTCAATACCCCCTATCCTGTCGTGTAGTTTTAATACAAATATTGAAAGGACTAAGGAAGATACAAAAGCTAGGATTGTATATTCTTGAAGAGAGACACCCATTCTAAGAAATGAGTTAAGAAGAAGATAGAGGATTGTAATACAGAGAAAATCGAAAATCGTTCTAGTTAATATATGAACAGAATAGTATCTCTTCAGAGAGCTTTTTACATTCAAAAAAAGCACTAGAAGAAGTACCATACATACTCCCAAAACAATATTTCCTAAAATCTCATTTCTGTTAAAGTAAAGAAAGAAAAGAAGGGAGATGTAGAAGAGTGCAGGAAGGACAAAGCATGGAAAAAGCCTGTCTTTAAGAGATGCTTTCAGTAGTACATCACTGTATTTTGAAATTTTTTTCTGTGAATTATTACGGAAAACGATAATAAACCAAATTTCGAGAACAACAAGACCCAGTATTCCCCATGCTAGAAGTATTCTAGAAGAACTAATTAAAACAAGATTATTAAATATTACTGTTACAATTAACAGAATAAAGAGAAGAAGCAAATCATTTGTTAATTCTATTTTCTCTTTCTTCATAGGGCAGCTTCTTTTAATTAAGTAATTATTCCAGAAAAGCCATTAAATATTGCTACTGATATCACCAACCACCAAGCTCCAACAGTAAACAAATCACCTGCTGCTTGTTTAAGTTGTCCTTTTCTTGCATAAATAATAATTTCTATCACTAACAACACAAAGACAAAGAGTACAATCCCAATGTTAATACCATCTTTTACACTCAGACCCATCAGGGGAATAATTTTGCTCTTACTTTCTTTAACTGGCTCTTCGTTTTGAAAGTATTCTGAAATCTCCACACTTGATGAGTTTCCTACCTCATCTGCTAAATTAATAAATACAGAGCTAGTATCTTTTTCTTTTGGTATCCTAGCTGTAATTGCCTGCTCACCTTTAACAACATCAACTGGAAGAATTTCTGAGCCCAATATTATATTTATATTATCCCACTCATCTATAATATCAAATGTCAGAATATACAGGGATTCTTGTTCCTGCACCATGACTGTTTCTAAATCTACGGTTGGTGCTGTTGAATCAATATGGAAAGACACCTCTGGAGATTTAACTTGTGTTCCATTTAGATTTGCAATAATTTTATGTTCTCCTTCACTCCAATCACTTCCTTTCTCAACCTCCCATGTATTTGTATCTGTCTTAGTACTACCAATAATTTTATCTCCTTCGAAAACATCAACTACATATTCTCCTTGAATGTTGCTTGATTCTCCTTTGACAGTCATACTTGGATCCATATATGTAGCACCACTTTCAGGAGATGTTATCTGTATACTTCTAATTTCCCCTTGTTCTTTAGGTGTGATTACTTTACTCTCTCCCGTTACAACTTTTGGTGGGGGTTGTGTAGGTGCCTTCTTAGGTGCAGGAGGTGTTGATTCTGTCGCACCCTGTACAGAACTTGTTAAATTACCAAACATCTGTACAACCAAAATCGTTTGCTTTCCTAGTAACTCCCCCTCTACAACTGCAACTCCTATATCCCTATAATTCCCACTCATTATATTAGCCCTGTGCGTTGGACTTGCCATCCAAGCTTCTACTACACCTTCCGATGTTCTAAAACCTTTCGCTAAGTTCTCACCTGCAAAAACATATGCATAGCCAGATGCCCTTATGAATTGCCATGGTGTTTCTCCATTTGGACCAAAGTGATCCCAATACTGTTTTGCAAGCATATCATTTGCTTTAGCTAATGCTGCTGATGCTAATTTAGAATTATTCGTTAAAGTACCCAATCCACCTGCCGTTCTTTCTTTATTTGTTAATGAAATGATATTACCTGGGGTTATAGTACTAGCGTATGCTTCTTCTATTCCCAAAAAACCACCCATTGTATTAACCAAAATCAGTAGGATTGAATATCCTACTATTGCAATCTTTCTTAGCAAGTACGGTTTATTATTATTATGTTCTGTTGGTATGAAATAATTTTTTATCATGGGCTAGATATAGTTTAGAGCATTTTGCTGAAATAGTAAACAACAAAAGGGACCCGTACGGATCCCTCTCGTCATTTCTTTATCTATAAAGAAATACCGGCTATTACTTAACAGCAGACTTAAGAGCTTTTCCTGGCTTGAAAGCAGGAACCTTAGTTGCTGGAAGTTTAATCTTCTCAAGAGTCTTTGGATTAATACCTGTTCTTGCAGCTCTTGTTCTGACTTCGAATTTACCGAAACCAGTTAAAAGAACAGAATCACCTTTCTTCAAAGCTCCTGTGATTGCCTCTAAAACAGAATCAAGTGCTGCACCTGCCTGTTTCTTTGTAAGACCTGCGTCTGAAGCAACTCTATCAATTAAATCTTTCTTTAACATAATTGTAACCTCCTTTCTTTATTTGATATATACATTAAATAACTTGCGAGCAAGATATTTCTGTATATCCACTTCTAAAATATGAAAAAGTGAAGCCCTAGTCAAGGGTGTAGTTAACTATAAGACACATACCCAAAAGATGAAAAAAGTTTGATATACCAACTCAATCAAAGAGATTTGGGACATAACCACTTAATTAAACTACAAACCCTAACAAAACCGACAACTTTAAAACCTCGACACAACAACCTTTCTAAAACATCCAGAAAAACTAGAGATACTGCTACATACGCAAATTATCCTTCTACTAAAAGAAGAGGTAGGAATATAGTATCCCTACCTCCTATAGAAAACAGTACTAGAAGACAATCATTTTTCTGTCCAAAAAGCTCTATTTTGCAACATCCGTTGCTCTTGTCTCCCTAATTACAGTAACTTCTACATTGCCTGGATAGCTCTGACCTTTCTCTATTTCTTTTGCAATATCGCGTGCCATCACTACTGCTTCATCATCCGAGACTAACTGAGGCTTAACTATAATTCGAATTTCTCTTCCTGCTTTAATTGCATATACATCTTGAATCTTGTCTCCACCTATCTCCTTTGCTGCAGTTTCAATACTTTCAATTCTCTTGGTATATTGCTCATAACTATCTTTTCTAGCACCAGGTCTTGACCCTGAGATTGCATCTGCCAAATATACAATTACAGCTTCCACAGACTGTGGCTCAATGTCCAAGTGGTGAGCCTCTATTGCATTTACAAGCTTCTCGTCTAACCCATATTTCCTTGCTACCTGTCCAGAAATATGATGATGGGGACTCTCAACCTTATGCGTTAAAACTTTACCAACATCATGAAGTAAAGCAGCTCTTTTGACCAATTCCACATCAGCTTTTAACTCCGTTGCTAAAACTTCAGCAACCCTTATTACCTCCATTGTATGAGCCATCAAAGATTGTCCATAACTACTTCTGTACTTCATTTTTCCTATTAATTTCATTAACCCAACATCCATGTCAGGCCAACCTGCTTCATCTGCCAGTACCTGTCCATTCTTCTTTATCTCTGCAGAAATCTCATTCTTTGCCTTTCTAACAGCTTCTTCTATCGAACCAGGATGGATTCTTCCATCGGCTATTAATTTTGTCATAGCAACATATGCAATCTCCCTTCTTAATGGATCAAAAGATGAAAGTGCAATGGCGTTGGGTGACTCATCTACGATAACATCAACTCCAGTCAATTGCTCAAAAGATCGAATATTCCTACCCTCTTTACCAATTACCCTACCCTTAACTTTGTCATCATCAACCTTGATTGTTTTAGTTGTTGTCTCACCGACATAGTCAGTAGCAACTCTCTGCATAGACTCAACCAAAATCTTCTGTGCTTTCTCCTCAGCAACAGCCTCTATTTCCTTTTCTGCCTGCCTAATTTTCTTAGCCTCATATTCCTTAATATCCTGATCAACCTCCTTTATCAACTTTTCCCTTGCTTCTTCCTTAGAAAGCCCAGAAATTGTTTCTAACTCTTTCTTCAAATCAGCTCTATCTTTCTCTAATCTTGCAACTCCACCTTTTAGCTTACTCTCCTGAGATTGCAACTCCTCACTCTTCTCATCTAAAAGCTTTGACCTTTTATTGAGCTTCTTCTCTCTTTCAATTAAAATCTCCTCATGTTCTGAACTCTCCCTTCTCATCTCCCTGATTCTTTTCTCCTCTCGAGATTTCATTTCTTCAATCTCTTGTTCTGCCTTCTCCATTCTATCGCCCATAACTTTTTTTGCAGCTTTCTCAAGCTCGCTTGTGGGAATATTCTTTATATTAACCCACTTTAGTCCATATTTAAGGACCAATACTGTTATTGCTACAGTTACTATTAATGTCCCAGCAATAACAAGTAGTATCACTAAAGAACTACTCATAACTATCTATCAATTAAAATTTAACCACCCTACTAGGCGATTCTAGGAAAAAACAGACAGCATAATACCGTCTTCCAATAACCGTAGATTTTTCAAGATTTCAAATGTCATTAAAATATCAAAAAACATTTTACAAAAAATCAAATTTCCCAAAATCCCTTTATGTAAGGATATCCCATCATACCACATCCACTCTGGCAGGTCTAGGTCTGGGGTAGGTCAGACCTTCAAACCCAGTTCATCTTGCGTTCATCTTCCTAAGGTATAATAGATGTATGGGCACAAACAAACGAGATTTCAAAGCTTATTCCTTCTACCATATTTACAACCGTGGTAATAATAAGGACGAGGTGCTAAAGTATGCAGAAGATAAAGCGTTTTTTATCAGTACATTGTACAAGAATATAAAAAAGACAGATTTGCACCTCGACACATTTTGTATTATGGACAATCATTTTCACCTCCTTATTAGAACAAAAGATAATCCAAACGTTATCCCCAAGTTTATGCAACGACTTGGAACTGCATATGCTATCTATATAAACAAGAGATACAAGAGAGTTGGACATGCCTTCCAAGGTCCGTACGAAGCCTCCTACCTAAGGTATAAAAAGGATATAATGTCTGTACGTGCTTACATCAAAAACAACCCTGTCGAAAAAGGCCTTGTTAAAAAGGGAAAGGATTATCCATGGTGCAAACTGTGAGGTTAGACATAGGTCAGACCTTGTTGAGGTCGCCTATGAGATTTTGGTAGTACCTTAGGTTGTGGATTGTTGCCAATGTTAGCCCTGTCATCTCATTTACCCTAAACATGTGGTGGACATATGCTCTAGAGAAGTTCCTACAGGTATAACAATCACACGTTGAATCTATCGGTCTTTCATCTAAAAGATACTCCGCATTCTTTATCCTCAACACCTCCCCATCAATATCTTTAGAATACAATGTCCCATGTCTTGCATTCCTTGTTACTAAAACGGTATCAAAAACTTTGTAGCCCAACTCAGCAACAATCCTAATATCGCTAGGCTTCCCTACGCCCATCGCATACTTAAACTTGTCCTTCGGAGTATTTTCAACAACTGCTCGCATCTCCTCTAAAACCAACTCACTACCTTCAGTCACAACGAAACCACCAAAATTGTAGCCATCAAAACCTATCTCACTTAATTCTTCTGCACATTTTTTTCTCAAATCTAAATAATTAGCGCCCTGCACAACACAACTTAACAATTTCCCTGTTTCTTTTGTACCACCATATACCTCATCAAAATGTTTTCTACACCTCTTAGCCCAGTCAATTGTCCTTCTAACGGATGTTTCCGCTTCATCTCTTTCTAATACTGCCTCCCTACAATCATCTAGTGTAACTAGAATATCTGAATTAATCGCCATTTGCATGTCTATAGATTTCTCAGGAGTTAATTCATACAAATCACCTGTCGTTGGCGATTTGAAAGTTGCTCCATTTTCATGGACTGTCCCCTTCCACTTTTTTGAATGAATCAATGAAAATACTTGAAAACCTCCAGAATCTGTTAATACCATCCCATCCCAATTCATGAATTTTTTAATTCCTCCAAGTTTCTTAATGTTCTCCTCTCCTGGATTCATCATCAAGTGTAGTGTGTTTGTAACAAGAACTTCGGTCCCTGTTTCTTTAAGTTGCTCTGTTGTCAAAGACCTTACAGCACCTCTTGTTGCATCTGGCATAAAGACAAAGTTTTTACCAAAGTCTTTTAGTTCCATAATTCATTAAAACTATTGCTTAATTACTTTACCGTTAAAATCAGCACAATATACTCCTAATTTCATATTGTCTTTAAGTGTTTCAACGGTTAAAGATTCCCCATCATTAAATGGAACAGAATTAGGAGTTTCAGAAGTTCTCATTAAAAGCCACAACTTATCTGTCACAAGTCCAGTCATTATCGCTTGAGAGGAGATTAAGCTTCTGATGTCTTGGGCTGAGAAAAAACTATACAGAGTTGTACCATCATCCATTGAATACTTTGGATGAGTATGCATATTAAACAGGTAACTGATACCCACTTTCTTCGGTGCTTTTTCATGAAATACATCTATTCGCTTTGTTAATTTCTGATTAACAAAAACCTCTTTTCTGTAATATCCATTTCTTGTTGGGTGTGGGGAATACTTTACAGAAATAGAATCTCTTGTTGTAACAGATTTTTCATCACCTCTTGTTGGAGGTGTTGTTACTAAATCCCCATCTGCATACCAAACAGACATTGCTCTCTCCATACCATCAGCATCTGTCAGTCTATATATTTTAATGACATCTTTCCAAAATGATTCTGGCATAGATATGGCTTCTGGTAGGTTGTAAGGATATGGATATACTTTAGCATTTCTCCAGCGAACAATGTTTTGATACAGAGTAAAGAAAGAGGTTGTCCTTATACTGTTCGATGAGAACAATTGTCTAAAGAAATCTAACATATTTAGTTATATCATACTAAACACCACAATTCTCCAATTATACCCTAGATTTGACAAAAATGATTGTAGAGAGATATAACAAAGAGGACATGGGAAATGAACAGGTATACGCACAAAGGATGGAAGGTAATGTTGATGACAAACTCATTATCTTTGATTTCATCCGTAATAAAGAACCAGAGAGGAATAACATTCTAGATTTTGGATGTGGATCAGGTAGTATATTCAAATATCTTAATACGATGCACCCTTCTTCTATCTCTGTCGGTTTTGATAAATCCGATTTTATGCTTGCAAGAGCAAAGGAGAACTATCCAAACAACATCTTCCTTTCTACATTTGAAGAATTAAATGCTTTTGTTGTGGAGAATGGATCATTTAATTACATAATACTAAATTCCTTACTTCATGAAATATACTCATATGAAGATGGGTTTACCTCTGTCGTTGAAGTACTTAAAATACTTTCAAGGTATTTAACAAATACTGGGAGCATAATTGTTAGAGATGGTGTCTTAGATACTACATCTTGTTCAAACATTCATGAAATAGAATCATTTAAGTTAAGGAATGTAGAAGAAGCTAGGACATTTCTTAATGAATACACATACCTTAGTCCTTTTCCTAATCATTTAACTATACAAGATGGAAATATAACTGGAATATGGTATGAGGTCAGAGAATTTCTTAACAAATATACATGGGGGTTCGACAGCCTTTACAGAGAAGCAAAAGAGATTGTTAATTTTGCTTCATTAGAGATGTATAGAAATCTTTTTTCTAAAGCAGGATATGTAATTGAAGATATGAAATTAGTGAAACAGGAAGAGTATTTTACATATCTAAACAAGATTATTGAAGTTAATGATAGCAGATGGAACACAAAAATTGTATTTTCTGCAAAGAAAAATGTTTAAAGAATTAACATACTATCTCCATAGCTTAGGAACATATATCCATTTTTCAAAGCTTCATCATACGCTTTTTTAATTAACTCTTTTCCTGCAAATGATGAAACTAGAAGAATCAATGAAGAATCAGGCATATGGAAATTTGTAATTAAGCGATTAACGATTTTCCATTCATATCCTGGATAAATAAAGAGGTTTGTTTTACCATCATATGCTTCTACAAAACCATCTTTTGTTGCACAACTTTCAAGAAGTCTTGCAACTGTCGTTCCAAAAGCCCAAACATCTCCACCGTTTTTAATAGCTTCATTAATAATGTTTGCAGAAGTTAATGACAAAGAAATTTCCTCTTCATGAATTTCATGGTCCTCAATATTTTCTTCTCTAACAGGGGCAAATGTTCCCCAACCTACTTTTAAATCAACTTTAGCTACTTTTACACCTTTCTTTTTAATCTTTTCTAAAAGAACTTCTGTTAAATTAAGACTCGCTGTTGGAGAAGCAACAGAACCAAAATGTTTTCCAAATACTGTGTTGTATCTCTCAAAATCTTCTTCAGTATCATCTCTTTTCATATATGGAGGAATTGGCGTGTGCCCTATCTTTTCAAAAACTACTTCTGGGTCTAAATCCGACAGCAACTTAACAACAACCCCTTTTTCACTCTTTTTAACAATTTGCAACTGAATTTCCTTACAGACCAAGTTACTAAGAATGTCGTTTTCATTAAGTTGTTTACTCTTCTTTATTAAACAGAACCAATTTCCATCTTGCTGTTGATTCAGAAAAAGAACTTCATGAATTCTTTCTTTACTATCAACAAAATATGTTCTTCTTTTCTCAACTTTAGTTTCATTAAGGACAATTACATCTCCTTTTTTCATATATTCAACACAATCAGAATATTTTCTATGTGTAATACTTCCTTCTTCCCTATCTAAAACAAGAAGCTTTGTAGTACCTCTTTCTTTAGGTGGAAACTTAGCTATTCTTTCTTCTGGTAGATTGTATGTAAACTCTGACATTTTCATATTCTGCTGTATTATAGTAAAATATTGGGCATGGATAAAGTAAAAACAATATTTTTAGGTAGTGGTTGGGAGTCTGTAGAGACTCTTAAAGTTCTTCATGAGAGTGAAGATTTTGAAGTTGTTTGTGTGATAACAACAGTTGATAGACCTGTTGGTAGAAAGCAGGTAATGACTCCTTCTGATGTTAAAAAATATGCTTTGGAGAATAATATCCCTGTTGAGCATACAGAGAGTAAGAAAGAAAGATATATGGAAATTGCAAATCAGTACAAACCAGATATTGTTGTTTGTAAGGCATTTGGAGAGATCGTTCCAAAGGAATTCTTAGACTATCCAAAGTATAGTTGTATTAATATCCATTTTTCAATTTTACCTAAATACAGAGGAGCTGTACCTATACAAAAAGCTATTTTAGATGGAGAGAAAGAGACAGGTATTTCAATTATGTTAATGAGTGAAGGCTTGGATGAGGGTGATGTTCTAGATATTTATAAAGAGGAGATTAAATCAGATGATACAAATATTTCATTAAGGGAGAGATTAGTAAAGAAGAGTGCTGAGATTCTTCTTCCTGTTTTGAGAGAGTGGATTCATGGGAAGATTGTTCCTCAGAAACAGGATAGTTCTAGAGCTACATATTGTTGGCAGAAGGATATTTCAAAAGAGAAAGCAGAAATCAAATGGGATATATATGAACCTGAATATATTGAGAGAATGGTTAGAGCTTTTCTTCCATGGCCTGTTGCATGGACTAGGTTACCTAAGAGTGAGAACAAGAATTTGTCAGAAAAGATAATGAAGATTTACAAAATAAAGTTAATTGACTGTAAGAAAACAGGTAATGAGGTTGGAAAACTGTTTGTTGAAGGAGAAGACTTACTTTTTACAACAAAGAATAGTGAAAAGTGTTTGAGGTTGATAGAATTTCAGATTGAGGGAAGAAATATTACAAATACTGAAGATTTCCTAAAAGGTCTTGGACGAAATCTTATTCATTAAGGTTTTTCCTTTACTTTTATTTTTCTTAAAAAGTGTATAAGCACATAATAAGCCGGATTCTGTATAACGATGGTTATCTATCTAAGCGGTTTAACCTTGCTTCAAGTGGGGGTTACCAGCGATAGAACATTACTGCCTATCCGGTGGTCTCTTACACCACCATTTCACCCTTACCTAGTAAACTAGGCGGTATCTTTCTGTTGCCCTTTTCTCCGAAAGATCACTCCCTCCCAACTCTCGTTGGCACTTATCTCGATATGTTCGAGACTGACACGAAGTCC
>DATERJ010000019.1:0-3169 GCA_035271645.1 Candidatus Dojkabacteria bacterium
GAAAGGTGGACAAGCATTTGATACTATCCTTATGAACCAATTAATAGATTCATACAAAGGTGAGAGTGATGCTACTAAGAAGAAGGATGAAGTAGAGAGAATGGCAGAGGCTAACAAAGCATTTGCACACTTTAGGTGGTAGTATTCACATTGAAATAGGATTGGGATGGAGAGGTGTAATAGCCTCTCTTTTTGCTTGTCTATAAACATTAACAGTTTTTTGAATCTTTATGTTACAATGATTCTATGAAAACCTTTGTATATCATGAAAACCCATCTGGCCAATATTCTTTCTCTAAATCAGGAGATGCTTGGTGTATAGATGATGAACTAAAGATTTTTGCTGTTGCTGATTCACCTTTGAGAAAACTAATTCTTGAAACTAAAGAATATCCTTTTGATGATTATGGATACGAAGCAGCTAGTACCTTCTGTAATTCATTTGTTAAGCATACTAAGGAATCTATTAAGATAGAACTTAACAAGGAGGTAATGAAAAATATTCTTCTTCAATGCAATAGGGATATACTAGCTTTAAATAAGAGTTTAGGAAAGGACTATAAAGATTTAACTATGATGTAGCAGAAACAGTAGGGGTAGGTGGTGTTATTTATGATGGAATTCTTTATTATGGTGGTGTAGAAGATTGCTATGTGAATGTTCTATGGGGTAACAGTTTAGATAATATAGCAAAATGGAATTATCAGATTAAGAAAGCAAGTAGATATGTTGATTACATATCATCACAAGGTAAATTGGAAGAATATATTCCTAGCAAGCTCATTGGAAAGTTGGGAAAAGAAAATTATTGGGAGCCTTTATGGTGTAATCACTTGAGGAATAATATAAATGCTAAGGATAGCAAAGGTAACTTGGTAGGTTGGGGATGTTTTACAGGGGAGGAAGAGATTGAAGATTTCATACAAGTATATGAACAACAACTTGAATTAGGAGATCATGTTCTTCTGTTTTCTGATGGAATGATACCTCTTCTTGAAAATGAAAACTTTGTTAAATGGTTTTTGGAAAATATAAATAATAGTGCGAAGTTTCAATATGAAATAAGGCTCAAGTCTCTGGAGTTGTTGAATGGAACAGATGATGTTGATAAGGAGAAAACTTTGATATATTACAAATATTAGTAAAAAGTCTTCTTTTATTTGGTGTTGACTATCGACTATAATACGACTATAATACAACTATGTTTAATCCCAAATATACCCTAACTAACTCCCTCCTAATCAACATTCGTAAGGTTGGAGAGTTAATAGGGGAGTTAAATAGTAAACAATTCACAGAAACAGTACTTTTCAATTTAGAGAAAAAAGCTAGAATACTTTCCTCTTTTACATCGACTAAAATAGAAGGTAATCCATTATCACTCACTGATGTCAAGATTATTCTTAAAACAGAACCTAAAAATATCAAAGACACCGAGAAAGAAGTAATAAACTACAATGATGTAGTAGTAATGTTAAATGCAGAGATTAAGAATAAAAAGGATTTAATTCTTTCAGATAAACTAATACGTAAGATACAGGGTATTGTTACAAAAGGTTTACTTCCTTCTGCATATAGAGGGAAGTATAGGAAAGAACCAGTATTTGTAAATAATCCATTAACAAGAGAAACAATATATTGGCCTCCTGATGCAAAAGATGTGAAAAAGTTAATGAAAGAGTTGATAGATTTTGTAAATAAATCAGAAGGAAAGATAGATCCTTTGATTTTAGCAGGTATTTTTCACAAACAATCAGTTGTAATTCATCCTTTTATGGATGGGAATGGAAGAAGTACAAGGCTAGTTACTAAAACATTACTTGCTAAATTAGGTATAAATACATTCCCTCTGTTTAGTTTTGAAAATTACTACAACAAAGATGTGTCTAAGTATTTTCAAAAGGTCGGAGTCATGGGGAACTATTATGATATAGCTCATGATTTAGACTTTACAGAGTGGTTAGAATATTTTGTTGAAGGAATTTTAGATGAATTGAATAGAGTTAAGAAAGATTTACCTAGATACAAAGAGAGATTAGAATCACATGAGAAGAAGATAGTAGAGTATCTTAAAGATAATGGTTCAATATCATCTAGTGAGTACTATGATATTAGTAAGAGGGCTAAATCTACAAGAATTAAAGATTTTAGAACATTAAGAGACAAGGGTGTTATTAAACCTATTGGACAAGGAAAAGCAACATACTATATTTTAGATGATGACTATTGGTATTTGGAGTAATCTATTCAATACCCAATATAGGTAATATCTCCTGAATATCTTTAATAATATAATCAGGTGTAACTGACATGTCTTTAGGAATAGGTTCCTCCTCTTTATTCATCCATATAGTATCTATACCAAATGATTCACCACCAAAGACATCTGCTTTGAAACTATTTCCTAGGAAGATAACATCTTTTTTCTCACAACCTGATTTCTGTAATGCCAGTTCAAACACAGCACTCTTGGGTTTGGTATCTATAACTTCTTCAGAAGCTACTAGCAAATCAATGTAAGGAGAAAGTTTGACTGCATCAATTTTCTCTAGTCTGTCTACAATAGTTCCATCAGATAGTGCAAGCACTCCTATTCCGTTGTCTCTAACTTTTTGTAGGACCTCGTAGGTATGTGGAAATGGTTGGATGTAAGTATTAACTGTAAACCAATATATATCATGAAGTTGTAAGACTAAACTTGCATCGAAGGAGATATTGAACTTCTCAAGTAATCTCATAAATAATATAGCTCTTTGATGAGAAAGGGTTGTATATTTGTACTTTTCTTTTAATTCAGTTCTAACCTCTAAGAATGTGTTTTTAAATAAATCTAAATCAATCTCAGGGTGAAACTTTCTAAAATGTTGCCAAGCAAGGAAGACTGCGCCCTCATAAAGACTTGAAGAATCGAAGAGAGTATCATCAAGGTCTGTAAAAAGATATTTGTATTTCATATTTAATGCAATTAAATTACTACTACATTGTACAACAGAGGGAATTTTTTTCAATCTCTTACTTTGTACTCTCTATTCTCTCCCATCCACTCTTAGGCATATCTTTTCTAAGAATAGTTCTCTCCCAGAATATCTTTATCCACGTAATTAACCTAGTAGGGAAGAGTAACAATGACCATATGAACTCTTTAAAGTTCTTTGCATATCTAAGTACA
>DATERJ010000020.1:0-56274 GCA_035271645.1 Candidatus Dojkabacteria bacterium
GTAGACTACTCCTACCATTGGTTCATCTGTTACCCAAGAGACTGTAAATGCACTATCTGTTACATTACTTACTCTAACCTTGTAGGGTCTAAATCTAATACTAAGATATGTGTAGTAGATACCTAAACCTAAGAGTAGGAAAACACATACTAAAAGAGTTACCTTAGCTACTTTATTTAATTTTCCTTTCATTAAAAAAGATTATAATGTTATATATGTATATACAACTAGATTAGTAAAGAGATGTCAAGGTCTTCATATATATACAACCATTATCTACTTAATCTTGGATTCATCTTCGGTAAAAAGACTATCTTGCAATATGAAGCAGAACCATGTTAAACTCATGCTCAACATAAGAAAAGGAAATACTGTGACAAACCAAATTCTTAAATGTAAAGATTTTGTAATATGTTGTATGAGATAATTTAACTATAAAGATAAACATGAAGAACAAAGAATATACAAAAATCAACCTAAGAGATTTCAGACATAATCTAACCCAACTAAAGGATTCACTCCAAGCTGGAATGATATATGAGGTGACAGAGAAAGGCTCTCCTCTAGCATATTTCATCCCTACCCAATATGACATTCAGGTAAAAGAAAGCAAAAAAGGCCTCTCTCAAGAAAGTTTTATCAAAGCTCTTAACATGAAGGGAGGTAATTTCAATATTCCAAAAGATGGAAATTACAAAAAAGAATACAGACGATTACTTGAAGAAGAATATTTAGACAAATGAAAAAGATATTTCTAGATGCAAATATTTTAATAGACCTTGTAACTAAAAGAACAGGGATTGAAGGAATAGAAAAAATAGACTTTAGACAACTATACACCTCTACTCTCTCTGTCCACATACTTTTCTATATTAACAAGATCAAACATGATTCTCGAAAGGAAGAAATAGCAAAGGCTCTTTTAGAACATATAACTCTAACTCCTCTCACAAGTGAAGTTGTGAGACATGCCTACAGGATTAAATACTCCGACTTTGAAGACACTCTCCAATATCTCATGGCTCTTAATGCTGACTGTAACTACATCCTAACAAGAGATAAAAAAGATTTTGAAAGGATAAAGAAGGTAATACCTTCCCAAATTAAGATAGTAACAAACATATCCCAAATCAAGTAATAGTAAGGTATAATTAGATATGCAAAAATTCTTTGTAAAACACAAACTTTCTGTTGAGGATATAACCTACCTCTCTGATTCAGATAGTAGAAATATCATTGAAGAAGGAAAGTTGAAAATAGAAGACTATATTGAAATAGAGACATATGAAAGAAAATTCCTTGCTCAAATATCAGATATTCTACCTGCTTCTGTTGAAGTACAGATTGTAGAAGACCTGGGAGAAAGAGAATCTGAACATATCCCTGATATTACAATTATCCAATCACTAAGTAATGATACAAAGTTTAACTACTTCATTGAAAAGAGTGTAGAGATTGGTATTGAGAAGATAATACCTGTTGAATCCAAGTACTCTCTAAAAAAGAAGAACAAAGCTATTAAAGATACTGGGTATTGGAACAAGTTAGTAAGAGATGCAACTGAGCAATCTAGAAATATATTCCCCACCATAATCGAAAGACCTTTACGAATTAAAGAGCTCGTTAATTACAAATTCCCAAATGATTCTGTAAAAATTTGTTTAGCTACAGAAGTTCATGATGCTAAATATCTACAAGATGTTTTAGAGAAGGTTGATATTAAGAAACCAGTAATAGTTGCAATTGGTCCAGAGAAAGGATGGGATATTTCTGATTTAGAAATTTTTAAGGAACTAAATTTCAAATTTATTAAACTAAAAGGAAACATATTAAGAACAGAGACAACAGGATTAGTAATTGGTAGTATTATTAAATATCTGAAAGGAGAGATATAGCTATGAAGAAGAAAAAACGATCTAGTTACAAAAAGAGAAGAGAAGCTTTTACAAACAGACCTGTTAGGGATAGGTTCTACACAAAAGATGATGTTTTTGTTTCAAGAATGGCCAGTATATTAATGGTACCAAAAGGTAAGGTTCCATGGATATTCTCTCAAAGACCAATTACAACAATTAGGTTAAATTCATTAATGGGTGATGTTAAGGAGACAAAGGAGGAGCTATTAGGAAAAGGATATGAGCTGGAAGAGATTCCTTGGTCAAAGGATACATATTTTGTGATGAATAAGGATAAGGCAGAGGTTTCTCAAACAGAGTTGTATGATGATGGTAAATATTACATTCAGAATCTTTCGAGTATTTTAGCCACATTGATATTAGATCCGAAGAAGAATGAAAAGATTTTAGATATGTGTGCTGCTCCGGGTAGTAAGACTACACATATTGCTGATATGGTCAACAACAATGCAAATATTATTGCAAATGACATTGATATGAATAGGATATCTGATCTTCAGAGTGTTGTAGATCAATTTGGTGCCAAAGCAAAGGTTACACTTAGCGATGGTAAAGAATTTGGACAGAAATATCCTGTATATTTTGATAAAGTTCTTTTAGATGCTCCATGTAGTGGTGAGGGTTTGATATATTTCAAAGGTCCTAAACCCCTAAGATTTTGGAGTATGGATAAGGTAAAGAGGAGTGTGTTTGTTCAGAAGGAACTAATTATTTCTGCTTTTAAGACATTAAAGCATGGTAGCTATATGGTTTACTCTACTTGTACATTAGAACCAGAAGAGAATGAGGGTGTGGTTACCCATCTTTTGAAGACTTTCCCTAATGCAAAAGTGGAAAAAATTGAACTTAAGGATGAGATTGTTAAATCAATGCCAGAGTTGGAAGAATTTATTAAACCTGGTATTAGAAAATGGAGTGGTAATGTTTATAATAACCAAGTAAAGAATGCCATTAGAATTATTCCTAACAAGATGATGATGGGTTTCTTTATTGCGAAAATTAGTAAAGAGTAAGGAAAAAGGGCTTGGATAATAAACCCAAACCCTTAATCTACAATTCCTTATTTAACCCCCTTAATACTCAACTTTATCTTCCCTGCTCTATCAATATCAACAATCTTTACCTTTATTATCTCCCCTTCATTAACAAATTTCTTAGGGTCTTTTACAAATTCATCTGCCATTTCAGAAACATGAAGAAGACCTGAGATACTTGGAGTTAAATCAACAAATGCTCCATATGGCATAATTGAAGCAACCTTACCTTCATAGATTTCCCCAACTTCAGGAACAAAGTTGTAAACGTTAATTGCCTTAGATGCTTCATCTATTGATTCTTGAGATGCACTATATATATTAACTGTTCCATCCTCATCAATCTCAATCTCAGCACCTGTCTTTTCAGAAAGTTCTCTAATATTCTTTCCTCCTGGTCCAATGATTTCACCAATCTTGTCTGTAGGCACCTTTATCTGTATAACCCTAGGAGCATACTGAGACATTTCCTCTCTAGGCTCTGCAATTGCTTCCTTCATCTTTGCAATTACTTTCTTTCTTGCTTCCTTCGATTGTACAAATGTTTGTCTTACAACATCCATACTCAAACCTTTTGTCTTTGTATCCATTTGTACTGCAGTAACACCAGACTCTGTTCCGGTAATCTTGAAATCCATATCACCGTAGAAGTCCTCTACACCCTGCATATCTGTAAGAACCTTAAATGTTCCATCCTCACCTGTAACTAATCCACAAGCAATACCTCCAACAATATCCTTAATTGGAACACCTGCTGCCATGAGAGCCATAGAAGAACCACATGCTGAAGCCATCGAGCTAGAACCATTCTCACCTTGAATCTCACTCATTACTAACATTGTATATGGGAAATCCTCCTCAGAAGGAATTACTGGCCACAAACCTTTCTCAGCAAGCATACCATGACCAATTGCTCTCCTACTTGGAGCTAATCTCACCCTATCAGCATCACCATATGCAAATGGCAAATCGTTGTAGAAATGCATATATCTCTGCTCTCTCTCTCCCTCCATATCATCAACAAGCCTTACATCCTTTAAGCTACCTAAGGTTGCAATTGTTAATGTCTGAGTCACACCTCTAGTAAAAAGTGCAGAACCGTGCACTCTAGGAAGAAGATCTACTTCAGAAGCCATCTCTCTAATCTCATCAATTGCTCTACCATCTACTCTCTTGTCTTCTTCTAGAACAATCTTTCTAAGCATATCTCTCTGAAGTATCTCATATGCTTCATCAATCGTTGCTTTTGAAAACTTTCCTTCCAATGCACTATATACCCCTTCTTTTGCTTCTGTATGTTTATCAGACTCACCTAACTCTAAAACTTCTCTAATCTTCTCATCTCCTAAAATTTCATGAACAGCATCAACTGCTTCTTGGGGTGTTTCAAATTTAGTATATGTTTTGTCTTTAGCACCTACCTTCTTAATGAACTCTTCCTGTGGTTTCATCCAATCTTTCATCATATCCAAAGACTTCTCCATACCTTCAAGAATCTTCTCTTCTGAAACAACATATGTACCAGCATCGATCATAGTAAATGTCTCACCATCACCAGCTACAACATAGTTCATTTTCTCTTCCTCAGAGGTTAAATCCATTGCTTTATACAAACTTACAATTTCATCTCCTTCCAAACCTAATCTAACAGCACCAATTGGTCCTTCAAATGGAGCTGTGGAATTTAATAAAGCTACTGATACTGCATTTATTGCTAAAAGTGCTGGGTCATTCTCTTCATCATATGACACAACTGTTACAATGACACTAACTTCATCTTTGTAATCATGTGGGAATCTAGGTCTAATTGCCCTGTCAATCATCCTTGCTTTAAGAATTGCATCATCACTTGGGAATCTCTCCCTTTTTACAAATCTTGACCCACTTATCTTTCCTGAAGCATAGAATTTTTCAATATATTCTACAGTAAGAGGGAAATAGTCGAGTTCTCCCGTTGATGGTTTAGTATTTACATTAACTGTAATTACTGTATCTCCCATTCTTGCAAGAATAGAGGACTGAGATTTTAATGCTAGCTTTCCTGTTTCGAAGGAACACTTCCTACCACCTATCTCAAATTCATGTTTAATTTCGTTAAACAACATTATTTTAATTATTTAATTTATATACCAAAATATATAGTCAAAAAAGACTACTGTATTTTAATGGGAAAGTATTTACAAAGGAAGAGGTAAGAAGAAAACTATATCTTTAGCTTCTTTGCTAAAGCATCATGTCTCTCCTTTTCATTCTCCTTAAGATATTGAAGCAATCTTCTCCTCTTACCTACAAGCTGAAGTAAGCCTCTTCTAGAGTGATTGTCTTTCTTATGAACCTTAAGATGCTCTGTTAGTTCTTCTATCTGTTTGGTTAACAGTGCAATCTGAACTTCTGGTGAACCAGTATCACCTTCATGAAGTGCAAATTTCTTTACTACTTGTTCTTTTTCTGCTTTGTTTAACGCCATATATATTTACAGATTAGCACTATATATTAAGAATTACAAGCTAATCAATTCATTGGATATTTAACATTTTACTATTTTACAAGTCAATTGTCAACAATTACCCTACATTCATAGGCTTATCTTCATCAGCTTCACTCTCTCTATCATTTTTCTTCTTCCCAAAGAAAGCTATTGCCTCCCTCAATTCTTCCTTGTCCTTAGCATATTCTTCCAAAGGAATTTTCTTCTCCCATGCCTCATATGCTTGTAATACTGCTACTGCGCCAGCTCTTGTACCCATTGGATGTGAGTTTACACCACCACCCATTGTTGTAATGAAGTCTTGTGTCCCAATTATATCCAAAAAGTCCCCTAGTAGAACAGGATTTAAACCTCCAGAAACGATTGGACATGTCTTTTTAGTAATTCTCCAATAACCAAAGTCTTTGTAACTCTCCCCTTTTGCTTCTAGTTCAATTGCCTTTTTCAAATCCTCATCTTTCTCTGGTATTTCTGACCATATTTGTTTAAAGAAATCTCCTTCTGCATAGAGATTTAGGGCTTGCCTTGCAGCCATGACATCTTCCTTTGGTGAACCTGCCATTTTCCCAACAGCAGCTGTTCCAGTATGAATACCTGATGCTCCAGCCAATCTTGCAAATTTTGTAAGAACTGGTACTGTAAAACCGAATGGAGCTTCTTCTCTTGTAAATGCACCATGTCCTGCTCTATGGAAATGAAGAAATACATTGGGATAGTGTCTTCTAACTGTCTGTACTGCCATCCACCCTGCTGTAATTCCATCTACCAAGAAAGCATAGCTACCTGGTTTCATTACAGATTGAATTAGATTTGCTCTTTGCAACATAGTATCAAAGTCAACAGAAGAGATATTAAAGGAGTGAACTTTAGTTTTTCCTGTTTCCATTTCAACTCGATCCATTGCATGTCTAACATCCTCTACCATTCTTTCAAATGGAGCAAAATCCTGATCTGCTTGGGGTTCATCATTTTTTACAAAATCACCACCTCCAGACCAGAAATCATAGCAAACTTCAGCATATTCGGAGGATGTCAAACCTATCTTAGGTTTAACAATTGCTCCAAATACTGGTCTTTTTTCTATCTGAAGATACTTACGCATATCATCGATGGTATAGCTAGGTCCGTCGTAATGTACCAACATCTGTGGTGGAAAATACACATCAAGCAATTTACATTCTTTAACTGATGACATTCCAAAGATATTACCTGCAAGGAAAGTTAAAATATTCTGAACATTCCCCCCACTATCAAAGATTCTCCATGGATATCCTATCCAAACAAGATTTTGACTTTCATCTATTCGGTATATTACCGCATTCATACTTTCGGAGAAATTTGTTGATGTCCCTATTTTTACATTCGAACCTGTTGATGATTCGGCTGCAACCTCTGTTGCAATGTCATCAAGAGCAACCCCCTCCTTTCCTCTAATTCGATACACAGCTAAAAGATATTGGCCATTAAAGACCACTTGGCTACCTAACTGAAGATATTGTACTTGCATAATTTGAGCAGTTTTAATTTACTAGTTTAAGAATACAACATCTTTATGGTTAGGTCTAGAGTCCTAAACTTTCTTGTAACAGTACACCTTATCACCCTCTGTTGCTTCTGGATTATCAACCAACTGTATCCCACACTCAAAACCCGCTTTAACTTCACTCACCTTATCCTTGTTAATCCTCAAGCTCTTTATCTTACTCTCTGCAACAATCTCATCATTCCTTACTACATACACCTTACAATCCTGCTTCATAATGCCCTTCTCAACCTTGCTTCCCAATACGACACCTCCATCAGAAAGAGTGAAAATTGCCCTTACTACAGCATCCCCTATCTCTTCCTCTGTTTCCTGAGGAAGTGACATAACGGCTAAAGCCTCCTCTATCTCCTCAAAAATCCTGTAGATAATATCATATGTCTTTACTAACACCCTGTTCTTTTTTGCATAATCTAAAACACCAGCTTCAACACCTACCTCAAAACCTACAACTATCGCTTTAGACACATGTGCAAACTCAACATCCCTCAAAGTTATATTCCCAACACCAGAATCTACTATGTTAACAAAATAGTCCTCCTCCTCAATCCTGCTCAATGTGTTTTTAATAGCTTCTAAAGATCCTTCAGAAGAACTCTTTACAATCACATTCAATGAGCCACCCTCCTCCTCTTTCTTCTCTCCTGATGCAAAGAAAGCACTAATATCAAATTCTTCAACTTCCTCTTCTTCCTTCTCCTCTATTTTCAATACTGACTCCAAAAGTTTTTTATCATTCCTTTCTAAAATATATCCCTCTGTACCCAGTTCTAAAAGATTAGAAAGACCAATTATTTTTCCACCACAACCACATTCAAGAGTACAAAGATTACAACCTTCTTCTGTAATTAAACCTTTAATTTTCTCAATATACAGTTTTTCATCAAGCATATATCCAAACCAATTCCCCTGGCAAAGGTTTCCTTGTATCAAGATCACTGATGAGATATTACCCTTAAATTCATCTTTTACAGACTCAAGAACAAAAGCCTTGCCTGTTATACTCTCTGGTAATTTAATATCCTCCCTCAAGCCTTCCACCTCTGAGACCAAAAGAATTAAATCTAACAACTCGTTAATACCTGCACCTGTCCTTCCTGAAACCTCAACAACTGGAACATTCCCACCAAAACCTTCAATTTGTAGTCCATTAGTAACAATATCTCTTTTAACTTTCTCAATATCTATATTTGGTAAATCTGTTTTGTTGATAACAACAATTGGTTTGGCCTTTGATGCATTGATAATATCTATAGATTCCTTTGTTTGTGGTTGAACACCATCGTTTGCAGCAACTATTAAAAGTACAATATCTGCAATAGCACCACCTCTCGTTCGCATAAGGTCAAAAGCCTCATGCCCTGGGGTATCCACAAATGTAATTTCCTGCTCCTTACCTGGAATTTTCACCGTAAAGACAGAAACTTTTTGAGTAATACCACCGGCTTCTGAACTCTGTACATCAGCCTCCCTTATCCTATCAAGAATAGTTGTTTTTCCATGATCAACATGGCCAAGAATTGTAACAACTGGTGTCCTTGACTTACCTTTTTTAATTGTACTTTTAGTACTCTTAGCCATTTAACTATATTTTTATTTAAACTACTCCTCCTTTGGACTTTCATCTTCTGCATCTGTTTTTTCTTCTGCTACTTTTTCTTCAACAACTTCCTCCTTGACTTCCTCAACTGGAACCTCTTCCTCCTTCTCTTCTACTTGCTCCTCACTCTCTTTTTCCTCCTCAATTGCATCTGGATCTGCAGGAACAATATCAATCTTGTACCCTGTCAACTTCCACGCCAATCTAACATTCTGTCCCTCTCTTCCAATTGCTAATGAAAGCTGGTCATTAGGTACTGTTACTGTCGCAGTATCTTCCTCAACCTTTACATCATCTATCTTTGCTGGGCTTAATGAGTTTGCAATGAACTTCTCTGGATCCTCATCCCACTCAATGATATCAATCTTCTCCTCACCTAATTCATTCATTACATTTGCAATCCTAATACCTCTCTGCCCTACACATGAACCAATTGGATCAACCCCATCTTGATGTGAAGTAACTGCCATCTTACTCCTAGAGCCTGCCTCTCTTGCAACAGCTTTAACCTCCAAAACACCAGACTCTATCTCTGGAACTTCCAGTTTAAACAAACCAACCAAGAAGTCAGAATCTGCTCTAGACACAATCATCTGTGAATCAACAATATCTTTTAGCAAAACTTTGTATCTTTCACCTAATCTATAAAACTCATTAGATATCTGCTCCTCCTGTGGCATTGTTGCAGTTGCCTTACCTATCTCGAAAATAACTTCACCTCTCTGCATTCTCTGCATGAGAGCTGTAAATATCTCTCCAACCTTATCACTATACTCACTAATGATAGCCTCTTTTTCGGACTCTCGGATTTTCTGTAAAATAACTTGCTTTGCTGTCTGTGCAGCAATCCTGCCAAAATCCTCTGAAGGCATCTCTATTTGAATAATGTCACCAACCTCTACATTAGGAGAAATCATCTCAGCTTCAGAAAGAGAAATCTCTTTCTCAACATCCTTGGCCTTCTTCACAACCTCCTTAGAAGCAATGAGCTTAAACTCACCAGTCTCCCTATTTAACTCTACAGACCAGTTTGGTTGCTTCTCTTCCTCTGGAACATCTAACCCAAACTTTTCCTTTTTGTATGCAACAAGAATAGCTTCTTCTAAAGCTTGGAAGATTTCTTCTTTATCTATCCCCCTTTCCGCGGAAATTTGATTTATTGCAGTAATAAATTCTGATGTCATTGACATATATGTATATATTACAAAGATTATCTAATTATATTCTACTAAAAAGTACTTCTAAAAAAAAGGTGAAGTTTTACCCTCACCCTTTCCTTTGTATTACTTTCCGGTTTCAGTATAGCACAGGGGGAAAGGGATTGCAAATTTTATGGTTACCTTCTGTGTTTTACCTTACGCAGTAAGGACTATAAGCAAAAAACTTGAATATTTTAATATACTACAAGACAGGTTAATGAAAAAGCAACTAACCTTTTAACTCCTCCCAAAGCTCCCTCTCTTGCCTACTTAACTTCGTTGGAATCTCAATATTAACTCTTACATAATGGTCTCCCCTATCCTTAGGTGAATTAAACAAAGGTACACCCTTTCCTTTCAATTTGAAAATCGTACCAGGTTGAGTGCCCTTTGGAATCTTTAACTTAACATCTTCAAATATTGTTTCAACATTAACAACATCACCCAAAACTGCAGTATATACCGAAATATCTATCTCCGAATATATATTGTTCCCCCTCCTTTCAAACTTCGGTGATGAATCAACCCCTATCTCAACATACAAATCACCAACTACACCACCATTCCTTCCAGCATTTCCACCACCACCAAATCTCAAAACCATACCATCATACGCACCTGCTGGTATCTTAATAGTTATCTCCTCCTCAACATCTTTAACTCCACTACCATGACACTCTTCACATGGATCATCAATTACAGAACCCATACCACCACATTCCTGACATACACCCATAACTGCTACCTGTCCAAATATCGTATTTCTAACTTGCTGACTCTGCCCACTCCCCTTACACACAGAACACTCTTTCTTTTTTCCAGACTTACTTCCACTACCACCACACTTCTCACACCTATCCTCCCTCCTTACCTTAACATTAAAATCTCCTCCCTTCATTGCCTCATCAAAACTCAATCTAATCCTGTATCTAATATCAGACCCAGAATTATCAACACCTCTACTCCCACCACCAAAATCAAAGCCAAAACCACCACCCATATTCCCACCAAAGAAAGTACTAAAGATATCGCCCATATCAAACGGAGCACCACCACCAAAATCAGCATAACCACTACCACCACCAGGATTAAACCCTGCTGTCCCTGCATGTCCAAATTGATCATACGCTGACCTCTTGGAATCATCAGAAAGAACCTCATATGCCTCCTGCACCTCCTTAAATTTGTCTTCAGCATCAGCCTCCTTGTTTACATCAGGATGATATTTCTTAACAAGTTTTCTGTATGCTTTTTTAATTTCAGAAGCAGATGCCTTTTTATCCACTCCCAAAACTTCATAGTAATCTCGTTTTTCCATAACAAAGAAATTTTAGCAGAGTTTAAGAGTAATTGCTAGACCCATTATTAATGATATGGGTTTGATGTCCCTACAAAATCTGATATATTTAATATATGGAAAATCCATGGAATGTCGAAGCTGAAAATACAAAAAAGGTGAAAAATACCAGAATTGTCATATCTGTAGTTCTGGCTTTTGCAGGGTTAGCAATAATTGCTAGCCAAGTTGTCCCACTTATCATCTCGTATGTAGATGGTGCAATTATGCAAAAAAGGGGCGAGATAAAAGTAGAACCTGTACCAGAATCATATAAAAAATATATCGAAGATGAGTTCGCATACTATGATCCAGGTAGTAGTTACTTTGCAAACCTCGCAAAACATCTAGGTGTTCTTGGCACTTCAACATATGCGGCAGAGACAAAAACACAACAGCCAATTAAGATAGACTCCTCGTATGATAAAAATATGTATATTACTATTGATAGCGTCGGCATTAAGAATATTAAAATAACACCAAACGTAGAGAGTGTAAATGAAAGTGTATATAACAAATTTCTTAAATCCGGAGTTGCCCACTTCAAAGGTACTCCTCTACCAGGCGATGGAGGTAATTCTTTCATATACGGACATAGTGCAGTTGAAGCATTCTTCAGAAGACACAAGGACTATCCTGAAACAATCTTCTCTCGCCTAGATGGAATAGATGTTGGACAAAAGATTCAAATACAGAAAGATGGAGAAAATCTAGAATATATTGTTAGGAACAAAAAGATTGTAGAACCAACAGACTTTACTGTCCTACAACCAATCCATGATAAAGAGAATGTTACACTAATGACATGTTGGCCACTAGGAATTGGAACTAAGAGGTTAATAGTGGTCGCAGAGAGAAGAATTTAATATTTCATGTAAGAAAAATGGCAAATCTTTTTAATAATATTGCACAACCTAATACTACAATATCCACAGCTGAGCCTATGAAAAAGAAACTTCCATTACCCATAATTATATTAGGTGGAGTAGCAATTCTCTTAATTGTTCTAATAATCGTACTTTTTGTCATAAATGCAAACAAAAAGAAAACACAGAATCCCTCTACTGGAACACCTAGTCAAACAGGAACATCCGCTCCCACCGGAAATGTGACACTTACATACTGGGGATTATGGGAATCAGAAGAAGTTATGGCAGAAACAATAAAGAAATTTGAAGAACAAAATCCTGGTGTTAAGATACAATACTCACAACAAAGATTCTCAAACTATGAATCTAAAACCTACACCAGATTACAACAATCAACAGCATCATCTGAACCAGCACCTGATATATTAAGAATTCATAACACATGGACTCCTAAATACGCCAAGTATTTAACTCCATTACCTGCTAACATTATGTCAGGAGAAGAATATGCAGAAACCTTCTATCCAACAGTACTTGATGACTTTACTGGGAAAGATGGCAAGCTCTATGCAATTCCATGGTCTATTGATGGCCTTATGGTCTTTTACAACAAGCAACTTCTAAAGAAAGAAGGTGTCAATGAACCACCCGCAGATTGGGATTCTTTCATAGAATTGGCAAACGATTTAACAAAGAGGGATGACTCTGGAAAGATTGAACAATCCGGCCTAGCAATGGGAACTGCAAAAAATGTAAAACATGCAGCAGAGATTCTTTCTTTCTTACTCTTACAAAACAATGTTAATATTATTGATGAGACTAGAACTACTGTCTCCTTGAATAATGCTAGAGCTATAAGTGTATTTGAAATGTATACCAATTTTGCAAAAGGTGAAAATGCCATATGGTCCTCTTCTCTAAGAACTGATTTAGAAATGTTCTACTCCGGTAAATTAGCGATGATGATTGCACCTAGTTGGAGAGCTTTTGACATTATCAATGCAAATGCTTCAATTGAATTTGGAACTGCTCCACTACCACAGTTAATAGCGAATGAAAATGAGCTTTACTACTCAACATACTGGGGTGATGCTGTTAGTAAAGACTGCAAATATCCTGAGATTGCATGGACATTTGTAAAATTCCTCTCCGAAAGAGAACAACAGTTAGCACTATTCTCAAGTGCAGTAACAAATGGACATAGAGCCTTTGGTGAACCATACTCACTTGTAGAATTAAACAAAGAGATGGAAGAAATCCCATACATTGCACCACTTGCACGATCTGCACCATATATGAAGTCATGGCAGATGGGAGATGAGTCTACTGTTAAGGGATATATGAACGAAGCAGTAACAGCTATTGTAGAAAATAACACGAATGTTGAAACCGCATTAAAGAAGGCAGAAAAGAATATTAATGAACAACTTGCAAAGATGAATAAATAAACAGTATTATAATACAACAATGCCCAAAAAATTAAGAAATAAAAAATCTAGTCAAACATCAGTTATCATTGCAAGTCTCCTGCTTCTGTTGTCTCTTCCACTATTAGTTTACGGACTATTCCAAAAATCTTTTGATATTAGAAACAGGGCATATGACATGTTAGAACTAAGTGAGAAGAATCCATGTCTCATCTCGTTTCCAAATGTAAACCCATACTCCTTAGAAGTTGGAAAAGCTATAAGAGTACAGGTTGATGCAAAGTTTAGCAATTCTGGAATTAGAAAGCTAGAAATATCTGACCCTACTGGTAAAAGTATATATGTTGAAGAGTTCGATGATTCACCATTACAAATTGGCACCAGTTTTGTCTTCACTCCAGAAAAGTCTGGAAATGTTGAGATGCTTGGGATGATAGAGAAGACAGATGGGAAAAGTGCTGGTTGTAAGATAAGTAGCCCGTATGACATTAAAGGATTGAAAGCAGTAGCTAGTAATAGCTCTCCAGAATTTACAACCTCTCCTAGCCAATCAAAACCATCACAGGATATAAAGACGGGAACACAGTATGAGTATCAACTCTCAGCACTAGACACAGATGGAGATAGGATTAACTACTCTTACTCCTTTACTCCACGAGCTGACTGGTTAAAGCCCGTTATCATTGAAGATGGTTCTAATGGAAAACTTACAATCACATTCAGAGGATATACTGAGAAACCTGCTAGCTATTTAGCCAATGTAATTATCCATGATGGATACAGTAAACATGTGAGGTCTCAATCTTGGGTTATTAGTGTAGAACAAGCAGAGAATGATATCCCAAAGGTAAAGATTGTAAGACCTGAAGATGCACTCAGAATTGACGCAGGAAGTAAGTTTGACAGCTCATGGGAAGTATCGGATTTAAATCATATCACCTCTTTTGAGCTCTTTATGACAAAGAATGTTGCAGATGAGACAACTTGGGAGAAGGTTAGTGAGAAATTGGAATACAATGTGTTAGGTTCTCCGGTATCTACAAATAATTTAGATTCTGGGACATACAAACTTGTTGTTAGAGCAACTGATAACCAAACCCCTCCTAAATCTGGTTTTGGTGTATCTCCAGAGATTGTAATTTCAAAGGCTTCTGACAAGACACCTGAGAGTGATGATGTAGTAATTTTAGGAGAACCTCAGGTTATCAATATGTCTCCTTCCACAGAAGATGTTGTTGCTAACCCCAGAGTTACAATTAAAGGGACATTAATTGCAAGTGAGAATGCAGAAATTAAAGAAAGTACCATTGTATTTAAGGTAGATGACAAAGATGTAACAGGCAAGATGAAGATTAACAAGATTTCTAATAATGAATATACGTTAATATATCAACCAACAGAAGATTTGGTAGATGGTACACATAAAGGAGAAATTTCTTTTGAGGATACAAAGGGAAAGAAAGCAGAGAAATCATGGGACTTTACTGTTAACTCAGCTGCTGATACTAGTGGTACATATAATATTTTTGGTTGGGAGGTAAGCAAACGTACTGTTTTCATCATAGGGGTTGGTATTCTTCTCATCGTAGTAGCTATCTGTATACCCCTCCTCATTGCAGCGATTTGGGGGAAAGGAAAGAAAGAGAAAGATACTACATATGCGACTAGGAATACTCCTCTAAGTACAGAATATACTGAGGAGGTATATACTCCACCAGTTGTAAATACAGAGGTGAGAGAGCTTGTGGAAGCAGATGCTACTCCACCAGATACTCCTCCTATTAAGGAGAAAGAAATCTATTCAAGTGTCTCTAATATTGATATGGAAGAAACAGACACTAAGGTTGAGAAACCAATGGTTGAAACAAAAGTTAAGGTTGATTTACCTGATGTTAAGATAGAGCCGAAGATAGAAGAACCTACATTCTCACCAAATGTACAAACTACTGAACCAAGAGTTGCAGAACCACAGTCAGCTTTCGATGTTAAAGTTGAACCGAAGACTGAAGAACTTAAATCCGCTTTCGATGTTAAAGTTGAACCGAAGACTGAAGAACCTAAATCCGCTTTTGATGTTAAAATTGAACCGAAGACTGAAGAACCCAAATCCGCTTTTGATGTTACCCCCCAACCTACACAGCCAGAAGCAGTAACAGAACCAACTACTATACAGCAAGAACCTATTGTTGCTGATACATCTACAACTCCTGTAGAAGAGACTCCTGTTACAAATTTAGAACCCACAACTACCTTTGAGACAACAACCACAACACAAGAAACACCTATCACAGAACCCATGGGGATAGATACTTCTTCAGAAGAAATACCCGAGCCTGAAGTACCAGATCCATCTGCTTTCCTCAAAATTGCACAACAGATAGAAGAACAGACAAAAGAAGATAGTACTAATACATAGAAATTGGTATAATCACCATACAATGAAAAATCTTTCATATAACCAAATATGGCAAAAATATATAGAATTCTTTGAAAAGCATGGACACCAAGCTATTCCAAGCTCTCCACTCGTCCCAGAAAATGACCCATCCGTGCTTTTTGTTAATGCTGGTATGTTCCCTTTAGTACCTTTCCTCAATGGCCAAGAACACCCCAAAGGAAACAGATTAGTGAATATACAGAGGTGTATTAGAACTGGAGATATAGATGAGGTTGGAGATGCTTTCCATTGTACTGCTTTCATAATGTTAGGGAACTGGTCATTAAACGATTACTTCAAAAAAGAAGCAATTGAGATGACTGTTGAATTCTTTGTAGAAGAATTAGGACTAGATATTAACAACATATATGCATCTGTATTTGAAGGTGATAACAATGCTCCTCAAGATACAGAATCAATAGAAGTATGGAAAGAAATATTTTCTAGATACAATATTGATGCAAAAGTTGGTAAAGAAGAAAGAATACAACCATTTGGTAAAAAAGAAAATTGGTGGGGTTTAGAATCTGGAGGACCATGTGGACCAGACTCTGAAATCTTCTATAACACCGGTACAGAGAAATGTGGAGATGAATGTAATGTTAGTTGCAACTGTGGAAAATATGTTGAGATAGGTAACAATGTTTTCATGCAATATCTCAAAACAGGAGAACAAATCCTGCCACTTGGAAGACACAATGTGGATTTTGGTGGTGGACTTGAAAGATTAACCGGTCTACTACAATCCGTAGATTCTGTGTACGAGATAGATACATACAGACCAATAACGGAGAAGGTAAGGGAATTGTCTAAAGTTGAGAATATAGAATCACAAAGAGTCATTGTTGACCACCTAAAAGCAGCAACATGGATAGTCATGGATGGTGTTGAACCTTCTAGAAGCCAACAGGGATATATATTAAGAAGATTAATCAGAAGAGCAATTAGACATGGAAAGAAATTGGGTATAGAGAAACCGTTTACAAGAGAAGTAGCAGAGATTGCAATAGAACAATTCAAAGATACATGGGAAGAGCTCGCTACACAGAAAGAACATATACTTAATATAATAGAAGAGGAAGAGATAAAATTTGGTAAAACATTAAATTCTGGTTTGAGGGTTCTAGAGAAAATGTTAAAGAAAAACAGCCAGGTCACAGGTAAAGATGCTTTCCTACTCTACGAAACATATGGACTACCATTAGAATTAACAGAGGAAATATTAAAGGAGAAAGAAATTGGGATAGAAAACAGAGAGGGTTTTAAGAAAGCAGAGGAAGAACACCAAGAAAAATCAAGAACAGCATCTAAAGGACTCTTCAAAGGAGGATTAGCTGATACATCCGAGATGTCTACAAAATATCACACAGCATCACACCTACTCCTTGCTGCCTTAAGGAAGGTTTTAGGCAACCATGTATATCAAAAAGGCAGCAACATTACACCAGAGAGATTAAGAATGGACTATCCTAATGATGCACACCTAACAGATGAACAAGTAAAAGAAGTTGAAGATATGGTCAATGAGCAAATTAAAAAAGGATTAACTGTAGGAAAGAAAGAAATGCCCAAAGAAGAAGCTCTTAAGGTTGTTCCCTTCGCAGCGTTCTCAGAAAGATATCCTGATATTGTAAACGTATATTACATAGGGCCTGAAGAGAATCCATTCTCTATTGAAATCTGTAACGGTCCACATGTTGAGAATATTAAAGACCTAGGAATTTTTAAAATATCCAAACAGGAGAATGTTGGAGCAGGAGTTAAAAGGATAAAAGCAGTATTAGAATAATATGAAAGTAGAACACCCTATCCTAGCAATAGACTATGGAGACAAACATTTTGGATTAGCAATTTCAGATTCGAAAGGAATAATTGCTTCGCCATTGGAAGTGCTTACAATTACCAAAAAGAAAAACAGAGATATTATCATCGAAGAAATACTAGAGATTGCGAAAGAATACAAGGTAAGAAGCCTGTTAGTTGGAATGCCACAACCTTTCACAGAAACACAACAGAAAACAAGTAGAAAAGTAGAGAAGTTCATTGAATCCCTATCTCAAAGAACTAATCTCCCTATCCTCACCTACGATGAAAGTTTCTCTACAACTCATGCTCAAAATATGCTAACATCTTCAGGACAAAGTACGCAGAGTTCTAGAAAAAAGATAGACAAAGTTGCAGCAACAGTCTTTCTACAAGAATTTTTAAATTCAATTGCAAAAGAGAATGAAAAAGATTTTTAATATCCTTCTAACAATCGCAATACTAATCGGTATTGTCATATATTTCGACTATACTGGAGCATTGGATGTCCAGAACACTCAAGATTCAGAGAAAGTTACATTTCAGATAAGTGAGGGAGAGTCTGTAAATCTCATATTAAACAATCTAGTGGAAAAAGGTCTGTTGAGAAAGAGATTCATAAACTATGCAAAGGTCTATCTAAAAGCAACAAAAACAGAAGGTAAGCTTCAGGCAGGTACATATAATATTCCTAAGAATCTAAATATGAAGGAGTTAATTGCAACGCTCCAGAATGGAAAGGAACAAGACATATGGATAACTATCCCTGAGGGTTTAAGAAAAGATGAGATAGCCGAGATAATTACAAAGGAATTAGACAAGGTGGAGAGCACAAACTTCTCTAAAGATGACTTTCTCAAAGCTACAACTGACCCTACTTTCATCGAGACACTAGAACTACCTGAAGAAGTAAAAGATCTGGAGGGATTCCTATTCCCTGACAAATATGCATTAGCTCCAGACAGTACAACTAATAGTGTTATCAAAGTATTAGTAGAGAATTTTAAGAAAAGAGTTGGGACCGAATACACATATGAAGATATCGTAATGGCAAGTATTGTTGAGAGAGAAGGATACAACGGGACAGACAGACCAATCATTGCAGGCATCTTACTAAAAAGATTAGAAGAAGGATGGTTACTACAAGCAGATGCTACACTCCTCTATCCT
The DNA here is from genome assembly GCA_035271645.1 of Candidatus Dojkabacteria bacterium. Classification (GTDB taxonomy): domain Bacteria; phylum Patescibacteriota; class Dojkabacteria; order SC72; family SC72; genus UBA5232. The sequence continues at coordinate 18,823 of DATERJ010000020.1, forward strand.
GTAAAAAATTGGAAACATGTGATTACAGTACAGGACAAAGCAGATGACAATCCATACAACTCATACAAAAAAACTGGTTTACCACCTACTCCAATATGTAATCCAGGAATACAAGCAATTAACGCAACTAGAACTCCAGAAGCTTCCCCCTACTACTTCTACATTCACGATAAAGATGGAAACCCACATTACTCAAAGACACTTGAAGAACATAATGCTAATGTAAATAAATATCTTAGATAATATTAATAAATACTGACCCATGGTACTAGATATAGATTTAAATGAAGGAGAGCTTAAAAATGTTAAACCTTCCAGCTCTACAATGAAAAACTCTGTTGTTACAAAAACAAAAGAAAAGAAAAAAAGAAGTCCATTTGTGAAAGGATTAGTCTTATTCCTCCTCCTAGTATTCTTTGGCGCTGTAGGGTTTTTTCTCTGGAAAGGATCAGAAATAACAAAGGCTATTGGACTAAACTTCAATCCAGTAGAACTGATTCAAGAGAAGAAACCTGAACTTAAAAAAGATTCCCAAGGACAACATACAAATGTCCTCATTGTTGGGGTAGATAGCAGGACAGGCAATGATATTTCTAATACTGACACAATTATCATTGCCTCTTACAACTACGAAACAGAGAACCTTAATATGATATCTATCCCTAGAGACTTTCATGTAGAGGTAGATCCGAATACAAAATGGTACAGAAGAATTAACGCTGTATATTCAATAGCAGAAAATAATACAAAAGGAACAGGCTTCAATGCCCTACAAAAAAGCGTAGAAGATGTAACTGGTCTAGAAATACAATATTATGTTCTTGTTGACTTCAAAGCTTTTGTAGAGATAATTGATAAGGTTGGAGGAGTTAATATTAATGTTGAAAACAGTTTTACCGATTATAGATATCCTGGACCATCAGGAAACATAACTGTGCAATTCAAAGCTGGCCCACAAGTAATGGATGGAAAGACAGCATTGATATACTCTCGTTCTCGACATTCCCTTATGAATGGTGAAGGAAGCGATTATGCACGAGCAAAAAGACAGCAAAAGGTTGTACTTGCATTAAAGGATAAGTTTGCTGAAGATGATACTTTTAAGGACCCACAGAAGGTTATGGGAGTAATATCTTCCTTGGTAAACAATATCAAGATCTCTGAGTTTACAATTACTGATATTCGAGCAGGAATTAATCTACTACAAGATTTTACAGAAAACGATGGAAAGACATACTCTTTCGTATTAGACCCCTACTCTGGAGGAAGAGAATTAATTGAAGTTAAATCTATGCCAAGTGGTGCTTTTGCAATTGGACCAAAGGCTGGCTTAGGAGAATACAAAGAAATTCATAAATATATAAAATTGATTGAGAAGTACCCAGCTCTTTATTCTGAAAAAGCCATTCTCTATGTTCACGATATTGGCTTAGGACAGAGTGGAACAACAGAGAAAATCAAAGAGCTTAGAGAAGCATTCCCATATACCAGTATTTTCCATTCTAGAATTCTTTTCAAAGATAAAGAAGGGAACCATGTCTTTTCTAATGCTGAGAACTACCAAGGAACAATGGATATAATTGCAAAGCATCTTAAAACAGAGAACAAGGTTAAACCAGAATTCATAACTACACAAACCAACAGAGATGGAGTTATTATTCTACTAGGCAAGCCTATTGAGTTAAGTACAGAGAAGGATGAAATATAAGCTGTACCATGGTTCTTCCCACTACCTCTCTTTAGAAGCTGCACATGAGCATATAGATTCGATTAAACAGAAGAAGAAAGAGATTGAAGTTTTAACAATAAATGCGGATAGTACAGATTCACAGACAATCTTGGACACACTAACATCGCAAAATCTCTTTGTACCAGAAAGAATTCTCTTTATCAAAAGGCTGTATAAAAACAAAAAGAAAGATGAACTTGTTCCTCTAGTTATAAATATACTAGAAAACACTTCATCAAAAGATACTGTTATCCTATGGGAAGATCAAAAGGTAAAAGCAAATACTAAATATTACAAATTCTTTAAAAAGGATAACAATGAAGAAAGCTTCGAAGAATTAAACAAAAGAACATTTTTTACATGGTTAAGAGAAGAACTTAAGAAACAGAACATGAGAATGGAAGCAATTGCAACAAAAGATATTGCAGAGAGAACAAACTATGACCCAGAAAGATGTTCCAATGAGCTAAAAAAACTAAAGTTACTTCTAGATGATAAAGAGATTAAAAGAGAAGATGTTGAGAAGTTAATTACAAACACATTAGAGAGAGATATATGGTCACTAATAGATGCCATTAACGAAGCAGATACAGAAAAGAGCACAAAGATTTTAGAAAAACTTCTTTCTCAAGCTGTTGATGTTAATTACATAATCGCCATGATTGCTAGAAATCTAAGATTGATAACTTTAACTAAACACCTTTTAGAAGAAGGAAAAACATCAAAAGAGATTGCATCTATTCTAAAGATTGCACCGTGGACTGTTCAACCATTGATAAGATCCTCCAAAGATTACTCTGAAAAAAAGATTACCTACCTATACACAAAGCTCTCCAACCTAGATTTTCAAATCAAGAAAGGGTTAATAGAGCCCAAACTAGGCATCACCATACTCTCCACCATATTGTAAAAATTTTGTTATTGACACTAAACACTTATTCTATTAGACTTTACTAATATAGATACTGCTAATTTTTGGTGTACCTGTAATATATGGAAACAGAGGTAAAAAGAGTTACTACTACAAAAAAATCTAACAAACTGGTTACCACACTTTTAATCATAGCAGGGATATTAGGCTTTATCCTTATCCTCGCTGCAATATACTTCTACAAAATAAAGCCAGCAACTGAGAAAAAGACTGTTGGAGACAAAATGTGTACTTGCTATTATATCGATCCAATATCAACATCTGAATGTGGAGATCCAAGAAAAGGGTTTGGTTTCTCACAAAGTGTTGTAAAAGAGAATATTGCCTGTCCACCATGTTCTACCTCTAATATTGACACAACAAAATTAAATACGACAACAAAATTAGAAGACTTTATCGCCTGTCAACTGCAGAATGTACAAGATACTAGATGTAAATTGATGACAATAAGGGATGAACAAGGAAAGATTGTTACTGGACAGATTTCCCCAGAAGATGAAATTACCGTGGAAGCCACTTTTGACAAGAAGTATGTCAATCCTCAATTTAGTGTAAACAACCAACTAGAGGACCCTGATACTATCTCCGAAGATGGACTTACAATCAAAAAATCATTTACCAACTTTACAGACTCTTCCCTTGAACTGGTTGCAACTGCTGATGATGATACTGGTGATTCGGTAAACTCTCCCCTCTGTAAAAGAGTTTTAAGTGTTACTCAACAGGCAGGTACTGTGGTAACTGCTTTACAATTTACAACAAGGTCTGATGGAAAAACAAATAAGGTAGCAAAAACTACTCTTAAAGCTTCAAACCTTAAAGAGTCAGACACTCTCAGTATTGATTTTTCATTTGACAGTACAGACTTCGCAAAGCTTTCTATGAATAAGGGATTAACTCTTGATGAAACGAAAGGGGAAATTGTGATGATAGAACAAGATCTCTACAAAGCTGAGAACTTCTCCAATGCAAAAAGTTTTTCACAATTAGATGGATTTGTAGGAACTGTGCATGTTGTCGCAGAACTAAAAGATGGAACTACTCCTCTAGGTAAAGCAGCAACAGACTTGCTCTTCAAAGAAATTACAAGCCCAAGTCCAACAACACCAAAAGAACAAGAACCAGAAAAACCACCTGAAGAAGAAACAGAGGAATCGAACTTTAGCGTAACAGGGAAAACAAGCGAGACATGCCTTGACAGAGTAGCTCCAAATAATGCTGTAACTTATACAATAAATATTACCAATAATGCTTCTACATCACAGACTATCAAATCCATCACAAATAAACTTCCTCTTGGTTTTAGATATGTGCTAGGTAGCACTAAAATCAATACTGTTTCAATAACCGATATTGATTACTTAAGAAGTACTAATATTGGACAAACAACCGAACTAGTCTGGACAACAACTAGTGGTTGGTCGATAAGTGCAGGGCAAACTCTTACCTTAGTCTTCAACGCAGAAGCAGGAGAAAACGCCCTGACAGGTCCAAACCAGAATGAGGTAGTGATAGAACCAACACAAGTTCCTCTTGATCCCAAAACTCTCAGAGCTGAGATTGTCACCAATGTAGAGCAAACATGTAATCCTGTTGGGCAACCAACTGATGAGACCCCAGATACTGGTATCTTCGACTCTCTGTTAAGCAAAATTGTTGTAGGAATCCTAATACTTGTAGTTGGTTGGTACATATATACAAAACCATTCGGTCAAATTGTTGCAAAAAAGTTTGTTGACTCAGAAATGTACAGAGGTGCAGAGATGACCTCATGGAGAATCTTCAAACCTAAGAAATACTTTGAAGAGATTACAATAAAGAGATTGGGGAGAAAGAAAAAAGAATAGTTTACATCTCACTTATCACAAACTCCAATGGCATTCCATTATTTCCATAACCTTTTCTCTCAGAATTAATCAAGAAGTAATATTTTGATTTTGTTAAAAGTTTGTCTAAAACGACTCTATGCTTCTTAGATTTTAAGTTACCTGCAACATCAAAACCAACTCTATCCATTTCATTTCTGTCTATCCCATACTGTACAAAACCAGCACATTCAGCTGTAGTCTCCCAATCGATAGTGACAGAGAACTCATCCTCCCCTTTCTCTACAAAAACATTGTAAGGAGTACACTCATTTTGTGGTTCATAGAGAGAATCAAAACTTCCTACCCTATCTTTTTTCAACAATAAGAAGAGAGAAGACATTGTTAGTATAAACGCAATACAACCAACTATTATCAATATCTTTTTACTCACTTGCCTTAGTTACTAATATATAATTGCTCTGTGATGATGAGTTTGTACCATCACTCACTCTTACAGTATATTCAAATGTTTCTCCAACCCCATACGGCACATCACCGACAATAGCCTTATCATCACGAACAAACAACCATTCAGGACTATTAACCAGCTCCACACTTAACTCGCTAGGATCACTATCTGCATCCTCTATCATTGGGTAATACTCATAGAAGCTCCCCTCCTCTGCCTCAACTGATGGAGTAGAAATGATATACGGTGTCCCATATGTATTTTCTACTCCTACCAAAATACTTTCCTCATTTGTCGTACCCAAAACCTGCTCTTCTTCAACATCTCCATTCTTGTTATTCAAAACAGCATACATAATACCAAAAGAAAGCATAAAAAGAACGACAAGTGAGCTAATAAATATCTTAACTTTCCTACTTCTCTGCATATTAAAAGTTTACCACAAAAAACAATGTTTACAAACCTTAGTTTAACGTATATAATACCTCCATATAGTTATATTAATTACATTCAATTAAGAGATGCCAAATTTAAAAACATCAATAAAAGATCTCAGGTCATCCAGAAGGAGACAAGTCGTCAATGACAGACTAAGAGGGAGAATACAAAGAGCTACAAAGAAACATAAAACTTTAGTAGAACAAGGTAACATTGAGGAAGGGAAAAAGAACCTCAAAAATGTTTACAAAGTTTTAGATAAAGCTGCAAAGAAGAATGTTATCAAAAAAGGTAAGGCAGACAGAGTAAAGTCTAGACTTACAAAAGATTTAAACAAACTTGCCCAAGATAATGTCAAAGCTTCTAAGAAGAATACTTAAAATATCTATCGCTCCAGCAGTTGTAATGATTGCTGGTAAGTTGTTAGGTATAATAATTGCAAACATTGTATACAAGCTAGATTTTTTCATTGACAACCAAATACAGGGAATTTTCTCTATCCAGTTGTACTATACAGATAGCACGATTACACTTTTGGTTAATTCTGTTTCAAATCTCATAATGGTTCTTGCATTAGCCATCCCTACCCTCTACTTCATTGTTAAAACATCGATATACCAGTCAGCTTTTGAAAACCCACGAACCATTGTAAAGATAACAAGGTTGAATATTATGAAGTGGATCACAAAAGATGACACTTCTTTCCTCTCAATTTTCATTTGGTCATGTTTTCTTTTAATTGCATCTTTAGTTACAATTGCACAAGTAATACAGGGAACATGCTATGGATGGGTTGGAATAATAGTGGGAGTACTTGCTTTGTTTGGCATTTGGGGAACAGTAAAGACATTTGAGGTAGAAATTGATAAGATATATCCAAGAGAGGAGAAACTATACAGATGAGTGAAACAAAGAAAAATTTACTTCCACAAGTGTTTGAGCCTTTGGCAATTGTTGCTATCTTGGGATTGTTTCTTATCCCAACTCTTACTGTTATCAATCTTTCCCCCATTACTCAGGAGAACAAGCAAATTAATGTCTTAGGAGCAACTAGCTCTCCACATAGTATTGATATGGAAATATTGAATGAGAATGATGAGATATTTGTTTCAGATACTTTAAGAAAGAAGAGGGATGGTGAATATGTGTATAGTGCTGAAGTAGGTCCTAGAAAGGAAGAGAAGGAATATTCTAAACCAGCATTTAGAATTACAAACAGAAGTAGCACCAGACAAACATTAGTGGTGGATGGTTATGCAGATAGTACAAGTCCTTCTAACTTTTCACTAAAGATTGATGGGGGTTGGTATGTATTAAGAGATGGTAGTAAAGAGATGTACAAGAGAGAGATTGTACTTGAACCTAATGCTACAAAAACAGTTTATATTTCCACATATAGTGATAGCAATATACTTTTTAAAGAGGTATTTACTATTAGTATTTCCACCCAGTAGCCCTACAAACCTGTAGCTAGACAGACAAAAAGGATCAAATCACTTAGAAATTGGCAAATATTGACAAATATCATAATTTCGTTTAGTATCATTAATAATTTCTTTATAGGTTTGCCATGAAGAATAAAAAAACAAATTCCCGTATTCTACTAATTGGGATCATCACCTTTACTTTAGGTGTAGTTCTTGTCTTTATGACAGGAGGAAGTCCAATAAAAACAACACAGAAGAGCGATAAATTATCCTCCGTGACTGTTTACAACTGTGGAGAAGAAATAACATTTGATGCTATTCCTCAACGAGTGCTTTCCTTTGACACTAACATGACAGAAATCATGTTAAAGCTCGGACTTAAAGACCATATGACAGGGTACTGGATATCAGGTGTAGAAGTAGGAGAAGAATTTAAAGAAGATATAGGCGAAATACCACTCATCTCTACAATAACATGGCCTCCTCCATCACTCGAAACAATTGTAAGTTTAGATCCTGATTTTGTTTTTGGTGCTTGGGACTATAATTTTTCAAATGAGAGTGGTGTAACCCCTGAGAAACTGAAAGAGTATGGTATTAAAAGCTATGTACTTACTGAGTCGTGCATAGCCATAGGGGTAAAGCCAAATGAAGGAATAGAAAGCACATATGATGATATTGAGAATCTTGGTAAAATCTTCCATGTAGAAGAAAAAGCAAAAGAGGTAATAGATAGTATGAAAAGCAACATCTCAAAGATTCAAGAAGCTACAAAAGATATTTCTCCTAAGCCACGAGGCTTTTATTATGGTGGAGGAGCCGATGCTGCATTTACCGCAGGCAAATATGCAATGGTAACTAAGATGATGAATGCTGTTGGAGCAGAAAATATCTTAGGAGATACTGAAGATGACTGGATTCCTGCTGCTGGGTGGGAAACTATTATTGAAAGAGATCCTGAATTTATTATGATTGATGATACCCCATGGGAGAGTGCATCTGATCGTATTAAAACCTTAGAATCCTTGGATAAGCTTAAGAGTATTACTGCTATTCGCAACAAGAAATATATTGTATTCCCTTGGACATATATTTTACCTGGTGTACAAATGGACAAAGGAATAGAACATCTAGCTAGAAACTTATACCCTGAGCTATATCAGTAACTAGCAATGGGATTAAGAAGGTTGGAGAACAAAAAGAAACATCATTTCTTAGTCGCTGTAACTATATTAACTAGTCTTTTAATAATATCGATTGTATTAGGTATCTGTATAGGTTCAACTTCTATAAATATTAAAGAAATCCTCGGAATTATTTTTTACAAAATCGGGATTACAGAAAAGGGGACATGGACAACGGGTAATGAAAACATCATTTGGCTAATCCGTACTCCAAGAGCACTCTTGGCTGCTGTCGTAGGTGCAGGACTTGCAGTATCGGGAGCATCTTTACAAGCCTTACTGAAAAATGATCTTGCTGATCCTTTTACCCTAGGAATCTCTTCGGGTGCTTCATTGGGTGCTGTTCTTTCAATTGGCTTTGGAATTTTTAATACCTTCGGAATATTTGGGATACAGGTCGGCGGATTCCTTGGAGCAATTTTGGCTTTCACTATAGTTTTCTACTTAAGCCGAAGACAAGGAGAAATTTCACCAACCAGTCTGATTCTAGCAGGAATTGGTACAGGGTATGTATTTTCTGGAATAACTAGTTTTATCACTCTAGTATCTAGCAAAAAAGAGTTGGCAGGACAAATCTTATCATGGACTCTAGGGAGTCTGGCAAGAGCTGATTGGCGAGACTTAACCATTCCTTCTTTAGTACTAATAGGGACAACAATCTATTTGACTCTCCAATCTCGCAACCTAAATCTTATTGCAACAAATGATGAATTTGCATCAACTTTGGGACTGGAAGTCCCTACTTTCCGTAAAAGACTCTTCATTATCATTTCTTTAACTGTTGGAGTCATAGTAGCTGTGAGTGGCTCTATCGGATTTATAGGCTTAATCATCCCTCATATTGTTCGTTTTTTTACTGGTACCAATCACAAGTACCTGTTACCTATTTCCCTCATCAGCGGAAGTATCTTCTTGGTGTGGGTAGACATCCTTGCTAGAACCGTTGTCTCCCCTGCAGAAGTACCTGCAGGAGTCATAACATCACTCCTTGGGGGAGCATTCTTTCTACTCCTATTATGGAAAAAACAAACAAAAGCACACAAATAACAAAACTCTCTGCACGCAAAGTTCAATGGGGAGTAAAAGGAAAAAAGATAATAAAAAACATTTCCATAGCAATAACAAACCAAGAACTTATTGGATTGATCGGACCAAATGGAAGTGGCAAATCATCCTTGCTAAGGTTGCTGTACAAATATTACACACCCAAGCAAGGAGGAGTATATATTAAAGGCAGAGACATTCTATCTATGAGTCAAAAAGAGGTAGCACAAAACATTGGTGTTGTTCTACAAGAGAAAGAAGGACTAAACGACAGAACTGTCTACGATATTGTCCTTATGGGGCGTAGTCCACATAAAGGAATCTTTGAGAAAGACACGAAGGAAGATCAAGAAATCGTTCTAGATGCATTAAACAGAGTGCATCTAACCAACAAAGAAAATCGTCATTTTTCTACTTTATCAGGAGGAGAAAAACAAAGAGTTCTAATAGCAATGGCAATTGCCCAAGAAACAGAGATGCTGATACTAGATGAGCCAACAAACCACCTTGATCCAAGATATCAATTGGAAATCATGAATCTGATAAAATCTTTAAATATACCCACAATAGTTGCAATACATGATCTTAACCTAGCTTCAATGTTTTGTGACAGACTTATATTATTAAAAGATGGTCATATCTTTACTGAAGGAACTCCACAAAAGGTTTTGACAAAAAAGAATATCAAAGATGTATACGATGTAGATGTTGAGATACAAAAAACTAAGAACAATCGAATAAGTGTTGTCTATCTTAACTCTCACAACCCACCCCCCATGCTATAATATGCTTACATACCTATGACAACAGAAAAAGAATTACATCATATCAACAATATATCAAACACAGAAAACCTCTGGCATTCACAAAACTTTCTATATAATCCCTCATTCGTAAAATCTTTAGTTGCAATGACAAACATAAATCAGGATGATATTGTAATAGAAATTGGCCCTGGGAAAGGAATTATTACCGAAGAGTTGTCCCAAAAAGCACATAAAGTTATCGCTATTGAATTAGATTCTAACCTTGCTAAAGAATTACGAGACAGATTTAGAGAAGCTAAAAACATTGAAATTATTGAAGCTGATTTTTTAAAGTGGTCAAATCCTACATTCAAATACAAAGTCTTCTCCAATATACCTTTTGAATATACTAGTCGAATAATGGATAAATTACTTCTATCTCCTAATTCTCCAGAAGACACCTATCTAATAATGCAAGATTTAGCAGCAAAAAGATATATAGGTTCTCCACTTGGAAAGAATTCACAAATATCTTTACTCTTACAACCATTTTATGAGATGAGTATCCTTACCAATATTGACAGAAAACAATATAAACCTGTCCCAAATGTAGATACTGTTCTAGCCCAATTCCATAAAAGAGAACAACCACTTGTAGATAAAAAACTAGAACAAGATTACAGAGATTTCGTCATATATGGGTATAATCAATGGGAACCAACAATATTACAAGCATTTGATAAGGTTTTTTCATATAAACAACAAAAGATTCTAGAAAAGAATTTACATATTAAAAATAAAAAACCTTCTGAATTAAATATTGATGAGTGGATTACTTTGTTTAAAACATATATACAATATGTTTCTGATGAGAAAAAGAATTTGGTAAGAGGAAGTGAGAGATTGTTACAAAGTAAACAGAAGAAATTAGAGAGAACTTACAAAACAAGAAGAAGATAGTAAGTCAAATAACATCTACAAGACTTTGAATACTACCTCCTAAAATGTATATTACTGTTTGTATCTAAAGATCTGATTAACTGTTCAAGTGGCTGGTTAGATAACTGTTGATTCAACTGTTGAATAGGTGGAACCAACTGGCTTAGTCTCTCTATGTCATATTGCAGGTGCTGATGTAGTCTCTGTCCATCAGCAACAATATCTCCATATGCCTCAACGGCCTTAATAAACTTCCTCATTAGTTCTCTGTCTCCTTTTGAAAATGTCAAACCTTCAACTTCCTTATCTTCTCCTGTAGGTATTTCCTCAGAAATATTTTCTAACTTTTCTGAACCCTGAAAAGTTGAATCTAATACCACATCTTGACCCAAAGAAGAAGTGCTAAATTCATTACCGTTTTCATCACTTGAATTCCCTTCTATACCTGATATCGATTGTGGGTCTCTGTATATATCTTGATCCATATATTTATCACACTAAGATTATTATCTCCATAATACATGTAGTAACTTCTAAGGTCAAGAAAATAAAAACATAAAGCCCTACAAAAAAACCTTTTCTTTAGATATAATCCATTGTATGTCTAATTCAAAACCATTAGAAAAAATTAGAAACTTCTCCATCATTGCTCATATAGATCATGGGAAATCTACTTTGGCAGATAGGATGTTAGAGGCAACAGAGAATAGTAGTATTGCTAGAAAGAAGAGTAACAGAGTTTTAGACAAGCTAGATCTAGAACAGGAGAAGGGTATTACAATCAAGCTGCAAGCTTGTAAGATGGCATGGAAAGGATATGAATTAAATCTCATAGACACACCAGGGCATGTCGATTTCTCTTACGAAGTGTCTAGGTCTCTAGCTGCTTGTGAGTCTGCCCTACTTCTTGTAGATGCTAGTCAAGGAATACAAGCACAAACCATATCAAATACTAGGAAGGCTCTAGATTTAGGACTTACCTTAATTCCAGTACTAAACAAAATTGATTTACCAAATGTAAATATTGAAGAGCGAGAAAAAGAGATTGAAGCACTACTAGGTTTTAAGAAAGAAGAGATTGTTAAAGTGTCCGGGAAAACTGGAGAAGGTGTAGAGGAGTTGTTAGATAGAATAATTGAGAAGTCCCCTGCTCCAACTGGTGATGTAAATGCACCACTTAAAGCATTAGTCTTTGACTCCTTCTATGATGAACATAGAGGTGTTGTAATTGCAGTTAGAATATTTGATGGCTCATACAAATATGAATCAGGTAAAGCAAAGACTTTACACATGATTCAGAGAAAACAGTCATTCAAACCAACAGAGATTGGTATATTCAATCCAGACTTAGAGGAGATTGATAAGCTAGAAGCTGGAGAAGTTGGATATATTGCAACAGGAATGAAAGACATTAGTTTCTTCACAGTTGGAGATACTATCTCAGACAAAGAAGACACTACTCCACTCTCAGGATACCAGATACCTAAACCTAATATGTTTGCAACATTCTTCCCAACAGATACTGAGGATTATGAAGACCTTAAAACTGCATTGATTAAACTTTCACTAAATGATGCTTCCTTAGTATTTACAGATCAAAGATCCAATTTACTTGGTTCTGGATTCAGATGTGGATTTCTAGGACTACTACACATGGAAATTATTCAAGAGAGACTTGAAAGAGAATATGATATTGATTTAATCGTAACTGCTCCTACTGTTGAGTACCAAGTTACAAAAACAGATGGTGAGGAATTAGTCATACAGGCACCTCACGAGCTCCCAGATCCTGCCAATATTAAAGAGATTAGAGAACCTTGGGTTAGAGCTGAAATCATGACTCCAGAGAAATATTTAGGAGATATGATGAGTTTATGCCAATTCAAAAGAGGACAGTATGTTAATACAAAATACCTACACTCAAGTAGTAGTGATATTCAACTTAAAGATCAATATATTATTCTGGAATATGATATGCCTCTTGTTTCTCTCATTTCTAACTTCTTTGATCAAATGAAAAATATTTCTAGTGGATATGCTTCTATGGAATATGAGTTCATTGATTACTTCCCTGCTGATATTGTAAAAGTCTCTATACTAGTAAATCACGAGGAGGTTTCTGTATTAGATTTCCTTGAGGTAAGAGATGATGCTAGAGCAAAGGCTGTGAAGCTCCTAGAGGTCATGAAAACAGTAATACCTAGACAACAGTTCGCTATTCCTCTCCAAGCAGCTATTGGTTCAACCATTATCGCAAGAGAAGATGTAAAAGCTTTTAGAAAAGATGTTACTGCTAAGTTGTATGGTGGTGACTATTCTAGAAAAAAGAAATTGTTAGAGAAGCAAAAGAAAGGAAAGAAAAGATTGAAACAGATTGGACAGGTACATATTCCACAGGATGCATTCTTAGCTATATTAAAGACATAGACCAAGTTAATCTTGGGTTCATAATCATTTGGTACGATATATATATGACTAAAAACTGTTATGTCTTTATCGATGCTTCAAATATGTTTTATGGAACACCAAACGACCAAGATTGGAGGGTTGATTTTAAGAAGCTGACGGAATACCTCAAAAGTAAATACAAAGTTAAAAAGTTTTTCTATTACTCAGGAGTTGATACTTGTGGATATGAAGCAAATATCAAATCAACTGCCCCATATCCCATTAAGAACCTCCTTGAATATTTGACCAAATTACCTAAACAGAGGACTGGAGAGAACAGTCAGAAGATTCACAAAAGTATCAAGAAGGTGAAGTTCTTCAAGAAGTTAGAAGAGTTTGGTTATGTTTTAAGACTAAAACCAATTAAACATATTAGAACAGGACAAGGAGTAAAACTAAAAGCGAACTGCGACGTGGATCTAACTTATGATATGCTTCGATTAGAACCAGAGTATGATTCGTTCATACTCCTTTCTGGAGATGGAGATTTCGAAATACTACTTCGATATGCAAGAGAGAAGGGAACAAGGTTTGCAGTTCTTTCACATAAAGAAAAGACTGCTAGAATTATTAAAGAAAAATATTCTAGAGAATACAAAGAGTTTTCAAGAATAAAGACTTTCATTGAAAAATAAAATGGGAGGGTCAAAACTTTCGTAAGGGCCCTCCCGAATCCTATTGTTGATAGTATACCTCATTTCCATGCCAAATACAAAAAATATATTTCTTTTCCCTCTACAAATATCCACTATTCATATATAATTAAGACCTATGGTCTCTAAAATAAAGTTAACAAACTTTAGAAAATTCAAAAACTTAGAGTTGGATATTGATAAAGATATAGTAGTATTACATGGTGATAATGCTGTTGGTAAAAGTACAATACTAGAAGCAATATCCTTAATTACAAATGGAAAATCTCCCTGGGCTAGCACAGATGAATACATCTCTACCAATCAAGAAGAAGAAACACCATTCTGTAGAATTGAAATTTCAACAAAAGAAGATGGTGAAGAAAAGACATATTCATATTACAAAACAAATTCAAGAAGAATATTAAAGATAAATGATAAAAACACACCTATAAGGAAGTTTTTTGAAGAAACAGCATCTACAATATTTAATCCAGAGAAAATTGAAATACTAATGATATCACCAAGTAAAAGAAGAGAGTTTTTAGATGAGATAATATCTACTTTAGATTATGAGTATGTAGAAACATTAAAACAATTTAGAAAAGTTCTCAAACAAAGAAACGCATATCTAAAGAAACTATCTAAACAATTCTACGACAAAGGTATCATTGCAAGAAATGACCCTCAACTTAATTTCTGGACAAATGAGTTTCTTAAATCTGCAGAGAAGATACAAGAAATGAGAGAGAGGTTATCTAAGAGAATAGCAACAAAGAAGTTGAAAGTTGAATATATTAAGTCAAATAGTGATATTGCTCTAGAAGATGCTTTAGAACATTCAAAAAAGCGAGATATTGCTACTGGTTATACTAATGTAGGACCTCATAGAGATGATTGGGAGTTAATTAACGGAATGAATATTAAGAAGTATGGTTCTAGGGGTGAAAAAAGATTATCTATCGGCAAGCTAATCTTTGAAGTACAAAAGATTATGAAAAAAGAGCTTGGCTATTACCCAATTCTTCTTCTTGATGATATTGCCTCTGAATTAGACAAAAAGAATACAGCTGAGATATTTAAACCTGAAATACTGAATAAACAACAGACATTCATTACAATCATTGACTACAAGAACCTACCTAAAGAGGTAATAGACAAGGCACAGCTGATCAATCTGAATGAAATTCCAGCTTAAATCTACTCCCTCTTTACTTAAAGCCTTAAGACACACTTCGTTTCTTCATGAGTTCTTCCCTCTCCTTTGCAAGTACAGTAGCTTCAGTCAATTCCCTTAGTAATGCCATGGTGTTGAAATCCTCTTGACGACTATCCAAAATATCTGCCATATATACCGCAGAATAGAAGTTGGCATCTTCTCCACTAAAAGGTTGTGCTTCTTGACCCTTTACTGCTACAGGACCTTCCATTGTAGGTAAACCTATATCTGCATTGGAAAAGTTTGCCTGAAATACTTGAGCATCAGGATTGTTTACTTCCTTACGATGAAGGACTTCTTTGTAGATAAGATTATAGTCACTTTCATGTCTACGATATGTAGAACCTGCTACCAAGAAAATCATACCTTCTTCAGTTAGCATTATAACCGATCTTTTCTCCTGGAATATATCTTTAAAACTTTGAGGTGAGGAATATTGCTCTTTTATACCCAAATAACTAGGCAATTCACCTTTATCAAAGTTAACCATGTTTCTTTCAAAGACAATACCTTTTGAACCATTTGACAAAGTTATTTCTCTAAGTGCTCCATTAAATTTTTCTTCATTTAGTAGGATTTTAATAAACTCTCTATTTCTTTGTTTTCTTTCATCGGTGTCTTGCTGTCCTACTTCTGATTGATGAGTCACTCCAGTTTCAAGGGGCTTAAACTTAAAATTAGTAGTTGAGGTATTCATCCTAGTACCTTGTTGCTCTACTTGAGGACTAATTGGTTCTAATGGTTTAAAACCAACAACTGGACTAGTTGGAGGAGAAGTTTCTACCATTGCACTACTACTGTCCGGCTGACCTACTTCTACTGAAGGACTAATTGGTTCTAAGGGTTTAAAACCAACGACTGGACCGGTTGCTGTAGGTTGTACCTGTTCAACATCCTCGTTTGGCATAGGCTCTACTGGAATAAAGTCATCTGTACCTTCTCCGATTCGACTCATATAACTAAATAATTATTTAAAATACACTTCTTTTATAAACCTTATTGAGTGAGATGTTTACCTGCCTCCTCTGTTATCTCATTATTCAAATCATACTCTATACTCCTCTGAAAAGACTCTCTTGCCCCCTCCACATCACCCTCCTTCATTTTTACAACACCCAAAAGAAGATGATACTGAGGATAGTACTTATCAATCTCTCCCAAACTATCTAAATAGGTTTTTGCTGTTTCTGTATTATTGATATCCAAAGCCACCCTTGCTCTCCAATAAAGAACTTCCTTCTTCTCAGTATCAGTTAAATCCATCTTATCTAGTTGCTGAAGATAGAAATCAACCTTAGCTTTCTCACCTGTTTGATAATTACTCTCAATGCCCAGAAGATACACAAATGGCTTCTCAACATTAATCAAAACATCTCTAACTACCTCAACTGCCTTAAGATCTTGTTTATTCTTTAACAACAACCTCACATACTCCTCCAACAATTCCTTACTGACATCTTTTCCTGCATACCCTAGTGCCCTGGAGTAGTTATCCATCGTTGCTTGTAAATCATTTTGACCATAATATGCCCTAGCTTTACCCCAAAACACCTCTTTCTCCATACCACCAATTGTTAATGCTTTATCAAACGCCTCTATTGCTTTACCATACTCCTTCGCATCTAAATATGCCCTACCCATGTAATACATTCCATCTAAATAGCTTGTCATCTCAGTAGATAGAGGTTCTAGTACTGCCAAAGCTAAATATGGATAACCATTATTGATATATACCCTAGCTAGTTTCGTTGCATTAAACTTCTCATCTTCATCTAAGGTTTGGAGAACTGTGTCATACTCATCATAGAAAAGAGCCCATTTACTTGTTGGTGAAATCTTTCCTATCTGCTCTTTAGCTTTCTTAACATCTTCTACTCCAAGAATATATGCAAGGAGAAGATTTGCTTCAGAAGCATTATCCTCACCATACCCACTCAATGACACTTGCCTCTTGGCCTCATCTATCCTCCCCAGTTTAAGAAATGTCCTACCCAAAGCCAGCTCCGCATTAATGTTCTGCACACCTAAACCCAAACCTTCCTGATACATCTGCCTTGCTCTATCATAATCCTTAGATGCTAGATAATAATCTCCAAGTGACTGATAGAGATATGACCTGTCATTAGAGGAAAGCGGTCTTGTACTCTCTCTTACAATTGACACAGCATCATCCACCCTATTCTTCATCAAAAGTATATCCACTATACCAGAATATGCTTCCAATCTCTGTGGAATTATCTCTGTAGCTTCATAGAAGTTGTTAATTGCCAAAGTATATTCTTTAGCATTCTGATTTATTTCTGCCTCCCTTATTTTCGAATCGTAGTCTTTTCTTTGGGTTTCTGATACTTTTCTACTCATTACATACCATGTAATTAATCCTCCAAGAATTAGGATTAATATCACCCAAGGAAGTATCTTCTTGTAATTCACTTTTTTAGTATTGGTTTCTACCTCTGCAACTTTCTTCTCTCTCTCTACTTTTATATCTTTTTCCATAGTTAAAATATAGTTTAGTACTAGCCTGTTGTCAAATATATGGTAGAATACTGTTACATATGTTTAAAAGAATATTGTTTTTGATTTTGGTTGTTCTGTTTACCATTGAGTTCTACATTTTTAGCTCATATTTCCCCATCAAAGCAGAAGGAGTGCCAAGAGAAGATGTGTTTGCAGAGATACTAGATAGTAGATATGTTGATGAAGAATCAAGCGTCAAAGGTGTCTATGTACAGTACGATTCTAATGTAGAATACACGTTTGTCAGAGCAAATACTCCATTAGAGGCTCTAGAAAACCTAGGATATAGGATAGGAAGTAACAACAAGGTGATGGCTACTTGCAATGATAATGAATTGTTAAACAACTCAATTATTACTGTTCAAACATATAGGATAGAGATTAAGGATGAGACTTTCAGTATTCCATTTGAAACAATTACTAATGGTTCTTCTCTTTGTGCTAGATTAAGTAGAAAAACAGTTGAACAAGCAGGTGTACTTGGTGTGATGACACAAAAAACAGAGTTAGTGTACTTAGGAGATGAATTAATTGAAGAGAAGATTGTTGAGAAGAAAGTAGTTAAAGAACCTGTAACACAAATTCTAAGTTATGTTGGTGCAAATCATACTCCAACTTCTGCTCAAAACTTAGGATACAATTGTAGTCATTGGAATGCTGTTGTTGACTCTCTTTCTGCCACAGAGGAGGAGAAGAGATGGCTTAAGTTTACGATGAAGTGGGAGTCTGGTTGCAATGCAGAGAGTAACAAAGCGTACTACAAAGGTCTTTTCCAATGGGGCCCTTGCCTATGGTACAAGTTATACCCTCAAGATAATATTTTTGATGGATATGCTCAGATTAGAAGAACATTAGAGAAGGTTAGATCTGGTGGGAATCCTAAGTATATGTGGCCTGCTGTATACCGAAAGTATGTTGCTAAATACGGTGAGCTAAGTTGGTTGAAGTAGTTAGTTGTAGCTGTAATATTCACAAATATCCTGTGGTATCTCCCCTAAGAATCTTGATGGTATTTGAGATGAAAAACCCTCTCTTGTTATCCTCTTTTCTGCAAAAGTGATGTAAAGTTTCTGTTTAGCTCTAGTTATACCAACATAGCAAAGTCTTCTCTCTTCCTCTAACTCACTCTCTTCCAAGAAAGCTCTTGAGTGAGGCAACAGACCTTCCTCTACCCCTATCATAAATACAAAATCGAATTCTAAACCTTTGGAGGAGTGAAGAGTCATCAAATTAACGTAATTACCACTCCCATCCTGATTCTTCTCTTGTTCTTGTTCGATGATATTAATCTCATTCAAGAAGATCTCTAAGCTTTTCTTTCCATATTTTGATGTGTATGAAGAAGCTACATTTTTGAGTTCTGTAACATTCTCTTTCTTCATCTGAGCCTCTTCTGACCCATCATCAAACCATTCTACATATTTTGTTCTTTCTAGAATCGTATCAATGATATCTAATAATTCTCTCTCCTGTGCATAGTAGTAGAGATTACCAAACAGAGATATTACTGAAAGATATTTACCCCACTCATCTTTTTTCTTCATAATCTCCTCTACTTGTTCAACAGAGAGAGGACATTCACTTTGGAACTCCTGATTCATAGATGTATATGCACCTACTATGAATTCCCCTATTGTTAAATTAAACTCTTTTGCAAATGTATGTAAGTCTGCAAGTGCTTTTGGTCCAACTTTCCTTGGAGGAGTATTTATTATCCTATCTAAGCTTAATTCATCTTTAATGTTAGAGAGAAAACGGAGATAGCTGATAACATCTTTAATCTCTTTTCTTTCATAGAACCTAAAACCTCCTACTAACTTGTAGGGAAGACCTGTTTTGAGAAGCGCTTCCTCAATAGTTCTTGATTGATAGTTAGTTCGATACAAAACTGCAATATTTTTCATGTTTACACCTTGTTGTTGTAATAATCGAATATTATTTACAACATACTCTGCTTCATCCTCTTGGTCCATTGCTTGATAGATTGTTATCTTGTCCCCTTCAGAATTGTCTGTCCAAAGAGCTTTGTCTACTCTACTATAGTTTTGTTGTATTACTGCTACTGCTGCTTTTATTACATTTTTTGTAGAACGATAGTTCTGTTCTAGTTTTACAACATTTACATTGTCAAAATCATTTTCAAAGGATTGTATATTCTTTATATCAGCCCCTCTCCATGCATATATTCCTTGGTCATCATCTCCTACTACACATATATTTTTGTATTTCTCTGATATTATTTTCGCAAATTTGTATTGTACTGTATTCGTGTCTTGATATTCATCAATGAGAAGATATTGAAATTTTTCTTGATATTTTTCTCGAACTTTTTGATTTTCATCTAGAAGTTTTACAGTTAGATAGAGTAAATCTCCAAAGTCTACTGCGTTTTGTGATTGGAGTTGTTTCTGGTATTTTGGATATATCTCGGCAACTATGTCTTCAATAAATCCTCCGTAGTGGAAAGGAAATTGTTCTGGAGAAATTAAATCATTCTTAGCAGCACTTATGAAATATGATATTGCAGATGGTTTGTACTGTTTAACATCTAAATTTTTCTCAAGAAGGAGTTCTTTTATCATATTTTCACTATCATTTGAGTCATAGATTGAGAAGTTGTTCTCTAATCCCACTTCCTTTGCATTCTGTCTGAGAATCATTGCCCCTATTGAGTGAAATGTTCCAATGGTAGGTATTCCTTTTTTATCTTGCTTTAATTCTTGCAATATTCCCTGCACTCTCTCTTGCATCTCCCCTGCTGCTTTTTTAGTAAATGTGACTGCTAGAATATTACTTGGTTTGACACCTTTTTCACTAATTAGATATGCAATTCTGTTTGTAATTACTCTCGTTTTACCAGAACCTGCTCCTGCAAAGACAAGAAGTGGTCCCTCTGTAGTGGTAACAGCTTTTTTTTGTTCAGGGTTGAGCCCCTGAAGTATTATTTCTGAATTCATAGGTAATTGCTAAATCTTTTTTAGATATCTCATTAGTCCCCAACCTTCTACATCTTCGCTGTATTTAATCTTCCCCCATCCATCTTTTTCTTCAAGAAGAATGAATACAGACCCATCTTTTACTGCATCAATTATCTCACAACTAGCCCATTTACACTTTCTGATATTTAAGAATCCATATTCGGGAGATACTACTTGTACCAAAACATTGTCTCCTTTAACAACTTTAAACTTTACTTCAAACTCAGACCCTTCAAATGGTTCTCCCTCTGATTCTTGCAGTACAAACGATTCCTTAACTTCACCAACGAGAACTTTTGCTTCCAGTTCAAACTCTATTTCTAAATTATCCCCAGGTTTAATCTCCTTGTCTGTAATACTAACCGGTTTACTAAAGCTATCCCATACTTTGTTTACTGCCAAAGGGCTCTCTTTTCCACCTTTCACAGAGAGATATATTGGTTCATCTTTTACAAACCATACAAAGTCATTCATATTTTTGTATGTAACCTTCACCTTAATTCTCCCCCCTATTACTGATTCCTTAGGATATTCTAAATTCTCCATTTTTACTTTGTATGGGAGTGGTTTTGAAGGAGAGGGTTTCCAGTTAGTAAAGGTTTCATTTACTGAGGTACTAAACTCTCCTGTGCTATTTAAAACACTTAACTCGGAGAGTGCTCCTTCTGATTTTGTAATCTTTAATTTAACTGGTTTTACACTCTTTACATCCCACCTTTCTGAGAGAGAGTTCACAATCTCTTTAAGGGATGACTGGGCTCTGCTTGTTATATTCCCATTATTTGAAAGATACCCAATGAGGATCACATTCTTTAGGTCTTCTGACGGAACATTTGCACCTTGATACCCTTGTTTCCCTTGATATATTGTTCCATTTTCATCAATCATGTATGTATATGGTATATCTGGTAGAGCTAATCTAGTTATGTAGTAATAGTAGAGAGTCTTAACCCAAAGAGAAGGGTTTCTAGGCATCTCCTGAGCTGAGGATGTTATCTGAGTTATATATATCTTTTGTGGTGATGAGTATATTGTGACTGTTTGATCTGCCAGAGATGTATCAAACTTCTGTGTTTCTATGGAATACGAAGAGAAGGCATCTATTTTAGATGGAAAACAAAATATACATATTACGAGAATGGATAGAATTGTAACAATCTTCTTCATACAGAAATTCTAGCAAGAAATATTATTGATTACCAGTTCCAATTTCACTAAACTCCACAATATCTTCTCTTGAAGAGATATTCTTTTGTTCTGTGGCCATGATGTACATAATGATGTCTGCAGCATAGACTTCATTATGAAAATCTTTATATCTTGCATCTGCCATAAAAATGTATACAGGATACACAAATCCCCCTGTGAAATCAGTAAACACATAAGCTTTCTGCATCTCTCTGACATCCAATGAGTCTAATCTTATTGTACCTTTTATATATCTATCTAAATTGTTGTAATTTTCACTAATGGTTAGTCTGTCAATATATACCCTTTTATTTGACAACAGCTCTAATTCACTCAACAAAGAATATTGGGAATACACAGAAATACTATCCTTGTTGTATAGTAAGATAGAAAGGTTGGTAATATGAGAATCCTTATCTGTTTGAATAATAAAGGCATATGATTCAAGATAAGCTGAACCAAAGGTTTTACCATTTATTAAATATTTGCCTTTATAGGTATAACCCCCAAAAGAATTCTTCTCTACCAAAATATTATCAGTATCTATATCCGTAAGCTCAAAATATCGAGTAATAAAAAGATTAATATCTTCTCTACCCGCTATTAAGAAAGGTGTTGGTAACCCATATGGTGAAGAAACTTTAAAAATACCTGTTTTTTTGTAATATATAAAAGTGTTACTTTTTGACATCCAAAAATCTACAATCTCTGATGGATATCTAGATTCAGCCTTGTTGTCAAATTTATGCACCAATTCTGCAAGAGGCCGTTTATAAGGTAAAATACTATAGACACTTAAGAACTCCTCTGTAAACAGGTCTTTCTTAGCAGGAAGAGTAAAATTAGGCAATTTGGTATTCTCCATAAAAGGAGAAACTATTTTTTTATCCCTCTGTATAGAAACTGTTTCAGGTTGTTTCTGAGTTAAAATCAAGACAAATACACCTATTAAGATTATAAGAACTAATCCTGTTAGTATATATTTTCTATATTTTTGAATAAATTCTTTAATTCTCATATTTTTAATTACAATATCCTGTCTGCGCACTTTCTAACCTACTATGGAAATATGCAGCACACTGAGGATCTGCACTATCTACCCTACGATAGGCTAAATTAATTAAATCTTCTTCTGTACAACCACCTTCTCGCTTAAATACCTCTGCTGCAGAGGTAGCTCGCATAGACACACCATTAACTACCACACAATACCAACCGCCATTATTAGACATATAATCAGCCCCCCATTCCCTATATTTTATATCTGTATGATAGTCAAAATACCATCCTTGAACAAAGTGCATCATCTCATGTCTAAAAATTGTATTATATGCACTTGCTGGAATTCTACTCATCTCACAAAATACTGTCCCCTGAGCTGCATAACACCAACCACCTAGTATGCGACCACAATAACCTTCTGTACTACCAGCACAGTCATGTAGAGTGACAGAAACACCAAACTCCGAAGCTATCGACATAAAAATATCATAAGCTCCTCCCGAATATAGTGGGATATCACCTCCAGGTACTGTTCCTCCTGGACCATCGTAAAATCCAGGACCATCAACAGGAACCACATAATCAATATCTCCTAAAACAATCTCATAGGGAGCTACATGACTATATGACCCTAAAGTCTTCATTGTTCCAAAAGGGGAAAGAAGAAGTATAGTAGGAATAACTATGCCTACTATACTTACCAAAGCAAAAGAAACAACAAAAGTAAGATCTTTCATTAGTGGCCTAGCTATCCTCCTGGCTAAATCGGTCATTCTGTCAACAAACAAACCAACAGCAGAGCTAGCACCTGTCAGAAAAGACTTAAGTGTGGATGCAACAGCAATTGAAACACCTTTCATGTTTGCTCCTTGTGCAAACCAATTTTTAACCGTACTTTTGGCCACTTCATCCTTAGCCAGCTTCAATAATATATCTCTAATCTTCTTCGCAACAATCCCACCTAACTTACCAACAGTCTTTTTGTATAGAGAAGATTCTGTGATTTCTTTCTTAATCTTTTCGATAAGATTAAACTGATTGGCAGTCGCAGTAAGTCTGTTAAACTTCTCAAGTTGACCTCTGTTATCCTCGATAAATTTTAATAAAATTGCAAAGTTTGGATCATTTTCTAATGAATGTAGATATGCTACTCCTTCCGCACTAAATAATTTATCCCAATCTATCTTTCCTGTTAATTTCCCCCCAGAAAAGACTCTAAAATTTTCTATAAAACTCTCCCTTTGATTATACGCTTGTCGCGCATAACCATGGCCTGTTGTTATGTTTTCAATAATTCCCATTGGGGCAAATCGGTAGTAGAAGTCCATCATACCATCATAGTATGCCTGTTGAAATCTATTCTTCCCCTTCTTGGCAAGAAATCCCCTATACTCTGTAGCAACCAATTTGCCACTCCTGTCCAAATAAGTTAATCTCATTGTCCTATCCATATCTCTCGGTTGTAAATCCCACATGGTGTTTTTCTTTGCATCAAAAAAATCTCCATTCATAATCGCCGGTACTACCCTTCCCCCAACAGTATGTTCATAGAGTTGCTGTACCGATCTTATCTGTGTCTCCATAACACCTAAATTGTAAGCAGTCCTCTGAAGTTTGAAACTCCTTACCTGTGTATTTATCTCTTTTATCTTTACCCCTATCGCTTTTACCCTTTCTCTACTAGCTTGGTCTGTAGCTTTAGATAAACTCTCTAACTCCTTTCTTAATTTCCCTAAATCTACTTCTCTTCTCATTAGAAACTTCTCAACCCCTCCAACTTTGCTATATCTATCACTATTATGCAACACTCCCAAAATATTTTGTGCATCATCATATCCCTGAGCTTGGCGATTGAACCTACTTGCTTGAGCACTATCTGGAGCAAATTTTGTGGCATTGTTTCGAGCTTTGGCTGCTTTTCGTGCAAGAGTTACCTTTTCAAATAACAGATGCATATCTCTATTTCCAGCTTCACTAAAGACATGGCTAAAATCTCTTTGATCTTGTGGTTTTGCCATCTCAGCCTTGTATTTCTGATGGATACTCTGAAGGTTAGTGTAGACTTCCCCACCTTCCTTATCTCCATAAACAGATTTTAAGTCAGCCTCTGAAATGTTTTGGTAATTCCCCTTTCCCCAAGATTGAGCAGCGAGTTGAATACTTCTAGTATTTGCTTCATGTACTGCACTCTCATCTTCTGCAGACTTACCCATTCTCAAGAATGTATCTCTTGTATCCGCATCTAGTCCTAACTGAGAGGCCATACCCGCAGCAGTAAAAGCAGCTAAATCTTTTCCCCAAGCAGTCATTCGCCCTGCTTTCCTAGCTGCCTCTAATTTATCAAAAGCTTTCTTAGTAAGGGTTAAGTCATTATTCAGTAAGTCTGGAATTTCGCTAACACTTAATCTTACTGAAGTATCTCCACCTTTACCATCAGCAATAACTTCAAACTTGTTTAATCCTAGATCTGCAGCTCCTTTAATAGCTTCCTCTGTTGTCTCATTTACATACATCAAAGGTTGTTCTAGAACTGCTGCAATAACATCTACATATGGATTACTTGTATCTAAATCACCTACTTCTACAGGCGTTACTTTGTCCGGTGTTTTTTTGGCTTCTGAAAATATGAAGTCATAGACCGAATCAATTATACTTTCAGATTGTTTTTTTTGTGCCATTAAGATTTAGCCTTGCTATTTAAACATACCACCTAAGAAAGGTACCCTTGATATTCCTTCTTTCAAAGATTTAGATAGATCTATCGATGATTTTGATGCTGTAATTGGAATTACACCTTTTAGGATTTCTGGTGCGGATGCAGCAGCATATATTGCAACTATTTTGGTAACACCTAGTAGTGAACTAGCTATACTTATAGCCTCTCCATCATATCCAGGTATTAAAGTACTAGGGAAAGCCAGAGCAACCCCCTTACTAGAGATATAGTAAGGAAGATTAACAATTGCAAAAGCTAACGGAAAAACTAAGGAACTCCTTAGAGCTGACTTAAAAGTATTCAACATCATTGCATCATTTCCTGGTATTGCACTAAACATAATTGCCAAAGGTGCTGTCACAACGTTAACCAAAATCCTTAAATATGCTTTTATCAAGGCAACCCATAGCTTGATTGCACCTACCAATATAATTCCTGCAAGGACCAAAGCTGAAATTGATAATGCTAGGCCACCAAGAAGCCAACCACCATTTTTTGAATCACTTAATACCAAGCTTATTATCTCCCCAAGACTTAATCCGCTTACAGTACCAGTTTCAATAGTTACAGAGCTGTCAGAGAGGATACTTTTAAACAATGCAGTTGGGTCTGTTACATTAACACTCTGTGACAAATCTCCTGCATATAAAACAGATGCTATGATATTAGTTACAATGCCTGCAAAATCTATTATTAAACCAATAATCGCAAAGCTAAAGGTTACCAATACTAGTGAAACTATTATCTTAGGAATTGAGTTCCCAATAGTAACCATCACTTGACCGCCAATCTTATTTCTAAACATAATCATAAAACCAACAATTATCATTACAACAACATAGAAAGCATATGCTATATTTCGAGTAGCCGACCATAAGGAGGATATACCGGAATCCTGTAAATCCTTATATCCATTAGCATATACAGCATTAGACTCCTTGTAACCTGGCACCCAATCTTCTGCCAAATGTGCAACAACATCTATTCGAGGCTGACTATTAAATAGTGCCATAATTCCATCCTCAGTTACCCCAACAAGCCCTCTCCGCATTGCCCCCTCTGGTAAATCTTCAGAGTTTTCTAAAACTTCTGGTGCTATTGCCGTTAACAATACTGATGCTGTTCCATACATAGATTTTCCCGCTAATTTGTCAGCATTCTGTCCCCCATTTGGAGTGTTTTGTATAACATCAGAAGCTTCATCCATATCTTTCCAACCTTGTTCTAGTGGTATTTTAAGCATTTCTTTCTCCTCCGCATATACGGGAATATTGAAAGCCATAAGGATTGTAAGAAGAACTAAGAGCAGAGAGAAAAATTTTTTCATATCTTTTTAATAAAAAATAAAATACTTAATTTATTCTAATCCATATACACCAGCCGAGATATCAGAAGATTTCTTCACAGATTTCCAATACACATTGAAATTCTCTGGAAAATCCTCCTGATGGGGAGCCGAGGTAGCAGCTTGCATTTGGTAGTTGGAAAGAAACATAGAAGCATCCCACAAACAATATACACCGAATGAGACACCATCTATACTAATTGCACAATCAGTCGCAATAAACTGTGTTAATCTCTGATTAGGATTTGTAGACACTTCTTGAAGTCCATCTGCCTCTTGAGGAGATAATATAGATCTGTACCTGTCTGTAAGCATTGCATTTCCACAGAGGTCATCTGTACATTCATAGGGATCTCCAAATATTGGAGTCATTTTTATACCAATCCCCCTAGTCCCTATACAAGTTCCCTTTTCTACACTTCCATTAACTTCTTCTCCAACTGTACATCTTTTCCATGCAGATGAACTAAACATCTCTTTAAATATTGCCCCTATTTTCGCAGCCTTACCCTGATCACAAGCATTGATTACACCTTTATCCCAAACAGTATAGTTTTCATCTTCTACTAAACAAGATTTTGTCTCCTTGTTTTCGTAGTGATCCCCTCCCGGAGCTTGCCCCATGAGATAACCCCCATACTTAGAGTCTGATGCCAACTTATTGGTTTTCTCAACATTAAAGTCCGATATAGCAAGCTCTCTTGGACAAGGTTTACCCTTAACCTTACACTTCGGATTATGTGGTGCATTCCTTATTGTATACTCCCCTGGATTACTTGATGTGATACTCTCCGCACCTCCCAACTTAATCTCTGCCTCAACCTCAAAAGGAACTCTTTCTGTCTTGTTTAAAGATTTTGAGAACTTTTCCGACTCCTTAGGAGAAAGATTTCTGGTTACATACTCAACATCTATCTGTTGTCCATTAGACCTAGACTCTGGAGAATCTTTCCTTATCTGCTTATTACTATCTTGATATGTACTTTGTCCCAAGAATACACTTAAAGGATATGTTATCTCTGTGATTACCACCTTTGAATCTTTTGTCACTAGAACTCCCTCGCCAGAATCAACTCCACTCCCACTTGAGAAATCTACCTGCCCTGAACCGTTCGAACATGTCTTACGAATAGATGCTAGGAGAGTACTTGTTGGGATAGCTCCGCATGTATAATGTTTCACCCCTTTAATAGTTCCAATTGCATCACTACTTAAACTTACTGTATCTTCTTGTTTCAGATATACAATATCCTCTTCTGGAATGTCTTCTATTAACTGATTATTCTTTTGACTATCACAATTTTCACATTCTTGAGGCATTGTCATGTTCACCTCCACCTCACTTACTGCAAATTGCCTTACAATCTTAACTGTAACCAAAGAAAAGCCCATTAAAAGGATTAACAGAAAAATTGGTTTTTTATTTCTACTCTTTTCTATCATATATCCACAGACATCCTACGTTTACTTTTATTGCTTTTTCTGCCTAAAAGATTAAGCAATACAATGAATATTACCAAAATTAGAGCAAGAATTAAAATCCCCCAGAAGCTGTCCATTATTCCTGTCTTGGGAATCCCACCTGTTGTGGTATTATCAGCATTTGTGTCAATCACATCTTTTAATGAGTCTGTAAGTCCATAATCACTTAAAGCTGATACTTTGATAGTAGACCCTGACCTAGGAACTTCTTTTAATGAGATATCTAGACCTGCACCTTCTAAACCCAACAACTCTTTTGAATGTTTCTCCATCTCAGAGGTGGTATATGGTTGTATGACAAGCAAATCTTCTTCTGTATACTCAAAAAAAGCAGTACCATCTTCAACTCTGCTATTAGAAATGACAAGAGTACATCTATCTTCTCCAACCTCGGTTAAACAAGAAATCTCCCTACTTTTACCAGAGCTCCCTACATTATCTTTATCTTCGATGTAGGCAATGAGAGCCATCTCACCATGGTCTGGAATATTCTCCATTGTCACTTCAACTGTTATGAAGGAAGGAATATCTATAATTGGTAGTGTTGATTGTTGGTATTTATTACCATTGTTGTCATATGTATTCTCTCCAGAAACAACCTCAAAGTAGTACTTTGTCTCTTTCTGTAATCTATCCAGAACAACACTATGAACATAGTAATCACCAAACCTTCCACTTATCTCCTCATCCCTAGTATCTAATGCTTTCATGTTCAAATTATTAGGATCTACACCGTAGTTTACACGCCCTCTCTCTTTCTTAGCAGAGATCCAAATTACTTTAAAACCAGAGTCTGTTACATCAACTACCCTAATTGTCTTAGCTCCTGCAAAAGATGCCTCTACCTCACCTTTCTCTGTAAGTTCTATCCAATCTAATTGATGTGCAATCCTATATCTCCTATCCAATTCTTCTACCTCTGGTTCATCATCTGGTATTATCGGTACAACTGGCTCATCATCTGGAATCACCGGTTCAGGTTTATCTGGTACTACTGGTGGTTCTTGATATGGGGCAGCTACAAGTGTTGCTCGTGGTGGCAACAGGGAATATACATCCCCACTATCAGCCAACCCAAAGTTTTGAGTTGGTTTTAACTCTCCATTGGCATCAAAGAGTTCTTCGTATGTCCCCTCCACCTTTGCTGTTTTACCTTTACCATCTACTGCAATTACGGTTATATCCGTTTGTTTGTCTATCAAAGGATAGGTGGAGTCAGATATTTTTCTTGAATCATTGATTGATATTATCCAACCACCTGTTTTAGATACAACCCCACCTAATGGTGATACTGGATATGTACTTTTATCTGATAGGAATGCGTAGATAAGAACATCATCGTTTGAAGTTCCTTTTAGTGTCCCACTTATACTCCCTGGTGTTGGTAAGCCTCCTACTATCGGCATTGTAGAGAACTCTAAATTTTTCCCATCACTTGAGCTATACTCTTTACCTTCTGACTTTATCAAAAAACTATACTTTGTATTTGCCTCTAGATTGTCTAATTCCACATAGTGAGTATATGATCTGCTAGAGGAACGACTGTCTGGGACTTGTTTCTTCTTAGCACCATTCTCTATTGGAATAACATACCCTATGGTACTAGAGTCGGTAGTCCAAGAGATTGATATCATACTACTAGAGATATTACTCACTACTACATTTTTTGGTTCTGAACCAACTCCTGCTCTAGATACAACTTGTACTACCTGATATGCTGCAAAAACAAGTAGTGGCAAGCCTATTAAAAGGATTGCCAAAATAATATTTTGCCTTCTTTGATGTCGAGGTAGATATGCTACTTTCATTAATGTAATAATACCTGTAAAGAAGGTTTTTTACAATGTTTGGTAGGTTGGAGAACAGAGTAAGCCTTCAAGTCTACGACTGCACTATTCTTCATCCTCTTCGGTTTCCCCCTTTAGACCTGACATAAAGCCACTTATTGCTGATATTCCAGATCCTATTCCCCTTATTGGCTTTATTATCATATCATTAACCTCATTTACTGTTCCTCTTACTGTCCCCGTTATATCCTCTACATTCTGTAATGTTTTTCTACTATCTTTCAGGAGCATACCCAGTTGATAGAGTACAAAACATATAAATCCCGCTATGACAGCCACTATTATCATCCAATATATTGGTGGTATTGTTTCCATACTACATATTTAATTAATTTAGTTGAGTTCCACACTCCCCATTCTTCTGCCCTCCTGGGTTCCAGAGAATTGATTTGCATCCTGATTGTTTAGGATTAAATTCACTTATTCTAATAAAGTAGCCTAAATCTTTAACTATTGGGAAGTCTTGTCCATATGCCTGCCCTTCGGATTGTTGATAACCTTGATACATACCTCTATTTGTAGGCCAGAAGGTTACGTTATTAGCTTTTAGCCCCTCTATACTATTAATACTATTTATTAATGACTTAGCTGTGTATCTTCTACTATGGCCATGAATTCCTACTAGATTCCAACCTGAAGAGAGAGCGATAGGGATAGATTCTTTTACTTTGTAACCTGGTACTGAGATTGTGGTATCTTTTTCTGCCATTACTAGGTAACCTCTACCTTGTGCAAAAGAGAAAGTAGCTCCTTTAGTTGCCCCTGCTTCAAAGTCATAAGCAGTACCACCTGCCCACTGTCCTCCACTAAAGTATGCAACACGAGAGACTTTTCTTTCTGCTTGATTGACAATCTCTAAGAATCTGTCAGAAGTCAGTTGTTTTGCATCTCCTTCTGATGGAACTAAATCAAAGGATATTATATTCACACCTTCTTTAAGTTCATACTCCTGGGCCGTTGTTGTTTGAGATATCTCTAATACAAGGGCTGAATCCGCTATCGCAATATCCTCATTATCCTGCAAGTTATATGGATCTGATGGGAATTGATACCCAGGGATACCATTTTTCTCAACATAGAACATACCTGGATTCTCGGTATCACCAAATACATCAATACCATCACCTAAAGATGTTTCAATACGGTACATACCTTTTTCTGGATAATACAGGAATGGCATCTGTTTTTCACTCTTTTTACTATTATCTTCTACTCCTAAAACTGAAGATGTAGAAGAAACAAACGTTGCAACACCCCTGACTACACTAGGATGTACAGCACCTTCGGAAACACATTTAGACAAGGTTGATAGTGTCCAATTACCAGTACCTCTCTCAAGGAATTTATATTTACCTTCGCCCTTCCATTCACACGCATATTCTGTCCCATCTTCTGTCTTAAGCAAATCCCAATAACCACCAATATTCTTCCCCATCTGTCCATTGTTAGGACAGGACAAATTTTGATATGACTCATGTTTGTATGGATAGAAATACGATTTTAAAATTGGACCTGGATATACACAATACATAAATTTAGCAAAGAAGCTATCAACTTGAGCACATTTTCGATAGAAGGGTACGTGTCCAACTCCCTTTTCCTGACATATAGCTCCCTCCTTACCATCTTTCCTAGGCATCACAGCATAACTATCAACCCCTACCTGACAACAATCATACAGATTGGTAATCTTTTGTGAGATATACCAATCAGCCTGACTAGAGTGAGGTCCTGCAGAGAATACATATCCTGCATTAGATTCTCCTTTGGCTAACGTAATACTAACGGGATATTTACTACCTTTGGCTTTGAAATTAGGAATTTTTTCAGTACAACCTGTAAAGGTTTCATACGCTTCAGAACCTCCATATTTAATACATGCAGCCCTATCACCTTCAACAGTACTAATATCACCTACGAAATAATTACCTTCACATTCTGCACAGTAAACCTTTGCTGGATCAAACACAGGTTCTAAGCCTAAATAGAAGACTTTCTCCTTAGCTTTTGCTAAACATTCCTGATCTGTAGCGTACCTAGAGACAGTTTCTTGGTCTTTACATTTCAACCCTTTAAGTTTCAAACAGCTTCCTCCACCTGTACCAAGCACAAAGCACTCTTTATCTTCCCATTCATCATCATCTGTATCATCATCCACATTGTCTTCATCATCTGTATCATCATCCACATTGTCTTCATCATCTTCTTCTCCATCACAACTGTCTGTTCCATTGTTTGATCTCTGACTCTTAGGACAACAATATGTTTCAAAATCAACATCATCTCTAATCATATAGTTATTACCTTGCTTATCATACAAACATACACACCCATCTTCATCTAAACATTCCCTCTTCTTGCTTCCCATAACCATTTCATCCTTATCATTATCAACTCCTTTCTCTTCACATAATTCTTTGGTGGAGTAACCATTATCAGAATCAACACATTCACAACCATTTGATTTACTTCTCCAAAGCCATTGTTCTGAACCCGAACATTCCTCTGCAGCAGATACTGACCTCCCTATTTTCTTCCAAAGAGTTTCTAGTAGATCCTTCTTCTCTTCATCTCCATCCCATGTGTTCTCCCCATTACCTAAAAGAAAAAGAGGATACTCCGCATCCTTTGCATTTACAGTTCTCCTATTCGCAGGTATATGGTTTTCTGCCTGAGGTACAAAGGTTAGAACTAAGTCTTCTGGTTTAACAATCGAACCATCCTCATTTCTGATATTGCCAATATCTATAGTCCATCCACCATCACTATTTGATACTCCTGACAATAAGGGGAATGTTTGCTCCCCTTTCTTCACTCTCAAGAATATTATAGAGTCAAAGTCGGTTTTCTTCACAAGCTGGCCTTCTTCATCATAGTAGAGAGAATATGTAGAACCATATGCTGTATTTGGGACACCTATCTCTTCAAATAACGGCATGGTCTTAGCAGAGAATTTCTCAACACCAAGGAACTCTTTTTCTGAATACAAACCACTACTGGTAGAGCTTGTTACCCATCCATTGCCAACTCTGAAATAATAATCCTTATCTGCATCTAAGTCTTGAACTGTAACATGATGAACATAGTACTTTCCATATTTCTTAACAACAATATCATTGCAGTTATCTTGATTTTCTACACTAACAGTAAAATCTGCAGTTTTTGTTTTAGATACTTCCCTATTAAATCTTTCTACACACTCCGTCTGTGCATCCGATACATCCCTATCGTCCACAGCCTTCTTCTTACCTAGTATTGCAAGTGGACCAGGAAGGAAGATATCTTTCTCACCGTAGTAGACCACTCCCACCATAGGTTCATCTGTTATCCACGATACTGTGAAAGCAGTATCTGTAACATTAGTGACCCTCACCTTCTGTGGTTTGAACTTTGCACTAAGATATACCATATACCCTATATACCCAAGTAGTGATACCACCAGTAAAGCAAGAACAACCTTGGAAACTATTTTAAGAGATTTCTGTGGAATTCTATCCATACTATAAATAAACTATATTAATTTAATTACATTTACCATTACCTTCACCATCTGGATTCCACCAGATACTTTTACAATCTTTTTTAATCTCATTGATCCTTACAAAATACCCTAGGTCTTTACTAATAGGAAAGTCTTGTCCATATTCTTGACCTTCGGATAATTGGAAACCTTGATACATACCTTTACTGGTTGGCCAGTATGTTACATTGTTAGCTTTTAGACCTTCTATACTATTTACACTATTTATCAATGATTTAGCTGTATATTGTGTATCATGACCATGTACTCCTATGAGATTCCAACCTGAGGAGAAGGCGATGGGGATTGGAGACTGTATTGCATACCCTGGTACGGAAATTGTTGTATCTTTTTCCGCCATTACTAGGTATCCCTTACCCATTGTCAGAACTTCTTCTTTCTGCCCTTTTATCTCCTTTGTATCAAAGTTATATACTGCACCTCCTTCCCATTGTCCACCCTTAAATGTTGCTATACGAGATACATTCTCATCTTTTCTATTTGCAATAGCAAGAAAGTCTGCATATGTTAGTTTAGAATCTACACCACCAACTGATGGAAGTAGATTAAACGATATTATATTTATACCTTTCTTAAGAGAGAGATCTAGTAAGGAAGCCACTTTCTCAACCTTTACGAATGATGATCTTGGAACTATTAAATCTTCATTGTCTTTTGGATTTTGTGGGTCTTCTGGTGATTGATAACCATCTTCTCCATTTCGTTCTTCGTAATATACATAACCACCAGTACCACCTATGGCACTAGCAGTTCTTCCTTTACCATCAGTAACTTGATATATTCCATCATCTGGGTAGTAGGATATAAAGGAGTGGTTTTCTAGACTTTCTTCAGAACCTTCTGCATATGCTTTTGGAATAAAGGGAAGACTACCCCCTCCAGTACCACCACTTGTAATACAATTTTTTAACTCACATATATTATAGTTTCTTTTATTTATCCAGCCCTCGAGTGTACTCCACTCTCTTAACTTACAAGTCTTTTCCTCATCTGTTCCTGTTTTCTTCCTAGCACAAATTTTCTGAGTGTCACTATCATAACCAATCGTAGGAAGCTCTTTATCCTCCAATGCTTTCAAGACAACACTTTCTTTATTAATCTTACACTCATCTTCAGAACAGAACTTTCTATTTCCAATCGGCGCCACATGATTCTCTTCCGACTTCTTATCAACCTTACAATCACTACTGGGAGCATTATCTTTAACATCATACGTAAACAACTGTGTCTGACAACAATAGTCTTTACTTATCACACCATCTCCACAAGAGCACACACTATCCTCGCATCTCCCCAATGTCGAAACATCTGGTGCAGTATCTATAAGATTTTTTGTACATACTATTGACTCCAAATAAGCTCCTTGTTTTAATTGACCACTATCATCATAGCAATCTGAAAAATTCTTAGATTCTTTACAACTTGTACCATCGGCTTTGTAACACAGGGGTTCCTTACCATCTTTAGCTTTGATACAGTCCGTAAATGTATCATAATATCCACCACTAGTACACCCTGGTGTTCCATAACTACTCTTTAGTATATCTTTTGGCTGGAAGCATACATAAACTGTTTTATTAGGATTGTTTTCTTCGATTCCTCTTGCTGGAGTATAAAACCTACTCTTTTTTCCATCCCAACATAGATTTTCCTTCTCTTCACTTCTGTAACGACATGATATCTCATCAATATAGCCAATTTTTGAACAATTTGAAAGTGTTGTCTTTATAGTTTTATCATTTCTACATCCATCCTCAGATTTCCAACATTCAACTAGAGGATCATCTGCAGCAATAAAGCTACTAGAACACTCACCAACTTTAACAGTATAACACATACCATACCCTGGAAGAGTGTTAGTAGGACAAGGATATTTATCAGAGATAGAATAGCCATATCGTTCAAACATGAAAGAACCTGTATTACCATTATACACACAATACTTTGCTGCTCGACAGGCATTCCTTGCTTTAGAACTATCTATTGCTTTTATCGGAATCCCTTTTTCAGCACATGAATCTTCTTCACTTGAACTTTCCGTACAAGAACAAAGATTATCGCAACAAAATGTTTTTACATTTCCTTTACAAATCACCTTGGCACCTGCTTCATCATTTGCGCTTACAAACACTAGGGTGTTAGCAATCTGTGAGAAATTCTGTGAGAAATAATAAGACACCCCAGATATATCGTAACACTCACAATTTTCTTTATAACAATAAAATTGCTTCTCACTTTTACTTGAGTTACAAGTCGCTGTGGCTTCGTTTAAACTATCTGCATATACAATTTCTCCTTCTAAATCATACTCGAGATTAGAGAGGGCAAGACAAGAGCAACTATCATTACATAAAAATGCTTGTTGATCATGTTGACAAGTACTCGTCGCCTCATCTATGTTAAGTCCTACTCTCGGATTATATCCTTTCGAGCAACTAGAACCTGATTCCTGCTCATTACAATCACAATCCTCATTACAACAGAATTGCTTCTGCTCATTCTTTACTACCAAACCTCCACAAGCCGGTTTAGCTCCATTGTCATCCACCTGATTAGTTATTTTCTCCCCACCATTTCCCTCACAATTAGAAGCACACACACATTCATCTGTCTTACATTCCTCACCACATCCAATAACTGGTGCCCTTTGATTATTACATCCCACCTCAGTCAAAGAATTACCACAAAACACATTATTCACCTGAGCATTGCCACAATAAACATTGTCTTTACTTACATACTCTACATAACAGGAATTACACCCTCCACTAACAATAGTACGTGTCATATTTGGTGCTGTTTCATACTTGTCTCCAACCTTGACTATACAACCATTACCTAAAAGATGAGTGTTTCCACTAGGATCAGCAACTTCAAGATTACTCCCCTTACACTCCTTTCTGACATTTGTATAGCCAGGACCTGGGTCATCTTTCCTATATATTACAGCACAATCTGTATGTCTCCAATATTCTTTACACTCTGTCTCTTGCTTACTTGCTATTTGCTCTAGCACCTCAGATGAAGTACAATCACTATCACTTGTGAGAGTATCATCAACTGTCCCATACTCTAGTTTTGGACACAACTTCTGACCATCTTGACACTTCTTTTCAGTATTTGGTTTGCATAATGCACAATCACCATTGCTTTCATTACAGTCCTCGCATATTCTCTCATCATCATAATTATAATAGCTATAACAAGCACTATCCTCCACACCTACATCACATGCGGTTTCCCATGTTCCAGAACCTCCATACCCACTTAATGCAAATACCTTCGATCTTAAAATATCTAATATACCCCTATGTTGCATTGCAATACTCTGATTTGTAATACCTGTTACCCTTACAGGTACATAGGTAGGAGGAGTTCTACCATCACTTGTACATCCTCCCGTGGTAGTAATAGTGTCACCAATAGGAGTAACTCTAGCATCTTTACAATCATCTTTACTACTGTATTCTCTATACAAACCAGTACATTTCTTCTGATCATACAAACAACTACACCCACCCTCAATATTAATCTTACAACAAGTTTTACTACCTCCTAAACCTAAACCTTTCTTCCTTTTATCCTGACATTCTCTGAAACTCATAGTACCTGATGTACAAGCTTTAGGACCTAAACATTTATTATTCTTAGAATCGTATGTATAGCAATTGTTGTCTACCTTTGGTGGAGGTGGAAGATTAGCTTTACATTGAGCAATAGCATCAGCTTTATTATTCGTATTATATTGATTAGGATAATCACCTCTACATGAACCTTCATCTCTATTGGTAATACATTGACAATCAGATGGTCCAGATT
>DATERJ010000021.1:0-23398 GCA_035271645.1 Candidatus Dojkabacteria bacterium
CCATTTCACCCTTACCTAGTAAACTAGGCGGTATCTTTCTGTTGCCCTTTTCTCCGAAAGATCACTCCCTCCCAACTCTCGTTGGCACTTATCTCGATATGTTCGAGACTGACACGAAGTCCGGACTTTCCTCATCTACTCCCGAAGGGTAGATGCAACCATCTAATAGTACTTATACATCTATATTATACTATTTTTTCCTCTTTCTAACAACATATCTGATTACAAGGACAACTATTACAACAGGAGTTCCAAATACCACTAACCATATTAATACTGAACCTAAGCCTTTAAGAACAGTTACAAACGCTCTTAATGCATTCTTTAGTACACCTAATGGTCTCCACTTATCATCCTCTATTACTGCTCCTACATTACTCTGAGCAACAGATATTGTCACCGTAGAGTATTCTGTTTGATTTGCATAATATTTAAGTTGAGATTCAATCCTCTCTATTTCATATCGAATATTATTCAACTCTCTATATACAGC
Source organism: Candidatus Dojkabacteria bacterium (assembly GCA_035271645.1). Taxonomy (GTDB): domain Bacteria; phylum Patescibacteriota; class Dojkabacteria; order SC72; family SC72; genus UBA5232. Next base: position 494 of record DATERJ010000021.1, read on the forward strand.
CATTGTGTCATTTACATTTTTAGCAGTCTTTTGAATCTCAAGTAGTTGTGCCTCAGTATTTCTATATGTCTTCAACCTTGCTTGTAAATCAATAACTTCATTCGTTACATCAGTAATACCTGAAGAAGCAGACCCTATTTCCACATCCATATCCTTTAAGTCATTAAAAAAATTTTCAAAATCATTGACCTTTACTCTGTACTCAATATTAACTCTTCTGCTTATCCCTTTACCACTATCATATGTATTTTGAGATTCTGCTTGATATTTTTTTGCAATGGTATCTATTTCTTTAATAGTAGCATCAATATCGTCCGCATATACATTAAGGTCTCCTTCTTTTATTATATTTTTATCTTTTTGAGAAGTATTAGTAGTTTCTACTTGAGGTGCTAACTCAGTTTTCATTTCATTACTACTAATACCTGCTGACTTAGAAGCGAAGGTGTCACCTAAGAAACTATCAGAACCTAGAGATACACTTGGAGCAGCAAAATCATTAGCATAATATTCTCTAGAATCAAATGATGAACTTGACCCTACAACAAAGTGCTTTAAGATAGCTATCCCTGCAACAAATGAGATGACTAGTCCTAATAAAGATAGAAGGACTATTCCACCTATTTTGAAAAACTTTTTCTTATCCATAATTATTTATATGTTAAAAACTTATACAAATAAATGATATCAGATAGAAAGGAAGTTTTCAACTAACAAAAGATTTAGAATTCTTGAAGATTGTTTACTTCCATATATTTCTTTCTAAACTTGCCTTTATTAGCAACAATAGAGTCCACTTCTGCTCTAAAATCATCTAACTCGTTATCTACTACATATGATTTGGCATACCCACCTTTTCCATATTTTTTACGAACATGCTCATATGCATCATCTATCATTTCTTCCAAAGTACTATCTGGAAAGTGTTTTAATATATAAGAATGTGCTCTCCGAATTGTTGTGTCTAAATTAGTCGTTCTATCAGCAGATGATACTATCTTTCCATAATCACTTCTTGGTTCTCCTTCTAAAGACGCCCTGTGATCCTCTATCGCTTCTTTTACTATTCTCCTCTCTTCTTCGTTAAAGAATTCTTGCATCTTTTCATCTTTGTAGAAAATTTCTGCAGAGAGTGCCTCATGTGCATCTTTATTAATATGATGAGCAATGTCATGGTAAGCTGCTACTACATAAATCATATCTAAATTGATATCTTCAAATTGTTCTGCGAACTTTATACTTCGTCTGATAACATATTCTATGTGAGACCTTCTATGTCCTTCATCATTTTTTTCATATTCTGGGAAAATTTCTGTCTCTATATAGTTTCGTAAATCTTTGTTGATTCTAACCATTATCTAAGAGTAGCAATTTAACAAAAATATAAGAACTATCTCTTTGAGAACTGAGGTTTCTTTCTTGCTTTTACATGATCGTACTTCTTTCTTTCAACTTCTCTTGAGTCTCTAGTTAGAAGTTTCTCTTTCCTTAATGCTGGTTTCAATGTTTCATCCATTTTAACAAGTGCTCTAGCAAGACCCAATCTAACTGCTTCTAATTGACCAGTAGAACCACCTCCTACAACTTTTGCAGTAAAGTAATATTTCTTCTCTAAACCAACAACTACCAAGGGTCTATTAACAATGATTTCAGAATTTGGTGTACCTGTAAAGTACTTGTCTAATGACTTCCCATTAACTGTTGAACCTTTATCTCCAGCATAGATTCTAACTCTAGCTGTTGATCTTTTTCTTCTACCTATTCCTTCAAAATATTTCTCCACTGTAAAAATAATTATAATTTAATCTCAATTGGATTCTGTCCTCCATGTTTATGAACAGAATTCTTGTAAATAAGCAGTCTTGCCATTCTTCTATCTCTCATTTTGTTGTTTGGTAACATATTCTTCACAGCATCTTCAATGACTTTTGTTGAATCTAACTCCATCTGTCTATCAAATCTTGTTTCCTTAAATCCACCTGGATATCCAGAGTGTCTGTAATACATCTTCTTTAACTCTTTACCTCTAGTTAGTTTTACATTATCACTATTTATTACAACTACATAATCACCACAATCAACATCTGGTACTATCTCTGGTTTCTCCTTCCCTATGAGTAAAGATGCTATCTTTGTCGAAAGTCTACCAAGAATTTGGTCCTTTGCATCAATGATATACCATTTTCTTTCAATGTCTTCTTTTTTTGTCCAAACTGTTTTGTACTTCATTTGTTATCTTCTTTATTAATTAAAGTCCTGATCTAGTTCTTGCTCTCTCTGTACTCTTAACTACTGCTGTGGTATCTACTTTTTTATCTTGACCAAAAAGACCCTTTCTATTTACCTCTTTCTTCTCAACAACCTTCTTTTCCTCCTGTACTTTCTCATCTTTTTCTTTCTTTGTAGCTTTCTTCTTTTCTGTACCAATTAACGTTACTCTAGACATCTCTGCATTATCTCCATCTCTAAAACCAACCTTCACAATTCTAACTCCTGTTTCTTCTTTCCCTGCATATTCAATAATCTTCTTTGCCAAAGTGTCTCTACCTAATATATTTTGAATATCTCTTCTTACTTCTAAATTGTTTCCTTTTTTAGCTTTTTCAATTAAAGCAGATACATCCATCTTAAGAACTTTTGCTTTAGGTGATGTTGTAACAACAGAACCTTTTTCCACTAAAGATCTAACTAGATTCTTCCTTAAAGAATCTCTGTGTGATGCTTTTACTCCTAATTTTGCTTTCTTAACTCTCTTGTACATTGATTCTAGTTGTTAATATTAATCCCGTATTCATTTAAAAGTTCTAAGGTTTCATTCAAAGACTTGTTACCGAATCCTGGTAGGTTTAGAAGTTCTGTTGCAGTAGTAGACTTCAAATCACCTACTGTTTTGTAACCACCTGCTAAGAGTCCTGTTTTAGACCTCTTTGAGATTGGTAAATCCTCAATTTTCCACTCAGCAATTTCATCTCTTTCACCCTCAACAACAACTTCTTCTACTTCTGGTGTATTTGCTTCCTCTTGCATCTCTTCAACATCCTTCTTAGCCATTCCCATTGCAATCATAACTTTTCCTGCGAACTCCTGTAAAATCTTTGCTGATTCTAAGAGAGCATCTTTTGGTGTAATACTACCATCTGTAGTTACCCCAATTACAACTGCATCTAAGTCTGTCTCTTGTCCTTTTCTTGCCTGTTCTACACTAAGACTTACTCTTTCAATTGGTGTAAAGTCACAATCTAGAGGAAGAACTCCGACTTCTTTTCTTCCTGCAGGGTCTATCATCTTGTATCCTACTCCTGACTCTACTTTTATCTCCATATCTAAAGATGAACTTGCATCTGTAAGGGTTGCAATGTGTAAATCTTTATTTACAACTTCCAAATCTCCTGTTGTCTGGATATCCTTTGCAGTAACTTCCTTCTTTCCTTTTACACTAATCTTGCAAGTGAAGACCTCATCTGTCTTAGTTGCAAATTTAACTTCCTTAAGATTCATTAAGACATCAATTATTGTCTCCTTAAGACCATCTAGTGTTGAATATTCATGCTCTACTCCCTTAATCATCACACCTGTAATACCTGTTCCTTTCAAGCTTGAGTAAAGGATTCTTCTTAAAGCATTTCCCAATGTATTACCATATCCTCTAGGTAATGGAGAAATCTCAAAAAGACCATAATTGTCTTTCTCCTCCTTAATTGTAACTTTAATATCTTTAAAAACTTCCATGTATTATTAGTAAAAAATTATCTAGAGTAGAACTCGATAATGAGGTTCTCTTTAATACCCTCATCAATATCATCTCTAATTGGCAATGTTGCAACTTTGCAAGACTGCCCTTTTGTCTCGATCCAAGCTGGTGTTGGGAAGAATTTTTCTGCTGGTGCTAACTTTGCTGTTTTTAGCTCAACAGTATCTCCTTCTTTAAGTTCATAGGAAGGAATTGTCATCTTCTCACCATTTAGCTTTACATGACCATGTGTAACATACTGTCTTGCAGCTGCCCTAGAAGGAGCTAGCCCTGCTAAGTACAATACATTATCTAATCTTAATTCTAAAATCCTTAAGAATTCTAATCCTCTATCTGTATTCTTGTTCTTTGACCTTCTTCCAGACTCTTTGTATACAGAAACCATATTCTTCTCTCTTAGGCCATATATCCTTTTTACTTTCTGCTTCTCTCTTAACTGAAACCCGTAGTTTGAAAGTCTAGCTCTTCTTTTGTTCCCATGCTGTCCTGGAGCGAAAGGTTTTCTTTTTAATCCTGACTTCTCAGAGAAGGATCTTGCACCCTTTAAGTGTAGTTCTACACCTTCTCTTCTACTTAATCTTTCTTTTGGTCCTGTATATCTACCCATTTATATTAAAAATACAAATAAAAATTATCTTCTTGGCATTTTTCTTGGTCTACAACCATTATGTGGAATTGGAGTCCTGTCTGCTAACATGGTAATTCTCAATCCAGCAGAATCTAAACCTTTAACTGCAGCATTTCTTCCAGCTCCTGGCCCTTTAATGAATACTTTTACTTCTTTTAATCCGTATTTCTTCATTACTTTCTCTGCTACATCCATAGCTGCTTTTGTAGCTGCATATGCTGTACTTCTTCTTGCACCTTTAAAACCAACCATTGATGGACTTCCTTGTCCTAAAACTTCACCTTTCTCATCAGACAAGGTTATAATTGTGTTGTTAAATGTAGCTTGAATGGTTGCAATACCACTCTGAACATTTTTCTTTGTTGTTTTTTTAGTTTTCGTTTCTTCTGCCATCTAAATATATGATTAAGTTTTATCTAAAGTCCTCTTTAATCCTCCAACTGGTCTACTCCTACCCTTTCTTGTCCTAGCATTATGCCTAGTTCTTTGACCTCTAACTGGAAGACCTAATTTATGTCTAATTCCTCTGTATGATCTGATATCTTTTTGTCTTTTAATATCTCTAAAAAGATTCTGTCTCAACTCTCCCTCTACAATGTAATTTTCCTCAATATTCTTTCTAATCTTGTCTAACTCCTCCTCTGTTAAATCCTTCACCATTATATCTTTATCAATATTCACACCTTCACAAATCTTTTTTGCTGTAACTTCTCCAATTCCATAGATATCAAGTAAAGATACCCATAATCTCTTGTCATTTGATATTTCAACTCCTGCGACTCTTGCCATTTTTTAATTAAATAAATTAATAATTAACCCTGCCTTTGTTTGTGCTTTGGGTTCTTTTTACAATATATATATATCCTGTTTTTTCTTTTTACAGAATAACACTCTGGACATCTCTTTTTTACTGAAGCTCTTACTTTCATTTTTAATTCATATATCTATATGTTATTCTTCCCCTTTCATTATCATACGGGGTCATTTCTATCTTTACTTTATCTCCCTCAAGTATTCGAATGTAGTGCATTCTCATCTTTCCAGAGAGATATCCTGTGACCTCATGTTTACTTCCATTTACATCAATTTCAACAATAAATTGAGTATTCGGTAAACACTCTTTCACTATCCCATCAAATTCAAATGTTTTCTTACTGTCGTTCATATAATCGAAAGATTCAATTTTTATGAATCCATAGAATTATACCAAAGGAAGACCAGTATTTCAACATTATTATTAAAATACAAACATTTTGTCTATCTTTGCAATGGGACAAGAGAAAGCATATCAAAAAACAAAGAGATTTACAAGCATTTTTATAATTCTTCTTTTATGAATTTTACTAAATCATTTTTGTTCTCTAGAGTAACAAAATGCCCGCTATTATATGGTTTAAAGGTAACATCTGCTCCAAGTGATTTAAAATAGTCCCTAGTTGCTTCACCTAACTGATAAGGTACGACCATGTCATTAACACCATGAGATATGAAGATTTTCAAACGTTCAACAGACTTTTTTTCATATTTCTCTTCTTTTACAAAATCTGGAACATAACCACTTAGTGCAACAACCTTACTTATACTCTCCCCCATAATTAATGCCAAACTTTGTGCTAACATCGCCCCCTGACTAAAACCTAGCAGTACAATATTTTTAGAATCTAAGTTGTATTCCTCAATTGCTTTATCGATAAAAGACTGGACAAATTCTATCGCTTCATCAAACTCAACACTATTAGATGTACCATATTCATCAAAATTCCAATATGCATATCCTGGAAAAATTGTAATTGGACCTCGCAAACTGAAGATATGATGTGTTTCTTTAAAATCTTCAACAAGTGGCAACAGATCTTTCTCATCACTTCCATATCCATGAAATAGAAAGATTGCAGGCATTTGTTCATCTGACTTCTTTGGAACAGAATACTCGAATGTAAAATTGTATTTCATATCTTCTTTAATATGTGCATGTTTGTAAGCTTACAAACCTAATACCTTTACTAAATCTTTGTGGATTTCTTCAATAGACGGAGCTGCATCAACTTCAATTAAAACCCCTCTTTTGCGATATACCTTCAGAATTGGCTCTATTGTCCTATCATACTCTTTAAGCCTTTTCTTAATCTTCTCTGGTTTATCATCATCTCTTTGAATTAGTTTTGTACCACACTTATCACAAATCCCCTGAACCTTCTCTTTCTTAAACTTAGGGTGAAATGTCATACCACAGCTTGGACAATATGTTCTCACAGACATTCTCTCAATTGCAGCTTCTGGAGAGAGTGTGAAGTGAATGAATGTATCCAATTCTCTACCCTTTTCTTTCAGTAGTGCATCTAAGAACTTAATCTGTCCTACCTCCCTAACCACAGAAACTAGAGCCCAGTGTTTGTTAATATCAAATCTGTCCAACCATTTTGGAAACATCTTGTTGTATATTATCTCGTTAGGAACAAACTTTCCCTGCGATGTATATTCAGTTGCAAGAATTGCATCTTCGTCTCCTTCAGCAAAGAGCTTCCTAATCATATCTCCAGTTCCAATATTCTGAAAACCATATTTATCCACTAAATGCTCTACTTGTGTATCTTTTCCACAACCCGAAGGTCCATGAAAAAGAATTGTTCTTGGGGTGGTTACCTTCATAGATATATCTTACCACAAAAGGACTATATGTGAAAATTTGAATATTTTTAATTTACTATTTACATATTTAATCTTCGGTTAATCTTTGTCCTGTATGATTTATATATGGAGATTTTCAATGGCAAGATTTGCCATATTTACAACAGAGGAAACCGCAAGGACCTGATTTGTTTTGAGGATGAAGACTACGACTATTTGCTTAGCTTAATCAATAGTTCCTTCAATAGTCGTTACTTTGATGTTATCTCTGTTTGCATTATGCCAAATCACTTTCATCTACTAGTTTCCCAAGTTTACAGTAGGCCTATCTGGCAAAGTATGCACAAAATCGGGACTAGACATGCGAAGTATATTAACAAGAAGTATGGATTGACTGGGCATCTTTTTGAGGACAGTTATAAATGTAAGAAAGTTGAGGACTTTCCTTATTTCAGAAAGATTGTAAATTATATTAGAGCTAACCCAAAGGAGCTAAGAGATGGCCCAAATGCTACTTTTAGACTTCAAGAGAACAAATTCTTACAAGATTATTATAAAATTCTACTATCTTCCCTTGATAAATAAGCATTTTTAGACATTTTACAAGCTTATAGTACATTAACTAATCGTAACAAAATCACAATAGTCATTGCTATTAAAAGTAAATCTGAAGAGGTAACCGTAGTATTCGTAGTATTATAAATAACGGTCGTAGCTTCGAGTGGTAATCATTGAGTTGATCTGGTTTTTAATATCTAGGAGGACACCAACCATAATTAAGAGACCTGTACCAGAGAAAACCACTGGGACTTTTATACCGAACAAGTCAAAAAGACGTGGCAGTTCTGTTGGAGCTATTGCCAAGAAAGATAGAACAAGAGCTCCTACTGCAGCCAATCTCAAGCTTACCTTCCTCAAGTATTTAGATGTATTTTCTCCCGGTCTAATTCCTTGAATAAATGCACCTTGTTTCTGAAGATTCTCCGCCAACTCATCAGTATTGAATACTACAGAAAGATAGAAGAAGGAGAACACCATTACTAAAACAAATGTCAAAACATCTCTAAACATCTGATTCCCCCAAACATTCATAAAGTTCTGTACCCAAGTGGTTAATCCTTCATTAAAGTTCTTACTAATTATGAATTTTCCAATCATCTCTGGGAAGGAGAGAAATGCTGTTGCAAAGATAACAGGCATAACTCCTGATTGGGTAAGTTTGATTGGAATAAAGCTTTCCAAAGCACCTCCTGCCCTAACCCTTCTAGAGTATTGAACTTTAATTCTTCTTTCGGCAGTTGTAATAATTACTACTAGTAGCAACAAGATAAGGGAGACAAAAACAAAGATTCCTTTTTCCTTGGGTGTTGCCATTAAAAGATTACTCCTTATAGTGCCCGGTATTCCAGCCAAGATTCCTAACATGATTAGATATGATGTGCCACCACCCAATCCGTCTTCAGATACTAGTTCACCAAACCACATCATGACTACTGAACCTGCTGTTAGTGATGCTACAAGTGTTGCCAACTGTAGCGGTTCTAATTTTGTAATAAAGCCAAAACCTAAGAGGGTTGAGTAGATCACAAAGGACTGTAAGATTGCTAGAGGTACTGTTGCTAACCTTGTATACATTGATATTTTCCTTCTGCCTTCTGGTCCTTCTTTTCTTGTCTCATCTAAAGCAGGTATTACTGTCCCTAACAATTGGAAGATAATAGATGCATTGATGTATGGTGTTAAACCAATTGCTACTAATGATGCTGTTTCTAATACTCCTCCAGAGATAGTAGAGAGGACATCTCCCATGCTTGTACCTTCGAATAACTTCTTAATCGCATCTGCTGGGATTCCAGCTACTGGGATTGAGCCTAGCAATCTATATACGACCATTATTATCAAGGAAAATACAATCTTCTTCCTGATTTCTTTATTTCTGAAAACCTGTTTTATCTTCTCTAATAGTTTGTTCATTAAACTAGTGCCTTATTTTATTGAGCCACCAGCTTTCTTAATCTTTTCAGCGGCAGACTCTGAGAGTACAAGTCCTTCTATTTTCAACTTTTTCTTGATTTCACCCTTGCCTAAAATCTTGATCTTCTCAGCATTTTTCCTTGCAATACCCTTTTCTATCAAGGATTCTTTTGTAACAGTTTCTCCATCTTTGTATGCATTCTCTAGAGCATCAACGTTTACTGCCTCTGCTTCTACTTTAAACTTTGCATTGAAACCTTTGTATTTAGGCATTCTTCTAAAGAATGGTACATTTCCACCCTCGAAAGTTTGTAGAGATTTGTGTCCAGCTCTAGATTTCTGCCCTTTAGTACCTCTTCCAACTGTGTGTCCACCAACACCAGATCCATATCCTCTTCCAACTCTCTTCCCAGGCATTATTCTCTTTTTTCTTCTTGGTATATTTTCTAATTTCATTATTTCTTCTCGATTACTTTATCTTCTTTTTTAGGCTCTTCCTTCTTGGACTCTTCTTTCTTCCCTACCTTTTTAGCTGTTTTCTTTACACCTTTCTTATCTTTAAACTTATCTCTTCTACTCTTTTTCTTCTCCTCTTGCTCCTTCTTCTTCCTCTTCTCCTCTTTTGCTCTTCTCTCTTTCTCTGTCTCTTCTTTAAGTTTAATTCTTTCCTGCATCTGTGTCATTCTTGCAAGAACTCTTCCACTTCTAAGTGCCTTTAGTGCTTCGAAAGTGCAATATGCATTTCCATTTGGATCGGAGCTTCCAAGAATCTTTCCATATACGTTATCAACTCCTGCCATTTCTAACACTGTTCTTACAGATGACCCTGCAATTATACCTGTACCAGGTCTTGCTGGTCTTAAGAGTACTTTTGCTGCACCGTATTTCATAATAATTTCGTGTGGAATTGTATCTCCTGCAAGTTGAATTTTTACAGCTGACTTTGTAGCCAATCTTTCACCTTGAGTGACTGCTGTTCTTACATCGCCACCTCTTCCAAGAGCTACGCCAACTGTTCCATTCCTATCCCCAACAACAACAACTGTACTAAATCTCAACTTCTTTCCACCTTTGGTTACCTTCGCAACTCTTCGAATGGGCAAAGATTTCTTATCAAAAGCCTTCTTTTCTCTGTTTTTGTTTTTGTAGTTTCTCTTCTCTTCCATTTTTTACTTTCTAAATTTTAATTCCTTGCTTTCTTAATTCTTCAACAAAGGATTTTATCAATCCATGATACTTATATCCACTTCTGTCAAAAACTAATGAGTCATACTTCTTAGCTACTGTTGCAAACTTCTTAGCCATCTCTAAGATGTCTTTCTCATTACCTTTTGCCATCATAGATTTAACAACAACATTTTTATCATCATCAGCAATTCCAGCATAGAAATACCTATTACTCTTAAACACAAATACTCGTGGTTTTTCAGTTGTACCATGCAGGTTCTTTCTGATATGTGCTTTTCTTCTTATTCTTTTTTCTTTTTTAGTTTTAACTGCCATTTTCTTAATATTTTTTAATATATCTTACGCCACACTTGCTTTAGAACTCTTTCTTCTTACATATTCACCTTCATATCTGATACCTTTACCTTTGTAAGGTTCTGGTTTCCTAATTTCTCTAATCTTTGCTGCTGTTTCACCAACCTTTTGCTTGTCATATCCTTTTACTGTAACTTTTGTTTCCTCTGGTACTTCAATCTGTACTCCTTCTGGTGGTGTGACTGTGACTGGATGATTCCAACCTAAACTCATCACAAGATTTCCACCTTCCATTCTCGCTCTGTAACCAACTCCTACTAATTCTAATTTCTTTTCAAATGCATTTTTTACTCCACAGATTGCATTGCTCAATATCATCCTGTATGTTCCATGATCTGACTTTGCCTGTTTTGTATCTTCTTTTCTTGTAATAGTAACTGCCCCATCTTTTACTTCTGCATCTAAAGAGCTCGGAAGATTAATTTTTATATCTCCCAAAGGACCATGGACCAAAATACTTTTTCCTTCTTTTGTTACTTCTACTCCTTCTTCAATTGTAATTGGTTCTTTACCTATTCTAGACATAATTACCAGATTTTACATATAAATTCACCACCTAAATCTTTACTTTTTGCAACAGCTCCAGACATTACTCCTTTGGAGGTACTAATTATTGAGATACCTCTTCCATTCATAATCGGTTTAATATCTTTCTTTGTTATATAGATTCGTTGCCCAGGTTTACTTACTCTCTGTAATTTTGTAATAGCAGGTTCTTTTCCGTTATACAAAAGAACCACTTCAATTTCTCTATCACCTTCTAAAACGGTATAATCCTCAATCATTCCTTCTTTCTTTACAACTTCAAGAATCTCTCTGTTAATATTTGTGTTAAGGACATTAACAGTATCTTTCTTTCTCATTATTGCATTTTGTATTCTTGCGAGCATGTCTGCTATTAAATCGTTCATTTTTTTATTTATTAAATTACCAAATAGATTTTTTAACTCCAGGAATCTTACCCTGACTTGCTAATTGTTTAAAACAAATTCTACATAATCCATAATGTCTTAAATATCCTCTTGCTCTTCCACATACACTACATCTGTTGTACACTCTAGAGCTGTACTTTGACTTCTTTTTTAATGCTTTTGCTTTGTATTCTTTAGCTGCGGTTGACATTCTTTGTAAATGGGAATCCAAATTTATCTAAAAGAGCTTTTCCATCTTTATCATTTTTTGCTGTGGTTACTATTGTTACTTCAAGACTTCTTATCTTGGTTACATTGTTAGGATCTATTTCAATGAAGACAGTATGATCTTCAATCCCTAATGAGTAGTTTCCTGCACCATCAAAAGACTTTGGATTTAATCCTCTAAAATCTTTTGTTCTTGGCAATACAATGTTCACCAATTTATCAAAAAACTGCCACATTCTCTCACCTCTCAATGTTGCTGAGACACCAATATCCATTCCTGCCCTAATCTTAAATGCTGATACAGCTTTCTTTGCTTTGTTTACAATTGGTTTCTGTCCAGTTATTTTTGTCATTATATCAACAATTTCATCCAAAGCTTCTTTCTTCTCTACTGCTTCTCCAGCACCGACATTAACAACTATTTTCTTTAAGGTTGGAACTTCCATAGCATTGGTATACCCTTGCTCTTTCATTAGTTCTCCTCTTATTCTTTTGTTGTATTCTTCTTGTAGTCTACTCATTATTTTTCACCTTTCTTTGTTGTCTTAGTTGTTTTAGTTGCCTTCTTTACCTCTTTTTTCTTTGGTTCTTCTTTCTTTGTCTCCTTCTTTTCTTCTTTTTTCACAGGTGTAGCTTTCTTATCTTTCTCTACAATTGCCTTTCCACACTTCTTACAAATTCTTTCAACTTTCCCTTCTTCTCTCTTAATCCCTACTCTTGTAGGTTTGTTACAAGAAGGACAAACCAAAATAACTTTTGACAACTCAAATGGTTTTTCAATTGTCAAAACTTCTGATGTTCTAGTTCTTCCATCTCCTTTCAAATGTCTTTTGTAGAGGTTCAATCCTTCAACAATTACAGCATTCTTCTTAGGGCTAACAGCAACAACCGTTCCCTGTTTCCCAGCTTCTTTTCCGTATAGTATTTTTACTGTGTCTCCTTTTTTAATCTTCATATATTTATTTTTAATTACAAAACTTCTGGTGCTAGAGATAATATTTTGTCAAAACCACCTTCTCTTAACTCTCTAGCTACTGGTCCAAAGATTCTTGTTCCCTTAGGAGCCTTACTCTTTGGGTCAATCAAAACAGCCGCATTATCATCAAATCTTACGTATGTACCATCTTTTCTTCCAAATTCCTTCTTTGTCCTTACTATTACAGCTTTATGTATTTCATGTTTCTTCATTGCAGTATTTGGAATGCTCTTCTGTACAGAAACTGTTACTATCTCTCCAACACGAGCATATCTCTTTTTTGAAGCTCCAGGTATACCAATAACTTTGACCTCTTTAGCTCCACTATTATCTGCAACTGTTAATATTGTTTCTTTCTGTACCATACTATTTCTTCTTCTCCTCTACTTTATCTATAACGATCCATCTAACTTTCTTAGAGTATGGTCTACACTCCTCAATGACAACCTTATCTCCAATGTTTAACTCTTTCTCTGTACGAGCAAAGTAAACCTTTTTTCTTTTTACCCTCTTTTTGTATACTGGGTGTGCTTCTAAGGTATCAACTCTAACTTTAACGGTTTTCTCCATGCTGTTACCTACCACAACACCTTCAATCTTTCTTCTATTGTCTGTTTTTGTTATTTTGTTTTCCATATTCTTCAAATCGCTTTGTATTCTACCAATTTTTAGTTATATTCTCAAGCTATATTTCTCTCTTTGTAACAAATTTAGTTGGAACCGAGAACTTATGTCCTGCCAATCTCATTGCTTCTTTTGCTACTTCTTCATCTACACCACCTATTTCTAGCAACATTGTACCTGGATAGACAACTGCAACATATCCTTCTACTGCACCCTTTCCTCCTTGCATCTTACTGTTAATTGACCTGTTGGTGTAAGGTTTATGTGGGAAAATCTTAATCCACACTTTTCCTTTTCTCTTTGTAAATCCTGCTACTGCTCGTCTTGCAGCTTCTATCTCTCTAGCATTAACCCAACCACGTTCTGTTGCTTTTAGACCATAGTCACCAAAATCAACCTTGTTATTTACAGTAGCAACTCCACCTCTTTTTCCTCTAAATTCTTTTGTGTATTTTCTTTTCTTTGGCTGCAACATATCTCTATTTTAAAATATTATTCTTCATCTTCATTAGTATTATCTTCTCCTCTATAGATCCAGACTTTTACACCCATTAAACCTGCATCTACTGTTTCTGCGGCGACGGATGCATAATCTATATCTGCTTTAAATGTCTGTGCTGGTACTGATCCTGCCCCTGCTTTTACTGTTCTTGCTTGACTTGCATTATTAATTCTTCCTGAAATCCAAATCTTTGTTCCCTTTGCGCCAGCTGCCATGATTTTCTCAATCGCACTTGCAACAAGTAATTTAGATGGTTGTCTTCTTTCAATCCCATCTGCTATTGTTCTCGCTACAATTTTTGCTGAGAGGTCTGCTTTTCTTACTTCCCTAATCTTCAACTCTGTGTCCGACTTTGTTAATCTCTTCAACTCCTTTTGCAACAAATCAATTCCCTCTCCTCCTCTACCAATAGCTACTCCTGGTCTTGCAACATAGACAATTATATCTATCTTATTTGCAGACCTTTTGATTCTAATTCTGTCAACTCCTGCATCTTTCATAGATTCATGTATCTTCTTCTTTATCTTCAAATCCTGTGCCAAAGTTTTAGAATAGTCTGTTTTATGTGCATACCATGCAGAATCCCATTCTTTATTTACTCCTATTCTTATAGCTTTTGGATGTACTTTTCTTCCCATTTTTACTTAACTGTTAATTCTAAATTAATATGTGACCTTCTTTTGTCTATTCTTGATACTCTACCTCTAGATTCAAACCTTGTTCTTTTCAGTATTCTTGCCTCATCTATTGATATTTTACTAATTACTAAGTTTTCTGCATCAGCACTATACAAATCTCTTGCATTGCCAATACCAGAAAGAATCGCTTTCTTAATGATTGATGCCCCTTTCTTGTTTAAGATATCGAGCAATTCAATCGCTTCTTGTGCATTCTTTCCCCTTACAACATTTGCTACCAACCTCAGTTTGAGAGGAGATTGTGCTACATTTTTAATTGTTACTTTTACTGTTTTTTCTTCCATATATTTACTTATTATTCTTCAAATCTACCACTACTACCGTAAACTTTAGATAGTTTACCTTTCTTTGCATGACCTTTGAATTTTCTTGTTGCAGAGAACTCTCCAAGCCTATGACCTATCATTGATTCAACAACTAAAACCTCTTCATGCTTCTTTCCGTTGTGTACTAAGAACTTCATTCCTACCATTTCAGGTGTAATTGTAGAAGACCTTGCCCAAGTTTTAATAGGTGACATATTTCCAGTCTCCTTTGCTTTAGCAACTTTCTTCATCAATTTTTCATCTGTGTATGGTCCTTTTTTAAGCGATCTAGACATATTTTATTAAATACAATTTATTTCTTAGCAAATGGTCTTGTTTTAGTTCTTCGAGTTTTAATAATGAACTTTTCTGTCCTTCTGTTCTTTCTTGTTCTGGTACCAACAAGGTTGCCCCATTTATCTTTAGCAGGCCCACCGATGACACCCTTACCTTCTCCACCACCGTGTGGGTGCTCAGCTGGGTGCATTGCCATTCCTCTGACTTCTGGCCTCCAACCTAGATTTCTCCTTCTTCCAGCCTTTCCTAACTTTACATGTAGATTCTCTTCATTACTTACCTGCCCTACTGTTGCAATTGAATCTGCAAATACCAACCTAATTTCTCCCGATGGCATCTTTATCTGTACATATTTACCTGTTGGATCAATTCCTTGTACTACAATCACTTGTCCTGCAGACCTTCCAAATACTGCTCCATTCCCAGGCACATTCTCAACAGAGTTAACTTCTGTACCTGATGGTATATTTTTAATCAACATTGCATTACCTGGTAGCAAGTCCGTCTTTTCATCTGCTATTACTGTGTCTCCTACCTTCAAACCTTTAGGTGCGATTATATACCTTCTTTCTCCATCTGCATAGAGAAGAAGTGCTAAATGTGCAGTCCTGTTAGGATCAAAGTAGAGTCCTGTAACTTTAGCAGGAATACCAAACTTATCTCTTCTGTTAAAGTCCACAATTCTAATCCTTCTTTTAAATCCACCACCTCTATGCCTTACTGTTATCTTACCTTGATTGTTTCTTCCAGCTTTTTGCTTTTTAGCAATGGTAAGGCTCTTTGGACCTCCATCTTTCTCAAGCATACTTCTATCTGCCAATCTTGTTTTTCTTCTTGTCGAAGTTGTAGGTTTAAACTTTCTTACTGCCATTTTTAACTCTTAAAAAACTCATCTATTTTATCTCCCTTTTTAAGGGTTACTATTACCTTCATCATATCTGATGCTCTTCTTGCTTTATATGTTCTAAAATCTCTCTTCATTTTACCTGGTTTTACAACACTATTAACATTTACAACCTTTACTTTATACTTAGTCTCTATTGCTTTCTTTACTTCTATTTTGTTGTTACCCCTGCTTACCAAGAATGTATATTTGTTTGCAGAGTTAGCCAAATCATAGCTTTTCTCAGAGATTACAGGTTGTAGTTCTATCTTCTTATTTGTCATTTGTTAATCTTTTTTCTAATGTATCTATTACTTCATTATCGACATATACAAGTCTGTTCGCTGCAATATGTTTTGCATTCAATTTTTCTGGTTTTACAATACTTACACCTTCAACATTTCTAATCTTTACAGCTAAGTCCTCATTATCTGTAATTACAAGAACTTTCAAAGATGCACCTTTCTTAGTATTTTCTTTAACCTTATTCTCACTTTCTTTCTTAATATCAACAAACTCTAGTGTTTTATTCCTCAAATCTTCCGAAAGCATTATACATGTTGCTTTTCTTGCCATCTTCTTATTTATCTTCCTGTTCCAATTCTTGTCTCCCACATTACCAAATGTAACGCCACCACCAATCCACAAAGGAGACCTTGATGAACCAGCCCTTGCTCTTCCTGTTCCTTTCTGTCTCCATGGCTTCTTTCCACCACCAGAAACCTCACCCTTCCCTTTAACATTTGCAGTAGACTTTCTTTCATTGCTGTTGTAGACATAGAGGACTTGAGCTACCAAATCTGCATTGTATGGCACTTTCCATACTTTTGGATTTAGTTTCCTTGCTTCAACCTTCTTCTCTTTCTTTTCTACTTTTTTAGTTGTAGTTGTTTTTGCTTTTGTATCCGCCATGTTACTTTGTATATATTGCAATTAAGCCTCCTCGTGGACCTGGGATTGGTCCTTTGATAAGGATCAAATTATCTTTAACATCAACAACTTCCCTACCAGCAATTGTAACTGTCTCACTTCCCATTCTTCCTGCCATTTTCTTCCCTTTCCAAACTCTTCCCGGTGTTGTTCCTGCTCCTATTGAACCTGGAGCTCTATGTCTATCCGACTGCCCGTGTGTCTTTGGACCACCTGCAAATTTGTGTCTCTTTACAACCCCTGCAAAACCTTTTCCTTTGGAGACTCCTCTTACAACTACTTTATCTCCAGAGGAAAAGATTTCAGATTTAATTTCATCCCCTATCTGCACTTCCCCATCCAAAGTCCCTTTGAAATATGAGGTCTGTGCTGGAACTTTCTTAGCATTTGCATACCTTCCGACCATTGCCTTTGTAGGGTTTTTCTTTTCACCTAAGCCCAATTCAAAACCTTCAGGCTCAACAAAGGACAATATACAGTCTGACACATCGACAACAGTTACTGGGACAACCTTGTCATCCACGAAAACTCTTGTCATACCTTTTTTTGTTCCTATTAATGCCTTCATTTTTTTAATTAACTATTTACTGAATCCCAATATCTACACCTGCAGGCATCTCCAAATGCTGCAAAGCATCGATCGTTTTGGGCGTAGGATCAATTATATCAATCACTCTTTTATGAGTGTTAATCTCAAAATGTTCAATTGAGCTCTTGTAAATAAATGGCGACCTATTAACTGCAACCTTTCTCTTCTTGGTTGGAAGAGGAATCGGTCCTGCAACCTTAGCACCTGTACTGATTGCAGTTTCAATGATGCTTTTTGCCGATTTGTCGACAACTGATGAATCATATCCTCTCAACTTTACTCTGATTCTTGGTGTCTGATTTGCCATTCTACTTAAAAGAGCTAAATTAAATTTATTTTATCCATTATTTAAGTATGGGGCAGTTTCCCACCCCATACTTCTAAAATCTTACTTTAAAATCTCAGTTACAATACCCTGGCCTACTGTCTGTCCACCCTCTCTAATTGCGAAGGATGTTCCCTTCTCAACTACTACTGGTGCTACTAACTTGACTGTAAACTCAGTATTATCTCCAGGAGCTACCATCTCTGTACCTTCTGGGAGAACAACTTCACCTGTAACATCTGCAGTTCTGATGTAGAACTGTGGTTTGTAACCTGTTACAAATGGTGTATGTCTTCCACCCTCTTCTTTGCTGAGGACATAGACCTCTGCCTTGAAGTCGGTATGAGTACTTACACTTCCTGGAATTGCCAAGACCTGACCTCTCTGTACATCCTCTCTCTTGAATCCTCTTAAGAGAATACCTACATTGTCTCCTGCTTGGCCTTCCTTCAATGTCTTGTTGAACATCTCAACACCTGTGACTGCTGTCTTCTGCGGTTTTTTACCCATTCCTAAAACATCAACTTCCTCACCGACTGTAATCTTTCCTCTCTCAATTCTTCCTGTTACAACTGTACCTCTTCCTTCAATTGAGAAGACATCTTCGATAGGCATCAAGAATGGTTTGTCTGTCTCTCTCTCTGGTAATGGGATATACTCATCAACTGCTTTCATCAATTCCTTTGCTGCTGCTGCACCCTCTTCCTCTCCCTTAAATGCCTTCAATGCACTTCCTACAATGATTGGACAATCTGAATCATACCCATACTTTCCAAGTAAGTCTTGTACATCAGCCTTAATCAACTCCAAAATCTCTGGGTCTGCATCACCGAAATCATTGATGAAGACAACAATCTTAGGAACACCTACCTGCTTTGCAAGAAGGATATGCTCCTTTGTCTGAGGCATTGCTCCATCTCCAGATGAAATGACTAATATTGCACCATCCATTTGAGCTGCACCTGTGATCATATTCTTGATGTAGTCTTTGTGACCTGGACAGTCTACTAATGCATAGTGTCTGTTATCAGTCTCGAATTCTACATGTGCTACTGCAATTGTAATTGCTTTTGATCTTGCCTCTGGATCTTTGTCCAATTTATCGATCATTGCATCCGCCTCTGGGGAGAATGTCCTTAGAATACCTCGGACCAATGTGGTCTTTCCGTGGTCTACGTGACCCAATGTTCCGATATTCATGTGTGGCTTTGTTCTTGTAAATTCACCTGCCATAAATATATATATTAAAAATTTAATTATTATTTTATATCCTTTGAATATCTTTAGGCTCTAATTAAAGAACCTGCGATGAATATTATCAAAAAGTTCGAACTAATGCAAGCCCTATTGTTATATGAGTCTTAATGAAGACTTGTTCTGGGTCAGAGCCTACCAATCTTTAGTATCAATCTTGTGTAATTCTACACCTTTTTTAATAATAGAGACCAAGAGTACACCAGTCATAATCACGGTAATACCAAACAATGCAATATCGTACTGGGTTACTATATATCCACGAATATCAAAGTAATGAATCTTCGAAAAAAACATATATATGGAGAAGAGTGCACCTACTATCCTAATCTCTGTTGGTCCAAACAAGCCAAATGCATTCCTGTTCTGCCCCTGTACATGGGTAACTAAATCCACATGAGACATCAAGGCAAGATAGATACATGCAAAGAGAAGAGCTATCTCTATCTTAATAAAGCCTGACAATCCAACACCCAATGCTAATGTAATAACTGCAACAGCATCTACTATTTTATCAATATAGTAGCCATACTTAGGCCTTCCCTTATTCCTGTACCTCGCAATACTCCCATCAAAGGAATCTCCAAACCAGTTAACAAACAAACCAAATGGAATTAAAAGTATATACCATCGATTCATAAAGCCAAACACAAACCCTAATGCCGTAATTACCATTCCAATATATCCAAGAACTGTCAAGTGGTCCGAATTAATCCATTGAGGTATCCTGGGACAAATCCATTCTTTAGCTTTTTCTTCCGCTTTCCCTGTAATTGCAGTATTAATAGCTTGTTGCTCTTTACCTCTAGAGTATTTAACAGCCCAGTCATCAAGATTAAAATTCTTAAGGTCTTCACCAAAGGTTTCAATTATCTTTCCCAATTCATCAAAGAATTCTTGTACTTTTCCTTCTTGAAGTAAGGAGAACAGCTCTGAATTCTTAAAATCTTTTCTTTGCTCTTTCATTTGTTGATCAATAATTAATATTTAATTAGTGAGTGATTATAACAGGAAAGAGGGCATAAGAGAAAAGGAGGATAGATAACCTACCCTCCCCCTACACTACTGACTACTACAATTACCATTACCTTCACCACCTGGATTCCACCAAATACTTCTACAACCTTCCCTAATCTCATTGATTCTTACAAAGTATCCTAAGTCAGGACTAATAGGAAAGTCTTGTCCATATTCTTGACCTTCGGATAATTGAAAACCTTGATACATACCTTTACTGGTTGGCCAATATGTTACGTTGTTAGCTTTTAGACCTTCTATACTATTTACACTATTTATCAATGATTTGGCTGTATATTGTGTATCATGACCATGTACTCCTATGAGGTTCCAACCTGAAGAGAAGGCGATGGGAACTGGAGATTCTATAGCATAGCCTGGGACAGAGATTGTTGTATCTTTCTCCGCTAACACTAAATACCCTATACCTACAGTTAATACCTTATCCACTCCACCTTTAATCTCTTTGGTTGTAAAGTCGTAATGAGCACCCCCATCCCAACTACCTGCATGGAATGTGGCAATACGAGATACATTCTTGCCATCCCTGTTTGCAATTCGTAAGAAATCTCCAAATGTAAGTTTCTCTTCAAGAGTACCAAGAGATGGAAGTAAGTTAAAGGAAATTATATTAATTCCTTCCTTAAGAGATACCTTTTTAAGATCTGCGACTTTAGAAACAGACAACGATGAACCTGAAACTATCCTATCCTCATCATCCTTTGGATTCTGTGGATCCTCCGGTGGTTGAAAACCTTCAACACCGTTTCTTTCCTGATAGAAGACTGTTGCTTGACCTCCCAGTATAGTCCTACTTACACCATCAGAAGATGTAACTTCATATACACCATCTTCAGGGGAGTAGAAGACCACATTATCTTCCCATTGTCCATCACTACCATCTTGAGCATATGCACGATGAACTAAAGCAATGGGACCTGGTTCAAAACCAACTATACCACATTTAGATTTATCACAAGGTGATAGATCTTTATAGAATGCATCAAGTAACTCATATTTGCTACACTGCCCACCAACAGGTTGTGCACAAACTTGTTGAGTTCTTGAATCATATGATGAGGAGAAATCACGACCATCACCTTCTCTGATAGTTTCGATGTTTACCAACGTTACGGCTTCTCTTGCTAATGAACATTCTTCCATATTACAGTATGCTCCATTACCAGATACTTCGCACTTTGAACCTGGATATCCAGCACTAACTCTATTAAACCCATAACGTGTAGAACCACAACAATTACCAGGTGTTACATATTCACCCGAGGAAGAACAGTAGCAAGGCATAGATGCGGAACATCTTTCTCCACCACGTATAGTATTTCCCTGTAGCTGGGTTTTTAGATAATCGTTGCATCGTTCTAGTGTTGGGAAAGCGGATCTTGCTGTGCGAACAAAAGGACCACCCATAACATCAAAACACTCAAAAGTATTAGTAACCTTATCACATCTAGCATCACTCACCGAAGCTATATAACAGGAAGCATTTGGCCCAAGACACTCGTATCTAGAAGTGTACAAACCTCCTAGACAATTAGGATTTGAT
Source organism: Candidatus Dojkabacteria bacterium (assembly GCA_035271645.1). Lineage (GTDB taxonomy): Bacteria > Patescibacteriota > Dojkabacteria > SC72 > SC72 > UBA5232. The sequence continues at coordinate 22,120 of DATERJ010000021.1, forward strand.
TTTCTTTCAATATTTGAAGGGTTACATTCGCCATTAGCACTTTTCTCCCAACAAAAAAGTTCTCCACCATTCCCCCTGAGAGAGGACAGACAATCTATCTGAAGCTCAGACCCTCCTTTATTTACACATTCCCCATAACTAATAGATGTCTCTCCATTTGAAGATTTATATAGACTGCAACTTTCCATTTTTTCATCAGGATAATAACAAGTCTGTAGCCTATAATCTAGCCCCCCACAATTATTACCTCCCAACTGTATGAAATCAGAAAAGATAGATTCAGGAGGACATACACAAGCGGTCACAACAGGGGAATGAGCATCCTCGCAAAGTGGGAACTCAGCCTTTCTACACTCGTTCATATCTTCGTAACCTTCCTCACAAGTATCCGCAGTTGTATTGTAAGCTGTGCAATCTTGCCCACTAGTGTCCTTGCGCCAACAATCTTTTATCTCTGAGAAGGTATAAGCTTTTGTAAACGAATTAGCACAAGATTTCCCATTCTTACTGGTCACACACATTAAACGATTTTCTGCTAACTTTCCTGGAGAATCACAGGATGGATATCCATTTTGAGTTCCATCACTAACTAAGGAATATTGATAGCATATCAAGTCACTCCCTGCACAAACGCCAGGTGCGACTTCCTGTCCTTGATACAGACATTTATCTTTTGCCCCTCCATCACTTTCACAACTCTCCTGACCTACAGGACAAACAGTATAATTATCATCAATTGTCGGTATGTCCTGAGCATAAGACTTGTTAACCAACAAATCTTCAAAAGGTGAAAATAGTCTAGTCCACATATTAACAGGACCTCCTACACCCCCACCACTACCTAAACAACTATTAACAACACTATAACCCTGACAACCATTCTTACACTCCCCCTTAACAACCTTAAAACACCCCTCACACCTTGCTTTACTACCCTCTATCTCACCTGGAGCACAAGAAGATTTATCTTCACAAGTACAAGATACTCCAGAACTACTCTTACTAACTACCTTACAACAACTCTTAGTACCTACCGATTTTCTTTTGTCCTGACATTCTTTCCAAGTAATAGTACCAGATGTACAAGGCTTAGGACCTGTACAAGAATTATCAGTAGAATTATATGTATAGCAATTGTCCTTTGGTGGAGGTGGAAGATTAGCTTTACATTGAGCAATAGCATCAGCTTTATTATTCGTATTATATTGATTAGGATAATCACCTCTACATGAACCTTCATCTCTATTGGTAATACATTGACAATCAGATGGTCCAGATT
>DATERJ010000022.1:0-20147 GCA_035271645.1 Candidatus Dojkabacteria bacterium
GACCATTTAGATTTGGAAGATAAAGACTTTAAGGGTTTGGATAAGAGCTTAGCTTTGAAGTATATCGAGGAAACAGGGCATGTCTTTGAAATATTAAAGAATAAGGAAGTATTTCCAGACTTAACACAGCAGGAGATAATAAAATGTGCTGAGAAACATGGACATGGAGCAAGTTTAGTTTATACCTTAGACTTCTTAGTTGAGGGAGTTGACAATTATGAAATAAGGGAGGTTTATGTCTTAGACCTACTAGATTTAGAGGATGAGGAATTTGAAGGATTAGATAAGAGTTTAGCTTTGGAGTTCATTAAGGAAAAAGGGGATGTCCCTTATATATTAAAGTATCAGGAAGTATTTCGAGGTTTATCACAGCAAGAGATAATAGAATGTGCTGAGAAACATGGGCATGGGGTAGCATTAGTTTGTGCTTTAGAAGAAGATCTGTTAGATTTAGAGGATGAGGAATTTGAAGGCTTAGATGAAAACCTAGCACTTATATATCTTGAAGGGCCTGCACCAGACTTTGGCATGATACTTCGGAAAATAGAAGTATTTCCAGATTTAACACAGCAGGAGATAATAGATAGTGCTGTGGATAGTGGACATGGAGTAGAATTAGTTCATGCTTTAGATTTTTTAGATTTGGAAGATGGAGACTTTAAGGGTTTGGATAAGAGCTTAGCTTTGAAGTATATCGAGGAAACAAGGAGTGTTTCCCATATATTAGAGAATAAAGAAGTATTCCCAGATTTGACAGTTCAGGAGGTAATGGAATATGCTGAGAAAAATGGGATATCAGTAGAAAAGTAAGTTCTAAATGGTATGTTTCTTTCTGTGATTTAGTAAACGGATAATACCGTTTATGATTAAATACTAATCCTTTTCAAAACTTTCATTGTTTAGTATAATTCGCTAAAGATACGGTCGAGTGGTGGAACTGGCAGACACGCGGGACTCAAAATCCCGTGCTAGCAATAGCATGAGGGTTCGATTCCCTCCTCGACCATATTAAAATGACAGGTTAATTAATATGGAAGAAATGATTTTAGGCTTCTTCGAGGGAATTACGAAGATAGATTTTAACTTTGTCTGGACTCTTTTGCTAATAGCATTGGGGATATTCTGGATTGTAGTACTGTATTGGGTCTGGCTTGATTCTGGAGATAGAACTTCAAGTACTGGTGCTAGAGTAGGTTATGTCCTCTTAACATTGTGCCTTTCCATTCCTGGTTTGATAATTTACCTTTTGATAAGGCCTCCTCAGACAATAGAGGAGATATATTGGGCTGACTTAGAGAGGAGATATCTAAAGTATGAAACTTCAGAGTTAGGAGATTGTCCAAGATGTGGAACACAGCTTTTCCCAGGTTTTAAATACTGTCCAAATTGTAGACTGCTCTTAAAGGTAAAATGTCCGAGTTGTGAAGTTGAAATGGATAAATATTACCAATATTGTCCTTCATGTGGATATACTATGAAGAAAAAATCAGATGCTCCAGTAGAGGAGGAAGCACCTTCTAAAGAGATTATGGAAGAACAGATACAGGCATCTAAAGAAGAGGCAGTTGAAACTGTTAAGGCTAAGCGAACAAGATATTCTGGTCCGGGTGGAGTTGCAGAGAAGTTAGGTGATGGCATAATTAAGTTCTTTAATTCTCTGTTTAAGAAAGACAAAGAGGAAGAAGGAGTAGAGGAAGAGAAAGAGGAAAAGAAGGAAGAGGAGAAGAAAGAGAAGGTGATGTCAGAGATTAGTAAGAAAGTTAAGAAGTCAGGAAAGAAGAAAAACAAAAAAAGAAAGTAGAAAATTCTGCGTTCTTCAATACTTAATTGATTAGGTCTAGTTGATGGAATGGTTGTTTAATACAGTTAAAAGTGCATTGTTATGGCTAGGTCCAACCTCCACGTTGTTTATCATAGTATTCTTAGGACTCTACATCTTTTGGAAGGAGTGTGCTCGAAGTAGGAAAAATAATTCATCTATCTTTGATACATATCTTTTCTCAGTATTGGGTGGAATATTTCTAGCTAGAATTGTCCATATAGTAATTTACCGTTCAGAATATTTTAATACTATCTGGTATTGGCTTCCTTATGAAAAATATGGAGACCAAGTATACCTCTTTAGGTTGTTACCATGGAAGTTGGTAAGAGTGTGGGATGGAGGATTAGACCTTCTCTATCTCTTCCTTGGGATGATATTGATTCAAACCCTTTGGACGACTGTCGGAAAAAAATGGAAATGGAGTGACCTTTTCCCAGCTATATTCCTCTCAAACTGGGCTATGCTAGGTCTCAGTTTTCTTCTTTTGGGTATACTTTGGGACAACAATATTTGGGTTAAACAGGGGGCAGTTCTTTTTGTTCCATATATACTTTTCTTAATTCTACAAGCAATATTGGTTAATATCCAAAAAGGTGAAAAGAGAGAAAAAACAAGATATGTTCTCCAAGTAATATTCTCTATCATATCCCTGGGGTCTATCATCTATGTATACTTTGTTCTTTTTGAAAAAGAGCTCTTCGTTACCATTGGAGTAGCACTCTGGATGCTTTGGGGAATACTTGGAACAATCTACCACATCATCTCCTTTAACAAAAGAACAAATGTAACGATAGAGAAGGTTTCATCAGTAAGACATGTAACTCTACCAGACCCTAACAAACCAGTAAGATTGTTTAGAAAGTAGTATGAATATTAAAATTACAGATAGTAGTGTTGGTCAACGTTGTGACCTTTTTCTTCTTTCCTTTCTTCATGAGAATGGGTATGAGAATCTAACTAGGTCCTTTCTTCAAAATAATTGGAAAGATTTGGTGAAAGTAAATGGTAAGGATGCTAAGCCGTCATTGAAATTAAAGGAGAATGTTACAGTTGAGATAGATGAGGGCTTGCTCAAAGAAAAGATAGAAGATGCAGTTGAGGTATCCGAGATACTACCACAGGAGGGGAAGTTAGATATTATCTTTGAAAATGATGAGTATATTGTTCTTAACAAACCTTCTGGATTAGTAATTCACCCTGGTGTTAAACAGAAAGAGAATACATTAGCAAACTATGTTGTTGGATATCTAAGTTCTAAAGGTGAGTATGACAAGAAGGTGTATCGAGGTGGGGTTGTTCATAGGTTAGATAAAGGGGTGAGTGGTTTAGTTCTTTTTGCAAAGACAGTTAAAGCACAGAGATTCTTTCAGCAAAAGTTTGAGAATCGAGAAGTAGAGAAGATATATGTTGCCGATGTTACTTACAAAGATACTCCTGTTGAATTAAAAGAGATGTTTGCAAAGAACAATATTGATATTAACAAAGCATTAGATGAGTTGGAGAAAGATAATTTCAGATGTGATGACAGTTGGTATATGTTAGAGGGATATATTCACAGAGGTAATATGAACAGGATGAAGATGAGGTTTAGTTCTGAGAGTAGAGGTAAGAACTACAAGTATGCATTGACATATGTAAAGCCATTAAACAATGAGCAGATAATTGTTAAGATAGAGACAGGCAGAATGCATCAGATTAGGGCAAGTTTGGAGTATTTGAGAGTGCATATCGTTGGTGATACATTGTATGAGACACTAAGTGGTAAGGGTGGTATTCCAGATGAGATTGCTTTGAAGTCTGTGCTTCTTAGTTTTAAAGATGAAGATAATCAAAGGAAAGTATTTAGATTGTAATGTAACATATTAACATGCCCCGAAGGAGAGTTAAGAAAAAACAATACAAGAGTGAGAAACCAAAGAGGAGAATACCCTTTCTTAAAATTTTACTTGCGGTTGGTCTGGCAACCTTTCTTCTTTACACAATATATTTCTTAATTAATGTTTTTTCGGTTAAAACAGTAGATGTCACTATTTCTAACAATTCTACAGACTATCTCTTGGCAAGGAAGATAGGGGACTTAGAGAAGACACTAATTATATTCGAAGAAGGTGAGGGTGATAGTAAAAAAGTGACAGATGTATATGTATATTTAGTTAATCCAGCTAAGAAACAAGAGTTGTTGTTGTATATACCAGGTGAGATATATTTTGCAGGATTAGAAGATAGGTTTGGTAATGAGATTGCGGTTTCTACATTTAGATATGCAGGTGATTTCTTACAAAAAGGTAGAGGGGTAGAGTATGCAGTATGGCAGTTTAATCAACTTTTTGGCTTTAAGAGTAACAACTATATTTTCATCTCAGCAGAGGCGAATGCTGTTTTAGAGAGTAGTGAAGGTAGTAATGTTGAGAGAATGGAGGGGTTTAATGAGGCTTCTTCATATGCAAAGTCTTTTTTTGATACCAAGTCTCTCTCTCTTCTGAATGAGAAGATATATTCCAATCTGTCTTTTCAAAATGTAAGACTAAAGATACACCAAGCAAGTGTGGGTAATTCTAAGTACAAAAGGACAGTCATTAACTATTCTGATGAGAAGTTCCTCCGAGATGGGAAGTTGATAACGGGTGAGGGAATTAAGGTACTAAATACTCTGGAGAGTGATAAGGAGTATACAAAGGAGTTGCAGTTTGTTTTGGATAGGGCATTAGAATTAGAGAGGGTAAGGGTAGAGGTGTATAACGGGAGTGGTATTACTGGTGCTGCAGGTAGTATGGGTAGGAAGATTGCGAATACAGGGTGTGATGTGGTTAGATATGGTAATGCTCCAGAGGATATTGAGCGGACAAGGGTGTATGTTTCTGATGTGGAGAGATTTAAGAATTCATTTATGGTAGTAGATGATTCATTGGAGATAGATTTTGAACTAATCAATGGTAGACCAGAATTTATGACCACGGGAGATATTGTTGTTGTACTAGGTATGGATATTGAAAAGATGTATTCTTTTTAATTTAATATATTAATTAATATTTGAATAAATGGGAGTTTTCCTCTACAATTCTTTGTATATATGGGACTAATAATTGCTCTAACAGTCATAGTGTTAATACTTATCGTTGTATTGGTAATACTTTTTAAAAAGAAGCCAGATGATGAAGAGGTTTTTAACGATGTAAGGAATCCGATTGTAATGCAAATTCTTGTTCCTAGAGAAAATGAGAAAGCCTCACTTGCAGCAGAGCAGATGTTTGCTTCTATCCACGGTGTTTTGGGTGGAAATGTAAGAGGTACCGATGTTATTAGTTTTGAAATTGCATCTACAGATGAGAATGGAATTAGATTTTTTGTAGTAGCACCCCAACATCTTTCTCGGTTCATTGAAGGTCAGATTTATGCACAGTATCCAAATGCGGATATTGAGTATGTGCAAGATTATGCCGGTCTTCCAACAGAAAAAGATAACATATTCGTAACAACAGGAGAGATTGAGATGGAGAAGGACTCTATTTTCCCTCTTAAAACATTTAGAAGTTTTGAGGTTGACCCTCTTGCCGCTATCACAGGAGCTATGTCAGAACTAAATAGGTATGAGCAGGTTTGGTTACAGGTGATTGTGAGACCTGTGTCTAACTACTGGCAAGCTAAGTCAAAGGAATATATTACGGCTACAAAAGAAGGGAAGAGTATTGGAGGTCCAACTTTTGGAGAGGCTCTTTCTAATTTTGTGAAAGGTGTTGGTTCTGCAATGAGTACTGATGAAAAGCCGGTACAGAAAGAGATAGTAAAGCTTTTACCAGGACAAGAAGAGGAGTTAAGTGAGATTGCGAACAAGATGTTGAAGGTAGGTTTTGAGTTTAAGATTAGGGTTGTGACAAAGGCAGAGGATCAGTTTCGATCAGAGCAATTGTTGAGAGATGTCATTGCAAGCTTTAAACAGTTTACAACGGCCCATCTTAACAATCTTGTATATGCAAAGCCTGGGAAAGATGGAAAAGAGATGTATGAGGACTATCTGAAACGCGATATTGGCAGTGAGGGTGATATTGTAAATATTGAGGAGTTAGCATCATTGTATCATTTACCTAATATCTCTGTGGAGACCCCTAATATTGCATGGAGTAGGTCAAGGAAATTGGAGCCACCCATGAATCTTCCGAGGTCCACAGATGATGATGTGACTACTTTTGCTGAGACTTCATACAGGGATATGAAGGTAGAGTTTGGTCTGAAGAGAAGGGATAGGGTGAGACACTTCTATCTTCTAGGTAAGACAGGTACAGGTAAGTCAACTCTTTTTAAGAATATGTTCATCTCTGATGTTTTAGCTGGTGATGGTGCATGTTTTGTTGACCCTCATGGTGATACAGTAGAAGAGCTCCTTTCATATATTCCACCAAACAGAGTACAAGATGTTGTATATTTTAATCCTACTGATGTTGATCATCCTGTTGGTTTTAATCTTTTGGAATTGAAGGATAAGTCACAGAGAGATTTGATTGCTGATGGGGTTGTAGAGGTGTTTAAGAAGCAGTTTGGAGACTCTTGGGGTCCAAGACTGCAATATATCTTGACTAATACTGTAGCGACTCTTGCAGAGGCTCAAGGGACATCTCTTTTGGCTGTTACTAGGATATTGATAGACAAGAATTACAGAAAGTTCATATTAAAGCAACTTAATGACCCAATACTCTACAAGTTCTGGGCGGAGGAGTATGCACAGATGGCTGAGAACAGTAGGCTGGTGACTGAGGCTGTTTCTCCAATTCAGAACAAGGTTGGTCGATTTATCTCTTCTGCAGTTACTAGGAATATTGTAGGACAGGTTAAGTCTACAATAGACCTTAGGGAGATTATGGATAACCAGAAGATTCTTCTTGTTAATCTAGCACAGGGTAGGTTGGGTGAGGAGACTGCATCTCTTCTTGGTGGAATGATAATTACAAGGCTTCAGGCTACAGCTATGGAGAGAGTAGATATTCCAGAGGAGGAGAGGAAGGATTTCTTCTTGTTTGTTGATGAGTTTCAGAACTTTGCTACAGAGTCTTTTGCTAAGATTCTTTCAGAAGCTAGGAAGTACAAACTTAATTTAACTATGACTAATCAATATATTGATCAATTACCTCTTACTGTTAGACAAGCTATTTTTGGTAATGTTGGTACTCTTGGTTCTTTTGTTGTTAGTCAGGCTGATGCAAGTATTTTAGAGAAGGAATTTGCTCCTGTTGTTTCTTCTGATGACCTTGTTTCTTTGGATGCATATGCCATGTATATTAAGCTTTGTATTGATGGTATGACTTCTGTACCATTTAGTGCTAAGTCTTTACCTGTTAGATATCAGAAGTACAACCTTAGAGATGAGATAGTTGCTGCTTCTAGAGAGAAGTACGGTATGCCAAGAGAGGAGATAGAGGACAGGATTATGAGGTGGAGTAATCAGACATATAGTGATAAGGGGAATAGGAGTAATATGAAGAAGGAGGAAGATACTACTAAGAAACCGATAGAGGAGAGAGTAAAAGATTTAAAGTCAAGAAAGGAAGGGAAGGATGTTAAGTTGGTGGAGAGTAAGCCAAAGAGAGAGAAAAAGCTAGTAGAAGACAAGAAGGAGTAGACATACAATCCCATAGAGTGCTATAATTCGACCATATCTATATCTTAGTATGTAGATATATTGTTCTTTAACAACAAAGGTTTTCAATGTTTTCATCCTTTTTAATTAGTTACCTTTTGTGCCCTATATGATTCTTAATGTGTATTGAGAATTGTATTGGGCATAAAAGTGTACCAAAAATAAAAGACAAGGAGAAAAATATGAATTACGAAAATATTCTTACAAGGGAAAACTTCAGAAAAGCCAGTATGATTTTTCATCTGTTTGCTCTTCCTGTAATTGTGTATGATGAGAGTCATATGCTAATTTCGCATCTAAATAAGAGGCGAAGAGCACGAATGCGGACCTTTCTAAAAGAGATGCAAAAACCAAATCTTTCCTATGAAGAGGAAGATGGAGATATCTTTATTACTATCAATGGAAACATTGAGGAGGTTCGAGATATGATTACTCGTAAAATGTTTCCCAAGGTTATTATAATCTCTTACGAAGTAAACAGGCGGATAATCAATAAGAACCTCTATAATGAGCACATATGCCGAGAGAGGATATTCAATGTTAGGCATGTTCCCAGCAAAATCTTCATTCCCAATCCATTTGGAGATGATGTTTTGAATTTTAAAATGGATAAATTTAAATAGGAGAAAGGAGTAAAAGGAGCAATGAATGATATTATGATGGAAATAGTAAGGGAAGTATCTTCTCTGAAATGTCCTGTTTTTGTAAGATTAGGACCTCGTAATTTAGCCGTAGTTGGGCTAACTCCAGAGGAGGAAGTGAAAATCTATGATCGCTATCTATATTACAAGTATATACAGCATATGGATTTTGAGGTTAGGGCAGAGGATGGTGTACTCTTCTTTGAAGCTTACAAGGGGAGAGACATTAGTCTACTTGCTCATAAACATTTTTTACCCTCTGTTCTGGAATCATATCTTTCTATAGAGATAGAAATGAAGATTTTAGACAATCTACCTTTTCCTCCTTTCATAGGTATTATCCTTAGTACAGATAGGGAGGGAGTTTTTGGTGAAAAAGAGGGTTCTTATAGAGAACTTAAAGGACTTAATGCTCGTGTAGTATCACGCAGGCGTAGAAGGCTGTCTAAAGAAATCTATGATCGTAACAAAGAGTTTTTTCTGTCAAAAACAAGAGGAACTCTCACTACTGCAATCGTAAATGAATTTTCTCCCAGCATCTCTTATGCTTCTTCAGATGGTGATTTGTATGTTTATCTATCTGATTATGATGAGATAATGAGGATAGTGAAATTTGTCGTTAAAAACTTTGAGTAAAACCTTTTTGTTATGTATGGGCTCTGTACATATATGTATTTATATACACATTGTAAAGAGCCCATCTTTTTTATATATAGCAATTGAATATAATCCCATAGAATGTTATAATATATGTAGATATCTATATCTTAGTATGTAGATATATTGCTCATTAACAACAAAGGATTATACATTTCTCCAATATATTTTTAATATATATCACATATGCTGTATTTTGTTCTAAATATTGTATTTAGAATAGTATGCAGCATATGCTGAGAATAAAAATATAATTCCCTAAAAGGGGAGAAGGAGATTAAAATGTCGCATGGTAAAAAAGCAGATTTGGTGTTATCACTAATATCCCTGATGACTGGGATTGTTGTATTGGTTTTGATGCTTGCTCAAGCACCTGCTTGTAGCAATATTCTTCAGCTAATACTGGTTTTCTTACTTGTCCTCTTAATGGTGGGCATAGGATTGTTTTGTATGTGGTTTTGTCTGTTAGATTATGTTCCTAAGAGACGAAAGGGAAGGATAAAGAAAGGGTTAGCTGTACTAGCCTATGTTTTGATTGTCTTAACCGCATTTTATATAGCAGAGTTGTATCTTAATAAGTTCTTTCCTGCTGGAAATGTCAATCTTTCACTACCAGCCTATTTTTTAGCTAGTGGCATCTATGGTATCATAGATACCCTCTTTATCAATGATAGAAGGAAGCTTAGGGCTCAATGTGCTGATATGAATGTTAGAGTGTCCTTTTCTAATGAAGGGAGGGAGTTGAAATTCTATCTTCCTGACATGAAGGATTCACTTCTATCAGATATATATAGTGATATAGTAGAGAAGCTTACATGGGCGGATATAGTAGGGCAGCTTAGCTATCAGGATGTAGTAAAGAAGTTTGAATGTGTGTCTAACATTTATTTTGGAGGTGATGGTCTTTTAGGTGTGACTGTAAATAGTACAGATGCCTATGATGAGATTGTGAAAGTGCTTCAATCACATCTTCCTGTATATACCAAACGGGATTTTAGAAAGGAATGTAAGCAACTCGGAATCAAGAAGGTATCCTTTTCTAAAGGAATGAAGTATCTAAAATTCTACTTTGATGATATTACAGACACGCTTCTGAAAGAGATACGTGATGATATGGATATGTTAAAGCATATCTCTTTTGTAGGTATTGAGGATGGAAATTCCATTCATGTTCAGGTGGGAGATGTAATTATCTACAATCAGGTTTTAGAAGTGTTTAAGAAACACTTAAAACAAGAAGAAAAAATATCTGACAGGTAAAAGGAGATAGAAATGAAAGAGTACAAATATTTTTTTGAGGAAGTAAGGCGTAATCTACGAGGACGAATTGCTAGAATTATTGCAGAGTTTGGACGTCGGGGTTACAGGTTTGTAGAACACTTAGATGATGGAGGAGATACAATTGTTTTAATCTTTGAGGGAGGAACATTTGCACATCTTGATAAAGATTTAACAGTATTGAAAACCATCTTGAAGCGAGCCGACCTCTTTACTTTAGAGTCTATCGAAGAAGAATTGTTTGGGAAAGTAGATTATCCATTACTACCTGATTTGGTTAAACAACACATAAATGAGTTGATGAGTCAGGGTTTGCTTACAGAAGAAGTAGATGGTATTTACAATCCTGTCAGTTTGTATGAGATTGAAGATAACGTATAATTCCCAAAAGGGAGTAGGAGGTTAAAATGTTGCAAATAATTCAGAAATTAAAAGACAAAAGAGAAGAAAGATTGAGTAATCGATCTTTCGCAAACGGTTGTGAAATACTTGGTGTAGGAGTTCGGAATGTTGAAAAAGAAGCTAAGTTGCTTTCGTTCCAGTCTCTTACTCATAAAAGGGATAAAATTATTAAAGAATTGGAATCTCTTGATGGAGTCCAAAGTGTTTTTGTCGCGAAAATCAACACCATATGTGTTGTGAAGTCTGACACATATAAATGGTCAGTTCTTAATGATAAAATCATTGGGATACTAATAAGAAATCTCCCATATGATGGTGATTAATAATCCTTTGTTCGTTGTAAGGGACTCTTTATATATGTATTTATATGTATGTAAAGAGTCCTTCTTTCTTTTCAAACCATATCCTTTGTGTTAAAATAATGGTATTAATATGATGTTTTTGGTATATGGCAGGACATTCTAAATGGGCAACTATTAAACATAAAAAAGCTATCAATGATGCTAAGAAGGGTAAAAGTTTCTCTAAGGTATCAGCACAGATAACTCATGCAGCTAAACAGGGTGGTGGTGATCCAACTATGAATCCAACATTAAGATTGTATATTGATAAAGCTAAGGCTGTTGGTTTTTCTAATGATAATATTGATAAAGCAATTAAAAAAGGTACAGGAGAGAGTGGGGAGGGTGTTGTGTTTGAAGAGATTACATATGAAGGGTTTGGTCCTCATGGTGTACAGTTGGTTGTTGATGTACTTACGGATAACAAGAATAGGACGGTGGCTGAGATTAGACAGATATTTGATGAGGTAGGTGGAACAATGGGAGATACAGGTTCTGTTTCTTGGAATTTTGATACAAAGGGATATTTTGAAATATTGTGTGGTCATATGGAAGAGACTGAGAAATATGGAGAACCAGATATTTTTGTAGAAGATAATCCTGAGGAGGTAGAGCTTAATATTATGGACTTACCAGGTGTTTTAGATATTCATGAGTATGAGGAAGATGGTAAAAAAGGTTTAGCTATATATACAGAGTATGATAGTTTTGGTTCTGTTAGAGATGGTATTAACAAGTTAGGATATGTTCTTAATGAGGCAGAGTTAATTAAAGAAGCTAATGTCCTAAAAGATGTTACTAAAGAAGAGAGAGAGAAGATAGAGGGTGCAATTGAGAGGTTTGAAGATAGTGATGATGTACAAAATGTTTGGAGTGATTTGGAGTAGTTGAGGATTTCCTAAGTTATTGAAATTGTTGCGTACAATTCCATAGTATGGTATAATACTAGATGGATGTCTATCATCTTAGTATGTGGATGTCTGTTCTTTAAAATTAAGTATTTATCCTTTCCAATTTTTCTAATATGTTACATAGAGGTCTTAAGATAACTTAAGGATTTTATGTAGCATATTAAGTAAAATTTTAAGGAGTTTATCTCCTAGAAAGGAGGAATAGTGCAAGAAAACAGCTTTGATGTGTTTAAGAACATCTGCCAAGATCGTCTTAGTCAGGAACTTAAAGATTTTGATGCAGACATAGGTACGGCGAGATCATGTTTAGAATATGGTCTGAATTTTGTGTCTGCGTTGTACACACCTGGTTACTTAGAAGATGCCCATCGTCAGCGAATGAAAGACTTTGCAGAAAAAGTCTTTGATGCATTTTGGAAAGTCTCACCTGGACTCAAGAGTCTGCCGACACTTGTCATGCTGAGAGAACTAGTGGGCTCCTATTAATTCCTATTAATACTTAATAACTACAAGAAGACCTGTTTTGTCTTGTTTTAAACAAGATAAAAATATGCTATACAGGTTTTCTCCCAATTGTTGTATGGGGTTCGATACATGTTATGTATTTATATACGCATACTGTAAAGAACCCCTTTCTTTTTCATTAACAAGTTGAATGTAATCCTATAGAGTGTTATAATCCTAACATATCTGTTATCTTAGTATATAGATATATTGTTCTTTAACAACAAAGGTTTTATTAATATCTTCTTTCCTATTTATTAACTATTGTGCTCTATATACCTCTTAACATGTATTAAGGGTTGTATTGAGCACATTAGTGCGAATAAAAAACATATGCCTGTATAGGCAGAAAGAAGGTAGAAATGGTAGACGTAGAAGTAATAAATGATAGGTATTGGGCAGGACAGCTTTCAAAGTTATCAAAAGAGCTTTATCGTGTTCATTCGGAAGTTCCCAAAATCCTTTTTGCACTTATCGAGTTGGGAGTGGTAGGAGTAATGTATGCCAACAAAAAAGGGCAGGCAGATCAACTCTTGCAACTTGCTAAATCGATAGAGGAAATGGGGTATAACTTGGGAGATGGGAGAGGAGATGATGATTTTGAAGTTATTGCTTTCAGCTATACCTCTCTAGAAAGACTATATTGTAGGGAAAAAGCAGATGAGCTAACAAGCTTTTTGACATGTTTTAATCAGTTTTCTTTCTTAGGGGTTGGAATGGAATACTCATATAATTGTATTTCTTCTAAAATCATTGTTGGAGGAGCTGATTGGGAGAGTAAGCCACTCTTCTTACGGGAGGTAGATGATAGGTTTAGGTTCTCTCATGGACATGAAGTTGTTTCTTCCCCGCAGACAGAGAAGTGGATTAAGAAGTTAACTCCCTTGGGAGAGAAGATCTGGGAGATTACAAGAGGAGCATATATCACCTGTCATATTGATGACTTTTGGAGAAGGCCTAACGATGTTGTTGAGGTAATCTTTAAGGAAGTAGATCATGAGCAGGTAATAACAGTTGTAAGAGAGGTGTCGGAAACGATACTTAATAGTATTAAAGAACCTTAGTTGTATGGGCTCAATACATGTATTTGTACATAGTGGAGAGCCCTTTTCTTTTTATTAACAAGTTGATTTTAATCCTATAGCGTGCTATAATCTCAACATATCTATTATCTTAGTATGTGGATATATTGTTCTTTAACAACAAAGGTTTTTAATGTTTTCTTTCCTTTTTGATAACTATTGTGCTCTATATGATTCTTAATATGTATTAAGGGTTGTGTTGAGCACATTAGTGCAATCAAGGAGGTGTTTAACCTCGTCTAACAAACTAGCCCATATGGGCGAAAGGAATAACTATGAATGATAAAAATTTTCTTAATTTTTGGGAGGATTTCTGTTATTTATTCTCCCCTGAAATCCCAAAAATCATTGTATTGAATTATGATGACAAGATACAGGGAATCATATACTCCCCGAAAGAAAGAGAAGAAGAAGTAAGTTCTTTGGTTGGGTGTATACAAAAAATTCTAGACTTCGAATGTGAATGGGGGGAAGAGGAAGATAGTTACTTGAGAATTTTCCTCTCGTATACATCAAAAGAAGGTTTCTCCTGTAAGGAGAGAATAGAGTTTCTTGAAAGTCCCTTATTATCAGTACCATTTATTCTTAATATTCCCTTCTTAGGGGTAATAATAAAGCATGATAAGGAACAAAAAGATTTCTCCTACAGACTCTTCATGGGTGGTCGTGATTCTCGGGACAAGAAGCCCCTTTTTCTAAAGGACTATGGTGAGAGGTTTTACCTTCGATGCTGGACAGAGTCCGGTAAAGAAGGACAAAAACTAACTCCTTTAGGGGAAGAAATTTGGGGGGTCTTGAGGGGCACGCTAAGTGCAACCCTACATATCGATGACTTTTGGAGGACTCCAAACGACACTATAGAGATAAAGTTCGAGGATGGAGCTAACATCCCGAAAATAATCAAGGTGTTGGAGGTGATACTAAGAAACATTAAAAAAACCTAAGTTGAAGGGGGCTCAATACATGTATTTATACATTGTGGAGGGTCCCCTTTTTCATTTTTAACAAGTTGAACACAATCCCATAGAGTGTTATAATCCCAACATATCTATATCTTAGTATGTGGATATATTGTTCTTTAACAACAAAGGATTATATATACTGAAGCATAAAAATATATTCCCCCATAGGGGAGAAGGAGATAGAAATGAGAAGGTTTATTATGGAGCACAAAGAAATTCAAAAACCTGTTAGACGTAGATTGAAAAAGATTGGAATTAAAGACCTTGGTGATAACAGTTTGGGATCCCCAAGAAGTTTTGAAGTTCCTCCGAAATTTATCTCTTGGGAGTGTGTGTTGTATTTGAAACTCTTTGCTATTCCTGGAGTGAAATTTGTTGTTCCTGTGCACACTTCCAAAGGGATAATCTTGAACTTTTATCTTAAGGAAGGTGTTTTGTACGAATCCATTTGTCTTGATATTGTTAAGGCTTTGGAATCATTTAACAAATTAGAGAAGAATTTAGATTCTCAAGAATTTGCTGAAGAGAAGAAGAACTTTGGAGAGGAGAATTGTAAGATTCTATTTTTACCAAAGGCAATTGATTCTCTTTCAGATGATGGTATTGCTATGATTAAAGAGTCTCCCAATTGGGTACCTGGGATAGTCAAACTGTTAATTGGTAAGGAACCAAAAACAGTACTGGTAGTGAAGGAGCCTGATGTTGAATGGGATAGAATACTGAGTGGATTAGAAGTCATCTTCTATGAAATCTGCAATCCAATCGCATGGGAAGACATTTTATTTCCAAAAGATCGTCCTAATCAAATGTGGATTCCGTGTAGTGGACCGGTCAAAAAGGAAACAATTGAACAACTTCTAAATATGGATGAGTCGTATAATGTCTTTGTCAGTGGGAACTATATCGTTGTAGTTAAGTATAGTTTTCTTGATTGGACAGAAGATTGTAAGCGTAATGCGTTTGAGATTGTACAACATATGCAACAAGATGTGGGAAACAGATCGTGGAAATTTGTACTGGGGGAAATATTGGACTCTCAAGACTTTGTAGAGGAGAGAGAAAGTTTCGGAGAGGAGAACTGTAGAGTTCTTTTGTTACCACCTGTTCTGCAATCTATGGATAGTCATGGTATGGCTTTCTTTCGTGCAACTCTTTGTTGCTTTGTACCTGGTGTGGTAGAGGTATCACTTGGTCAAGATAACATGATGTTGTTAATTGTAAAGAGCCCTGAGAGTGAATGGGGTGCAATACAGGGTATACTTGAAGAGAAATTTACTGATTTATTACAAAAGATAAACAGTAATGGTTGAGTGTGTTTAATATGAAGAAAGAAGATATTCAAAAAAGATTGAAAAAGATTGGAATTAAGGACCTTGGTGATAACAGTTTGGGATCCTCAAGAGGTTTTGAAGTTCCTCAGAAATTTTCCTCTTTGGATTGTGTGTTGTATTTGACAGCTTTGGATATTCCTGGAGTGAAATTTCTTGTTCTTGAGGATATTTCCGAAGGGGCAACCTTGAACTTTCATCTTAAGGAAGGTGTTTTGTACGAATCCATTTGTCTTGATATTGTCGAAGCCTTGGAGTCATTTGACAAATTGGATCCTCAAGAATTTGCTAAGTGTATTTAAATCCTTTGTTCCGTTATATGGGGACTTTTTACAAATAAAGTAAGGAGTCCCCTTTTTTCATTAACTAAAACAATATAGAGGTGTACAAATACCTTTTTCTAACATAAAATAGATATATGATTAGAATAATAGGTATAGATCCAGGATTAGCTACAACAGGTTGGTCTATTGTAGAGTTTGATAATGATTCAAAACCTCATGTTTTAGATTATGGTTGTATTACTACAAAGAAAGGTCTTACTGTATCAGAAAGACTATGTGAGATATATCAAGATGTATTAGAGTTAGTAAAGAAGTATAAACCAGAGTATGCTGGTATGGAAACACTTCTTTTTTACAATAATCAAAAAACAGCAATATCGGTAGGAGAGGCTAGGGGTGTAGTTCTCTTAGCTTTGGAACAATCCAACTTACCTCTTTCTGAAATGACACCATTACAAGTAAAGAGTACTGTAACAGGATATGGTAAAGCTAATAAAAAGCAGGTACAAGAAGCTGTTAAGATGCTTTGTGGTATGGATGAGTTACCTAAACCAGATGATGCTGCAGATGCTATTGCTATTGCTATAACAACAGAGGTGTTGGTTAGGAGGAATGTAGGGTAGGCTATTGGTATATGTTTACATTTTAGCCCATAGAGTGGTATAATCTCAACATATCTATATCTCAGTATATAGGTATATTGTTCATTAACAACAAGGGGTTTTGTATACTCTTTTTAATGCTTGCATATATGCTGTGTTTTGTTCTAAAAGTTGTGTTTTTAGCATAGTATACAGTATATATGTAACTGTAAAAGAAAAATTTCAAAAGATAAAGGAGAAGGAAATGAAACTATATCAACCACATCAAAAAGGTGAGTTCTGGTTCCACAAGAAGGTCAGTTCTGCCTGGACAGACCTTTGCTTTGTAAGGTTCGAAAACCCACAAAGAGAAGAGCATTGTTGCTCTTTCACAAAGAATGGATGGAATTTCAGATTTCGTTTCGACGATATTGGCAAAGAGTTCGAACTAAGCCGATTTGGTATCGGCTTGCTGACAATCATGCTTTTTCAAGACAATACCAGTGACCAAAAGGTATTGGAGATGGTGAAAGAAGAAGCCTACAGAGAATTGCCTAGACTTGAAGTCATTTATGATGATAAGCACGGTAAGACAGTCTGTTTGTCATGTGAAGATTCCAACCAGAAGTACTATATTGACCGTCAACTAGCACTGGTCATTAAAGAGTATGTACTTGAAATTGAATACTAAAGATTTTTAAATAACCCCTTGTTGTAGTAGGGACTCTTTATGTTTGTGTTTTGATATACACAATGTAAAGGGTTCCTCTTTCTTTTAGTAGATTGAGTTCGACCCCATAGTGTGATATGATATATGCAGGTATCTATATCTTAGTATGTAGATATATTGCTCATTAACAACAAAGGATTTTCTGAATATATTCTCCGTACTATTTGATACCTTTTGTGCTCTGTATGATTCTTAATACCTGTTGTTGAGAGTTGTATTGAGCGCGAAAGCGTATAAAAATAGCCTAATAGGCAAGAAGGAGAATAAGTATGTGTAAAGATGTATATAAAATAATGCAACTTCGAAAAGTTGCACTTAGTGCTTATGATATAGGTCTTCCTGTTATCATTTATGGAGAGGATTTTGTTATCCTTGCAGGAATGAAGGAACAGATCCAACAACAAATATTATCTAACTTGCAAAATTCTGGTAAGAAGTTTTGGAAGGAAGATATTGTTCCAGGTCATACAAGTATTGTATTGACATTGGAGTATATTGGGCTTGATTTGAATACCGAAGCTCTCTCCGAGAGGTTGAAGGAATATCTGATTGTAGAGTACGATATATATCAAATGCTGAACATATATTGGAAGAGGGAGGAGGTAGTTTTTTCCGACTATTTATGGAAGAATAAACTAGTAGAATATGATTCTGTTATTTTAACAGGCTTAACCAAAAAAATTCTGCATTTGTTCAGGAAGAATACTCAGTGTTCTGTGGAAATTGGTGCATGGACTTTGAGTCTGTCTTGGGTTCACATTCCATATCATACTCTTAGAAAGATATTAAAATATATTGGTGAATCAACACGAAGTAAAGGATATTAAAAGAACAATGAAATACTATCGTATTAAGTTTAATGGGTACGACAATTTGCCGGAAGACAAGCAACATTTGAACAACAAAGGTATTCATGATTGTGAGTTTGATGAATCTGTTAAATATAGATTGTTTGAAACGAAAGAGGGTGCTAATAGAGTTGGAGCATCTATTATGAGAGGAACAGATTCGTCTAAACGGAGAGAGGCATGGAGCGAGATGCTTAGGTTCGGAGTATATTCCGTAGTTACAGTATACAAACAGACGGACAGAAGAGCTCAACCAAACAGTCCAAAAGATTGTAATCAGGATGAAGATAAAGACGAAGATGATATCTCTAGTGCTGATATTCCATTACCAAGTACAGGGGGTCGTATACCAACAGATGAAGAGGAATGGGAAAACACAAGGGCAAAATTAAGACTTCTCCATGGAGGATTACTTCAATGGTGATTGATGAAAACATACAGACATGACACAATCCTTTGTTTGTATAAGGGAACTTTTTACAAAATATTGTAGGAGGTTCCCTTCTTTCTTTTATACTAAGTTGTAAACAGTCCTATAGTATGATATAATATAAATAGATATCTAATATCTTAGTATGTTAGATATTACTGCTCATTAACAACAAAGGATTATATATCTCCATATATATCTGTTTTACATTTCACATATGCTGTATTTTGTTCTAAATATTGTATTTAGAATAGTATTTAGCATATGCTGGGATTAAAAAACAAATAAATAATAATTCCCTAGTAGGGGAGAAGGAGATTAAAATGGTAAGGTCTGTAATAGATTTAATGGTTGTAATGTTGGGACTTTTAGGTCCCTTAGGGTTAGTAGCCCTTGTAACGAGGGTCCTTGTTTACTGGGAAGAGGGCAGAAAGATCCTTGGGTTTATAGACCCTTTCCTTTTAGCTGTTGTAATATTGTTAGGGGGGATTTGCTTAGGAGGATACTCCATGGCTTGGTTAATGAGCTTGGCCGCATAACATAATCCTTTGATTGTAAAAAGGGATCCTTACAAATAGTATTAGTATACATTGTAAAGGGTCCCTTCTTTCTTTTTTAAAGATATTAAATAACACATCTATCTAAAGAATATAGTATAATATAGATATGATATCTTTCATAAAGGGAGAAGTTCAAAATAAAACTACTACTGCTAAAGAATCATATATTGATATTCTCACAAGTGGTGGGGTAGGTTACAAAATATGTATTCCATCAACATATCTAACACCTAGACTAGGAGAGGAGTACTCACTTTTTACTCATTTTCATGTAAGAGAAGACACTCAAGCACTATACGGTTTTCAAACAGAAGAAGAGAGAGAATTCTTTGAACAGTTAATCCAAGTATCTGGTGTAGGACCTAAGATAGGTATGGCAATACTTTCAACATATTCTAGAAAAGAATTAGAGATGATAATAGAGGAGGGTGATGCAAAAAGCCTTAGTAAAACACCAGGTTTAGGTATGAAGAGAGCTCAAAAGGTCATTATTGAACTAAGAGGTATTATTGATCTAACAAAAGAATCTACAGAAGATAGTTTAATACTAAAAGACCTTAAAGATGCTCTAAAAGCATTAGGTTTTGATTCAAAAGCAATTAAAGACAAAGCAGAATTAGCAGAAAAGATACTACTTAAGGAAAAAGATATTGATATTGGTGAATTAATTAAGAAAGTAATCAAAGAGTAATGATAGAGTCAAGTAAAGAGAAAGCTAAAAAGAAGAAAAGTACTCAGGTACAGAAACCCTCTGATAACAAGAATAGTGGACAATATGAGGAAGGAATTAGACCAAGTAAATTGGATGAAATTATCGGTAGAGTAACAGAGAAGGAAACATTAAAAATTATGATCAAATCTGCCAAGAGAAGGAAAGAGGTTATCGATCATATCCTCTTCTATGGTCCTCCAGGGCTTGGTAAGACTACATTTGCTGTTGCTATTGCAAATGAAATAGGGGCTAATATCAAGGTTACGTCAGGTCCAGCCATTGAACGACAAGGTGATTTAGCTGCAATATTAACTGGTTTGAAAGCTAATGATGTACTTTTCATTGATGAAATACATAGATTATCGAAGGTGGTAGAGGAGATTTTGTATCCTGCTATGGAAGACAGAATGTTGGATATTGTCATGGGTAAAGGTCCAACAGCTAA